>CAYUQV010000005.1:71815-71886 GCA_964446885.1 uncultured Methylocucumis sp.
TGTCCAGCCAAATCCGGTCGCCCAGGCTGGCGGTGGCGTAGTAGCCCGCATCCAGTGTGGTGTTGTTCTCG
>CAYUQV010000005.1:71986-98221 GCA_964446885.1 uncultured Methylocucumis sp.
CCTGCTGGCCGTTGTTGTTGCCGTCCACCCAGACGTAGTCGCCCAGGCTGGCGGTGGCGTAGTAGCCCGCATCCAGTGTGGTGTTGTTCTCGCCGGACGCAAGCGTGACGATCTGGCTTTTGCCTGTGGCGGCATCCGCGTCGGAGTCGCTGGCGTCGTTGCCGACGTTGGTGCCCGTGAAGACGGTGCCCGACGGTTTGCTGAACTGGACTTGGTATTCGACACCCGGGGTCAGGCCGTTGAAGGCGTATGCACCGTTTGTACCCGTTGTAGTGGTCACGGTGGTGTCGCCCACGCCGTTGATGAGGCCGTCGGCACCGCCGCCGATCAGGGTGACGGTCAGGCCGGACGTGCCAGCCTCACCTGTGTCCTGCTGGCCGTTGGCGTTGGCATCCAGCCAAATCCGGTCGCCCAGGCTGGCCAGCTGCACGAGGCCCGCGTCCCAGCTCAGGTCGTTTTCGCCGGACACCAGGGTGGTGGTGACGGTCAGGCCGTTGCCGTCCGCGTCGCTGTCGCCGCCGTCCGCGCCCACGTCCTGCTTGGCGAAGGCGTAGCCGGACGGTTTGATGAACTTGACGCTGTAGTCGCCGGGGGTGAGGCCGCTGAACAGGTAATGCCCGGCGTTGCCGAGGCCGTCGGTGGCGGTGACGGTGCTGGTCACGTAGGCGCCGTTGCCGTCGTACAGTTCGACGGTCACGCCGTTCAGGCCGCTCAGGGCGCCGTCATCCTGCTGGCCGTTGTTGTTGCCGTCCACCCAGACGTAGTCGCCCAGGCTGGCGGTTTGAGGAACCGTGATAAAAAAGCTTGTAAAACCGCCTGCTGGATTGATTTTTTGATTGATAGCCATGACTGTGTTTCCTACCGTCTTATGTGTTTTAGGATACTTAGGTTAGATACTTGCAGGTACATCGTAATTTTTTTGTGATACACATCACAAAAAAGTCATTTTTTGGCATTTTACGCACAACAAAAATAAACAACAAACAATTTATTGTCAGAAAAATGCCCCACATCTTGTCGGCTAAAATTATTTTTTAAAAATATCAATCTGTTAATTTAATTTTTGTGAGCTAGTTTGCGGTTTTTTTTGTAAAAGTTTTTGCAAAAAATTGTCATGTTCTGACTTTTTAGCGCAAACCTCTATTTAAGAAAACGGTTAATAACCGCTTGAATGGTTATTTTTGATATACAAATCAGTGCCAAGGGCTTAATAAGAAAAAAAGGGGTGGGGATAGGCTTGTGACACTAAGCAGATGTGATTTTGCGGCGGCGCATAGCCTAATCATTTCACCAAGGGCGTTGATAAATGGCTACGAATCGGCAATCAGAGGGGGATAAAGCGATACGGAAACCCTAATGGCGATAAAATCCATTAGGGTTTCAGCGTTGATGAATGAAAAAATAAGTGTGGAAAATCTTTTTGCTTGTTAGGCAGGGGCTTGCTAATAGAGAAAAATAATGCTAGGTGATTTAGACGCTCGTGCCACCCACCGTCAAGCCGTCGATCTTCAATGTGGGCTGGCCTACGCCGACCGGGACACTTTGCCCGTCTTTGCCGCAAGTACCAACGCCGCTGTCGAGTTCCAAATCGTTGCCGACCATAGACACTTTGGTCAATACGTCCGGGCCGTTGCCAATTAAAGTTGCGCCACGCACGGGGCGGGTGATTTTGCCGTCTTCGATCAGATAGGCTTCGCTGGCCGAAAACACAAATTTGCCGGACGTGATGTCCACTTGCCCGCCTGCGAAGTTTTTCGCATACAGGCCTTTTTTTACCGACTTGATGATTTCTTCGGGATCATGCGAACCGGGCAGCATATAGGTGTTGGTCATACGCGGCATGGGCAAGCTGGCGTAAGATTCGCGCCGCCCGTTGCCTGTTGGTTTCACGCCCATCAGACGGGCGTTGAGCTTATCCTGCATATAGCCTTTGAGGATGCCGTTTTCGATCAATACGGTTTGTTCCGTGGGTGTGCCTTCATCATCAATGCTCAATGAACCGCGCCGTCCGGGCAATGTGCCGTCATCGACCACGGTGCATAAATCCGATGCGACCCGCTCCCCGACCCTGCCGCTAAAGGCCGATGTGCCTTTGCGGTTAAAATCGCCTTCCAAGCCGTGGCCGATGGCTTCATGTAGTAAAATGCCCGGCCAACCAGGGCCTAAGACCACGGTCATATTGCCCGCCGGGGCTTCACCCGCTTCCAGATTGACCAAGGCCAAACGTACGGCTTCGCGGCCATAAGCAATGGCGCGGTCTTGTTCAAGAAAATAGCGGTAATCGGCGCGTGCGCCACCGCCCATGCTGCCTTGTTCGCGGCGGCCATTTTCAACGACGATGACCGTGACATTCATCCGTACCAAAGGCCGGATGTCGGCGGCCAAGCTGCCATCTTGGTTGGCGACCAAGATGCTTTCATGGACACCGACCAAACTGACGATGACTTCCTCGATACGGCTATCAAGCTGGCGGGTTTCGCGCTCCACGGTTTGCAGTAAAGCGATTTTGTCGGGGTCGGGCAAGGACTTGAGGGGATTGGCGACCGGATAATAGCGCGGTGGCTCGGCAGCCAATTGCAATTTGACTTGCGCGTCTTGATGTTGGCGGATAATGGCGTTGACGTTACCTGCCGCCGCCAACAACACGGGCAGCTCGATGCGGTCACTGTACGCAAACCCAGTTTTTTCGCCTGCCACGGCACGGACTCCCGCGCCTTGTTCGATGTTATGGCTGCCTTCTTTGATAATCCCGCCTTCCATCACCCACGATTCGGAATGGGTGGTTTGGAAATAAATGTCGGCGGCATCGACGGGCACACTGAGCAAGCGGCTCATGATGGTTTCAATATCACGGTCTTGCAAGCCAACGGGTGCGAGGATGGTTTGTTTGGCAAGGTTCAATAAATTCATAGTGTCGCAATAAAATCCGCTGGTTAGTGTAAAGGGCTGGCATCTGGCCGGAAAGTTTGGAATAGGGCTTTTGTGCTCAGGTTCGGACAACACCGCTTGGGCACGTTTGGGAAAGCCTTATCCTGTTATACCGTCAGCAAATCATCGCGCAAGGTTTCGAGCAATTGATACAGCAAGGCTTCGGAATCATCATCCTCTTCTGTGCCATCCATGCGGCTGGTTTCCAAAGTGCTGCTTTGTTCGCCCTCGCTGGCTTTTTTGACGGAGACACGGGTTTCTTGCCCGGCATCTTCAACCGTCAACACATAAATGACTTGTTTAGGCTCGGTCTTGAGCAAAGAAGAAACCGCCCCCAAAAGTGTGCCGGGATTGTAGGATACGAAATACAGGCCCTTCTCGCGCACGGAATCGGTGATTTTAATTTCGCTTTGCGTCAGAGCCTGGTTAATCGTGTTCCACGCATCGTCAAACGGTTGCTTGATGTGGATGACAGGCGGGTTTGACGATTTCAGGTAAACATCATCTTCCAAACCTTTTTTATGCTTTTTCTTAGGAACGATGCTGTCATCTTCAAGCACGACAGCGGCTTCATTTGATTTGACGGGGGCCAGTATGGGCGGGCGTTCCAACAGTTCCGTGCTCCGGTAACGCGGATCGTCACCCGCACAAGCCACCAACAATAAACCAAGGAAAAAAGGGGTAACAATAGCTCTCATATTATTCACAGTGAAAACGCCGATGGTTCAGGACAGGAAATGCGCCACGCACTTGGGTCAGGCGGTTGGGGTCAATATCAGCAATGGCAAAGCCTTCGCCAATTTCGATGCAATCGAGCACCTTGCCCCACGGGTCAATGACCATGCTATGACCAAAGGTTTTCCGGCCATTGGCATGGACACCGCCTTGGTTGGGCGCAATGACATAACATAAATTTTCAATGGCACGGGCGCGTAGCAAGACTTCCCAATGCGCCGCACCCGTCTCAAAGGTGAACGCCGCCGGGAACACCAAGATGTCTACGCTTTGCGCACTGAGGATACGGAAAAACTCCGGGAAACGCAGGTCATAGCACACGGCCAAACCGATACGTCCGAACGGCGTATCGACAATCACCGTTTGATGCCCGGCTTCAATGGAGGCCGATTCGCGGTAAACCTCGCCGCTGCCCGGCACACTGACATCAAACAAATGGATTTTGTCATAACGGCTGACGCGCTGGCCTTGGTCGTCATACACCAAACAGGCCGCCCGCACTTTGTCATCGGCATCGCCCGCTATCGGCATCGTACCTGCGATGATCCAGACCCCGTGTTGCCGGGCGGTGGTGGCTAAAAACGCTTGAATCGGGCCTGTGCCATCGGCTTCTTTGACGTTTAATTTGTCCAATTCATGCAAGCCCATCAAAGCAAAATTTTCCGGCAACACCACCAATTTCGCACCCGCCGCTGCGGCTTGGGCAATCAAGTGTCCGGCGGCCAGTAGATTGGCCTCGACATCAGGGGTGGAAACCATTTGGATGGCGGCACATAAACTCATACGTGTTCCTTGGGTAAAAATAATCGTATCGGCACACACGTCACGGGTTTGGCGAGGCAAACCCGGTCAGTCTGTTCCATAATTTGGGCAATAGGCCATCATTGTCATGTAGCGGGATGGCTTGTACGCTATCCCAATGGCCTTTTAGCTGATATTGTGAACCGAGCAAAAAGCCTTCCTGTTCATCACCCGTCAACGTACGCGCCACAAGGGCGGTGAAACGGTCCATAATTGTACCAGCAATGGGCAAGGCATCGGCACTTTTGGGGATGACATTGACTTGCAAGTCCAGGGTTTTGTTCAGCATGTCCGTATTGCCGTTCATCGTGATCCTTGCAGGGATCGCGTCCACTAACAAGTCGCGGGTGACGGCTTTGCCATCAGTGATTTTGAAGCGGCCTTTAATGGAATTGAACGCCAAACCTTCTTCGTAAAGGTCACGAAAATCCAGTTGTAGGCGTTTAAGCCATTGTTCCATCGCCAAAAAGCCCAAAATCCGCCCAACGCCCGGTTCTATGCTTAAAATCCGCCCTTCTGAGAAATGCAAATTCACGTCACTGCGCAGCTTATCCAATGCAAATTGCCAAGGCGCACCCGGCCAATGCCCGGTAAATTGCATCGCCACTGTGGTGTCGGCAAAGTCCCGGCTAACCCCTAACCTAGCCAACGTTTTGCCGACATCCGGCATATCCAAACGGCCTTGGAAATCGGTTTTCGTCTGCTTACCTAGCTGTGTCCACTGCCCGGACACATAAAGTTGTTGGGCAACGCCTTCCAATTGCAAGGTTTTGATGACCATACCTTCCGGGATACGGGTGGTTTTTAACGTCAATGCACCCAAATCCAAGGCTTGCCAAACTGTTTTACGGCTGTTCATTTCAATCAACGGCACGGATTGCGGCGACAGAACCGAAGGCATTTGCGGGCTTTCGCTGTTGCTGCCAGCATGACGGAATTGTTTGGCAATCGACAAATCCAGCAAAGACATATCCAGACGGATCGTGTTGTCGGCATTCAATTCCCCCGGCAAGGACACATCACCCACAGCAAACGCGCTGCTGATTTTGCCTGACCATCGTTTGCCATCCTTAGGGGCCAGCGACAAATCAAACGAGCCTAGCGGTATGTCGCCCCACATCGCCTGCTCGGTGTGCAAGGTCACGGCATTGATGGGCGGGCCGCCGCCGGATTGTGTTTGGCTGCCCGCCAACCAAGTTGCCGCATCTTTTAAATCCAAGCTTGCTGGCTTTATGTCGAGTTTAAATCCGGTTTGTTGCGGCGATGAAGCTTGCCCTGCACCGTACAAAATATGTCCGGCAACCAAGCGTTGTTGGGCCGTGTGAAATTGCAACGCGGCTTTGAGCTGATCGGCGTAATTGACGCTAATTGGCATGAGTTGCTCGCCGTTCAGGCTAAACACAAGCTTTAGCGGACGCTGCTCACCGACAGATTTGGCCAGTGGGCCGGGCAACGCCAAACGCACACCGACCAGATTGGATTCAATCAACAAATCCGAAGGCTGGTGGTCAACAGGCAAGCGGAACGCCAGTTGATAATCCAATCCGCCTTCGGCCACGGCAAGATGGGGCAAGGCAAATTGCCGCTCCAATTCGGACAGCGCGGCATGGCCATTTGCCAACAAGGTGGCTTGCCCATTGGCGCTGGTCAGCTTGATTTGCACGGGTTCCTGCAAGGCTTCGGCGTGGATGGTGTCGCTGTAGATACCGTGTTCGTCAAACCTTAACACCCCCGTGACCTGGGTGACAGGCAAATCCAATGACTTCACCGTCAATTTGGCTTGGTTCAAGCTCGCATCACCGTTTACTTTTGCGATGCCTCCGTCCAACAACGGCAACACCAAATCCAAATTGACGTGCGTGTCGCCATGGGTAGTAATCGCATCGGCAACCGAACCAATCCGGTCTTTGAGCGGCGAATTTTTCAAAAAGGCCAACGCATCGCTAATTTTGCCGTCCACTTGGCCTTGCACGAACAATTCTTTGCTCTTACCTATCGCCGGATTCACCACTTTGACGTGGTTGGCTTTGAGTTGGTAACTGTAGCCCGCATCACCCGCGACTTCCATACGGCCTTGCAAAAACCGCAGTTCGCCGCTGGTTTGGCTCAGTTCCGGCCATGTCGGTGCATAATGGAGCTGCAAGCCTTCAACCGCCATTTGCGCTTCCAATAAACCGCCGCCCACGGGTTCACGCGCCAGCAATTCACCTGCATCCACATAATTTATGGCTTGCGCCGCCGCAGGATTTGGCAATGGTGTGCTTTCGGCAATATCAACGATAGGCGTAGCCAGTGGTTCGCCCAATTTGCTGATATACACCAGTTTGCCGTGATGGATGCGCCCGGCCACAAACGCATTGTCCAGCCAGATCACATCAGTGGGTTTCATTACCTTAGCCGGATAATAGCGTTTTAACTGGCTGGCATCGTCACAGGCAAAGGCCATTTGCAAATCCAAAAACGGTGCGCCTTGGGTCGGCAATAAAAATTGCACCCGGCTGAGCGTTTGCAAGCCCACCACATCAATCGCCAAGTCTGAGGTCGTGAACGCCAGATGTCCGGTCTGTTGCTGCCAAGCCAATTGGCCTTGCAGTTTGTTGACGATCAAATCATCACGGAAAAAGGCAGAGTATTTTAGGCGGGCATTTGTCGTAGACAATTGCACCACACCGTGCTGATGCGTGCCTTTGATATGTGCGGAAAAATTTTCCAGCCCTGGAAAAGCCGCCTTCTGTTGTTCCAGCTGAATAGACCCAAAGCTGATTTGGTTAAAATCGCCTTGGATCGCCCCAGTGCGGTCTTTAAGATTGGCGAACACCGACAAATTGGCAATATTGCCTGTGGGATGGCTGGTGATAAGCGCTTGGAAGGTTTCAGAAGCCGGGGCAAAAAACTGTAGGGTGCGGCTGGCTTGCTGGAGGTCAAATTGCTTGACCGACAAGGCCACGGTTTGCAAATCGCCCTGCTCGCTTTGTTGTCCGGTCAGGCTAAATTGTAAGTTTGATTTTTCACCCTGCGCGGTCTGGGCAAAAAAGCGCGGCACGTCCAATTGCCATTGCTGGGTTTTGGGATCCATTTGCCAAGCAACTGCCGCCTGCAATTTAAGCAACGAAAAATCATCGCGCTGGCTACGTTTTAGGAGCGCGTTTTGTACCCCCAATCCCGCCGAAACCGCCGTCAATTGCGAATGGTGCAACGTCGCTTTTAGCCGTAAATCTGCCGTCCCGTCATTGATGGCAATATCATCGGTGTTCACCCAATCGTTGATGAAATGGGAACCCAGCTTAAGTCGTTTGGCGCTAAGAAAGGCTTTTCCGTCCATAGACCCGGCGACAAACGGGTTGCCCGTCACGTCCACCGCCGCGACCAACGCATAGCCGTAATAATCGGGCAATTTGGCCAGCAAATTGATGCGGTGGTGTTGGCCTTGGTTGATGACCGCCAAGTCCACGGCTTCCAATTTCAACGGATGCTGCTTGTTGGGATGTCCGTGCCAAACAATTTCACTTTGCAGGATTTCAAATTTGCGCCCCTGCCACAACCAATTGGGCTGCTCATCGCCTTCGCGCAAGCCTAAAATGGCAAAACTGCCGTCAGGTTTGCGGTACACGGAAAATTTCGCACCCACCAACGTCACCCACGTGGACGGCAACACTTCCCGGTTAACGAGCATCGCCAACAAATCCAAGCCCACGCGGACTTCGCGCAAGGCCACGGCGGTGCTGGGTTTGGCTTCTTGGGAATCGACGGTAATGTCACTGAGCACCACTTCCGGCTTGAAGCCGCGCATTTTGGCGCGTAGCTCACCTATCGCGACCGGTGCGCCCACCAATGTGCTGACATAAGTGGCCAAATGGCTTTTGTAGGTTTCCACGCCCATCAACAACAGCCGCAAGCCAGTCAAACTGACCGCAACCGTCAGTAAAGACCAGAACACCAGATGCCGTGTGACGTGGATAATGGGGCGGATCATGCCAAATAAGGTGGGGGATGTTTGGGGCGGTCAGATTTATTTAAACCTGCCGTACCCTGTGGCTGGAATCATAACAATACCACATCATATTGCTCTTGATTGTATTGGCTTTCGGCCCGGAATTTGATTTGCACACCCAAAAAGGTTTCCAATTCGGCGAGCATATCGGCTTCTTCATCCAGAAGCATTTCGACGACGGCATTAGAAGCCAAGACCAACAAAGTCTGGACTTTATATTGCCGCACTTCGCGGATAATTTCGCGGAAAATTTCCAGGCACATGCTTTCCGGTGTTTTCAAAACGCCGCGCCCGCCGCAGGCACTGCAAGGCTCACAGAGAATGTGCTCCAAACTTTCGCGGGTGCGTTTGCGGGTCATTTCCACCAAACCCAGAACCGACACTTCGGTGATTTTGGTTTTGGCGCGGTCTTTTTCCAGATGCCGCTCCAAAGCCTGCAAGACTTGTTTTTTATGGTCATCACTTTTCATATCAATAAAATCAATGATGATGATGCCGCCTAAATTGCGCAAACGCAGCTGTCTGGCAATCGCTTGCGCCGCCTCTAAATTGGTTTTGAAAATGGTTTCTTCCAAATTGCGCCCGCCGACATAGCCGCCCGTGTTCACGTCCACGGTGGTCATGGCTTCGGTTTGGTCGAACACCAAATGCCCACCGGACTTTAGCTTGACCTTGCGCTCCAGGGCTTTTTTGATTTCGTCTTCAACGCTATAAATGTCAAAAACTGGACATTCGCCGCTGTAATGTTCCAAAACCGGGACAATTTCCGGCACAAAAATGCCGGCAAATTCGACCATATGGTGGAACGTTTCCCTGGAATCGACCCGCACCCGGTCGATGCCTTCCTTATATAAGTCCCGCAAGGTGCGTACGCTCAGCGGCAAATCTTTGTGGATAAATTCTTTGGGCTTGGCGGTGGAGATTTTCCCGGAAATGGATTCCCACAATTTCAATAAAAACATCATATCAGCCACCAGCACCGATTCTTCGGCACATTCGGCGGCGGTGCGGGCAATGAAGCCGCCACATTGATGTTCTTTACGGAAACTGTCCAGACAAGCCCGCAAGCGCACCCGTTCCGATTCACATTCAATGCGTTGCGAAACGCCGGAGGTTTGGGAATACGGCATATACACCTGATAGCGCGACGGGATGGCGATTTCGGTGGTCAAGCGCGCACCTTTTGTGCCTAGCGGGTCTTTGACCACTTGCACCACAATCGCCTGGCCTTCGTGCAGATAATGCTCGATATTTTCCGAGCCTTTCTTTTCCAAATCCTTGCTGCACAAATCCGACAAATGCAAAAATGCTGCCCGATCTAGGCCTATATCGACAAACGCCGCCTGCATACCGGGCAACACCCGACACACTTCGCCTTTATAAATGTTGCCGACCAAACCCCGTTCGCGGCTGCGCTCGATAATCAGCTCCTGCAACACGCCGTTTTCTATCACCGCCACCCGTGTTTCCGGCGGTGTCACGTTAATTAAGATTTCTTCACTCATTCGAATACTAAAATGCCTTGTTGCGCCAAGAGTTGCGCCGTTTCAAACAACGGCAAGCCCACTACGCCGGAAAAACTGCCTTGAATGGCAGCCACAAAAATGCCGCCCTGACCTTGTATCGCATACGCGCCCGCTTTGTCTTGCGGTTCGCCACTTAACCAATACGCCATGATTTCTGCATCTGTCAACTCGCGGAACGTCACTTCGGTGACGCTCACGGCCTGATCGTGCCGTTGCCCGCGTAGGGAAACGGCGGTGTACACCTGATGGGTCTTGCCGGACAAAGCCCGCAGCATCGTTAGCGCATCGGCTTGGTCTTTGGGCTTGCCCATAATCCTATCGCCCAACACCACCGAAGTGTCCGCCGCCAACACAGGCAACGCGTTGCCGTACTGCGCCACACACGCCGCCGATTTTTCTGCGGCCAAACGTTGTACATACGCCAACGGGGCTTCGCCGGGCAAAGGCGTTTCGTCTATATCAACGGGGCAAACGCGGTGGGTGATTTGGATTTGTTTAAGTAATTCCTGGCGGCGCGGCGAAGCCGAAGCCAATAAAATCTTGGACATTAGCGGTGGTACGGGTGATTGTTAAGAATGCTCCAGGCGCGGTACACCTGCTCGGCAATAATGATGCGCACTAACGGATGCGGGAACGTGAGTTTGGATAAGCTCCACGATTCATGCGCCAAGGCCCGCGCCGAATCAGCCAAGCCTTCCGGGCCGCCCACTAACAAAGCCACCGACTGCCCGCTGGCCAACCAACGGCGCATGGCTTCGGACAAGTCCGGCGTTGTCCACGGTTTGCCGGGAATGTCTAACGTCACGATATGCGCCCCGGCAGGAATCGCCGCGATCATGCGCTCGCCTTCATCCCTAACGATGCGCACCAAATCGCTGTTCTTGCCACGCTTACCCGGCGCAATTTCTTTAAGCACCAACTCGCATTCACGCGGCAAGCGTTTGGCAT
This sequence comes from uncultured Methylocucumis sp., assembly GCA_964446885.1. Lineage (GTDB taxonomy): Bacteria > Pseudomonadota > Gammaproteobacteria > Methylococcales > Methylomonadaceae > Methylovulum. Next base: position 82,916 of record CAYUQV010000005.1, read on the forward strand.
ATTCATCATAGCCTTGCTGCACCCAGCTTGGCATACGGTTTCCGACTGAAATTAGGTTTATCTGCATGGGTGTGCAGGATACAGGCTAGCGGGGGTGGATGCAATGCGGGGGAATGTACGTTAGGGGAATTTTGATGATAACTTTTCGCTAGTTCCCAAGCTCCGGCTTGGGAACTCAAGGGCGGGAAGCTCTAGCTTCGAGACTTCTGGAAGCAGGAGCTTCCAATACTGCATTCCCAAGCGGGAGCTTCACTGCCATTAAGTTAAGTAATTCTTATTAAAATCAAAAAGATACTTGCCGTGACAGACGCTCCAGCGTCGCGAATATAAAACGGGCTAATTCCTTGTTGTTACGCAACGCCGGAGCGTTGGTGTCTGCATTCCCACGCCGGAGCGTGGGAACGATAAGACCATGATTTTTATTTGTTATTTCTTAACTTAATGGCAGTGAAGCTGGAGCTTGGGAATGAGCACAAGGACTGCCTGTCCTTTAAGGACACGCAGTCCTAATCAATTTCCCGTTGTTTGGCCAATTGTTGCTTAACCTTGGGTGTCGATTGGTGGGGCAAAACGGCGACGGTATCGCAATTCTCACAGACACCAACCAAAATATCTTTGACGACACCGCTTTGGTCATTAAACGGTACGTCCCGCAATTGGTAAGTGACTCCCACCAAGGCTTGGCAGGTATTGCAAATGGCTTGTTCTTTATCGCCAATTTTTAAAATTTTCATTGCTTGCATCATGTACACAGATGAAAACGCTATTGTGGCCAATAAAATACTATTTTGTACCAACAATGCGTTAGCTCCTGAGCTTGGGAACTAACCATGCGGCGCAATACGCTCACGCTATTGCGCCCTACGGAATACGCCTTACCGAGTTATTTCTCGTACAATTTAGGTTTATTTTTTCGTGTAATGGTAGCGGCAAGCCACCACGTAAATTGCGCCATCTTCGGGCAAATAGACAAGACGATGTTCATGGGTGATGCGCCTCGACCAAAAACCTGTCAAATCGCCCGTCAGTGGCTCTGGTTTGCCCGTGGCTTTGAACGGGTTTTTTAAGCATTCATCAAGCAAATGGTTAATTTCATCAACAACTTTCAGATTTTCTTTTTGCCAAAAAAGATAATCAGCCCACGCATTCGGAGTCCACGATAGAAGGCCGCTTTTCGCTTGCTGTTTATTTTTGCTTTTTGGGTTTTTCATCGCGGATAAGCTCCCGTGCTTGCGCCTGACCTGCTTTCAGTTGGGCAATGGATTCCAGCAGATGATTGGCATTCGCAGGTGAACTTAATAGATACAGGGTTTCTTTCATGCTATTAAAATCGGCCAAGGACAACATCACGACATGCTCGCCATTGACACGGCTGACAACCGTTGGCGCATGGTCTTTGCAAACATTGTCCATGACGGTTTTTAAGCTGGCGCGGGCTTCGCTAAACGTTAATATGTTCATGATTATCTGATTCCCGTAGATTTAACTTAATAGCTAAATTGTACAGCATATTGTACAGATAAATACAATCGTGTGGCTTGGGCGGGGAAATCGCTGTGGTTTCGCTAGTTCCCAAGCTCCGGCGTGGAACTCAAGTTCGGGAAGCTCTAGCTTCGAAAAGTATGGATATCAGCTTGATAATATAAAACAGGAGGTGCTATAAGAAAATTTCCTAACGTTTTCACAACCTGTCTACCATCATGAAGAACTTTATTCGGATTATAACCGTTGTAGAAAGTTTTGAAATTATCATCCATCGTTCCATACATCTGAACACCATTAATAGAATTGCAATGGGCAATTTGTAAATGCCCTCCAATAGAGGTTTTCTCAGCTGATGATATGAACTCTGCTAATACAAACATAGGAGCGCGTTCCCGGTTTATCCCTGAAAGTTGCGATCTCTTTTGATTGATGAGCCCTTCGACTTCACTTACCCTGTCACCTATTATGACAGGAGAAAATTCTCCGTCATCCCTCAACAAAGGCATTTTTATAATTTCAGATGTCACAGCATTTTTTTTATGAGAAATTTTGTAACATTCAAAATCATTTGCCTTATGGCAATATCCAAATATTAATATTTCAGATGCCGGTCGAATTTCAAGCGTATTTTTTAAAAATGAATCAAGAACAGCTCTAAATATCTCACATGCAAATCCAGCAACTTCTTTGAGTGACGGCAAATCTTCAGCCATATTAATATCCGGTTTTAATGCTTGTAGCGATCCTAATAGCAACGTAAAAGTGTCTTTAGTTGCCATAGCCACTAACGTACTGCCCGCGAATGCAAAACCAACACTATATATTTCACAAAAAGGAAGAAAAGGATCTGTGCGAATCTTTACAGGCACTGATGATATTTTTGACACCACATCCAACATTGGACGAGAACCTGAGCCTGAAGGTGATTCATCTGATATTAGAGAATCTGAAGCAATCCACAATGTCTTAAATTCTGGATTTTCATTTGAGAGCCAACAAACAACTGAAGTCATATTTATAATAAAGAATTTTTTACTGCATTTGATAAAAATATGCACATGAAGCATACGATTCATTTTAAATCTTACACCATAAACTAACAAAAAAGCCCCGATTGCATAACTGCAACCGGGGCTTTTTATTTTCAAAGCAGAGGGCTTAAAGCCTAAGGCTTCAAGACAACATGATTACATCATGCCGCCCATACCACCCATTCCGCCCATGCCACCCATGTCTGGCATTCCACCTGATTTGTCATCGCTTGGTGCATCAGCGATCATGACTTCGGTGGTCAGCATCAGACCAGCGACAGACGCGGCGTTTTGCAGTGCGGTGCGGGTCACTTTCGCTGGGTCTAAGATACCCATTTCGATCATGTCGCCATAAACGCCAGTGGCGGCGTTGTAGCCGTAGCTGCCAGTGCCTTTTTTGACTTCGTTGAAGACTACGGATGGCTCGTCGCCAGCGTTAGCAACGATTTGACGCAGTGGCTCTTCCATCGCACGGCGCAGGATGTTGACACCGACGGTTTGGTCGTGGTTTGCACCTTCCAAGCCTTCCAGAGCTGACAAAGCACGGACTAGGGCAGTACCGCCGCCAGCCACAACGCCTTCTTCAACCGCAGCACGGGTTGAATGCAGGGCATCTTCAACGCGGGCTTTCTTTTCTTTCATTTCGATTTCAGTGGCGGCACCGACTTTAATCACGGCAACACCGCCAGCCAATTTGGCCAGACGTTCTTGCAGTTTTTCGCGGTCGTAGTCAGAAGTGGCTTCTTCGGCTTGGGCGCGGATTTGGGTGACGCGGCCTTTGATTTGCTCTTCTGAACCCGCACCGTCAATAATGGTGGTGTTTTCTTTGGTGATTTGGATGCGTTTTGCTGTACCCAATTGCGCCAATTCGGCTTTTTCTAAGCTCAAACCGACTTCTTCGGAGATGACCACACCGCCCGTCAATACGGCGATGTCTTCCAGCATGGCTTTACGGCGGTCGCCAAAGCCTGGAGCTTTAACGGCGGCGACTTTAACGATGCCACGGATGGTGTTGACAACTAAAGTGGCCAGGGCTTCGCCTTCAACGTCTTCAGCGATAATCAGTAATGGACGGCCTGATTTGGCAACGCCTTCCAAAACGGGCAACATTTCGCGGATGTTGGAGATTTTTTTGTCGTAGATCAGGATCAACGGGTTGTCCAGCTCTACACTCATGCTTTGTTGGTTGTTGATGAAGTACGGTGACAAATAGCCACGGTCGAACTGCATCCCTTCAACCACGTCTAAGGAGTTGTCCAGACCTGAACCTTCTTCAACTGTAATAACGCCTTCTTTGCCGACTTTTTCCATCGCTTCGGCAATGATGTCGCCGACGGATGCGTCAGAGTTGGCCGAGATGGTGCCGACTTGGGCGATGGCTTTGTTGTCGGTGCATGGAATCGCGGAGGCTACAACGGCTTCAACGGCTTTAGTGACGGCCAAATCAATGCCGCGTTTCAAGTCCATTGGGTTCATGCCAGCGGCAACGGCTTTCAAGCCTTCGTTGACGATGGATTGGGCCAATACGGTTGCGGTAGTTGTGCCGTCACCTGCTACGTCAGAAGTCTTTGAAGACACTTCTTTGACCATTTGGGCGCCCATGTTTTCGAATTTGTCTTTCAATTCGATTTCTTTGGCTACGGATACACCGTCTTTAGTGATGGTTGGCGCACCGAAGCTTTTGTCTAAAATCGCGTTGCGGCCTTTAGGGCCTAAGGTGACTTTTACTGCGTTTGCCAGGATGTTTACACCACGTGCCATACGGACACGAGCGTCATCACCAAATAATACGTCTTTTGCTGCCATGTTTTTTATCCTAAATTCGTTTGTGTGTGATTGGTTTCTAAAAGGGCGGGGATGGATTAGCCCAAGATGCCCATGATGTCTTCTTCACGCATGACGATGACTTCTTCACCGTCAACTTTGACTTCGTTGCCTGCATATTTACCAAACAATACTTTGTCGCCAACTTTAACTTCTAAAGCGCGGATAGTGCCGTTATCTAACGGTTTACCTGCGCCAACTGCCAAAATCACGCCTTGGCTTGGTTTTTCTGCGGCTGAACCTGGCAATACGATGCCGCCTGGTGTAGTGGTTTCTTCTTCAACACGTTTGACAATGACTCTGTCGTGTAACGGACGTATATTCATTTAAATCTCCTAAGATTAAACACAAGGTTAAAAAATTGTTGGCACTCACCATCAATGAGTGCTAATGATAATGAGCTTTTGCAGTGTGTCAAGTTCTTTGGCATCATCACTCATCATCTTCACTGAATTATCTGACTTATGAACGACAACCAGCTTTTACGTTATAGCCGCCAAATCATGCTGCCGCAGATAGACATGGACGGACAACACAAACTCCTCGCCGCCAAGGTTTTGATCGTTGGCGCGGGGGGCTTAGGTTCGCCCGCCGCAATGTATTTAGCGGCAGCGGGTGTCGGGGCCATCACGGTTTATGATGATGACGTTGTGGATTTGTCGAACTTGCAACGGCAAATCGCCCATCACACCCCTGATATAGGGATGGCTAAAGTAATTTCAACCCAACAAACCCTGAATAAAATTAATCCTGATGTGCAAGTGATTGCCGCCAAGCAACGGCTTTCTGGTGAACAACTTGATTTTGAAGTGAAAAATGCCGATGTGGTGCTGGATTGTAGCGATAATTTCAAAACCCGTTTTGCCATCAACCAAGCGTGTGTCAGGCAACAAACGCCGTTAGTTTCAGGGGCGGCGATCCGGTTTGAAGGGCAAGTGGCGGTATTCACGCCAGGGCAACAGGATAGCCCTTGTTATAACTGCCTATACCACAGTGACGGCGAGGAACTGGTGAATTGCGCCACCAATGGAGTGGTCGCGCCCATCACCGGGCTAATAGGCAGCATTCAGGCTTTAGAGGCGATGAAGCTGATTATGTCGATTGGGGAAACGCTGGTGGGAAAATTGCTGTTGATTGACGGCTTGACGATGGAAATCAACACGATGCGGCTAAGGAAAAATGCGGCCTGCCCGACTTGCGGGAAAGCGGAAGCCTGATAAGGCTTCCGCCCGTAACAGATTTATTTTTTTGCCAAACGGCCTTTGACAAAATCAATCGCCGTTTCTGCCAATTCATTGACGAAAGACGGGCTATCGCCGTGCGGTTCTGTCTCGCCAAAGGGTTTTGCGTTGTTTTGCATATACTTATAGATGAAATACCCTAACGGGGCAAATGCCGCCGTCGCAACGATAAACATGATAAAAAACAACTCGCTGATTGTACCTGACATACTACCTCCTCACTTTCTTATTGAAATAAATTTCTTATTATTTATAGGTGAATCGAGATAATACTCTTATTTTTTCAGCAAAAAAACACCCGTTATGGGTAGCTTGCCAACATCCCAGATTTATTGGCGGGTTGGCATTAAAAATAATCAAAATGACTGGTTGGCAGTGACGATTACAACAGATAGGCTTTTAGATTTATTCCCAAAATGGATACTTTTCCAGCTTTCTTAGATTTTCATGCCAAAAATATGACAGGCCACGCATTTTCTAAATTTAACAATCGCTTATTTGCCAAAATCAATGCCCCCAACGTCATCTTATGTTTTCATCCTGGCAGTTGTGTGCATATAATTCACGCCATTATCACAAACTGGGAATAATGCCATGCAGCAAGAAGCTTTATTGGGCTTAAAAAAAATCGCCTTCCTTTCGCTACTACCTGATGAAGCCATCGAATCATTGGCAACCCGGGCAAAATGTTGCACATTCCCCAAAAACACCATCATCATTACGGAAAAAGATGAAACCGATTCCCTTTACATCATCATTTCCGGCAAAGTGAAAATTTTCACCAGCGAAAATGGCGGGCGCGAAGTGACGTTAGTGATACAAGACACGGGGTCTTATTTTGGTGAATTGGCTTTATTAGGGAATGAGCCGAGGTCGGCTTCGGTAATGACGTTGGAAAAAACTGTTTGCGGCATCATTTCCAAAGGCGATTTTAAAATCTGGCTGACTGAACACCCGGATGTGACGATTAATTTGTTAAAAGACATGTCAGAAAAAATCAGGGATTTGACCACAAAAGTCAAAAGTTTGGCGTTATCGAACGTCTATGACCGGACAGTGCAAATATTAAGCAAACTGGCCGTTACAGAGGAAAATGGCGACCAGATTATCCACGACATGCCTACCCAGCTCGATCTTGCCAGTATGGTAGGCGCGTCACGGGAAATGATTAATAAAGTGATTAGGGAATTAGAGAAAAAAGGCCATATCGAAATTCATGAAAAGACGCTTTTGATCAAAAGCCCGCTTCCGGCCCGCTTATGAATCGTCTTCTTCTAAAGCGTCTTCGTCGTCTTCAAGCTCCGCATCTACGTCATCATCCATAAACTCATCTTCATCCATTTCCGGCTCCTCAAACAAAGCCTTAAGGTAACGGTACAGTTGGCGTGACGATTTGGGCGGTTTGTTCGTTTCCGCCTCTTTTTGCGCATTACGCACCAGTTGCCGCAATTGCTGGCGGTCAGCGTGCGGATATTCATCAAGCAAGTCGCTTAATGCGTCATTCGTGTCAGCCAACAAACGTTCCCGCCAACGTTCGACAATATGATGCTCCCTTGTGGCGTGCGCACTTTTGTTTTCAATACGCGCCAACTTTTCCATATATTCTTCAGAATCAATCTTATGCAGTTGCCCGGCGATATATTTTAAAAGCCGTTTTCTCGCACTGTTCAATGGCATCCCGGACACTTGTCCGACGGCTTTATAGATGTTGTCCGGCAAGCCCAAACTGGCCAATTGTGCCGATGACAACTTGGACATTTTTTCGCCTAACTCAAACAACGCGGCGATGTCTTTTTTTATCTGCGTTTTATTCGGACGGACGGCGTAATAAACAATCTCGCCATTCTCGTCGTATTCATATTCGTAATCGAACTCTTCAAACATAACTGACCAAAAGTAAACATTAAATGGCTTACTGTAGCACAGCCGCACCGCTTGCCGCCTGTTTAATCACCTGCCACGCGGCTATTTTTTCGGGCAATTTCATGGCGGCATAAGCCGGGCTGGTGGATGGCAAGCGTTGATAGCGCAAATACTCAAAGCGTTGCCCTAAATCAGGCAAAACAAATCGCCGATACAATTTTTCCGCCGCACCACCATTAAAAAACACGTTCACCACCATTTTATGGCCCGCAAAAAATTCAGAAAAATCATTTGTCTGAATGGTATTTAAGTCAATATCGGCATCCAAACTGCCTATCCGGCTACACCGTTGCAGGACATCCCAAACCGCAATCTTATTGAGCACCAACAACTGCATCCGTTGCGGATAAGTCAATTCGGGCGTTGCCCCAAAAAGCCCTCCCATAATCGGCCAAAAAGCGTTTCTGGGATGGGCATAATATTGCCCAGCTTGCAAAGAAGCCACGCCGGGCATCGAACCCAATATCAGCAAAACCGCATCATTGTTAGCAATGGACGCAAATCCATCACTGAGCGTTCCGTCGTTCCCCATAAATTTTCATTTCCCCAAGGGTAAATTTGCGATAATAACCAGCCCTTATTTTTACAGGATATTACTCTCGCCATGTGGTTTAAAAATCTTAGCGTTTTTCGCCTGACCGAAGCTTTTACTTTATCAGCCGAAGATTTGGAAGCAAAGCTTGCAGAATTAGCATTCCGCCCTTGTGGCCCCCACCAAGAATCATCATTCGGCTGGACATCGCCGATAGGCAAAAATGGCCAGCAATTAGTCCATAGCAGCAACGGATTTATGATGTTGTGCGGCAAAAAAGAAGAGCGGGTTTTGCCATCATCGGTCGTCAACGAAATGGTTCAGGAAAAGATTCTTGAAACGGAAGACAAACAAGGCCGTAAATTAGGAAAAAAAGAACGCACCGCCATTAAGGACGAGCTGATTTTTGAATTATTGCCCAAAGCGTTTACGTTCTCACGCAAAACTTACGCTTATATTGATCCCAAAGGCGGCTGGATTGTTGTCGATGCAGCTTCTGCAAAAAACGCCGAAGACTTATTGAGCCTGCTACGCAAAGCCTTGGGTTCTTTGCCCGCAGTCCCATTAAACACCGTCAATAAGCCCACTGCGGTAATGACAGACTGGTTGAGCACGTATCAAACGCCCAGCGACGTGACCATTGAAGATGAATGCGAACTGCGCTCCCCTGAAGAAGCAGGCGGCATCATCCGTTGCAAACGCCATGATTTGGCATTGCCGGAAATCAAAAACCATTTGGACACGGGCAAAGCCGTCATTAAATTGGCGGTGAATTGGGCTGACCGCCTTGCATTTGTCATTGACGAAAATCTGTCAATCAAACGCCTGCGCTTTTTAGAACTGATCCAAGACCAAGTGGCCGACATCCAAACCGATAACGACAGCGAACGTTTCGATGCTGATTTCTCGATTATGTCCTTAGAACTAAGCCAATTCCTGCCACGCTTGCTGGAATTGTTTGGCGGCGAACAAACCGCCTAAATTTTTTAGGCATAAAAAAAGCCCGATGGCGGAACCATCGGGCTTTTTGTCAATTCGGTGAAACCGAATTATTTTCTCATTGCTTTTGTGAACATGCTGTCCAATTTTGCACTGGTTTCTTGTGCGTATTGGGCTGCACGGTTAGCAGCAGATTCAGCAGCAGCAGCTCTTGAAGCAGCGTCGTTAGCAGCACTTTGTGCGCTTGCAGCGTCAGAAGAAGCTTGGGCAACAGAAGTTTTCAACGTGTCAATTTGTGATTGCAGGTTGTCGATGTCTGAGCTGCTTGCACAACCAACAACGGTACTAACAGCCAAAGCGATCATTGATAATTTCACTACTCTTTTCATATCATTTTCCTAAATATAAAGTTATTACTACAAAAAAATATTACACCTGAGTGTAATTTTATCACCGATTACTGCATTTTCCAGCTTTATTTTATCTTTACAACGGTTCCTGTATCGACAAGCTGGCTTAAGTGATCAATCTGACCATTCGTCAGAGCGATACAGCCGTGTGTCCAATCAAACGCTTTATGGACTCTTTCATCCGCGCCACCCAATCCGTGGATACCGATTTGGCCTCCTAACGGGGTGTTTTGCGGCGGAATTTGGTTATTCATGTGTGCGGACACAATCCGGTAATAGGTGGGCTCGTCTATGATATGGCGTGCAAACGCTTTTTGGGCATCATCAACAGAAGGGTAGGTTAAACCAAAAAACCGACGGAATGAAGATTTTTCCCCAATCCAACCGATCTTATAGCTGCCGTGTGGCGTGATATTGTCGCCACGGTGCGATTTTGAACCCGCACCTCCCCGGCCAATGGCAATGCTTTCTAAGGTTTCTATGGTGAAATCACCCTTTTTGACTTCTATTTTTCGGGCTTTAGTATCAACCAACAACCAAATGTCAGTATTCGCTGAAACAACAACAGAAAAAAAACTACAACACAGTAATGAAAATATTCGTAACATATACCTTCTACACTCAAAATGATTTTAGAGCACTTTAACGACACTAGGCAAACCGTGCAGGGCCCATTATGAAAATCGAAACTATCACAACTCATCCCTACAACGATCAGAATCCAGGGACATCAGGCCTTAGAAAGAAAGTAAAAGTCTTTCAGCAGCAAGGGTATCTGGAGAATTTTGTACAGTCAATCTTTGACTCTTTGGAAGATTACGCCGGGAAAACCCTAGTATTGGGCGGCGACGGACGTTATTTTAACCGAGCCGCCATACAAATCATCATAAAAATTGCAGCCGCCAACGGTTTTGGCGAACTGATCATCGGCCAGGGCGGCTTATTATCCACGCCTGCCGCATCAAATATTATCAGAAAATACCAGACTTTTGGCGGTTTAATTTTATCGGCAAGCCACAATCCGGGCGGCCCTGACGAAGATTTTGGCATCAAATACAATGTCAGCAACGGCGGCCCCGCCCCTGAAAAAGACACCCTGGCGTTTTATCAGCGTAGCCAGTCCATCAACAGCTATAAAACAATCGTGATGGACGATATTGACCTGGACAACATTGGCGAACAGCAAATTGACGGCCTAAAGATCAAAATCATTGACCCGGTCAGCGACTATGCCGAACTGATGGAAAGCATCTTTGATTTCCCACTGCTTAAACAAAGCATCAGCTCAGGCTATATCAGCTTGCTGTTTGACGCGATGCACGCCATTACCGGCCCTTACGCAAAACGCATTCTTGTCGATATTTTAGGTGCGCCTGCCGCATCGGTAATCAATGCCGAACCTCTGGAAGATTTTGGTGGCCACCATCCAGACCCTAACTTAGCCCATGCCCATGAACTGGCGGAATTGATGTTCAGCGATCAGGCCCCAACCTTCGGCGCGGCTTCCGATGGCGATGGTGACCGCAACATGATCACGGGCAAGAATATTTTTGTCACGCCCAGCGACAGTTTGGCGATTCTGGCGGCCAATGCACAACTGATTCCCGCTTACGCACAAGGCTTAAGCGGTGTGGCCCGTTCCATGCCAACCAGCCAAGCCGTTGACCGGGTGGCGGCAAGTTATGGCATTCCCTGCTACGAAACCCCAACGGGCTGGAAATTTTTCGGCAATTTGCTGGATGCCGGAAAAATCACCCTGTGCGGCGAAGAAAGTTTTGGCACAGGCTCAGATCATGTCCGGGAAAAAGACGGCTTATGGGCCGTGCTGTTTTGGTTGAACCTGATTGCGAAAAGACGCCAACCTGTAGCGGACATTGTCCATGAACACTGGCAAAAATTTGGCCGCGACATTTATTGCCGCCATGATTATGAAGCCATCGAAACGCCGATTGCCAACGGCATTGTCGAACACCTGCGCGGCCAATTGCCCACGTTGCCAGGCCAAGCGTTTGGCGAATACACGGTCAAATTTGCCGATGAATTCTGCTACGAAGATTCCGTGGACGGCAGCATCAGCCGTAACCAAGGCATACGGGTTGGCTTTACCAACGGCTCACGGATCGTGTTCCGCTTGTCAGGCACAGGCACAGTCGGTGCAACGTTACGGATTTATATCGAACGTTTCGAACCGGATGCCAGCCGCCAACAACAAGATGCCCAAGAAGCCCTGGCGGAATTGATCGCACTGGCCGAACAGCTTTGTGAAGCCAAAAAACGCACCGGACGGGTTGCACCTGATGTCATCACTTGATTATCAGCCCCTATAAAAACGGATTTTGTGGAGTGCAGTGATGGCTGCACTCCCGATCAACCCAGCTTTTCAAATTGATGCACGACATCATGCAGTACAGCAATCAGCAACACCCCGGCGGCAATCAGGGCAATTTGCTCCAAAGACGCTTTCATATCGGTTTTTTTGTGTAATGACGGGATCAAATCGGCGACCGCTATATAAATGAAGCTAGAAGCCGCCAACGCCAAGAAATACGGCAGACTGTCATGCAACCCTTCCAGGCCATAATACGCCAAAACCCCGCCCAACACCGTGGATAAACTCGCCAGAACGTTATAAAACAAGGCCTTGCGTTTGGAATAACCGCTTTCCAGCAAAATAGCAAAATCCCCGACTTCTTGCGGAATCTCATGGGCCGCAACGGCCAAGCTGGACACGATGCCCAATTGCACGTCCGTCAAGAATGCGGCGGCAATCAAAATGCCATCTACGAAATTATGGATGCTGTCGCCGACAATAATCAGCACACCCGCCGATTTGACCCCATGTCCGTGATGATGGCCATGACCCGCGTCATGATGATGGTGCGCCTCTTCATCGCCATGCGCTTCACAACTGCCAAAATGGCAATGCCGCCAAATCAATAATTTTTCGAGCACGAAAAAACCCAGTATCCCGGCCAAAATAGTCGCCGACAAGGATTGGAACATCTCTGGCTTAACCAGACTGAACGCTTCTGGAATCAAGCCATAAAAAGCAACGGTCAATAACGCGCCAATCGCAAAACTGATGCCATGCGGCAAAACGGCGGCCCGGTGCGGATCAGGCAACAACAGGAACACGCCTGCCGCCAGGACACTTAACAGACCGCCGACAGCCGTGAAAACAACAATCAAAAACAATAAATCCACTACCGTCAAACTCTCCAAATAAGTGTCGCCATACGTCCTGTCACTTGGTCACGGCGATACGAAAAAAAACGTTGCTGATCGGAAACGGTACAGAAACCGCCACCATAAACACCGGAAATCCCTAAACCTTGCAATTCCAGCCGTGCCAATTGGTAAATGTCCGCTAAACACTTGCCGTTTTTGGGGTGCGTAAACGCAGTGGCAAATGTTGGCGATTTTTCCCTAAACGCATCCAAGACTTCAGCGCCCACTTCAAAACTGTCCGCACCAATCGCAGGGCCTAACCAAACCAACACATCATGGGTTTGCAGCGCCTTGATAGTGTTACTGATAATTCCGGCCAATAAGCCGCGCCAACCCGCATGGATGGCGGCGATTTTTTGCCCGTCGCGTGAGCAGACCAATACAGGCAGACAATCGGCGGTCATCACGGCACACACCACGCCGGGCTGGTCAGTAAAACTGGCATCTGCTGTCACAGGCGACGATATGCCCGCCGCATCAAGCACAATATCGCTATGGGTTTGGTTCAGCCATTTCGGCTCATCCGGTAAAGCCAAACCTATTTTAATCAGGTTCCGGTTTTGCTGTACGGCCACCGGGTCATCACCAACATGCAACGCGGGGTTTAGGCTGGCAAACGGGGCATCGCTGACACCGCCAGTCCGTAAAGTCGTAGCCGATAAGACATTTTTAGGTGCGGGCCACTCAGGAATTAGCCACGAATTACTCGCGTTCATTGTCAGCCAATGCAGCTAATAATTCAGTCATATCTTCTGGCATCGCTTGCTCCCATTCGATATATTCACCGGTTTCAGGATGCACTAAGCCTAATTTTGCGGCATGTAAGGCTTGACGCTTAAAACTGCGCAACACTTTTTCCAGCCGTTCATCACAATCAGGCGGCATTTGGAAGCGTCCGCCGTATAACGGATCGCCTAATAACGGAAAACGGACGTGCGCCATATGTACCCGGATTTGGTGGGTGCGGCCTGTTTCCAATTTCGCCTGGATCAAGGTATGGCGGGTAAAACGTTGCACAACGCGGTAATGCGTCACGGCTTCTTTGCCGGACTCCCTGACCACATAACGCAAACGGTCTGAAGGATGTCGGCCTATCGGTTCATCCACCGTACCGCCTGCCGTCATGCGGCCACGGGTAACTGCCAAGTATTCACGATGGATGCTACGCTCTTGTAGCTGTTCGGTCAGGCTATGGTGGGCCTGCAAAGTTTTGGCAACCATCAACAGGCCGCTGGTGTCTTTGTCAATCCGATGGACAATCCCGGCACGGGGCAAGGTTTCCAATTTCGATTCATGGTGTAACAAGGCATTGACCAAGGTTCCGTGCCAATTGCCAATCGCCGGATGCACGACCAAGCCCGCTGGTTTGTTGACGATTAACAGGCTTTCATCTTCAAACACAATGTCTAAGGGGATGTTTTCCGGTTCTGAAGTGATGACCACTTCCGCTTCGGCATCTAAAGTAATGTCTTCGCCGCCTTCCAATTTATCTTTAGGCTTAAGCTGTAAGCCATTCACTTGAACTCGTCCGGCTTTTATCCACGTTTGTAACTTGCTCCGCGAATACTCGGCGAACAATTCCGCCAAGGCTTGGTCTAAGCGCATCCCGGCCATTTCATACGGCACTTCTGCTGTTAACTTTGTCATAACAAATTTTCTGAATAACCTTTTGTTAAGTTATACTCACGGATTGCCTAGGCTATTGCACTTTACGCAGCCTATCCAGCGAGAAAACCTCTAATATTACAACGTGTCGTCCGTACTATGCGATTAATTTTAATAAAATTTTTTATGCTCTGCTGTTTGGGGCTGTTTTTACAGGGATGCGGGACATTTGGCTCGTCCGATGACGCTGATGCCGAAAACCAATACGCAGGTTGGAATGCGGAAAAATTCCGCACTGAAGCACAAAAAAACATGGATGCCAGCAATTATGAAAAGGCCATCAAAATCTATGAAGCCTTAGAATCACGTTATCCGTTTGGGGAATCGTCCGCGCAAACCCAATTGGACATTGCTTATGCTTATTATAAAAACAGCGAACCAGAATCGGCAGCCGCCGCCGCTGACCGCTTTATTAAGATGAACCCGCGCAATCCGCATGTCGATTACGCTTATTATTTGAAAGGATTGGTGAATTATAACCGTGACATTGGTTTTCTTGACCGCTTTTTGCCCACGGACATTTCCCAACGTGACCCTGGCAGTGCCCGCGAAGCGTACCGTAACTTTGAAGAATTGATACGCCGTTACCCTAGCAGCCGCTATCTGGCCGATGCCCGCTTGCGGATGATCGCCTTAAAAAACAATTTGGCGATGCACGAAGTCCATGTCGCCCGCTATTACATAAAACGCAAAGCCTTTGTTGCCGCCGCCAACCGCGCCAGCCGGGTGATTGAAAATTACCAACGCACACCTGCCGTGCCTTATGCGTTGCAGGTGATGCAAGAAGCTTATACGGAATTGGGCATGAAAGATTTGGCGAACGATGCCAAACGGGTTTATGACCAAAACTACCCGGATGGCCCGCCTGTCCCGGAATTTAAGAACGTGACGCTTTCACATCAGTTATGGGATTTAATTGGCTTTGAAAAATAGCCAAACCACAAAAGAAAAAGGCAAGCATCCTTGCAGATACTTCAGGGCAATCGCGCTATTAAGCGCCTTTGCCGAAGATCAGCTCCGCCCGGTAG
>CAYUQV010000006.1:0-89350 GCA_964446885.1 uncultured Methylocucumis sp.
AACACAGGCACTATCGCTTCTGGGGACTACTCGACTCCTGTCTCGCAGCGAATGCGCTTGTCCACAAACCTATTTGGTATAAAGCCCGGCAAAGCCCATAAATGCCAGCGACAATATCCCGGCGGTG
This sequence comes from uncultured Methylocucumis sp., assembly GCA_964446885.1. Lineage (GTDB taxonomy): Bacteria > Pseudomonadota > Gammaproteobacteria > Methylococcales > Methylomonadaceae > Methylovulum. Next base: position 128 of record CAYUQV010000006.1, read on the forward strand.
ATGAAGGCTATTGGCGTTCCGGCAAACAGGGCGGGGACGGCCATCAAGGCCAGCCGTTCGCGTAATCCTGCGAACAAGACCATCACCAAGGTAAAGCCTAAGGCCGAACCGAAACCAAAAATCAGGCTTTGCATAAACCCATATTGCTCTTGCACATTCAGCAAGGCCACGCCTAACACGGCGCAATTGGTCGTAATCAGCGGCAAAAAAATGCCCAGGATTTGATACAGCACTGGGCTAGTCTTATGCACAACCATTTCGGTGAATTGCACGACAGCGGCAATCACCAAGATAAACGCCAAAATCCGCAAAAACTGGATATGTAAGGGAGCCAAAATGAAATGCTCCAACAACCAACTGGTCATCGCCGCCAAGGTCAGCACAAAGGTGGTCGCTAAGCCCATGCTCAAGGCCGAATCGAGTTTTTTCGACACGCCCATAAACGGACATAGCCCTAAGAACTTGACCAGCACCACGTTATTGACCAGCGCCGTGCCTAATAAAAGAAGCAGATATTCACTCACTGTTGTTTCCAGACAATTGGTAGGGCTTTTCTCGGTGACAGCAGTAATTATGCCAATCCCATTTTCCGCGCCAGACCGCCTAGAACGCCAAGACACGCTCACAAACTTGAGCTTATCGGCTGTGGCAAGTCTGACAGAAGCAGGAAATAGGCAAAAGTTTTTGTCGCAAACCCGACAAAATGGCCGTGCTGGTTTTTGGTGCATTGCTACAAGCGGGTTGTCGCCCTCAAGTTCAGGCCTAAAAGCCTGCAATCGTCCGTGCCATACCGGGCATCCATACAACCCTACAATCACTGGCGTTAAAATTGCTTAAGAAAATTAAAAAACCCTTCCACCAGGTCGTGCTATGAAAAAATCATCCTTACAATTCTTACAAGACCACACCTCTTTACTAGGGGTCATTGACGGTTGTGTCCCTGGTTTGTTCGGTGCAGCCGCCAATCTTGATGGCGCACAAATGCCTTACCATCTGTTTGTGGAAACTGTCGAGCAAGTGCCCATCGCCATTTCCATCACCGACAAAAAAGCCAAAATCCTCTACGTGAACGAGGAATTTACCAGGGTGACAGGCTACCAACCCGAAGATATTTTGGGCGAAAACGAATCCATCCTCTCCGACAAACAAACGCCCAGGGAAGTGTATTACGACCTTTGGCACACCATCCGCAGCAAAAAAGTATGGCGCGGAACCCTATGTAACCGCCATAAGGCAGGCAAACGTTATATTGCCGATTTAACCATCGCGCCGATGCTGGATGAGCAAGGCATCATCACCCATTACATCGGGATGCACCGCGACATCACGCAAACGCACGAGGCGGAAAAACGCGTGGTTAACCAAAAGCTGCTGATTGAATCGGTGATAAATTCGTCTCCGATTGCGATGGTGGTGATTGACGACCAAGACCGCGTCATCCTCGACAACCATAATTACAAAGCCTTGGTCAGTGATTTGGACAAAGGCGAACCGGCCAACTATTTCTTAAAACTCTTGCGCGAGGAAATGGGCGATTTATGGGGCACATTGCAGGCTAACGAGCAAGGCTTCAATAACCGTGAATTCCGCATTGAAGGCAAAGGCAGCCGCAGGGCGCGGTGGTTTTCGTGCGCGGGCAACTGGTTCCGCGAAAATGAGGTGCATGTCGAAGCCTTTTTTGACGAAACCTCGCGGCAATACCTGATCCTGACCATCACCGACATCACCCGGCAACGGCGGCAAATGGAAGAATTGCACATCCAAACCCTAAAAACCGTCATGGCCGAAGACGAGCGGGTACGGAGCATCAAAGAAACCCTACTGGGTGCGATCCACCAAATCCAAATGCCGATGAACCAAATTAGGGCAGCGGAACAAATCCTCAAACACAAGGGCGATGCGCAAAACGCCGGGCTGTTGCAGATTTTGCAACAAATCCAACAATCCGGCGAAGAAGCCATCACCACCATGCAAAACTGCGTCCCGGACATTGTCCAGCCCACGCTGATTATGGTGAACATCAACCAAATCCTCCATGAAGTGTTGTTGCTGTGTGACCAACGCATTTGGGGCTTAGGGATTGAGGTGCAATGGCAACCGCAGACCGAATTGCCTTGCATTCCGGGTTCTGAAAACCGCTTGCGCATTTTGTTCAAGCAATTGATAGACAATGCCATTGATGCCATTTCAGAGTCCGGGACGGGTGAACAACGTATCAGAATCAGAACCGACAGCGATGACAATTTGATTTTTGTGTGCATTGAAGACACCGGCCCTGGTATTCCTGTAGAAAAACGCAGCAAAGTGTTTGAGCCGTTTTACAGCACCCGCAAGACAGGCAGCAGCCAAGCAGGCATGGGCTTGGTGATGGCCAAGGAAATTATCAGCCAGCATTATGGCTTTATTGATATAGACCCCAGCTACGATCAAGGTTGCCGCTTTAAAATCAGCTTCCCTTTAAATAGAGGGGACTAGGAGACTACGCTCATGGTTGAACGAACCCAAATCATCGAAGCCGAACTGGACACCCTCTATCTGATTAGCCAGGTGTTGAACAGTACCCATGATTTACACGCCAAATTACGGGCCGTTTTGGAAATATTGCATAAACGCTCCGGGATGCGTTCCGGGATGATTACCCTGCGTGAAATTGAAAGCAACAGCCTGATTGTCAGTGTCGTCCATGCCAGCAATAACAGTGCCTTGGCCGAACCCGTCAGATACAACCCCGGAGAAGGCTTGATGGGCGCGATTTTGGATGCAGGCAGCACCATTGTCGTCGATAAAGTGGCCGATGAGCCACGCTTTTTGGGTCGGTTAGGTTTGTATGACCCGGAGTTGCCGTTTATCGGGTCGCCCATTTATGTCCAAGAAGGCGACACCATCGGTGTCTTGGCGGCACAACCGGACAATAGCCAATTCTTGGGCGAACGCGCCCGCTTCATGGAAATGATCGCCAACCTGATCGCCCAAAGCGTGAAAATGTTGCGCGTCATCGAACGCAAACAACGCAACTTATTGAGCGAACGTGACCAGCTCAAACAAGCGCTCATCAAAAACTACAGCTTTGAAAACATTATCGGCCATTCGCCGCCGATGCTGAAAGTGTTTGAAGTCATCCGCCAAGTCGCCAAATGGAACACCACCGTGCTGATACGCGGCGAATCCGGGACGGGCAAAGAAGTGGTCGCCAACGCCATCCATTTCAATTCCGGCTGTGCCAGCGGGCCGTTTTTAAAGCTCAACTGCGCCGCCTTGCCTGACACTTTATTGGAATCTGAGCTGTTCGGACATGAAAAAGGCGCATTCAGTGGCGCGGTCAGCCAACGCAAAGGCCGCTTTGAACTGGCCGATCATGGCACTTTGTTTTTGGATGAAATCGGCGAAATTTCCGCTTCATTCCAAGCCAAACTGTTGCGCGTCCTGCAAGAAGGTGAGTTTGAACGGGTCGGTGGCACGCACACCATTAAAGTGAATGTCCGCATCATCGCCGCCACCAACCGCAACCTTGAAGAAGAAGTCACCGAAGGCAAATTCCGCGAAGATTTGTATTACCGCCTCAATGTCATGCCTATCCTTATGCCGCCCTTGCGCGACCGGACGGAAGACATCCCGCAATTGTCGGAATTTTTACTCAAACGCATTTCCAGCCAACAAGGCGGGCGGCCTTTAGATATTAAAGAAAGCGCGATCCGCATCCTGATGAAGCACGACTGGCCGGGCAATGTCCGCGAACTCGCCAATCGCCTGGAACGCGCCGCCATCATGAGCGCGAACGGCATCATTGACCGCGATGTGATGGTCAGCACCGGTTTGGAAGATGAAATCGGCACGGGCATCACCCCCAAAACGGCCAAAACGCCCTCAATAGACTTGAATGACGAAAACCTTGATGACCGCGAACGGGTCATCGCCGCGCTGGAACAAAGCGGCTGGGTACAAGCCAAAGCAGCCCGCCTGCTGAACATGACACCCCGGCAAATTGCTTACCGGATCATGACTTTAGACATCACCATGAAACAAATCTGATACGGGGGCGTTATGACGGTTTTATATGTGCAACACGGTTATGCGGTGTTTGGTTTCGGCCCGACCCGCGAGGCTGCACTGGCGATGGCCTGCGAATGGTTAAAAGATGCCAATGGCCAACAAGGCTGTTCGGTGGAATACGCCGAAAGCCTATTGGTCGCCCATCCCCGGACAGGGCAAATGACACTCTACGAAACCCCAGAAACCATCCCCGCCGAAGCGGAAAACTGGGGTGGTGAAGAATTGCTGGATTGGTATCATGACATTTCCTGATTGTTTATTAGTTAGTTAGCTATATAATTAGATCAATTTCGTATCACAATAAACCAAGTAACCACCGCCCTATCCTATGAGAAAAAATAATGTTGCTGTTTTTGGCAGTGGGGCATTAATTGGCGCGTTAGGTGGTTTGATAGGCTTGGGCGGGGCTGAATTCCGTTTGCCTTTATTGATTGGCTTGTTTGCATTTGCACCGTTAGAAGCGGTTATTTTAAATAAGGCCACCAGCCTTATCGTGGTGGCTTCCGCGTCACTGTTCCGCGCCCAAACTATCCCCTTTAGCACCCTTCTATCACATTGGGATGTCATTTTGAACCTGCTGGCAGGTAGCTTGTTAGGCGCATGGTTCGGCGCAGGTTGGGCCATCCGGTTGAAGACAGCAAGCCTTTATAAAGTGATTGCCATCTTATTGTTGTTTATTGCGTTCTTGCTAATGTTTGCCCACCAGCCCACCCAATTGGCTGCCCCCCTATTTTCTGGCGGCATTCAAATTGCCGTAGGCATAGGGGCAGGGTTTGGCATAGGCGTGGTGGCCTCGCTTCTGGGTGTGGCAGGAGGGGAATTGTTGATTCCCACCTTGATATTGTTGTTTGGTGCGGATATAAAACTGGCGGGCAGCTTATCGTTAGCAGTCAGTTTACCCACGATGTTAGTAGGTTTTAGCCGTTACCGCACCGCCCAGAGCTTTGCCGTCTTAGGCCAAAACCGACATTTTGTCTGGGTTATGGCTATTGGTTCATTGTTTGGCGCATTCATCGGCGGACGCTTGATCGACATAACCCCAACCAGTGTGTTGCTGCCCTTGTTAGCCTCGATACTCGCTGTCTCAGCCGCGAAAGTTTGGCGGCATCAATAATCCCTCTCGTTTTTTTGGACACTCTTATGGCTTACTAATCATTTGCTTGACCCTGCTAATGCTTATAATCCAAACCATCCGTTACTTGGCCAAAGCGTAAAACTGGCCAAGCCACATCGTCAACAACCCTACCCAACCCTAACCATGCCCACTTCTGCTGACTTAGACACCTTATGGCTTACCTTCCAAGTCGCCAGCATCGCCACCGTGCTGATGCTGGTACTTGGCACACCCTTGGCGTGGTGGTTAGTGCGTACCCGCTCATCTTGGAAAGGCATGATTAACGCCGTAGTGGCTTTGCCGTTGGTATTGCCGCCGACCGTACTGGGTTTTTATTTATTGGTATTGATGGGGCCATCGGGTGTGATCGGGCAATTCACACAATGGTTAGGGTTAGGCACGTTGCCGTTCACGTTTGCGGGCTTGGTTGTCGCTTCCGTGCTTTATTCTTTGCCGTTTGTCGTGCAACCTTTGCAAACCGCGTTTGCCAGCATCGGCGACAAACCCCTTGAAGCGGCGGCCACCTTACGGGCCAGCCCGTTGGACACGTTTTTCAGTGTCGTCATGCCTCTAGCCAAACCGGGGTTCATGACCGCGACCATTTTGGGCTTTGCGCATACCGTCGGTGAATTTGGCGTAGTGCTGATGGTCGGCGGCAACATTCCCGGCAAAACCCGCGTGGTGTCCGTGCAAATTTACAACCACGTCGAAGCCTTGGAATACAGCGAAGCGCATTGGTTGGCCGGCGGCTTGTTGGTGTTCTCGTTTGGTGTTTTGATGATTTTGTACACGGCCTTAAAATCGGCCCCTAGCGCACATCAGGTGAAATAAAATGAGCGATTTTCGCGCAAAGTTCCAACTTGATTACGGCGATTTTAACCTTGATGTGGACTTGATCCTTCCGGCAGCAGGCATCACCGTGCTGTTCGGGCATTCCGGTTCCGGTAAAACCACGTTGTTGCGCTGCATTGCAGGCTTGCAACATGCGCCCAACGGCTTTTTGCAAGTCAACGGGCACGTTTGGCAAGACAGCAGCAGCGGCATCTTTTTGCCCACCCATAAACGCCCGCTAGGTTATGTATTTCAAGAAGCCAACCTGTTCGCGCATTTGTCCGTCCAAGAAAACTTGCACTATGGCCTAAAACGCTGCAAAAACAACCCACGCACGATCAAGCTGGAACACCTGTTGGAACTCTTAGGCATCGGGCATTTGTTGAACCGCCGCCCCGAACATCTATCCGGCGGCGAACGGCAACGGGTCGCGATTGCCCGTGCGTTGGCGCTCAATCCTGACGTGTTGCTGATGGATGAACCTTTGGCATCCTTAGATTTCAAGCGTAAACAAGAAATCCTGCCATTCTTAAACCGCTTGCATCAGGAATTGGCCATTCCCGTGCTGTATGTCACCCATTCCCAACAAGAAGCCTTGCAACTTGCTGATTATTTGGTCATTTTGGAAACTGGTAACGTCGTGGCAGCGGGCACGTTGGCAGACACTTTAAGCCGATTGGATTTGCCATTGGCGGGCGACAAACACGCCGCCACCGTTTGGCAAACCCACGTTACCGAACACGAAACCGATTACCACCTGACCCGTGTCAGTTTTGCCGAAGGTTGGTTAAGCCTGCCCAGCATCGAAGCCCCCATCGGCACGCCGTTGCGGGTGCAAATCCACGCCCGCGATGTCAGCATCGCCCTGACCGCCCCGGCAGCCAGCAGCATTTTAAATGTATTGCCTGCCACCCTCACCGACATGGCCGATGACGCTAGCGGCCAAACGATCCTGCAACTACAAGTCGGCAGCCAACCGCTGTTGGCGCACATCACCCGCAAATCCGCATCCCTGTTAAATTTACACATCGGCATGGCCGTTTATGCGCAGATCAAAGGCATGTCGATCTTGAATTGACATTCACGCACCGTCCAAACCTCAGCTTCCCATGATTTAGGTTTGGACAGTGCCGGACGGTTTTACGACTATCAAAATCAATGCTGCAATCCATTCCTCAACGTCCACCTCGCATTAAAGGCTTTACGCCCCCGCCATCAAATCATCAAAACGATTTCGTAACTACCCTGCCCTCGACAGTAATAACCCAAACTCCGCCGCCAATTGCCTTACAGATTCGCGCAAGGCATTGACAACATCCCGCAAAGTGGGGATGAACCGTTACTGTACGCTAACGCACTGAACTTATGGCGTTTTGCGTGTAGGCTCCAATCTGATAACTGATGTGATATTTCTACAAGGCTCCATAAGCAATCTGGCTAGCCCCGATGGACAGCTGAGCCTGCATCGCAAAATGCCTGAGCTTACCGTTGAGCATTGCCAAACAGCCTTGGCCGCCGACCACGTAGAACATATAACATACTGAAATAATAAGATTTATTGACGATTACTGCGCAACACCCGTTAAAAATAGAAATGAGTAGTTACGCTAAAGTTTTAGGTATATATTAGACAATAATAATATTATTAAAATTTGCCTTTCTGGTAGTACCCGTAATTTAACTGTTGCGGATTTTAAAAAACAAAATAACCCTAACACGCATTAATACCCGTTAGGTTTCACCCCCACCATTTAGGAGACGACTATGCCCACTCTTACAAATAACGACGATGTCTACATTGCCCCATTAGGCGAAATTTCTGTAGATGGCGCAGGCAATTCAACAGCCGCTGGTGATCGGCTGGTCATTGATTACTCAACCGTGACCGGCCCAATCGTGTATTGGAATGATGGCTGGGGGCATTATAGCGATGGTGCTTTCAACACGATCGACTTCATCAATTTTGAATCTTATGAAATTACAGGCGGATCAGAAAATGACGACCTTCGTGGTGCTAATCTGGCAGATAAGCTGGTCGGTGGCGGCGGTAACGATACTTTATCCGGTTATCTTGGCGCCGACACCCTTGACGGGGGCGCGGGCCTCAATGACATTTGGTCGGTGGATTATTCTTCCCTGGGTGCCGCCATTAAAATCATACTCAATGCAACTGGGGGCACTGGCGGGACGGGGGGTTCTTATACGGTCGCTGAAACAGGTGTTCAGGTCAAAAACATTGAAGGCCTGAATCTAAGCACGGGCATAGGCAATGATTTTATCAATACCTCTGCCGTCAACGGCAACAACCACATTTCTACTGGCAATGGCGACGATAGCGTCAAAGTGGGCCAAGGTTTTGATTGGATCGAATTGGGTGCAGGTACTGACACCCTAGAAGTGAACTATACCGGAAAAACCGAAGGCATTCAGGATGTCAGTACGGGCAGCGGCTGGTATCGGATTCAGGATGGTGCATCACCCAGCACATCCATAGACTATTACCGTGCCAATGTTGAAAACTTCAGACTGACTGGCGGGACAGGCGATGATGCCCTATCTGGCCGATGGGATTACGATGGCAATGATGTCCTGAAAGGCGGAGCCGGCAATGATATCCTATACGGCTATGGCGGTTATGACACGATAGTTGGCAGCACAGGCACCGATACCTGGCGTGTTGTCTATGACGAAGTGCTTAGCGATGTCATCATTGATATTTCGGCTGCCACCCAGATAGCGAAAACCGATGGCTCGGCACTTGCCGCCATTTCGGGTATCGAAAACTTGATTGTCGACACCTATCTTGGCGACGACACCATTGTGGCAAATCCTGGCATTTACAACGATACGATAAATACCGGAAGTGGCAGCGACACGGTTAGCACGGGACGCGGGGTTGACACCTTGAATGCGGGCGACGGCAGTGATGTGCTTATTCTGGATTGGTCTTCCGCCACCTCCAGTATCAATAATGTTGATGCGGGCAGCGGTTGGTGGCTGTACAACTCAGTTGAGGGTGACTCGCTGAAATATGCAAACGTTGAAACCTTGAATATAAAAGGCGGTAGCGGCAACGATTATCTAAGCGGGTTTGGCGGTGACGATACCCTAAGCGGTGGTGCGGGTGATGACACGCTCTATAGCAGCACAGGTTTGGCCTTCATTGACGGAGGCGCAGGTATTGACCATTGGCAAGCTGAAATATCGGGTATTTCTGCCGATTTGGTTGTTAATGCGTTTGACAGCCAAACCACCGCCCAAGGTACTGGAGCCGGACACGCCATCAAAGGCGTCGAATTATTTTATCTAAATACGGGTGTCGGCGACGACAACCTGAACAGTAACGGTTATGCCCTCAATGATGTCGTGCTAAGCAATGGCGGTGACGATACGGCATCACTAGGCCGTGGCACTGACATTTTCCATGGTGGAGAGGGTAACGATACCTTGGTGATTAACTGGTCTGCCGTCACGACGGCAATCAATAATGCCTATAATCCCGGTTGGTTTGATCCCGGTTGGTCTCATAACCTGTATGATTGGTATCTTTATACTTCGGGTTCTGGCGACAGCGTCAAATACTATAGCGTTGAAGCTTTCGATGTCACAGGCGGCAGCGGCAACGATTATTTAAGTAGTTTCGCGGGTGATGACACGCTAAAGGGCGGAGCCGGAAATGACACGCTCTATAGCAGTTCAGGAAAGGCGATTATTGACGGCGGTACGGGTACGGATATTTGGCAAGCAGAAGTTTCAGGGATTACCGCCAACATGCTGGTAAATGCCGCCACTAGCCAAACCACGGCACAAGGCACCGGAGCGGGACATGCCATCAGGAACATCGAAGGGTTTTATCTCAATACGGGTGCTGGCAACGACAACCTGAACAGCCAGGGATATGCCACCAATGACATCGTAATCAGCAATGCTGGCAACGATACCGCCCAGCTGGGCCGTGGCGCCGATGTTTTCCACGGCGGTGACGGCAATGATACTTTGGTGATCGATTGGTCAGCCGTCACCACGGCAATCAATAACGTCTACAATCCGGGTTGGTATGATCCAGGTTGGTCGCACAACAATTACGAATGGTATCTCTATTCCACCAGTTCAGGTGACAGCGTCAAATATTATAGTGTCGAAGCGTTTAATGTCACAGGAGGCAGCGGCAACGACTATCTCAGTGGTTTTGCAGGCGATGACACGTTCAACGGCAATGGCGGGGATGATACCCTCAACAGCAGCAGCGGTAAGGCTGTCATTAACGGCGGATTGGGCATTGATCTGTGGCAGGCTGACACGTCCGCCATTATCAAGGCCTTGTCTATCAACGCTACAACCAGCCAAACCACCGCTGAAGGCGTAACAGCGGGATTCTCAATCAGAAATGTCGAACGCTTCTATCTGAATACCGGAGCCGGTAACGATAACCTCAACAGCGAAAACTATGCGGGCAATGACATTGTTCTCACTAATGCCGGAAACGACACGGCGGCACTAGGCCGTGGCTCCGACGTGTTTCATGGGGGTGATGGTACTGATACGCTGGTTATCAATTGGTCTGCCGTCACAACGGCCATCAATAACACCTATACACCCGGTTGGTATGACCCAGGTTATGGCCACAACAATTATGAATGGTATGCCTATACGTCAGGCTCAGGTGACAGCGTCAAATATTACGGCGTAGAAAATTTAAAAGTGACCGGAGGCAGTGGCAACGACAATTTGAGCAGCTTTGGCGGTAATGACACACTGGTGGGCAATGATGGCGATGATACGCTCAACAGCAGCAGTGGCACGGATATTATCAATGGTGGTAACGGCAATGACCGTTGGATAGGCGACCAAAGCGCCAGCACCGCAGTCGAGGCATTGACGCTAAGCTTAAATGCCCTAGGAACAGGTTCACTAAAAATCAATGGCGCAAACCGGGTCAGCTTGACTAGCATTGAAAATGTCAACCTCACAACTGGCGCAGGCAACGACACGATAGATTTGAATGCCGTACATGGCAATGACACCGTCTATACCGGAGCGGGCAATGACACCGTCAGGCTGGGTGATGGTAAAAATACAGCTCATGGCGGGGATGGCAATGACTTAGTGGCGTTCAATTTCAGTTCCTCCACAACCAGTATTGGCCATGCCGATGCGGGCGGTGGATGGTACAGATTCGCCGACACCGCTGGTAAGAATTCAGTCACCTATGCCGCGTTCGAGCAGTTGGACGTGACTGGCGGCTCAGGAGATGACCGCTTGTGGGCCTGGGGCAACGATGACAAAATCAATGGCGGCGCGGGCAATGACACCATCACAGGTGGCGGCGGCAACGATACGCTGACTGGCGGTATCGGTAACGACATTTTTGTGTATGGCAGCTTTAGCAATGGTGGCGACATCATTACCGATGCAACGGGCGGGGATGCCATCAGGGTCAATGACCGAAACTTCACGGGCGGAGCCGTTACGCTAGGCAATGGCGGCACAGTGCTCACCAACCAAGTGCAGCTAACCGTGGATGCCGTCAATAACCAATCATTCCTATATATCGGCAGCGATGCCACGCCAGGCGCTGATGTGGTCATCAACCTGCTCGGCACTTACGACACCAGTTCTTTCAGCCTGACGGGCAGATACATAAAAATCACCAAAGGTTCATCCAACCCTGGAACCCCTGGTGATGACATTATCCCTGGCACTTCCGGCAACGATGACCTTTCCGGTGGCGATGGCAACGACCAACTGGACGGTAAAGGTGGCGATGACACCTTAAATGGTGATAACGGTAATGACACCTTGATCGGTGGAACCGGAAACGACACGCTAATAGGTGGTGCTGGCAACGATAGTCTGAATGGTGGCTTTGGTTCAGATACGTTGACAGGCGGTATCGGGGCCGATAAGTTTGTTTATACGGTTGCCATGGACACACCCGTCGGCGGCATTTATCACGATGTCATCACCGATTTTTCTGTGGCGGAACTGGATAAGATCAATTTATCTGCGATTGATGCCAACTCGGTGTTGGCGGGGGATCAAAAGTTCAGCTTTATTAGCACGGGCTTTACAGGCGCGGCGGGTCAAGTCCGTTTTGACGCGGGAACAAATTTGGTGCTTGCCGATATAGATGGTGATGGTTTGGCCGAAATTGAAATTAATTTGACTGGAGTAGCCACACTTTCTGTCACGGATTTTATTCTATAAACCTTTAAGGCAGAGGCTTTGAAACGTTTGGGACGAGGTTACAATCCTCGTCCCGCGCAAAGGGCACAAGAGCTAGGACTGCCCGTCCTTCGAGGACGCGCAGTCCTTATCAATTTCTATTGAATTGACCATCAAAAAACCCTCCAGGTTTTAAAAACCTGGAGGGTTTGCGTTTGCCCGTTAACTCAGCCGGAACGGGTTTGCTACTAACGCAGGGCGGGTTATTCAACCCACCCTTAACGTTTTATGCTTGTTAGAGGCTTTGAAACGTTTGGAACGAGGTTGCAAACCTCGTCCCGCTCAAAGATTCACCCAATACACTTCACCGCGCCTTACCATTGCCAATCCTCACTATCGGCATCAATGGGCAAGGTTTCCCAAGCATTTTCATCAAGTTGCGCGTCATACTGCTCAAACCAACCTTTAAGCGGCGTGTTAAGGGCTTCAATCACCAAAGTTTTGCCTTCCAATCGCAATTCAACCTCTTCCCCTAAGCCACACGCCTCTAATAATCCAACTGGAATAATCAATCCGCGTGAATTGCCGATTTTTCTTAGTTGTGTTCGCATAAGGACTCCCTGGTTAAAATTATAACTAACGGGGTGTTTCGGCAAGGTAGTTGAAAGCATGTCTCACACAATAGAAATCACGATATACGCATGTTAGACTCTAGCCATACCCTGAAAATCTCCCTGTTCCATCAATTGGGTTTCATATAGTGGAAAAAAATAATATGGCTGAAATAGTTAGTTTTGCTTTAGGTGCTTACCTTTGGGAAAAGCACGGGGATAACCTGATCGAATGGCTACAAAACCAAGCCAAAGAAAAAGGCCAAAAACTGGCACAAGATGGCTGGAAAAAATTTCAGTGGCAAAAAGCCGAACGCGATTACAAAGAAAAATCGCTTAAACTCTACGGTACAACTCGTGTCCTTGGAAATCCTGAACCTACAAAACTGTCCAGCATCTTCACCGATCTGTATATTCTGGACAAACCGCTAGCAACGCGGCGTTTTAGCATTGAGCAACTGCATGAAGCCGACAACGAAAAACTACATGGCAACGACGTGGAACGCCGTAATGGCTTAGATATTGTTAAACAGAAAACCAGCCATCGCCTGTTTATCCTTGGCAAGCCAGGGGCCGGCAAGACCACATTTTTAAAATACATCAACTTACAAGCCATCCACGGAAAACTCGATAAAACGCCGATATTGGTGACGTTGCGTGAATGGACGGATACGGATAAGCCTTTAATGGGCTACATTGTCGAGCAGTTTGCTATTTGTAACTTCCCTAAAGCCGACAGTTTTATCGAATATTTATTAGAATACGGCTTAGCGATTGTCTTGTTTGATGGTTTGGATGAAGTCAACCAAGAACATAACCCGCGTATTTGCCGGGAAATACAAAATTTTTGTAAACGTTACGATAAAAGCCAATGCCTGATCACCTGCCGGGTCGCAGCCGCCGATTATTCCTTTGAGCATTTTAACTATGTTGAGGTAGCGGATTTTACCCCTGAACAAATCGAAACATTTGTCCAAAAGTGGTTTGTCCTTGAGCCGCAAAAAGGCGAACAATTTTTAGAAGATTTAAAAGCTCAGCAACATGGCGGCTTATACGAATTGGCCCGTAGCCCCTTATTATTGGGCATGTTGTGTCTGGCGTTTGGCGATTCAATGGCCTTTCCAAATCGCCGTGCCGAAATTTATGAGGATGCGATAGATGCCTTGTTAAGAAAATGGGATACCTCGCGCTCGATCAGACGCGATGAGATTTACAAAAACCTCACCCATCGCTTGAAAAAACAGCTTTTTGCAGCGATTGCTTACAAGACCTTTGCCGAAAACCGCTATCTGCTGCCGGAAAAAGAGCTTAGTGCTTATTTGGAACGGGGCCTGAAAACCTTGCCCGGTACAGAAACGGCTCCCGATGGCGACATTGTCCTCAAAGCCATTGCCGCCCAACACGGCATTTTTGTCGAACGGGCGCAAAAAATCCATTCTTTTGCCCATTTGAGTTTCCAAGAGTATTTTGCCGCCAGCCATATTGCCAGCAAGGCCAGTTATCAAACGGAATTGCTGAAACATATCACCGAGCCGCGCTGGCGGGAAGTGATTTTACTGACGGCCTCATTACTGAGCGATGCGGACGATTTTGTTAGCCTGTTTCGCACTGCGATTGATGATTTGGTTAAATCAGATGCGCAGCTTGTTGCGCTATTGCAATGGGCTAATAATGCCAAAGCGCACAGCATTGTCATGGATGCCAGCGGCAACCGATCATCGGCTATCTGCGTATTCTATATTTTTCTCGTCTGCGCCCAGAACTTGGATCTCGCTCACGATCTCGATTTTGGCCTCGCTCGCGACTTCGACCGTGTCCTCGCCTTTGCCCGCGCCTACGCCCGCGATATCGCCCGTGAACTCAACCTTGCCCACACCCTTGACCTCGCCCTCGCCCATACCCTTGATCTCCACGGCGTCATCGCCCCTGATTTCGCCCTCGCCCTCGATCTCGCCAGATATTCTAAATCTATTGCTGTTGATTATTTAATGATACTGGCTTTGCTGGTGGTTCAATATTTTTCAAATGCGTGGCATTTTGAAAATACGGTACAAAAGCATTACCACTTAACGCTTGAATTCTTTCAAGACAGCATCAGGCAAATACAGGAGTGGGGATTTGACGGCTTGGTTGCACAGCTAAACGCTTTAATGGCAAGCTTCCCTAGTCAAACCGCCACACAAAATCAATGGCAACAATTCACCGGACAATTCCGGCAACTGTTGCAACACGAACGAAACATTGCCCATCAATGGGAATTAACTCTGTCACAATTATCTATTTTAAGTAATTATTTAGCCGCCAATTCCTTATTGGTTGAATGCTTAAAGATTGCTACCGTTTCCGACCGCGAAGCCATTAAAGAAAATTTACTCACTCCGCCTAGAGCGGGGCTTATCTAGCTTTATAAGGCCGTATCCCCAAGCGGGACGGGGTTTCGTAACCCCGTCCCTAACGTTTAATAGCTACTGATATGTTTGAATGTCATAAAATGTTGCGGACGGGGCAACATGCCCCGTCCGGCGCAGAATGTCATACCCTATTGCGGACTGCGCAATATCCTGCTCAAGACGCATTTGTTTGACCTCCCCGCCCCCGTGCCCTAACATCGCTCCATCGAAACAAACCCAGCTAGCGGAGCTAAGGATTATGAGCCACCCACCCGGCAAACTTTATGTAGTTGCCACCCCTATCGGCAATTTGGCTGATATTAGTTTTCGGGCTATTGAGACCTTAAAACAAGTCGATCTGATTGCCGCCGAAGACACGCGCCATGTCGGGATGTTGTTAAGCCATTACGGCATCAGCAATAAGAAAGTGTCCTTGCATCAGCATAATGAAGACAAGGCTTCGCTGGTGTTGCTGGACAAATTGCGCGAAGGGCTGTCGATTGCCTTGGTGTCTGATGCGGGTACGCCGCTGTTGAGCGATCCGGGGATGCCTTTGGTCAAGTTGGTGAAAGACGCGGGGCTGGACGTGGTGCCGATTCCGGGCGCATGTGCCTTGATTGCTGCCCTGTCGGCAGCGGGTTTGCCAGTCAGCCAATTCACCTTTGAAGGCTTCGCACCGCGCACGTCATCGGCGCGAAAAGCGTTTTTCACCGAACGGCTGGATACGACCGCGACTTGGATTTTTTACGAATCCAGCCACCGCATTTTGGCGTGTTTGCAGGACATGGCCGAGGTGCTGCCGCCAGAGCGGGAAATGGTGATTGCCCGCGAATTGACCAAGCTGCATGAAACCATCGTCAAATGCACTGTGGCGGACATGTTGGCCTTGGTCGAACGCGATGAAAACATGCGCAAAGGCGAGTTTGTGGTGATCGTCGCCGGGGCGGTGCTGGAGAAAACAGAGCAGGAAGTCTCGCCTGAACACTTGAAAATCCTTAGCATTTTGCTGAAAGAATGCCCGCTCAAAACTGCCGTGGCCTTGGCGGTGGAAATTACGGGCGGCAGGAAAAAACTGCTGTA
Organism: uncultured Methylocucumis sp.; assembly: GCA_964446885.1. GTDB lineage: Bacteria > Pseudomonadota > Gammaproteobacteria > Methylococcales > Methylomonadaceae > Methylovulum. The sequence continues at coordinate 16,369 of CAYUQV010000006.1, forward strand.
TCAGGCCGCGTTGGCGATGCAGCAAACTCAAACCCCTTTTCCACAGACAGGCGAATCATGATGAAACTCTCTTTAAATGCCCAGATTTTCTTAGGAGTGCTGATCGGCGTATTGTTGGGCGGGCTGTTTTCCCAGTTAGGTACGGAATCGGTGTTGGCCCAGCGGGGCTTGTATGTCAGTGGTTTAGTCGGGCATGTATTCATTGATTTGCTGAAAATGGTTTTAGTACCGTTGGTGTTCACATCCATTGCCGTTGGTGTCGCCAATTTGCGCCAACACCAGCAAATGCACCGGGTTTGGATGTCTACGTTAGGCTTTTTTGTGCTATCCATGGCGGCGGCCATCGTCTTGGGTTTGACGGCGTGCAATGTGTTTGAACCCGGTAAAGGTTTGAGCTTGGCATTGTTCCAGAACGCCATGAACAATTTCCAAGCCAAACAAATGGCCCCTGCCGAATTTGTCAGCAGTTTTTTGCATGGGCTGTTCGTCAACCCATTCGCGGCTTTGGCGCAAGGCAATGTCTTGGCGATTGTGATTTTCGCGCTGTTTTTAGGCATCGCCTTGGTGATGGGCGGCGAACGTTACCGCAATATTTTGGCGTTGTTGCAGGAAGGTTTGGAAATCATTTTGCGTATGGTCGGCTGGATCATGCGCCTTGCGCCGTTGGGCATTATGGCCTTGTTGACGCAATTGGTCGCCACGCAAAATATGGAATTGTTGGCTAGCTTAGGCAAATTTGTCGCGGTGGTCTTAGGTACGACGTTGTTGCATTCCGTGGTGGTGTTGCCACTGATGCTGTATGCCGTGACCCGCATCAAGCCGCTGCATTTTTTCAAAGGCGCGAAAGAAGCCCTGATTACCGCGTTTGCCACCAGTTCCAGCTCAGCGACTTTACCCGTCACGCTACGCTGTGCCGAACAGCATTTGCACGTCAAGCCAGAAATAGCCGGGTTTGTGATTCCGCTGGGCGCGACGGTCAATATGGATGGCACAGCCTTGTATGAAGCGGCGGCGGCGTTGTTCATCGCCAATTTGGCAGGCGTGGAGTTGAATTTTGTCCAACAGCTGATTGTGTTTTTCACGGCCATGATGGCGGCGATTGGTGCGCCGGGCATTCCCAGTGCAGGCATGGTGACGATGGTGATGGTGTTGCAATCAGTGGGTTTGCCTGCCGAAGCCATCGCGATTTTGTTGCCGATAGACCGTTTCTTGGATGCGTTCCGCACCACGGTCAACGTGCAAGGCGATATGATCGGCAGTTTGATCGTGCAGAAATTGGTGAAAAAAAGTCAAGGCACATGATGTTAACGCTTGTCTGCCTTTGCCAAAAAGCTATCGAGCTGATTGGCAAAGGCCTGTAAATCACGCGGGCTTAATGCAGACGGCCCGCCTGTGGCAATGCCGCTGGCCCGTAACGTGTCCATAAAATCACGCATGTTCAGGCGTTCTTTAATGGTTTCTTGGGTGTAACGCTCACCCCGTGGGTTAATGACCTGCCCGCCTTTGCCCAGCACTTCACTCGCTAACGGAATATCCCCCGTTATCACCAAGTCACCCGAATTTAATCGGGTGACGATTTCATTGTCCGCAACATCAAAGCCAGAACGTACTTGCAACATTTTGATGTGCCGCGAAGGTGGCGTTGCCAGAAATTGGTTGGCCACTAAGGTCGTGGTGATACCCGTACGTTCTGCTGCCCGAAATAAAATGTCTTTGATCGCTTTTGGGCAAGCATCCGCATCAACCCATATCTGCATGTCCGCTTCCTCATTGAATAAATTCAGCAGCACCTAAGTGCTGCGGATATTTTGTTCTCTTTAAGTTCTCTTTTTGATTGCTTTTTGCCGAATTTTTGTTAAGCTGGATTCAAATCCAATTAAGCAAAAGGCTTGGCGATTATGACAGCATTAACCCGTAGGCAACGGGAAATTTTTAATTTTCTTCTTGAAAATCAGGGCAATTTCACGCACCCACCGAGCCTTGATGAACTATGTGCCGCATTGGGCATGGCTTCGCGCGGGTCATTGCACAAACATATTATGGCATTGACCGAGGCGGGTTTGGTCGAGCCGTTTCATGGCAATAAACAGACAGGCGTACGTTTGGTGCAGCCCGTTGAAGATGCAGGCCAAGGCCAAATGTTGCCTTTTGTCGGCGCGATTGCGGCGGGCCAACCCATTGAAGCCTTGGAAACACCGGGCTTTATGCTAGTGCCTGAAGTGCTGGCCAGCGATAAGCCCTGTTATGTCTTGCAAATCAAAGGCGATTCGATGATCGAGGCAGGTATTTTTGACGGCGATTGGGTCGTTATCGAGCAACGCTCGTATGCGAGTAATGGCGAAATTGTCGTGGCGTTAATTGAAAAAGCTGAGGCCACACTCAAATATATCGAACAAAAAGACGGACAAGTGCTGTTACTGCCAGCCAATGCAACGATGGCGGCTTTGTCTTACCATCCTGACCAAGTTGAAATACAAGGTGTGCTGGTCGGGCAAATGCGTAGTTACCGTAGCCATTAATATCCAGATTGGAAATCGAGGGGAAAAACCATGCAAAGAAAAATCCACATGCGTGACCAAGTGTTTAACAAAGTCGAAGGCATTATGAACCATTACAAACGGAAACCATTGGATGGTTTGATGAGGCGATTCAGGAGGTTTATCAAATTGCCTGCGGTGATCTAGGCAATATCCGGCAAATCATTTAGGGCTGGGAAACTTACCGGAAACAAAAACAAGGCTTAAGTATTAGCCCGGCTCATTCAATGACAGTTCAATAGAAAATCGGCGCGTCCATTGCCCGTTGCGGTGATCGCTGATTTTCTTAAAAATCGACTGTTCTATCGGCATATAAACCGTATTAGGCTCATCACCAACATAAACGGCAATTCGCTGCATCACTTTAAGGACATTTTCCTCAATGTCTTCATAGCTGATGCACAAAGGATAAATACGGTTTTCGTAAAAATAATTTTGCCAGCCTTTTTCCTGGACAACGATATGCTCGTGCCAGTATTTGATGCTGTCGTAATCGTATTCTAAGGCTTCGAATTTTTCCATCACGTCCCCACCGTGCTGTGTATCGGTGTGAAATACGCCTGTGGATGTGGCTTTATACAGTGAAACCGCTTGGGCGGCCAAGTTACGGCGTGTCAGGTAAATATATTTGAAACCCGACAAATAAGCTTGGTCATTCATTGAATTCATGAAGTTTTCAAATTGAAACCAGCTGGCTTTAAGGCCAGAGACACCATTTTCTGTTTGTCGGTCACGCATGACATTACGGATATATTCATCGGGATTGCGGCCCGGCGAATCTTTCATAATCCTTGGAACACCATCTTGGTTAATCAGCTCATTAGGCCTCCCAAAACGGTTGATTTGGCTCATCAGATCGCATAAGTAGGTACTGCCTGAACGCGGGGTCATCGCAATCATGTAGCGGCTTCTAGGGTCCTGTTGCGCCTGAAGGGCACTCAGCCGTTTGAAATCAATAACGGGATTATCAAAGATTTCGGGAATTTTATTCATGATGACCTTGTTATAATTTTAAGTATGTCGTTAATGTTGCAATTAAGCTAAGGCTGATCCCAGATAGCTGGGCGTTAACTTGGCATAAAACCCAGGCTACAGTAAAAAAGTCACACATTCTAACGTAGAAAGCCCCAATTATTAATGGATATTAGAAAAATTTGTAAATTTTTTCTAATCTTCCCTATTCCGGCATACGCTAACTGCGTTAAATAACATATTCATGGGTTTTTTAACGCAGTTTAAATGCCTACAGAAATGGCATTTGGATCAGATCAGTGCGTTTTGCCAGCAGTAACCTCATTCAGTGCGGTAATTGGGCGCTTCCTTAGTGATAGTAACATCATGGACGTGGCTTTCGCGCATGCCGGCACTGGTCACGCGGACAAATTGGGCTTTGTCGTGCATGATTTGGATGGTTTGGCTACCGGTATAGCCCATGCTGGCGCGGATGCCGCCGAGCAATTGGTGGATGACGGCCAACAAGCTGCCTTTGTAAGGCACACGCCCTTCAATGCCTTCCGGCACCAATTTTTCGACCGAATCGGCCTCTTCTTGGAAATAACGGTCACTGGAGCCTTGTTGTTGTGACATCGCCCCCAAAGACCCCATGCCCCGGTAAGATTTATACGAACGGCCTTGAAACAGTTCGACTTCGCCCGGCGCTTCCTCAGTCCCTGCAAACAGGCCGCCCAACATCACGGCATAGGCGCCTGCCGCCAAGGCTTTTGCGACATCCCCTGAATAACGGATGCCGCCATCGGCAATCAGCGGTACACCTGTACCTTTTAGGGCATCGGCCACATCGCTGACGGCAGTGATTTGCGGTACGCCGACCCCAGCGATAATGCGGGTTGTACAAATCGAGCCAGGGCCTATGCCAACTTTGACACCGTCCGCTCCGGCCTCCACCAAGGCCAGTGCGGCAGAGGCCGTAGCAATATTGCCGCCAATCACCTGGACATCGGGATAATTTTGTTTGACCCAGCGGACTTTATCGAGCACACCTTGGGAATGCCCGTGCGCCGTATCAACAACTATCACATCCACGCCTGCCGCAACCAATGCGGCCACCCGCTCTTCCGTGCCTGGGCCAGTACCGACTGCCGCACCGACCCGCAGGCGTTCTTGACTGTCTTTGCAAGCTTGCGGGTAGTCTTTGGCTTTTTGAATATCTTTGACGGTGATCATGCCGCATAAATGGAAGTCATCGTTGACCACCAGCACTTTTTCGATGCGGTGCTTGTGCAACAAGGCAACGGCTTCTTTTGGGTCGGCATGTTCACTGACTGTCACCAAACGCTCTTTAGGTGTCATGACGTTAGCGACTGCCTCGTCAAACCGGGTCTCAAAACGTAAATCACGGCTAGTGACAATCCCCACCAATTCATCACCCTGCACCACCGGGACACCAGAAATATTTTTGGCACGGGTCAATTTGATGACATCGCGGATGCTGGTGTCGGGCGTGACCGTAATCGGGTCTTTAATCACGCCGCTCTCGTATTTTTTCACATGGCGGACTTCCCGCGCCTGTTGCTCCACGGTCATATTTTTATGGATGATGCCCATGCCGCCTTCTTGGGCAATGGCAATCGCCAACCGCGCTTCCGTGACGGTATCCATCGCAGCGGAAACCAGCGGGATGTTGAGCGTGATTTCGCGGGTCAGTTTGGTCTTTAGCTCCACGTCACGGGGCAGCACAACAGAATGTGCCGGAACTAACAAAACGTCATCAAACGTGAGGGCTTCCTGAATAATTTGCATAAACCACACCTAATCAAGCAATAAAATAACTCTCTATTATACGTTCCAGACGCGTATTTCGTAACCTTAAATCTTATAACCGGCTGTGGTTAATGATGCCAGGAGGCCAAGAAAGTAGAATGCGGATTAAGAAAATGATAAAGTCTAAAGTTATCTTGGGTAAACCTAAGGTTTGCAATCCTGGCAAGCCGCCCGTTTTTAACTTGATCCGATGCGTAAACGCTTATGAAAAAATTATTATTGACCCCAAAATTCATGGTTATGGCAGTGGCCTGCGGTGTATTGGCCTTATCCGTTACAGCTTGCTCCGATGACAAGGAAAAAAAGCCGGCCCCAACCGCCAAAAGCCAACCCGCAGAGCCTACCCACAATCCTAACCCTTTCGACCATTCTGGTGAGCAACCTGTCACCCAAGCTGAAAAACAAGAGTTTGAGCAAAAATTTGCCGAACAATGCGTACAACGGGAATTGCACAACTCAGACAATAAAGAAGAGGACAGGAAACGCTTTGAACGCCCTTGCACCTGTATTGCCATGTTCCTGATGAAAGACTTGACCCCCCAAGAAGCGGAAAAATTCTTGGATGAGCACGAGAACCCCCAATCTTTACGGATCAAGTACGAAAACGCCGCATACCACTGCCTGCAAGAAAATCAGCCGCCTAAAGAGCCTAACTTTACCCGCCAAGCACCCGCCGCACCTTAATCCCAATTTTTGGCCCGGTTGATGGATATAAAACAAGCTTTACAAACCGTTGTGTCCAAACAGGATTTGGACATGCCACAAATGCGTGATGTGATGCGCCAAATTATGGCGGGGGCCGTCACTGACGCGCAATTGGCGGGTTTTTTGGTCGCGCTGCGCTGCAAAGGCGAAACCGTCGATGAAATTACCGCCGCTGCCGAAGTCATGCGTGAATTGGCGGCCAAAGTGGCCGTGCATGGCGCACACGTTATAGACACCTGCGGCACGGGCGGAGACGGGGCAAATACGTTCAATATTTCAACCACTTGTGCGTTTGTTGTGGCGGCGGCTGGCGGACAAGTGGCCAAGCATGGCAACCGCTCGGTGTCCAGCAGTTGTGGCAGCGCCGATGTACTGGAAGCCGCCGGGGTTAACCTGAACTTGACCGCCGCACAAGTCGCCGATTGCGTGAATACTTTAGGCGTAGGTTTTTTGTTTGCCCCCCATTATCACGGGGCAATGAAACACACCATCCATGTCCGCAAGGAAATGGGTATCAGAACCTTGTTTAACGTCCTAGGCCCTCTTGCCAATCCCGCCAAGGCACCGAACCAACTGATAGGCGTGTTTGCCAAGCAATGGTTGGAACCGCTGGCACACGTGCTGAAAAAACTGGGTAGCCAGCATGTCTTGGTTGTCCATGCCGATGACGGCCTGGATGAATTGAGCATCGCCACGGCATCAAGCATCGCTGAACTCAAAGACGGCGAAGTCTTAACCTATACCGTCACGCCAGAACAATTTGGCCTTGAACGGGCAAGCCTGTCTGGACTCGCCGTGACTGACGCGGCATCTAGCCTTGCGATGGTTAGGGCCGTATTGGATGACCAATCTGGAGCAGCACGCGATATAGTCTTACTGAATGCCGGGGCGGCCTTATATGCCGCAAACGTGGCCGACTCATTGGCATCTGGCATCACACTCGCCCGGCAAGCAATCGCAAGCGGCGCGGCGCGGGAAAAATTGGCGGCACTGGTTAGGTTTAGCCAGCAATTTTCACCATAGCCTGTTTTTTTTAGCGTCTAATCTCCTCCAAAAATAAAAACAAAGCTGACGGCTAATAAATATTTGATTCTTACGATGCACTGCTTGTGCATTTTCCTACACCCTATCTGTGACGTTCCTAGGATACCCGCAAGATGAGCAATACCCCTGATATTTTACAAAAAATCCTTTGCCAAAAGGCCATAGAAGTGGCCAAACGTAAGCAAGCGATAGGCATTAGCGACCTTGAAGAGATTGCAAAATCCGTTCAAAGCCCACGTGGGTTTACCGATGCGTTGCGCCGCAAAGTGCAAGCCCAAAAACCGGCGGTCATTGCCGAGATTAAAAAGGCATCGCCCAGCAAAGGCGTGATCCGCGAACACTTTGAGCCAGTCAGTATCGCCCAAGATTACGCCATGAACGGGGCGGCCTGCTTGTCGGTATTAACTGACAAGGAGTTTTTCCAAGGTTCCGAAGTGTATTTGCAAATGGTTCGGGAGCGTTGCCCGCTACCCGTATTGCGCAAAGATTTTATGATCGACACCTACCAAATCTACGAAGCCCGTGCATTAGGAGCCGATTGCATTTTGCTGATCGTCGCTGCTTTGGAAGACAGTCTTATGCAAGAATTGGAAACTTTGGCGTTGCAATTGGGCATGGATGTCCTGGTGGAAGTGCATAATGCCGAAGAACTGGAAAGGGCATTGACATTAAATACACCATTGCTGGGTATCAATAACCGCAATTTACGGACGTTTGACACGGCATTGCAAACCACTTTAGATTTGCAGGCGCAGATTCCAAATGACCGTATCATCATTACTGAAAGTGGCTTGCATACCCAAGAAGATGTGCAGCTGATGCTGGATAATCACATCTATGGCTTTTTGGTAGGCGAAGCATTTATGCGGGCTGAGAGTCCGGGCCAAAAAATGCGTGAACTGTTCAGCTTGTAGCGGATAGTGTTAATGGGTTAATTCTGACGGTGGGTGATGCGATGGCTGAGAAAAAAAATCTGGTGATTAAAGTCAAATTGCCGACTACTGCCAAATCAGGCGATGCTTCACTAGGCAACCCAAAAGTGATTACGGTTTGGAATGTCCAACGTATTGCCGTGGCTGGCGGGGTAGTGCTGGGGTTCATGTTGTTGCTGGTTTTGTTATTCAGCGGCGCCGATGAAACGGAAAATGAACAGGTAGGGGTTGATAATACCGTTGAACACCCTTTGAAAACGGTTGCTGCGGATCAGCCGCCAGCCCTTTCCACAAAACCACTTCCCGAGCAGCCCGTTGTGGCCAAGGCTAATCCAAGCAAATCCCCCGCACTTTTATCAGGTGATACGGCACGAGTGCGCCGGGCTTTGCTCACCACACGGGTAATAGGCAAGGAACCAGGTTCCCAAATGCCACAAACCTTAGGCATCAAGTTTGGACAACCCGTGACCGTGTATTATTTCACTGAATTAAGGGGCATGAATGGTAAAAACCTTTACCACCAATGGCTACAAAATGGGGTGCAAATGGCCAAAGAACCCTTATTGGTGGAGGCCGAACGGTGGCGCGTCACCACGCACCGGACAATGGACAACCAATCCACCGGACAGTGGACGGTCAGATTGACTGATGGCCAAGGCATATCATGGGATGAACAATATCTCACAGTGAATGCCGCCCAATAAATCCAAGTGAGGGCACTATTTTTCAAAGCCCCGCTCTAATGCGTCGGCTGCGGCCTAGGCCAGCAAGTTCAGTGTCCATTCAGCGTGACTTAGCTAGACTGGCACGCACATTTAATTAACAAAAAGGAACGTTATATGAAAAACACTTCAATCAAATTGGCACTATTAGGCGTTTTGGCCTTATCTGGCTGTGCCAGCCAAACGGGCTGGACACCCACGGTCGATACTTACAATGACCCCAATGCCTACCGCATTGGCCAAGACATGGCGGAATGCAAACAGCTGGCTTCACAATCATCTGGCGGTACAGCCAAGCAGACGGCGATTGGCGCGGCGACAGGCGGTTTAGTCGGTGGTGCAGGCGGCGCGGTGGCCGGTGCATTTACGGGCAATCCGGGTTTGGGAGCGGCGATAGGCGCGGCAGCGGGTGGTTTAGGCGGAGCGGCACATCAAGGTTTTGATACCGAAGCCCGCTACAAAAATGCCTACAACAACTGCATGAGCGGACGCGGCCATCGGGTGATCCGCTAAGTGTTATCTGTATAGGCTTGGAGCCGCCATCAAAAGATAGCCTTATGGGCTACAGGCCATAACCAGACAATGCTATCATAGCAATAGACTTAAGGGGTTCGTTTCGAACCCCTTTTTATTTATGAAAAATTCTGGTGAGTATCATCGTGACGCAAACAGTAACTGACATCCACGCCCATAAAATCCTGATCTTGGATTTTGGTTCGCAATACACCCAACTGATCGCCCGCCGCATCCGCGAAATCGGCGTTTATTGCGAAATTTATTCCTGCGAATGCACCGACAAAGACATCCAAAATTTCGCGCCCAACGGCATTATCCTATCCGGTGGCCCGGAAACCGTCACCAGCAATGACACCCCGCGTGCGCCGCAATTAGTTTTTGAATTGGGCGTACCCGTACTGGGCATTTGCTACGGGATGCAAACCATGGCAGAACAATTGGGCGGCAAAGTCGAAAGCTCCGACCACCGTGAATTTGGTTATGCGCAAATCCGTGCCCGTGGCCATTCCAAACTGCTCAATGGCATTGAAGACCATTTATCCGCCGAAGGCTATGGCTTGCTGGATGTTTGGATGAGCCACGGCGACCGTGTGACTGTCTTGCCGGAAGGTTTCATGCTCATTGCCAGCTCTGACGGTGCGCCCATTGCTGGTATCGCCCATGAAACCAAAGGCTTTTATGCCCTGCAATTCCATCCAGAAGTGACCCACACCAAACAAGGCGGACGTATCCTGTCGCGTTTTGTCTTGGACATTTGTGGCTGCGAAGCCTTATGGACATCCGGCCACATCATAGAGGACAGCATCCAGGCCGTGCGCACCAAAGTCGGGGGTGACCAAGTTATCTTAGGGTTGTCAGGTGGCGTGGATTCGTCTGTCGTTGCCGCCTTGTTGCACAAAGCGATAGGCCCGCAATTGACTTGCGTGTTTGTCGATACGGGCTTGCTGCGCCTGCACGAAGGCGACCAAGTCATGGCAATTTTTGCCGAACATTTGGGCGTGAAAGTTATCCGTGTCAACGCCGAAGCCCGCTATCTGGCCGCCTTGGCAGGTGTCAATGACCCGGAACAAAAACGCAAAATCATCGGTAACTTGTTCATTGAAATTTTCGATGAAGAAGCCGCGAAATTGACCGATGCCCGTTGGCTGGCGCAAGGCACGATTTACCCGGATGTCATCGAATCTGCTGGTGCGAAAAGCGGCAAGGCGCATTTGATCAAATCCCATCATAACGTGGGTGGCCTGCCGGAAAATATGGCTTTGAAACTGGTCGAGCCGTTGCGTGAATTGTTCAAGGACGAAGTGCGTAAAATCGGTTTGGAATTGGGCTTGCCTGCCGAAATGGTGTTCCGCCATCCCTTCCCCGGCCCTGGCTTGGGTGTGCGTATTTTGGGTGAAGTCAAAAAAGACTATGCCGATTTGCTACGGCAGGCGGATGCGATTTTTATTGAAGAACTGTACCGCCATGATTTGTATGACAAAGTCAGCCAAGCCTTTGCCGTGTTCCTGCCTGTCAAATCGGTGGGCGTGATGGGGGACGGGCGGCGCTATGATTATGTCATCGCCATCCGTGCGGTCGAAACCATCGACTTTATGACGGCCCGTTGGGCGCATTTGCCGTATGAGTTTTTAGATTTGATCTCCCGCCGTATCATCAACGAAGTGGCGGGCATTTCACGCGTAACTTACGACATTTCCGGCAAACCGCCAGCGACCATTGAATGGGAGTAGTTTTGGGTACAAACCTTCCAGGTTTTTAAAACCTGGAAGGTTTAGATACGGGCAATAAAAACCGCCTTGGGCTTTTGCCGTGGGCGGTTTTTGTCATTTTAGGCAGGCGGTAAACAAGTTGCTGATGAAAAAGTCCATTTAGTCGTGAAATACAAATTAAGAGAGCCACCATTAATCCATTCTTGCCAATAGCCAGTTAAAAGACGTGAAGTAACTCTTGTTAGTTCAACAGATTCATTCAACTCCAAACTATCATGCAAATTTCCATGTAGATGAATGTCGTTTCCTCTCATCATCCAGTATCCTGATCCAGAACTTTCTATCGGCGTTGTCAAATTCCATGTGCCATCAGCTTTAATACAAATTCCGACTTTGGAATAAAATGCCCCAGTGCTTTCTTTGTAAGTATCAACCGTCCATTGACCTTCTGGAAAAGCGGCATTAGCAACATTTGCCATAGCCAATAAAAAAATCACTGCCAGTTTTTTCATTACAATCTCCTCATATTAAAAGCTAAATTATCAAGCCATGCCCAAAATGCTACAATCGCCAAAAAGTATTGATTTTTACCTACTTAGTGGAATTTAGGGGAATTTTATGGAAGTTCACGAAAAAATCCGCTTCTTGCGAGAGTCTAAAGACTGGTCACAAGAAGCTATGGCGGGGAAATTGAATATGTCAGTCAGTGGTTATTCAAAAATCGAACGCGGTGAAACAAAAATCGCCATTTCTAAGTTAAAAAAAGTCTCAGAAATTTTAGGCGTTGACTTCATGGAGCTGATGTCGCTAGGCGAAAAAAATGTCTATTTCGTCAATATTGGCGATAGTAATGGTGGCAATATTATTAGCTCGCCCGCTGAATTGGCTTTTGAAAATCAAAAACAACAACTGGTTATTGAATTAAAAGACAAAGAACTGGCCCTGCAAGCCAGGGAGATTGCCTATTTAAAAGAACTGCTGGACATGTACAAACGGGAAAAATCATGAACGCCGTATTAAAAGATAACCGGATCAGCGCAGAAGACTATTTACAAGGCGAACTGATTTCTGAAACCAAACATGAATACATAGACGGCTATGTCTATGCAATGGTTGGCACAAGCATTAATCATGGCCGTATTGCTAATAATTTAGCCAGAGAACTTGGGCAACATTTAAAAAATCTGCCTTGTGACGTGCTGACGGCTGATTTCAAAGTCAATGTCAATCATCGCAAATTCTTTTATCCTGATGTAGTCGTGATTTGTAACCATGATAACGGCAATGATTATTACACGGAAAATCCCATTTTGATTGTCGAGGTATTATCAAACTCCACGCAACGTAAAGACCGGACATTGAAACGCCTGGCCTATCAGGCCTTGCCCAGTTTGCAGGAATATGTATTGGTCGAACAGGATTTTGTCGAGGTGGAAGTGTCACGGCGTTCTGCCAATTGGGACTCCCATCATTATTTTTGGGGCGATGAGGTGTATTTTGCCTCATTGGATTTAACGCTGCCGATGGCAGAAATTTATCGGCGCGTGGATAACGAAGAGTTGCGCGAATTTTTGCAGGCCAGCAATACGATAATCGATTGACCTAGGGAAAAAGACAAATCCCATCCTTGCCAATGACTGCAAATTTACCAGAAACTACCGATGAAGCCTGGATGCGCCACGCCATCCGTTTGGCGCAGCGGGCGCAAGACCAAGGCGAAGTGCCAGTGGGTGCGGTAGTGGTCAAAGAGGGGCGTTGCATCGCCGAAGGCTGGAATTTGCCGATAGCCAACCATGACCCCACGGCCCATGCGGAAATCATGGCTATCAGGCAAGCGGGCTTTGCAGTGCAGAATTACCGGTTAGTCGATGCGACCTTGTACGTGACCTTGGAGCCTTGCGTCATGTGCATGGGGGCGATCAGTCATGCGCGTATCAAACGTTTGGTGTTTGGCGCGTTTGACCCTAAGCGTGGCGCGGTTTGCCATGCCTTGAACCTAAGCGATGCGCCTTTCTTGAACCATCATGTGGAATGGCAAGGGGGCGTTTTAGAAGAAACGTGCGGGGATTTGTTGCGGGATTTTTTTCGGGCCAAACGCTGACGCATGGCTTGTGCCATGCGCCAATCGGGCAATTATGACGCTTTCATACGTTTATAGGCGTTAATCAGGCCATTGGTGGAGCAGTCGTGGCTGCTGATGACGGCATCGTTTTGCAATTCTGGCAAAATGGCTTTTGCCAAAACCTTGCCCAATTCCACGCCCATTTGGTCAAAAGAATTGATGTTCCAGACCACGCCTTGGACAAAAATTTTGTGTTCATAAAACGCCAGCAAAGCCCCTAGGGTTTTAGGGTTCATCTTTTTGAACAGGAATGAGTTTGACGGTTTATTGCCTTCAAACACTTTCGATGCGACCAACACGGCATCTTCCTGTTCTTCTGGCGACAATTCCAGTTTGACCTCTTCAACTGTCCGCCCGCGCATCAACGCTTCGGGTTGGGCCAGGAAGTTTGAAACCAAAATGTCATGATGTTCCGGCAAATCGTAATGGCTTTTGGCGGCGACCAGAAAATCACACGGTATCAGCTTAGTGCCTTGGTGGATAAGCTGGAAAAACGCGTGTTGGCCATTCGTGCCGGGCTGCCCCCAAATGATAGGGCCGGTGCTGTAATCAACCCTTTCGCCTTTCATGGTGATGCTTTTGCCGTTGCTTTCCATATCGCCTTGCTGGAAATAATCGGCGAAATAGCGCATGGATTGGTCGTAAGGCAATAAGGCGTGGGAGTCGGCATCAAAGAAATTGTTATACCAGACACCCAGCATCGCCATGATAACGGGGATGTTTTGCTCGAATGGTGTATTGCGGAAATGTTGGTCGGCTTCATGGGCGCCGAGCAGCAATTCTTCAAAGTTGTCCATACCGATATATAAGGCAATGGACAAACCTACCGCCGACCATAAAGAAAAGCGTCCGCCGACCCAATCCCAAAATTCAAACATGTTCTCAGTGTCAATGCCAAACGCCGCGACATTTTCGGCATGGGTGGAAATGGCGACAAAATGCTTGGCAATGGCACTTGGGTCTTGGGCAGTTGCCAGAAACCAGTTTTTTGCCGATTTGGCGTTCATCATGGTTTCTTGGGTGTTGAAGATTTTCGACGCGATGATGAACAACGTGGTTTCCGGGTTTAGCGGCTTGAGTTTTTCAACAATGTCGGTTTGGTCGATATTGGACACATAATGCACTTTCAGTGAGCCGGAGCTGTACGGGGTTAGGGTCATGGACACCATTTTCGGGCCTAGGCCGGAGCCGCCTATGCCGATGTTGACCACATCCGTGATTGCCTTGCCAGTGTAACCTCTCCACTGTCCAGAGCGCACCGAATCACAAAAGACGCGCATTTTCGCCAAGACCCGGTTGACATCAGGCATGACATCTTTGCCTTCAACATAGACGGGCGTATTGCTGCGGTTGCGCAGAGCCGTGTGCAATACCGCCCGCCGTTCGGTCGTATTGATGAATTCCCCGGAAAACATCGCTTCAATTTTTGCTTCCAAGCCGCAATGCTTGGCTAATGCCATCAATAAAGGCAGCGTGTCATCGGTGATCCGGTTTTTTGAGTAATCGAAAAGAATATCGCTGAAAGTGAGGGAGAATTTGGCATGGCGCTCTGGATCCTGTTCAAAAGCGTCGCGTAAGGCAAAACTTTTAATATGATTATAGTGGTCTTGCAATGCGGACCAAGCTTCTGAAGTAGTCAATGATGACATGTGTTGATGGCTCCGTTTTTTTATGGTTAGGGCTTAAGTCTACGAAAAGGAGGAAAGTATAGCAATAGAACGGTCATTGTATGAGAATTTGCTTATGGGATATTTATATGAGGATTTGCTTATATAGCTTTTAATGATAAGCTTGCTTTGATTGAGGCCTTTATTTGGAGGTCTTGATATGCTAGAGTTGATAGTTGCTATTAGGGATGTTATAGCAATCGCGATTCTTGCTTGGTTGGCCCAAACCTTAAAAGGGCAAAACATATCCATATAATAATTACTATTTATCAAGACGGGAAGGTATTATGAAAACCGCACATTTTTTCAAGAAAAGTTGCCTCGCATTATTAGGAATGGTTTTTTCCGCTTCAATATGGGCGCACGGCGGCGCTGCCGGTACGGATACCGACCAATGTAAATTCGAACTGGAGCCAACCCACTGGATCCATTACACGGCTTATCAGCCTGCCGCTTATTCCGCTGAAGAGTTCTGCGGCAAATTGCCCGGTACAAACACCCGCACCCAGTTGGTGTTTGACTATCAAGACATGCGTTACCGCAACATGACCATCGAATTTGAAGTCACCAAAGAGCCAGAAGGCACTCGCGTGTTCTTTTTGCCAGCCGCCAAACACAAATCTGGAACCGTCAACCTGGACTTGCCACAAGGTGTGCCTGAACCTGGCAAATACTTGATCCACATCACCTTAGTCCCTGACCAAGGCGAACGTTTGGATGCCCACATGAGCTTTACCGCCGGCGGTGGCAAAGCCGTGAGCAATAACAGCATGTTGTTGTACGCATTCCTTGCGTTTGCCGGCCTTTACGTTTTCTATTTGTCACATGCCGGATTCAAAAAAGTTGTTGATGACCTCATCGGAAAAGCTAAAAAAGTTTAGTGATCCTTGGTTTATCACTCAATAAATTTGTATTTGCTGGCTGGTTTCGTCAAAATTAGGAGACAAAGAATGGTGAAGTTTTTCTCGGTAAGCCTGTTAGTGGCTATGTTTTCCGCGCCTGTCACGGCGGAGGAATACATGGAGCATGATGGTATGCTGATGAACCACGGTGACGGGCATTTAATGGACATGGCCGGAGGTATGGTCATGGGTCAAAATGCCGATGTGTTGCCGGGCGGTTGTGACAGCATTTCCGAAACCAAAGAAATTACTGTCCATGCCGGCCACAAATATGCCGAAAAATTTCCTGGGCGGATGTTCGCGTTTGACACCCAGGAATTCAATTTCAAACCCTGTACCAAATTGACCGTGCATTTCGTTAATGAGGACAAAATCCGCCATCAATGGATGATGCACGGTTTGCCCAAGTATCTGTACCCTAAAGGCATGTTCCATTTGGAAATATCAGGCCCTGCCAAAATTTCCGGCACCTTGATTTTGCCGCCCGGCGACAAAACCTATCTGGTGCATTGCGATATTGCCCAGCATATGGAAAAAGGCATGAAAGCCCAGCTTAAAGTGGGCGATGGCGATGGTGATTTGCCCAGCATTCCTGGCGTAACCGCCAATGCCGTCGCTGATGATTACAAAATCAGCTTGCCTGAATTGCTGGCCGCTGCCGAAGTGGAAGCCAAAAAAGCCGCTGAAACGCCAGTCGTGGCCTTGGAAGCGGCCAAATCTGCCGCAACTGCGCCGCCTGCCGTACAGCAAGACATCTTTATTTCTGGTGTCACAGTCATTGGTCTGGCGATAGGCTTGTTGGCCGCGCCATTTTTTGCCCGGAAATTTAAAGGCATGAGCGTTTCAGAAGTGGTCGCCACGATTTTTGAATGGTTGGCCATTGCGATCAGCCGGGCTATGGGCATGGTTTCGGCCTTGTTGAAAATGCTCACGGGCAATAAAAGCAAAACCTTGCCAAAAGCTTGATTGGGCCATTTATAAAAAACCCCTGTGCACAAACACAGGGGTTTTTTTTGGGAAAAAAGTAAGGGCGTTTTAAAATGGACTCAAGCGTAACCGGATTATCTGGATTATTCGTCAGTGCTTTTGTTTCTTCCACTATCGCACCGGGCGGGTCTGAGCTGGTTCTGGCTTATCTGGCCAATCAAGGGCATCATAGCATTTTTGACTTACTGACTGTGGCAACGGTCGGCAATACGTTGGGAGCAATGACCACTTGGGGGCTTGGCATTTTTGCCGCCAAAAAATTTCCGGTTGCGTCACTATTGCCTGCAAACCGCCAAAAAGCCCTATCGATAGTAAAAAAGGCCGGTATCTGGGCATTATTATTTTCTTGGCTGCCTATTATCGGTGATGCTTTATGTTTTGCCGGCGGTTGGTTAAAGCTGCCTTTTTGGCCTGCCAGCCTTCTTATTATGCTGGGAAAACTGGCCCGCTATGCAGCCATTGTGTCGGTATCCATTAATTGATAAACAAAGAGGTGTTTGTGCTACGGCATTTTCCCGAACTGAATACGGAATATCTCCATAAAAAGAAAGATTATTTTATTGCGGCCTTCACCTTTTTTTGTGTCGCCGTTTGCCTAATTAGCGATGCCGATGCCGATATGGCCAAGCAAAATGCTTTAGGTGTTTGCGGCTGGGTGTTTTTGACCGGATTATTACTTGGCGAAACCAAAGAAGTGCGGGTGCAAGTCCTGATTGCCGTGATGTTCGCGACCATTGGCGAACATTTCGCCTCGCCGTTCATGGGCGGCTACACCTACCGTTTTGGCAACGTGCCAGCTTATGTGCCGCCAGGACATGGTATGGTTTACCTGACCGCGGTGGCTTTGGCCCGTTCCGGTTACTTTTTGACCTATGCCCGGCAAATCGCCGCTTTTGTGGTTTTGGCCTGTGGCCTTTGGTCGTTATGGGGCATCAGCGGCATACCCGAACAGGGCGATTATGTGGGTGCGTTATTGTTCGTGGTGTTTTTGGTGTATCTGTTCAAAGGCCGCTCACCGATGGTGTATTTGGCGGCATTTTTCATCACCACGTGGTTGGAGCTAATCGGTACAGCAGTCGGCACGTGGAAATGGGCGGAGATAGACCCAGTTTTGCATTTGCCTCAGGGCAACCCACCTAGCGGTGTGGCGGCATGGTATTGTTTAGTCGATGCGGTGGCGATTGGCGGAGCACCGTACGCAATGGTTTTGGTCGGCAATGTCCGTGATTACATCAAAACCTTAAAAAACCGCAAAAGCGTTTATCAAGGTGCAGGCAACGAATAGTCCTGTACCATCACTGGCAGCATTTATAATGAGGAAATGGCATGAAACGTCGTGATTTTATTCAATTAAGCGTAGCAGGATTAGCGGCTAGTGCCGTAGCCCCTGCGGTCAGTCTGGCCGAAAGTGCGCCGCAAACAACCGTGAGCGCTGATATTTATTACACCCAAGCATCCACCGGACGTTGGAACGGCAAAGCGGCGACCCATCTGCCGTCTATTGAGGTGTTAAAAGCGGACGGGAAGGTTACAGTCAATGTCGTCACCGCCCATGAAATGAAAGGCTACGAACATTACATCGTCAAGCATGTCTTGCTGGATAAAAACCATAAATTCATTGCCGAAAAGATGTTCAATCCAATGGAAGATAAAGTGGCCAGTTCATCGTTTTCTTTAGAAAACTACAGTGGGACATTGTATGCGTTGAGCATGTGCAACAAGCATGATGTTTGGCTAAGTTCGGCAGAGGCATAAATCCAGCATTTTTTGCTTGGAAAACCTTTTTGTATGTTGCCAGCTCATTACTAATGAATAGCTTTCGCGATTAACAAGCATTAAGTAATAAAATATAAGTTTCATGGTATATAAAAATATATAAGGTACTGTTTTTAAATTATTTTTCAGTTGATTTTATACCATGAAACTTTTGTGCAATTACTTATAGGGCAAGCCATTATTTATTCGTCATTGGCGACGATTGGTAAATTAAGCTTATAAATCATTAAAGAAAATTTATCAGTAATGTAACAAAAAATTCACCGCATAAAATTTATACCGTAAAATCCAATGTCAAAACAATTCATCTTTGATATGACGGTTTATCTTTTTTAAAATGAAAATCACATTAATAAGCCTTGATAATTGGGGATTTAATAAACACATTGCTATTGCCTTAGAAAAAAAAGGGCATGTGGTACGCCATATTGACTTTAATACTTTTAAATATAAATACCCTCATTTTTTATACAAAATATATAATTTTTTATTAAAGTCGTTCTTAAATAAAAATTTAAAATCTATTTTTTATGGTGAAAAAATAATTCAAATTTTAGAAGAACACAATGAAATTCAAGATTTGATTTTGACTATCAGAGCCGATTTTATTGACCCAAACTGTCTTTTAGCATTTAAAAAATATACAAAAAAATCAATTGCTTTTTTCAATGACAGTATTGCCCACTATCCCCAAATAGCAAGTGTCTTAAAATGTTTTGATGAAGTGTATTCGTTTGAAAAAGAAGACTGTAGGAAATACCGCTTAAAATTCAAAACCAATTTTATCTATAATTATGCTGGTCACACAGTGGATAAAAGCGATTGCAAATACCAATTATTTAATATTTCATCGAGAAATAAAAGAACCGGTAGTATTTTAAAAATTGCCCAGGCACTAAAAAATGAAAACATTAATTATAAGATAATTGTTCTTGATAAAAAAAATCGTATCCAAGAAAATGAGTTGATTACAGTGATTAGACAGCCTCTTTGCTTAGATCAGGTTAATGAATACATTTACAGCTCACAAATAGCACTAGAAATTCAACGAGAAGATCAAGCGGGTTTAACTTTTAGAGTTTTTGAAAGCCTAGGATTAGAAAAAAAGCTGATTACTACGAATGCCGATGTGAAAAATTATGATTTTTTTAATCCAAATAATGTTTTAGTGATCGATATAAATAATCCGGTGTTTCCAAAATCGTTTTTTGAAACGCCTTACCAACGCATTCCTGAAGAAACTTTACAACAATACTTAGTTGAAAACTGGATTGACTCATTTGTTGATCAATAGAAAATCACAAAAAGTTGAACCTAAAAACCTCCACATTCAGATGCCTAAAAATGACAATTCATATGACATCTGCTCATTTGCGCCAACAGAACGGCCACTTTGATTGGCAGGCCGCACAGGCATCTTCTACCGTAACCCTTTATAATCAAAATGCTACGCACGATTTGGATCAGTAAACAACATTGGCTCAAACCCGGCCCCATGACTTATATGGGCTTGCTGAACGCCCGTGCTTTTGCGGAAAACGGCATCAAAACGGAGTTTTTTGTGCGGGCAGAAAAGCACTATGACGTAGCCAACACCGGACAGGATTTGTCGGCATTTTATGGTTTGCCCGACCATCCTAATTTTACTGTCCATTGTGTGCCGGAAACCCATTCTTGGAAGCGCGACGTCTACAAGGACGCTGTCGCGAAAATCCTTGCGTATCATGATGAAGGCGATGAGATTATTGCCGCCACCCGCGAATATGGCGCCTTAGCGATGCTGCTTAAGCTTAAGCAACGCTGCTCACGCCTAAAAGTCTTGTTCGAATCGCACAATTTTTTTATTAACCTTAAGCACTTGGATTCCCGTCCTTGGTCTTTCCCACGCTGGCGTACCCGTTGGGCGGAACGGCATCAATTGGTCAAGGCTGATGGCCTCATTTGTTTGACTGAGCATCAACGGGCCTTGTATCAACATTGGTTTCCGCAATTGCCGACCATTGCTTTGCCCTTAGGTTGCCTGGATTTCCCGATGCACCCGGATATTGAACAACGGCGGTCATTACGGCGCGTTGCTTATATCGGCCATCTTTACGATTACAAAGGGCTGGAATTGTTTTTCCAACTGGCCCAATCTTTAAAGCCTTTGAATATCCAATTGCATATCTTTGGTGGTTATCCTGATGAAGTGACTGCTTTGCAACAGCGGGCAAACCAAGAAGGGTTGGCTGAGGTATTGTTTTTTAAAGCCTTTATTGAGCCTAAAGCCTTGCACGAGATTCTGCAAAACGACATCAGCTTAGGCTTGGTGCCTTTGCAGGACACGTATTACAACCGTTATTTGACCTGTCCGGTCAAAGTGCTGGATTTTATGGCGCATGGCTTGCCGATAGCCGCCAGTGAACTGCCTAGTATCCGTGACTTGTTGCGTGAGGCGGGCAATTACTGCGACAGCCACAAAGTGACCGAATTTGCCGCACAAATCCAGCATTTGTTAGATGACAAGGACGCTTACGCCCGTGTCAGCCAAGCCACTTACCAACGGGCACGGGAACTGCAATGGCCGATGCGGGCGCAGAGGCTGGTAGAATTTACGGGTGCATTATCCCGGTTCACTCTCAGCAGTTGAATATGCAAACTAACCTTTCAGGGCACCGCATCCTGATTGCCAAAACCACCCATTTAGGTGATTTGGTCATCAGCCTGCCGCTTGCCGCCTGCCTTAAAAAACAATTTCCTGGCAGCACCGTCATGTTTCTGACCCAGCCACGTACAGCCGCCGTTGCTGAACGCTGTTTGGATGTCGATGCGGTGTACACGGAGCCGGACAGTTTTGAGGGATTGGTTACATTACTGACTAATCTTCAGCTTGATGTGTTTATCCAAGTCAACACCTCCAAACACTTGGCGGAAGCCGCCAAAGCCGCAAATATACCGATGCGTATTGGTTCGTTATTCCGCGTTTATAACTGGTGGCTTTGCACCCATTTGGCCTTCATATCACGCGAATATAAACATCTGAACAAGCGGTTATTGGATTTGGAATATTTGAAGCCGCTTGGTATCGCAACTCCTGATTTCGATGAATTGCCTTCGCTATATCGGTTTTCCTGGCATGACCCGCAACCCCTCATTGAACGTCTTAATTTGAATATGGGCAAGCGGCGGATTATTTTGCATCCCTGCCTGATCACCGCCAAATCCCATCAATGGCCGCTAGCGGCATACCATCAATTGATGGCCTCCTTTGACCCGCAACAAATCCAATGGATCATTACCGGCACAGCGGCAGATCGGGCTTATCTTGAGCCTTTACTGGCCATTAATGATCCGAATATTGATTATGCCGATACCGTTGGACAATTGGCGCTAAATGAGTTGATCACCCTAATAATGGTATGCGACGGCCTTGTTGCCAGTAATACCGGGCCTTTGCATTTAGCGGCGGCATTGGGTATCAAAACCCTTGGTTTTTACCAATCCAAACCCGCCGTTTTCAAACGTTGGGCCGCTGCTGGAAATTCAGTGACGATGGTACACAGTAAATTACCCTGCCAAGGCGATAAAAGCGGCAAGGATTGCCCTTGTGTCCAAGCTATTGATACAAAGCAAGTCCAGGCGGTCATAAATGGCTGGTTTTTGTGACCTGGCATCAAACATCTAGCCAAATACTGTGTTGAAATTAGACACAGAAAAATGCACCAGCTATTTGTTGGCGGCGTTTATCGCCAGCTTTTATTTTTCGACCAGCTTGTCCACTATTCTCTCAGTGGCGGTCGTATTGCTGTGGTTGGGATTAGGCCATTACCGCACCTTAGGCAAAGACTTGGCCGACGTACCCACCGCAGCCTGGGCTTTGGGGTTGTTTCTGTTATTTGTGTTGGGTTCGTTTTATGGCCCTGCAAACTTTTCCGATGCCGCAGCCATGTTGGGCAAATACCGTGAATTTTTGCTGGTCGCGGTGTTGATCGCCTTTTTTAAGGACAAGCATTGTCGGCAATGGGGATGGCTGAGCATCGAAGTGGCTTCCTTAGTGACACTGCTGATTTCTTACCTAATGTATTTCGAGGTGTTGGCGGCTAACCGGCAGGGTGATTTTTGCCTAAAAAGCCGTATCACCCATAGTGTCTTGATGGCATTTTTCATGTTTTATTGTGCGCATCAAGTTTATGAAAAACCAACCCGACGCTTAGTGTATGGCTGCTTAGCGGCCTTATCGGCCTATAACCTTTTTTATGTTGTCCAAGGCCGTACCGGGCAACTGGTTGCCGTCGCGCTTGGCCTGTTGTTTGTAATGCAACGCCTTAAAATGCGTCAAGCCTTGTTCGCGTTATCAGTTATAGCCGTTTTTTTGACACTGTTTATGGCGTTTTCCGATAAATCGGCGCGGATTTACGAAGGGATTGCCAATACCCAGGCATATTTACAAGCGGCTTCCGGGAGTTCTCATTCTTCAATGGGCTTGCGTTACACGTTTTGGCAACGTTCTTTAGACTTGATTCAGGAACGGCCTTTTTTCGGGCATGGCACAGGCAATTTTAACCAAGCTTACCAAAGCATTAATCCTGATGCGGCAGCGAATACGCACAATCCCCATAATGAATTCCTGATGATCGGCGTGCAATGGGGTTGGGTCGGATTATTGGTTTACGGTGGATTTTTGGCTAGCCTATACCAATCGGCGTTGCGCCTTGCTTGCCCTCAACGCTGGTATGCACAGGGGCTATGGGTGTCTTTATTGGCGACCAGCCTGTTTAATAGCCCATTCCTTGACCATTCAGGGCATTGGTTTGCGGCGATGATGGCCATCATTTATGCAAGTCGGCCAAGCAAAACATTGCCCGCCTAAATTTTTAGGATACTGCCGATAACGTTTAGGCGGAACGTATCGGTTTTTCGTGGAAAATTTGACCGCAGCACCAACATTAAACATTATGCAAAAAACCTCAAAAACTAATGGTGAGATTTATAAACGCCTGCTCACTTACATCAAGCCGCACCGGCGTTTTTTTGCCGTCAGCATTTTAGGCTTTTTGATTTATTCCAGCACCCAACCTTTGTTTGCGACGCTGATCCAAGAAATCATCGATACTTTGCAAACCAAATCCCATGAAAAAATGCTCTACCTGCCGTTGTTTTTCAGTGGCTTGGTGGTGGTGCGGGGGATCGGCAATTATCTGGGCAATTATTTTCTGGCCAAAGTATCGCTGAACGTGATCCATGCTTTACGCTGTGAGATTTTTGCCAAATACACGCAATTGCCGACCGCGCATTTTGACGACAACAACAGCGGCTACATGATTTCCCGTATTACCCACAATGTCGGGCAAGTCGCGCAAGCCGCGACCGATGCGGTGCGTAAAGTGGTGCAGGAAGGTTTGACGGCATTGGGGTTGTTTGTCTACCTGTTTTACACCAATTGGCAGTTGTCCTTGGTGTTTTTGGTGGTCGCGCCTGTCATTGCTTTATTGGTGAACTATGTCAGCAAACGCCTAAGGATGCTGAGCAAGCGTATCCAAGATTCGGTCGGCGACATGACCCATATCACTTCCGAATTGGTCAATGGCCACCGGATTGTCCGCAGTTATGGCGGCGAAGAGTACGAAAAACGCCGGTTTGTCGAAAGTAGCCTGAACCATCGCCGCCAATCCTTAAAAGTCACTACGACTGGAGCGATCCATAACCAATTGATGCAATTGGTGATTGCGATTGCCTTAGCGAGCCTGATGTATTTGGCCTTGTTTTTTATGGAACAGGCCAGTGTCGGCTCGTTTGTCGGTTATTTGACGGCGGCGTTTTTGCTGCCGCGCCCGTTCCGGCAGTTAAGTGACGCCAACAGCGACATCCAACGCGGTATTGTCGCGGCAGAATCTTTGTTTGAAGTGCTCGACACGGAAGGCGAAGAAGATACCGGCACGTTTAAGACCGCCCGTTGCCAAGGCGCATTGGAATTTAAGAACCTGACCTTCCGGTACTCAGCCGCGAGTGAACCCGCTTTGATCGACATCAATTTCAAAGCCGAACCTGGGCAAACGATTGCTTTAGTCGGTGCGTCCGGCGGCGGCAAAAGCACCTTGGTCAATTTGGTATCGCGGTTTTATCCGCACGCCCAGGGCAAAATCCTATTGGATGGCGTAGAAATCAACGATTATGAACTGGCGAATTTGCGCCAACATATCGCCTTGGTCAATCAGCAAGTGATCCTGTTCAATGACACGATTGCCAATAATATTGCTTATGGCGCATTGGCCGGAGCCAGCCGTAGCGCGATTGAGCAAGCCGCCACCGATGCCTATGCCATTGATTTTGTGAGCAAGCTGGAACACGGTTTGGATACGGAAATCGGTGAAAACGGCGTAAAATTGTCGGGCGGACAACGGCAGCGCTTGGCCTTGGCGCGGGCATTGTTGAAAGATGCGCCGATTTTGATTTTAGACGAAGCCACATCCGCCTTAGATACCGAATCGGAACGCTACATCCAAGCCGCCTTGCAAAAGATCATGGGTAACCGCACGACTTTGGTGATAGCACACCGTTTATCGACGATTGAAAATGCCGATATGATTTTGGTGATGGAGCATGGCCGCATTGCCGAACGTGGCACACATAGCGAATTGCTGGAAAAAAATGGCGCGTATGCCAGGTTACATGCCATGCAGTTTAAAGACGATAAGATAGCTGACACCGTTGCGCCGAATTTTTAGAAAACATCAACAATACTGAGGATTATTCGATATGGTCGCAAACCTTAAAGAAGAATTAGTGTGGATGAGTGAAGAAGACTATTTACGGTCGGAAGAGGAACGCGAAATTAAGCATGAATATATTGATGGCTATATTTATGCGATGGCAGGGGTCAAGAAAAATCATGCCCGTATCACCGCCAATATTGATAGGGCTTTAGGGCGTTTTTTAAGCGGAAAACCTTGCGAGTCTTTTACCAGTGAAGTGAAGGTCAAAGTCGGCAGCAAATTTTTCTACCCCGATGTTATGGTGGTTTGTGACGACAACAATCAAGATTATTACACCGAAACGCCTGTCATTATTGTGGAGGTTTTGTCCAAATCAACGCGCCGGATGGATGAGACCGTCAAAAAACTGGCTTATCAAGCGATTCCCACGCTACAAGAATATGTGCTGATTGAACAAGATTTTGTTGATATTGAAGTGTGCAGACGCAGTGCAGGTTGGATGTCTTACCATTATTTCTTAGGCGATACCGTCTGTTTTGAAACCATAGGCCTGGAGATGGCTGTGGCCGATATTTACGGGCGGGTCGATAATGAAGACATGCAAAACTTTTTGGCGCAAGCCGGATTAAATCAAGATTTAAAACAGGAGCCTGTTTGAAAACATTCATTTCCGTACTGGAAGACCACCTTGAGATGGTCAAGGACTTGGCCATTTGCAATGGCGAAATCGAAGCGGCTGGCGAGTTGCTGGTCAACACCTTAAACCAAGGCGGCAAAATTTTACTGTGCGGTAATGGCGGCAGTGCCGCCGATTGCCAGCATATCGCCGCTGAATTGGTCGTCCGTTATGAAAAAGACCGTGCCGCAATGCCTGCGCTGGCTTTAACCACCGACTCGTCTATTCTCACGGCGCATAGCAATGATGTGGGCTTTGAAAGTGTATTTTCCCGCCAAGTTGAAGCGTTTGGACAAACGGGCGACTGCCTGGTGGCCATTTCCACATCGGGCAAAAGCCCGAACATCATCAAAGCCGCGAAAGCGGCCCGGCAAAAAGGCCTGTCAGTCATCGCCATGACAGGAGGTGACGGCGGGGCATTAGTGCAACACGCCAGCATCGCCATTGTAGTGCCCTCCAATGTCACCGCCCGCATCCAAGAAGCCCATATTTTGATTGGGCATTGGTGGTGCGGTTGGATTGAAGGGCACTGTGCAAAACCATCAAATTCGTAAACAGGACGTGCTTTTAAAAGCTGCCCTGTGGGTCATTTATTAGGAATTCCTATGTTAGCCACTTTACCTGATTTTACTCAGGCAAACATTATCGTCATTGGCGATGTCATGCTTGACCGCTATTGGTCTGGGCAAGCCGCCCGCATTTCCCCTGAAGCCCCTGTGCCGGTTGTGCGCGTCAATAACCATGAAGACCGGGTGGGCGGGGCGGCGAATGTTGCGTTGAATATTGCCCGCTTAGGGGGGCAAGTCACTTTATTAGGCGTGGTCGGTGCTGATCCCGAAGGCGAGGCCTTGCGGCAAATGCTGGAAGCCGAAGGGGTCAAGTGCGCGTTTCTCGTCGCCCCTGCGATCCGCACTATTTGCAAATTGCGCATTATGGCGCAGCATCAGCAACTGATCCGGGTTGATTTTGAACATCTCCCGCTGCAATTTGACCCCAACGAATTGCACGGCTTATTGCAACAACAGCTGTCCGGCCATGACGTGCTGGTGTTTTCCGATTATGGCAAAGGCACCTTGGCGCAAGTCGAAAGCTTGCTAAAGATCACCAAAGCCGCTGGATTACAAGTGCTGGTTGACCCTAAAGGCACGGATTTTAGCCGCTATGCAGATGCGAATGTGATCACGCCTAACCTTGCCGAATTCCAAGCGGTGAAAGGCGTCAGCGCCGATGAAGCGGAGTTGCAAACACGCGCCCGGCAATTGCTGACCGAGCATCGCATTGCGGCTTTATTACTGACCCGTGGCGAAGCCGGAATGACGCTGATTAAGCCAGACACGAGCCATTCCTTGCCCGCTCAAGCTAAGGATGTATTTGATGTCACGGGCGCCGGGGATACGGTCATCGCCGTGATGGCCTTAGGATTAGCGACACGCAGGCCATTGACGGAAGCCATGTATCTGGCAAACCTGGCGGGCGGGATTGTCGTCGGCAAATTGGGCACCTCTACCGTATCTAAAGAAGAGCTGGCCCGCGCCATGCACGGCGACCGTGATGAAGCCCAATTTGGCGTTGTCTCGGAAGACGAATTGGCGTGTTTGATTACCCGTGCCAAAGCCAGCGGTGAGCGGGTCATTATGACGAACGGCTGTTTTGATTTGCTCCATGCAGGCCATGTCACCTATTTGCAACAGGCACGGGCGTTGGGCGACCGACTGATTGTCGCGGTCAATTCCGATGCCTCGGTCAGGCAACTGAAAGGCGATACCCGCCCGATCAACGGCTTGCAACAGCGCATGATGGTGTTGGCGGCATTGGCGTGCGTCGATTGGGTGGTGGCGTTTGAGGAAGAAACCCCGGAACGTTTGTATTGCAAGGTGTTACCCGATGTCATTGTCAAAGGCGGCGATTACACGCCCGACCAAGTCGCAGGCGGCGATTGTGTGATTAAGGCGGGCGGGGAAGTGAAAATCCTACAGTTTGTCGAAGGTCAATCAACAACGAATATGATTAACAAAGCCAGGGGCGAAGAATGATTATTGTCACAGGAGGGGCCGGATTTATTGGCAGCAATTTAATCAAAGCCTTAAATGAGCGCGGAGAGCGTGATATTTTGTTGGTGGATAATTTGCGCAATGGCCACAAAATGCTCAATATCGCTGACTTGGATATTGCCGATTATTGCGACAAACAGGATTTGTTCACAAGGCTAGCCGTGCCGGAGTTTGTGCAAAAAGTCACGGCGGTTTTCCATCAGGGCGCCTGTTCGGCGACCACTGAATGGGACGGGCATTATGTGATGAAGAACAATTACGACTATTCCAAAGAATTGCTGCATATTTGCCGGATTGATAGGATTCCGTTCATTTACGCTTCCTCAGCGTCCGTATACGGTGATGGCAAAAATGGTTTCAGCGTTGACCGCGCATGCGAACACCCTATTAATATGTACGCCTATTCAAAATTCCAATTTGACCAGTATGTGCGGCGGATTTTGCCCTTTGCGGCCAGCCAGATTGTCGGCTTCCGCTATTTCAACGTGTATGGACCGCACGAACAGCATAAAGGCGCCATGAGCAGCACCGCGTTCCATTTCAACCAGCAAATCCTCAACAGCCAAACGGCACGTTTGTTCGCGGGCTGTGACGGCTATGGCGACGGTCAGCAGCAACGGGATTTTGTCTATGTCGAAGATGTCGTGGATGTGAATTTATGGTTTCTTGACCACCCTGGCCAGTCCGGCATTTTTAATGTCGGCACGGGCAAAGCCGAGCCTTTTAACACGGTTGCGCAATCGGTCATTGATTGGCATGGGCAAGGCAAAATTGAATATATCCCGTTTCCCGAACATCTTAAAGGCGCCTACCAAAGCTATACCCAAGCCGATATTTCCGAGTTAAGGGAAGTGGGTTACAGTAAAGAGTTTCTGACCGTCAAGGAAGGTGTTAGCCGCTATTTGGATTGGCTGAATGCCTAACACTCCATAGCATTCGGGAAATGCCCGATTCTGTGATGTTGCCGGGACGCTTGTTAAGCGGTTTTCCGGCGGCAGCCCAAGCGCAAGTTCTGCCGACACCCATCAAACGGCTTATTTTTGGCTTTGAGTTATTGACGGCTTAACCCATCCGTTACTTGCAATTGATTACGTGAAATGCCCAATTAAGCTAAGTCATATAACTGTATATTTTATTAAAATCTTGTTTATTTATACAAAAAAGCCTTATTTATCAATGATAACATAAGGCAAAACTAATAAATTATGCAATATTGATGCCTAAAAAAGCGTCATTTTATCGCGCGGCAAAATGCCACATTTTCAACACCTAGGAGCGCATTTAAACTTTTCCCCGACTGTTGATGAATCGCGGCAGTCAGTATCCTTCCTCTCGATAATGCGGACAATGGTCTAGTCCGCATTCTTTTTCTACCAGGTGTCACATGAATCGTAGCTATCAGGCAAAACTCGCTGCCAAATCAACGGATATGAAAGAACTTAGCAGAAAAACCGCCATTCATGAAGCAGGCCATGCTGCGGCGATTTATTTGGGCAACAAACAAAAAAACCTACCCCCAGTTTGTTTTCAAATCATCATTACAGGCGTGGGTCAGAATTCAGGGCTTAGCGCACCAGGAACGCAATGGGCCGCCAAAATTGACGGCGGACGCTTGATCCATACTTTACCTTCTTGCATTATCGAAGCTACCCGCGATTTTTCAAGCAAACAAAAACAAGCCTATATCCAAGCATTTGAGGCCGATATGGTCAACTTGCTGGTCGGGCCATTAGCAGAAGCCAATTATATTGCTTTGCGAGATGATGAAATCATCAATTCCCGTTTGGTCAATTTCAATGCCTTACATAATTATGGCGGCTCAGCGGATATTAAGTTAGTGGAAGATTATCTGGCTTGCTTGGGTTTGACACCTGAGGCTTATGAGCAAAAAATGGCCGAAATTTTTGCCGCTGCTTTCAATTTCATCAATGACCGCGACCATTGGCGGGCGATTATGGGGTTGGCGAATTATATTTTGGCCGACAACAAACATATCATTGAATGCGAAGAAATCATGTCAGTGCTGGATGCCCAATTAGGTGTGCGCCGAAATGCCGCATAGGTTTTAGCCCCTGCTACCAAACAAGGCCGTACCAATCCTGACAATGGTTGCGCCCTCGGCAATCGCCGCCTCCAAATCCCCGCTCATCCCAAACGAAAACGTATCCCATCCGTTATCACCCATCGCTGTAACCGTTGCCATCAGTTGTTTATAAGGCGCACGTTGCCTTGCAAATGCCTCCTCCGGTGCCGGAATGGCCATCACGCCGCGTATTTTAAGGTTCGGCAAGTCTTTTATCTGTTGATAAAACCACGGCAATTCCGCCAAACTAATTCCCGATTTGCTGTTTTCATCGCTAATGTTGATTTGCAGGCAAATGTTTAAGGGCGGAAAATGCCCTGGCCGTTGTCCGCTTAAACGTTCAGCGATTTTGATGCTGTCCACACTATGCACCCAAGAAAAATGCCGGGCGATCAGCTTGGTTTTGTTGGATTGGATAGGGCCGATGAAATGCCAGCTAATGTCCAAATGGCCTAAGGCTTCTTGTTTAGAAATGGCTTCTTGGACATAGTTTTCGCCAAAATGCCGTTGCCCGGCCTGATAAGCGGCGATAATGGCTTGCGCGGGTTTGGTCTTGCTGACGGCCAGCAAAGACACTGCGCCGGGCTGGCGGCCATAAGCGTGCTCAGCCGCACGGATAGCCCGATGAATTTCAGTTAATTTTTGGTTTATCATGGTCATGCTCAAGGATTAGGGTATTGGTTTATTAAACACGGTGGCTTGAAAAAAGCAAAGCCCTAAACTATGGTATAAAGCAACGGCATTTTCACATTAATTTGGGATGAACTTATGGATATTAGCGAATTATTGGCTTTTTCGGTCAAAAACAAAGCCTCAGACTTACATTTGTCAGCGGGATTGCCGCCTATGATCCGGGTTGATGGCGACATCCGGCGCATCAATGTCCCGGCTTTGGATCATAAAGAAGTCCATGCCTTGATTTATGACATCATGAATGACAAGCAACGCCGCGATTATGAAGAATTCTTGGAAACCGACTTTTCTTTTGAATTGCCCGGCGTGGCCCGTTTCCGGGTAAACGCATTTAACCAAAACCGGGGTGCGGGCGGCGTGTTTCGGACAATTCCTTCCAAAGTGCTGACGCTGGAAGATTTGAACGCCCCGAAATTTTTTGAAGAAATCTGCAAAAAACCGCGCGGCCTGATTTTGGTGACAGGGCCTACCGGTTCCGGTAAATCCACCACCTTGGCGGCGATGATCAACCATATCAACGACAATGATTATGCCCATATCCTGACCGTCGAAGACCCCATCGAGTTTGTCCACGAAAGTAAAAAATGCCTGATTAACCAGCGCGAAGTCCACCGCGATACCCACGGCTTTAATGAAGCCTTACGTTCAGCCTTGCGGGAAGACCCGGACATCATCCTGGTCGGTGAAATGCGGGATTTGGAAACCATCCGTCTGGCCCTGACCGCCGCCGAAACAGGCCATTTAGTGTTTGGTACGTTACACACCACCTCCGCTGCCAAAACTATAGACCGTATCATTGACGTGTTCCCTGCCGCCGAAAAAGACATGATCCGGGCGATGTTGTCAGAATCCTTACAGGCGGTCATATCCCAAACTTTAATGAAAAAAATTGGCGGTGGCCGGATTGCCGCGCATGAGATCATGGTCGGCACCTCCGCGATCCGCAACCTGATCCGCGAAGCTAAAGTCGCGCAAATGTATTCGGCCATCCAAACGGGCCGGAAAGACGGTATGCAGACACTGGACCAAAACTTGCGGGAATTGGTCGATAAAGGCCTGGTCCATGCCAAGACCGCCATGGTGAAAGCGGTCAATAAAGACA
This sequence comes from uncultured Methylocucumis sp., assembly GCA_964446885.1. Classification (GTDB taxonomy): domain Bacteria; phylum Pseudomonadota; class Gammaproteobacteria; order Methylococcales; family Methylomonadaceae; genus Methylovulum. The sequence goes on from CAYUQV010000006.1 coordinate 48,066, forward strand.
TGTTCTTGTGAGGCAATTATGGACTTTAATGCGCTGCTCGCGCTTATGGTGCAAAAAAAGGCTTCCGATTTGTTCATCACTGCGGGTGTTGCCCCCACGTTAAAAATTGATGGCAAATTGGTTGAAGTGTCAAAAACCAAATTGACCCAAGAACAATCGATGTCCATCGTGCTGAGTGTCATGGATCAGCGGCATAAGGATGAATTTTTACAAACCATGGAATGCCAATTTGCCATTAGCATTCACGGATTGGGACGTTTCCGGGTCAGTGCCTTTACCCAACGCACTGCCGCCGGTATGGTGCTAAGACGGATTGAATATAATATCCCTGATGCAGAAGAGCTGCATTTGCCATTAGTATTGAAAGATTTGGTGATGGAAAAACGGGGTCTGTTGATTTTTGTGGGCGCAACCGGAACAGGCAAATCCACGAGCCTGGCCTCGCTAATCAAACACCGCAACCAAAACAGCAGCGGCCACATCATCACCATCGAAGATCCTATCGAATACCAGCACCATCATTTAGGCTGTATTGTCACGCAACGCGAAGTCGGGATAGACACCGAATCTTATGATGTCGCCTTAAAAAACACCCTGCGGCAAGCCCCTGATGTGATTCTGATCGGCGAGGTGCGTACCCGTGAAACCATGCAAAATGCCATCACCTTCGCAGAAACGGGCCATTTGTGTTTGACGACACTGCACGCCAACAATGCCAACCAGGCGTTGGAGCGGATCTTGCACTTTTTCCCCGAAGACATGCACAGCCAAGTGCTGATGGATTTGTCACTGAACCTGCGCGGCATTATCGCCCAACAGTTGATCCGCCGTTCGGATGATAGGGGCCGTTACCCGGCGGTTGAAGTGCTCATCAACACACCTTTGGTTAGGGACTATATCCGTAAAGGTGAAATCCATAAGCTTAAAGAACTGATGAAAGACTCCCGTGAACTAGGTATGCAGACGTTTGACCAAGCCCTCTATGATTTATACGTTGATGGTAAAATCAGCTATGAAGATGCGTTGAATTCTGCCGACTCCCGCAACGAAGTGCGCCTGATGATCAAACTAGGGGCGGAAAATGCGGGCGGCTTTGCCAATGATGGCATGATGTTGACTGATGAAGACGAAGATGAAGGCGTATTTAAAACCTTCTGATGTTGCCCACCCTTTAAAACCACACCGTAACAAACCAAGAGAAATTATGACTGTTCCGCACGCCCTCCACCAAACCACCCTGACTTCCCTAACATTGCTGGCACGTGGCAAAGTGCGCGATATTTACGATATTGACGAAAATTACATGCTGATCGTCACGACTGACCGGTTGTCAGCGTTTGATGTGATTTTGCCAGACCCTATCCCCGGCAAAGGCCAAGTATTGACGAACGTGTCCAATTTTTGGTTTCACAAAATGCAGGACATCATCCCTAACCATTTGACCGATATTCCCTTGGCGCAAGTTGTCCCCGACCCGAAAGAACGGGCGCAAATCGAAGGCCGCGCCATCGTCGTGAAAAAATTGCAGCCCCTGCCCGTTGAAGCGATTGTGCGCGGCTATCTGATTGGCTCTGGCTGGAAAGATTACCAAAAAACGGGCCAAGTCTGTGGCATTGATTTGCCTGCGGGTTTGCAACAAGCGCAACAACTGCCCGAAGCCATTTACACACCGTCCACCAAGGCAGGCGTTGACCAACATGACGAAAACGTCCCGTTTTCACATACGATTGAATTGATGGGTGAACAGCTTGCCAATCAAGTCCGTGATGCCAGTTTGTTGCTCTACAAAACCGCCGCCGCGTATGCCAAAGAACGGGGCATTATTATCGCCGACACTAAATTTGAATTCGGTGTTGACGGTGCAGGCACCTTGTATTTGATTGACGAAGCCCTAACCCCCGATTCATCACGGTTTTGGCCCGCTGACCAATATCAGGTCGGCATCAGCCCGCCTAGTTTTGACAAGCAATACGTCCGTGATTATTTGGAAACCTTGGATTGGGATAAAACCTACCCTGCCCCGGCCTTACCTACGGAGGTTGCTGAGTTTTGCGCCGCCAAATACCGCGAAGCAGAACAGCGGTTGACGCAAGGTTAAGCTATTTCTCTGACCAAAAACCTACGCAGGTCGGGGGTTATGATACTCATCCCACTCAGTTTTGCCTTAATCAATCGTCAGCAGAACCTAGTTATGAAATAAAAACTCAATATTGGCACACGTTATGCTTAATTAATAACGTGTCTCGTTTTTTCATGTTTTTTCCTTAGAGCCTCCTGTCTTTGTTCGGACTGGAGGCTTTTTTTTGCCCAATAAAAATGCGGAGTTGGCTTGATAAACCAGGGCTTCCTATGGGTTGGCAAATGATTTGCTTAACAATCAATTGTGTCATAAGCCTTTGAAGTCGGTGCGCAAAATGGCACAAAATTACTTTTTTTGGCAACAATCGTTTTTATATTGTCGGGTTTACGACAATTTTCACGGGCCTTTGAGGAATGACATTGTGAAGTCATTAGGAAGATTATGAAATTTAAGACCATCTCCATTGCCGATTCGAAGCGGCTCATTACTGAAGCAAAGCCTATGATTTTGGATTGCAGGGATATGAAAGATTACCGTGCCGGACATATCGAAGAGGCCTTGCATGTCCACGAAGGCCTGAAAGAATCTTTAGTCAAACGGGGCGACAAGCAACGTAGCCTGTTGATTTATTGCTATTTTGGCCATGCCAGTGAGCATCTCGCCGAATTCTTTAGCGATTTTGGTTTTCAGGATGTGTATAGCTTGGCAGGCGGTTATGCCAGCTGGAAAGAGCATCAGGATGTGTGATGAAAAACCGATACGGGATTGGTTGCAAAACAACTATTTCTCACTGACCCAACCCACGTTAAGGAACAATGCCGGCATCGCGCCGTTAATTTTGGCCTGTCAGCAAGGGCGTTGTGATGTTGCCCTGTTTTTGCTCGGACAAGGCGCGGCCTTGGATGAGCTTGATGAATATGGCAATAACGCCTTGTGGGCGGCCTGTTATTCAGAAAGCGATGCGTGTATTGATGCGTTGTTAAACGCTGGCGTGGCGATGGATTACCAAAATCCTGCTTCCGGTGCGACCGCTTTGATTTTTGCCGCATCCAGTGGCCGGGAGTCCGTGGTTTCGCAATTATTGGCAGCGGGTGCTGACCCTACGTTGAAAACCCACGATGATTTCTCGGCGTTGGATTTGGCTTCCACCCGAAAAATTCTCAAATTATTAGCCGCTTTAAATTAAGGAGCTTGATATGGACGCATTACCCCGTGACCTGGCCTTACGCATTGCCTTGGCATCGCGCGTTCTACCCGGTATAGATTTGCCCCGTTTATTGGGGATTTTGCACGAACGAGTCGGCTCTCCGTTGAGCGATGAAAAACTTAAGTCAATCACCGTCACCAATCTGAAAACAGGCTTGGGCAGTTTGGACGGTGAAGAAGATGGCGAGGATATTGGCGTAGGTTTGGCCAATATTAAATTGGCCGTGCGCTATTTGTGGGGCGATGAAGCGGAAGATGAAGATTTGCCGGAAATCCAGACTTATAAAGAGGGTGAAATGCCGGAATCTATCCGGGTGGCGGTGGGTTCAAATAATGGTGCATTAGTGAATGGCCACTTTGGTTCCTGCATCCGGTTTTTGGTGTACCAATTGTCCAGGGATGCCTATAAATTGATCGACATCCGTTCAACCATTGAAGCCGATGATGCCGAAGACCGGAATTTGTTCCGCGCCAACTTGATTAAGGATTGCCATGTGATGTTTGTTCAGTCCATCGGTGGCCCGGCGGCGGCAAAAGTGATACGCGCCGATATTTACCCGATTAAAGTCCCGGATGTCATTGAAGCACCCGTGCAATTGCAGGAATTCCAAAGCGTGTTTGATGCCCCGCCACCTTGGTTTGCCAAAGCGTTAGGACGGTCGGCGGAAGACAGTGTCAGGTTTACCCATGACGCAGGTTGCTGACGCTTAGCAGAACCTTTACACAATTAAGCCCCCAGCGGCATTTGACCGCTGGGGGCTTATTTTTTTTGCCTAGACAATTTGCATCCAGCACCCAGCAAGGGCAATTAACGGCTTATGCTGGGTGATGGCGATGTGGGCAAGCTCTAGTTAGAACGGCGGTGGTCAGCCGGAACGTCACGGCGGGTCGCACCCGTGTAAAGCTGGCGAGGACGGCCAATTTTTTGCTCTGGATCGGCGATCATTTCATCCCAATGCGCTATCCAACCCACTGTCCGGCCCATCGCGAACATGGCCGTGAACATATTGGTCGGGATGCCCAACGCATGTAAGACGATACCGGAATAAAAATCGACATTCGGGTAGAGTTTCTTTTCGATGAAATACTCATCTTCCAAGGCGATTCGTTCAAGTTCCAAGGCCAATGCGAACAGCTTATTGTCATGCAGGCCCAATTCGTTAAGCACTTCATAGCAAGTAGTGCGCATGAGTTTGGCGCGTGGGTCATGGTTTTTATAAACCCGATGGCCAAAGCCCATGAGCCGGAACGGGTCGTTTTTGTCTTTGGCTTTTTTGATAAACTCAGGGATGCGTGACACATCGCCGATTTTTTCCAACATGTTCAATACGGCTTCGTTCGCACCACCGTGCGCCGCGCCCCACAAACAGGCAATACCGGCGGTGATGCAGGCAAACGGGTTTGCCCCGCTGGAACCGGCCAAGCGTACGGTTGAGGTGGATGCGTTTTGTTCATGGTCGGCGTGCAGGATCAAAATCCTGTCCAAGGCCCGCACCAGCACCGGATTAGGGTGGTATTCATCACACGGGGTCGCGTGCATCATGCGCAGGAAGTTTTCCACATAACTGAGCTTGTTTTGCGGATACATAAATGGCATCCCGGTGCTGTACTTATGGCACATGGCCACAATGGTCGGCACTTTGGCAATCAAGCGTATCGCACTGATTTCCCGGTCTTTTTTCGATCTAATATCCAAAGCATCGTGGTAAAACGCGGATAACGCGCCAACAACACCCACCATAATGGCCATCGGGTGGGCATCGCGCCGGAACCCTTTGAAAAAATTGGTCAATTGGTCATGCACCATGGTGTGCATGGTGATGTTATATTGGAATTCGGCCAATTCTTCCGTACTGGGCAATTCGCCGTTTAGGATCAGGTAGCACACTTCGAGGAAATTGCATTGCTCGGCCAATTGCTCAATGGGATAGCCCCGGTACAGCAAGACCCCTTCTTCACCATCTATAAACGTGATCGTGGAACGGCAACTCGCGGTGGAGTTAAAACCAGGATCATAAGTGAACATGCCTGTGTGTTTGTACAAGGCTTGGACATCAATAACATTGGGCCCAGTGGTTCCGGTTAAAACAGGTAACTCACATAAAGACTGGCCGTTTTCATTTAAGTTAAAACTGCGTTGTTGGGTCATGGATATTCTCTCTGTTTTGGGATCATTGATTGCGTCACAAACCGCTATATGTCATGCCGATTTGACATTGGCAATCGCTTTTTTTGCCAATTCGGTGACTTTCGCCCAATCTTTTGCCTTCACGGCATCGGCGGGTGCTAGCCATGAACCGCCTACGCAAGCGACATTGCTTAAGGCGAGGTAGTCATTGTAGTTTTCAGGTGAAATGCCGCCAGTCGGGCAAAAGGTAACGTTAGGCACTGGCCCGGCAATCGCTTTGAGCATGGGGATGCCGCCAGCCGCTTCTGCCGGGAAAAATTTGAAATGATCCAAGCCATATTCCATGCCCAGCATCAGTTCTGACAAACTGGCAATACCGGGAATCAGCGCGATGTTGCCAGTTTGTGCCGCCGCCAACAGTTTTGGGGTCAGGCCAGGGCTGATGGCAAACACCGCACCCGCATCTTCGGCGGCTTGCAGCTGTTCTGGTGTGGTAATCGTGCCCGCACCGACAATAGCTTCTTTGACGTTTTCACTGATGAGCTTGATGGCTTGCAGCGCAATCGGAGTGCGCAAGGTGATTTCCAATACTTTAACCCCGCCTGCAACTAAAGCTTCGGCTAAGGGAACGGCATCATCCAAATTTTGGATTACCATTACAGGCATCACAGGGCTTGCGGTCAGTACGTCTTTAGGGGCTATTTTCCAGTGGGTTTGGGTCATGATTTTTCCAAATGGGTTAAAAAGTGTTGAAGATGGATTGCTGTAATAGTTATTTAGCCTAGTGGCAACAGCCTTAATTTCTTGACAAATAATGTCTAAATTTGAGTTTTCAAAAAAACCAAAGCACCGGATTGTTTTCTTTTCAACCCAAATTTTCTTATAGTTTCCATTGTTTACGGTTTCATTAAGCGAAGCCACTTGGGTATCCGGTATGTCATAGACATAAAACTGTACCCGAAAAGTGCCATCAGGGACTACTTGCAACACAATATTGGTCTTGCCACCCCATTGCTGGCGATGGAGGCGCAAGGCCATGCCGTCTGCACCCCACGATTCAGTCCAACCAAATACATCGGCATCTGAATCAGTATCTTCCCTGATAACATCCAAGGCTTTTTTATGCAGCTCTTTATGGTAATCGCCAGCCATTTTTTGCAACGCTTGTATGGCTTGGTAATGCTTGTAAACAAACTCAAAGCGCTGTTTATCCATAGGGTCTGGTTCGCATTCTTGCTCAATATTCATAAGAAACTCACGAAATAAGACCAACCACTTAGTGTAGGGAGCCTTTAAAACATATTCGCCGAGATTGGCTCTGATACGGATTAATAAATCCTTATACGTTAAGGATACCCAGCCTTGGGGCGGCGTTTCTTTGCGCACGGACAGCAAAACACGGTTCAGCCGTTTTTTGCCGCCGTAATGGCGATTCAGATAATCGTCATATGTATCAAATGGATTGGCGGCCCAATGGCGTATCTTATTTTCGATGAGGGTCACATAGTTCTGGCCTTCAATGAGAATATCCATTCTTTTTTCATCCTCAGTGTGCACCTCCCTTAATGGTGGCCCAATAAGGTCTACATCATCCGCAGATAATCCAGCGGCTTCATTAATTGACCTTAACACTAAATCGCCAAATCTATGTGTCTCGTGAATATCCAAGAAAAAAACGAGAAGGTCACTGATGGGATTTTCATAATGCCCCCGTCCACCGATTGAAAATATATTTTTCTCAACAAGAGGGAGAGCTAACTTTTGGGATTCTTTCAGTAACGCCTCAAACCGCTCATATTGCATTGGTTTTCCTTAACAAGTGCACATCCGTATATGTCTTCTTGTTGCCATTAATCGCAAATAAACAGATTGCTTGCGCCAGTTTCCGCCGAAGAGGCGTTCAGGCGGAAACGTCCGAACATTTCCCGACCCATGCCATAGTGATGGTTTTTAGCGGTATTAGGCAACGGTACACGGGCGTTGAATTCAGCTTCGTCAACCAGCACATTGCAATCGCCTGTCTGCAAATTCAGGGAAATGACATCGCCATCAAGGACTTTAGCCAGCGGGCCGCCCGCTTCACATTCCGGGCATAAATGGATGACCGAAGGCACTTTACCGGACGCGCCGGACATACGGCCATCAGTGACTAAGGCAACCTTGAATCCTTTATCTTGCAATACGCCCAACGGTGGGGTCAGTTTGTGCAATTCGGGCATACCGTTAGCCCGTGGCCCTTGGAAACGGATGACGGCGACAAAATCTTTTTCCAATTCACCGCGTTGGAATGCGGCTAGGAAGTCAGCTTGGTCATCGAAAACCACAGCGGGAGCCTCAACGATTTGATGGTCTTCGGACACCGCTGACAATTTCGACACGCCGCGCCCCAAATTGCCGTGCATCACATGCAGACCGCCGCCTGTAGCAAATGGTTTGGCCACCGTACCGAGCACTTCCAGATCCAAAGACGTTTCCGGTACAGGTTCCCAAACGAGTTTTTCGTCTAGCAGTTTGGGTTCTTGGCAGTATTCTTTCATGCCGCGTTGGTCGGCGACGGTGATGATGTCTTCATGCAACAGGCCGTTGCGGAGCAGTTCGGCGATCAATACGCCCATGCCGCCTGCCGCTTGGAAATGGTTCACGTCAGCCGGGCCATTGGGGTAAATTTTGGCGATCAACGGAATGGCTTTGGAGAGCCTGTCAAAATCATCCCAGTTTAAAACGATGCCAGACGCACGGGCGATGGCGATCAAGTGCATGGTATGGTTGGTGGAACCGCCTGTCGCCAACAAACCGATGACGGCGTTGACAATGGCTTTTTCGCTGACCATGTGGGCGATAGGGCGGTAATCGTCGCCTAAGGCCGTGAATTTTAAAACTTGTTTGGCGGCGGCTTTGGTGAGTTCGTCACGTAACGGTGTATAAGGGTTGATGAACGAGCTGCCGGGTAAATGCAGACCCATGATTTCCATCATCATTTGGTTGCTGTTGGCCGTACCGTAGAAAGTGCAAGTGCCGGGGCTGTGGTAAGAGGCCGATTCGGCTTCCAGCAATTCTTTACGGCCAATTTTGCCGATGGCGTAAGCTTGTCTGGCACGGGCTTTTTCTTTGTTGGTCAAACCGCTAGGCATGGGGCCTGCGGGGACAAAAATGGCAGGTAAGTGGCCAAAGCTCAATGCGCCGATCAACAGGCCGGGGACGATTTTGTCACAAACGCCCAAATATAAAGCCCCGTCGAACATATTGTGGCTCATGCCGATAGCGGTCGCCATGGCGATGAGGTCGCGGCTGAACAATGACAGCTCCATGCCCGCTTGGCCTTGGGTAATACCGTCACACATGGCGGGCACACCACCCGCGACTTGGGCGACGCCGCCTGCTTCCCTGATCGCCGCTTTAATCAAATCGGGCGCATATTTGTAAGGCTCATGAGCGGATAACATGTCGTTGTAAGACGTGACAATCGCGATATTGGCTTTTTGGTCGCCCGTCAAATCAGCTTTTTCAGCAGCGCTACACGCGGCAAAGCCATGCGCCAAGTTACCGCAACCCATGCCGGAACGGATCGGGCCTTTTTTGGCAACGCCATCTATATATTTCAAGTAAGCAGAACGGGTCGGATGGCTACGTTCAATGATGTCATTGGTGACTTTTTCAATAATCGGGTGCATTAGGTCTTCCTTCAATACGGTAACGGGTGAGTGGTTGGGGCGGCCAAGGACAGTTATTCTTCCCAGGCGCGGCCATCGCGGGCGATTAAGGCAACGGATGCGACTGGCCCCCAAGTTCCGGCCGGATAGGGTTTAGGGGCGGCGTTTAGGTGTTGCCAAGCATCTTGAATCGAATCAATCCATGTCCACGCCTGTTCGATTTCTTCACGGCTCAAAAACAAGGTGGGGTTGCCGCGCATCGCTTCCAGCACCAATTTTTCATAACCGCCAAAAATACTGCTTTTTTTGAAGGTCTCGGAAAAACTCAAGTCCAGTTTGGTTTTTTTCAGTTTGATGTGCTCGTCAATGCCGGGGATTTTGTTGAGCATTTCAATTTCCACGCCTTCGTTAGGCTGCAAGTGGATAATGAGTTTGTTTGGCGGCAAATCCCGGAAGCTGTCTTTGAAAATGTTGTGCGGCAATTGTTTGAAATAAACAACGATTTCGGTGCGCTTGCCTTGCATCCGTTTACCCGTGCGCAAGTAAAACGGCACACCCGCCCAACGCCAGTTGTCGATGTCCACTTTTAAGGCCACGAAACTTTCTGTGGTGCTTTCGGTGTTAGCACCTTCTTCTTCCAAATAACCCGGCACGGCGTTGCCTTTTAAATATCCGGCGGTGTATTGGCCGCGCACGGTTTTTTCTTCGACATTGTTTAAGGTAATTGGACGTAGAGCTTTAAGGACTTTGATTTTTTCGTTGTGGATGCTTTCGGCTTCCAGGTTGACGGGTGGCTCCATCGCGATGAAGGTCAGAATTTGCAGCAAATGGTTTTGCACCATGTCACGCAATTGTCCGGTTTTGTCGAAATAATCCCAGCGGCCTTCAATGCCCACTTCTTCGGCGACAGTGATCTGGATATGGTCGATAGTGTTGTGGTTCCAGTTGGTGGTGAAGATCGAATTGGCGAAACGCAGGGCCAATAGATTCAATACCGTTTCTTTACCTAAATAGTGGTCGATGCGGAACACTTGGCTTTCTGTGAAAACTTTGGCGACTTCATCGTTGATGTCTTTGGAAGATTTCAGGTTATGGCCTATCGGTTTTTCCATGACCATGCGTGATTCATCGGTCAAAATCCCGGATTGGTGCAAACCTTGGCAAATGTTTTTGAACAAAAACGGTGACACGGCAAAGTAGTTGACCATGACCCGGTTTTTGGAATCGGTCACTTTTTTGAGCTGTTGGTATTGTTCTACTTGGGTCAAATCAATTTGCAGATAAAACAGGCGACTTGAAAACCGTTGCCAAACCGCTTCATCCAATTTGTCATTTAAAAATTCCTGCAAACTCTTATGGGCAATTTCAATGAATTGCGCATTGTCGTGGGCATGGCGGTCAACGCCGATAATCCGTGTTTCGGCTTCAATCAGGTTGGCGTTTTCTAACCGATATAAGGATATGAGCAGCTTGCGGCGGGTCAAGTCGCCGAGTGCGCCGAAGATAACTAAGTCACAGGGTTTAAATGCTTTTTTGTCTGTCATTAGAAAGTCGCCATGAGAAAAAAGTAAGGCTGATGTGGGTAGTGAGCAATTAATATGCCGAGATATTAAGTGCTTATTATCTCAGAATTTGTTTGACGATGCTGTATTGATTAGCCAATTTGCCACAGCCCAATTCCCCGATAACGCCAAAACAAGGCCATTTGTTGGTGCATAAACGCACTAAATTGAGGCGCAAAAACCACCCAAAAATGCAAAAACGCTTCCAGTGCACAAAAATTTATCAGTGGCATGATTGACACGGCATCCTTATATCAAATATAGTTTCGACTCGAAACTAAATAGGAGGCAAAATAATGAGCACTGCATTTTTTTATCACGCAGGATGCCCTGTTTGTTTAGGGGCGGAACACATGGTCGCTGATGCGATTGATCATGGTAAATATACGGTCGAGGTTGTACATCTGGGCGAAAATTCCGCACGGATTGCCGAAGCGGAGCAGGCGGGGGTGAAGTCAGTGCCTGCATTGGTGCTGAATGGCCAAGTATTCCATATCAATTTCGGTGCCGCGTTGAATGATTTAAAACAATAATAATTAAGGTATAACTATGAACGCACAAGAACAAAGTAAAGACAGATTCTGGCTATATGTGGGCGGTACGGTTTTTTTGATCGTGGCGGGCATTGCCATGGTCAAGCAAAGCGAAAATGAGAAATTCGCGCCCATCAAGCAGCAAATTGACGAAGAAAATGCCCAGATGAATATCCGGGTGTTAGATGGAAATTAATGGCAAGGAGCGTGTTATGAAAACAAAATTACTCTTGAGCGTGTTGCTTGCCGCCTTGGCGGTTAGCGCACCTACCCAGGCCACTGAATATATTTTCCGCGACCTGATGGCCAATACCTTGCCAACGCCAGGGTGTACGGCAGAAACCGATGCACTGGCAAACGCATCCAAACCTTTTACGCTCAGCAAGTACAGCAAACGGTTTTGCCAATCACAAGGCTATGGCTGGCATGTCGAAGCCGTTAAGGATAATGGCAAAGCCGTTTGCCAGGAGTGTGGTACGGTAGGTTCCGGTAAAAAGCAATGCCATCTTGAAGATGTCGTGGTGCGTTGCAAGCGTATTAAACCGGGGTCGGTAGGCATGTTGCCAGGGAAGAGCTAAAAGGCAGTGTTGTAAGGGCGGTTAACATAGCCGTCCGGTTGTTGTTTTTTTCAGACATATCGTTATCTCCCTCATTCTGGCCGGATATTTAATTTAAGTATCCGGCCTTTTTTTGTTTACCGCATCGCCCTACCCGTCAAGATGGCAGCTTATTTGTTATACTGGCCACTATGAAAAGCACGGTTTTCACTGTGTGGACACCCAACAAGTTTAATAACAAAACCATTCGACTATGAGCAGCAATATTATCGACACTCCGATTTCAGGGGATATGTTTTCTTCGGCATTTTTATTGGGTAACGTCGGGGCGCCGTTCGTGATTGGCATGGCGGTCGGCTATTTTGCCAAGAAAATGCTTCGGATCACGCTTTTTGTATCTGGAGCGGCGATTGTTGTGCTGTTCGCCGCTGAATATTATGGCGTGGTGAAGATTAGTGATGCGGATTTGCAACATGCCGCCAGTTCGGCTACGGATGTTGCAAAATCGTCTGGAGATTTTTTGGTCAGCCGCCTATCCAGCATCACCAGTAAAGGTGTCAGTGGCGTGGCGGGTTTTTTTGCGGGCTTTAAGTTAGGGTAACTCTGGACGCTGTTTCTTAGCGTTTCATGGAGTCAAAAAATTCGGCGTTAGTTTTGAAGTCTTTTAGTTTGCCGATCAAAAATTCTGATGCCGCCGTTTCATCCATCGGTTGGAGGATTTTGCGCAGTATCCAAGTTTTTTGCAAGGTGTCAGGATCAACCAAGTATTCTTCGCGGCGAGTACCGGAGCGGTTGATGTTAATCGCCGGATAAATACGTTTTTCGGCAATTTTGCGGTCTAGGTGCAATTCCATGTTGCCCGTGCCTTTAAACTCTTCATAAATCACTTCATCCATGCGTGAGCCTGTGTCAACCAGAGCCGTCGCGATGATGGTCAAACTGCCGCCTTCCTCAATGTTACGTGCCGCGCCAAAAAAGCGTTTGGGCTTTTCCAGGGCATTGGCATCGACACCACCTGTCAATATTTTGCCCGATGATGGCACAACCGTATTGTAGGCCCTTGCCAAGCGGGTGATGGAGTCTAACAAAATAACTACATCGTGTTTGTGTTCAACTAACCGACGGGCTTTTTCAATGACCATTTCGGCCACTTGCACATGGCGCACGGCGGGTTCATCAAAAGTGCTGGAAATCACTTCGCCGCGCACACAGCGCTCCATTTCTGTCACCTCTTCCGGGCGTTCGTCAATTAGCAGCACAATCAAGTAGCATTCGGGGTTTTGTTCGGCAATCGCTTGGGCGAGGCTTTGCAGGATCATAGTCTTACCTGCTTTAGGCGGCGAGACGATCAGGCCGCGTTGGCCTTTGCCGATGGGAGCAATCAGGTCAATGATGCGTCCGGTCAAATCCTCGCTGGTGCCGTTGCCTTGTTCAAGGACAAAACGTTCTTTAGCAAACAAGGGGGTAAGGTTGGAGAAGTAGATTTTGTTCTTGGTGTTTTCAGGCGGCTCAAAGTTGATTTGTTCAACTTTAAGCATGGCAAAATAGCGTTCATTGTCTTTAGGAGGCCTGATTTTGCCGCTGATCGTATCACCCGTCTTTAAGGAAAAACGCCGGATTTGGCTGGGCGACACATAAATATCATCCGGGCCTGCAAGGTAAGAACATCCGGGTGTGCGTAAGAATCCAAAACCGTCCTGCAAGATTTCCAGAACCCCGTCACCGTATATGTCGTCCCCGGCTTTTGCCTGTTTCTTGAGGATTGCAAAGATCAAATCCTGCTTGCGTGAGCGGGCGACATTTTCGAGCCCTAAAGACTCTGCTATATCAATGACTTCACTAATTTGTTTAAGTTTTAACTCGGTAAGGTTCATAAAAAAGATAACTCGAAGGAAAGCGGTCAGGGCTTAGCGCAGCCTAACTACTTGGATAGGACGGATTGAAAAATAGGGATGTTTTATCGGATGATATGATTGAGTGCGCGTGAGCACCGCACCGGGCAAGTATAACTGATGCAACCCAGACCCGTCCAACCTTTTGTGACAGGTCTGGATCATGGTGACGCTTTAGATGTTGCTGTCGAGAAATTTGGTCAGCTCGGCTTTGGTCAAGGCCCCCACTTTGGTGGCTTCGACTTCGCCGTCCTTAAACAGCATTAGGGTTGGAATACCGCGCACCCCGTAGTGCTGGGGAGTTTGTGGGTTTTCGTCAATATTGACTTTCACCACTGTCAGTTTGCCTGCGTATTCATCGGCAATAACGTCCAGAACGGGTGCGATCATTTTGCAAGGCCCACACCATTCCGCCCAGTAATCGACCAACACCGGAACTGCGGCTTTCAAGACTACTTCTTTAAATTCACTATCGCTAACATGAAGGACTGAGTCACTCACACTAATTCTCCAACAAGACAAAAGACGAAACTATAGGGGGCTTGGCAGTGGGAGTCAATCAATTTTTAGGCTTGGCATTTTAACCTAAAGGCGTTTTACGTTATGCTATAGCCCATGAAACAGACACATCTTACTGAAACCCGCTTTAGCAACCTGGAATTATCAGACAGTATTCTCCATAGCCTCAATGAGGCAGGTTTTAAATACTGCACGCCAATTCAAGACCAAGCCTTGCCCTTGTTGTTGCGTGATAAGGATATTGCCGGGCAAGCGCAAACGGGCACGGGCAAAACCGCCACGTTTTTGCTGGCAACTTTCCAATACCTTATTAATGATGGCTCAGAAGAAGAGCCCGAAATTGACTATGACGATGATGGCGAGCCCGTCATCGTGCCCGCCGCGCCTGTTACCGCCAAGAAGAAAACTGGCAACCCACGGGCGATCATACTCGCACCAACCCGTGAGCTTGCCATCCAAATCCACAAGGATGCCCTATTACTAGGCAAGCATTTGGATTTGAAATTCGCTCTGATATACGGTGGCACGGATTACGAAAAGCAACGCGAAACAATAAAGTCCAATGTTGATATTATTATCGGCACGCCGGGGCGCATCATTGATTTTTACAAGCAAAACGTCTTTTCGCTGGATTACGTCAAAGTGACGGTGATGGACGAAGCTGACCGTATGTTTGATTTAGGGTTTATTAAGGACATCCGTTATTTGTTGCGCCGGATGCCTCCGCCCAGCCAACGCCTGAACATGCTGTTTTCCGCGACCCTGTCTTATAAAGTGACGGAATTGGCTTACGAACACATGAACAATCCAGTATTGATTCGTATCGAAAGCGAAGAAGTCACCTCCAAAGCCATACAGCAAAGCGCGTTCTGTCCGGCTAACGAGCAGAAACTTCCGTTACTGCTAGGTATCTTGAACCATTACCAACCCTTGCGCAGCATCATTTTTGTCAACACCAAACGTTGCGCCGAGTTATTGGATGACACGCTGAACGCCAACGGTTACAAAACTGCCGCGCTGAGTGGCGATGTGCCGCAACATAAACGCCAGCAATTGCTGAATGATTTTCAGGAAAACCGCATCAATTTGCTGATCGCCACCGATGTTGCCGCTAGAGGCCTGCATATCCCCGACGTTTCGCATGTCTTCAATTATGATTTGCCGCAAGATGTCGAAGATTATGTACACAGGATAGGCCGTACCGCCCGATTTGGCGCCAGCGGCGAGGCCATCAGCTTCATTTGTGAGCAATACGCTTATTCGATGCCGGACATTGAAGCCTATATCGGCCAAAAAATTCCGGTTAAGGCCATTCCTAAAGAATTGCTGGCTGAGGTCATGATACCAGCGCGTAAACCCCGCGAGTTCAAACCACCGCACGGTGACAAACGCCCAGAACACAAAAAGCCTTTCAAGCCTAAAGCCCGGCCATCAAATCCCTAAAATCCTCAATCGCCAAAAATCCGGCAATCTCACGTTCAGGTTGCTGGCTGTCCGGTTTGGCGACCGCGACCAGATGACCGATGCCAAACTGCCGTGCGCTTTCCAGCACCGCCAAATTGTCATCGACAAATAGAGTGGATTCTTTTGCAAAAGCTTGCCGTTGTTGCAAAAGCGGCCAAAAGCCTGGCTGTTCTTTGGCAAACCCTAAATCATGGGAGCAAATGATCCCGTCAAAAAACGGTTGCAAACACGTCTTCTGCATTTTTATGTCCAAACCGTCACGGTGGGCATTAGTCACTAAATACAAAACTTTTGCTGCGGCCCGCGCTTTTTCCAAAAATTCCGTCACATGCGGCAAGACCGTAATCAACCCGGCTATTTCGGCTTTTAGGCCGACAATGTCCAATTGCAAGGCCGCGCTCCAATAATCCAGGCAATACCATTCCAACTGCCCTTCCATCATCTTAAAGCGAGGAATCAGTTGCTGTTTCGCTTCATCCAATCCTAAACCATGCAACTGGGCGTATTTTTCCGGGACAAATTCTTTCCAAAAATGGTTGTCAAAATTCAAGTCCAGTAAAGTGCCGTCCATGTCCAGCATGACGGTATCAATTTTGTTCCAATCTATCATAAGAGTGCGTTATAGTTAGACCGTTGATTTTGAAAATATCCCAATGGCAGAAAAACCCACCATCCTTACCCAAACCACTGTTGCCAAAAGCCGCTTGTTCAGGATTGAAGCCCTGGACATCCAGTTTAGCAATGGTGAATTGCGCCATTATGAACGATTGGCCAGAAGCAGCTCCGGCGGGGCGGTGTTGGTCATCCCTATGCTGGATAGCACCACTGTTTTATTGATCCGTGAATATTCGGCGGGCACGCATCGCTATGAATTGGGTTTGCCTAAAGGTAAAGTCGATGCGGGCGAAACTTTTTTTGAGGCCGCAAACCGTGAACTAAAAGAAGAAGTGGGGTTTGGGGCGAACAGCCTGCATCATCTAAGCACATTTTCGGTGGCGCCGGCTTACTTGGAGCACACTACGGAGATTATCCTGGCTCAGGATTTATATGCCGAAAGGCTAGTCGGCGATGAGCCTGAAGAGCTGGAAGTGGTGGCTTGGCAACTGGTTGACATCAATGCTTTGCTGGCGACTGGCGAATGTTCAGAAGCCCGTTCCATCGCAGCCTTGTTCATGGCCAGGGAATATCTTCTTAACAGCCAAGCCAACAGCGGGTGACTTGCCTTCCGTCTTGGCAGACCTTACCTGTCAAATGGCGTACAAAACCAGCGGGTGCTCCGTCAAATCTTGGTAAATCGCATCTAACTGCTGTTTGCTAGTGGCTTCGATAGTCGCGGTCACAGCCAAAAAATTACCGTCCTTGCTAGGGCGAGTTTTAATATGCTGATGGCTAATATCCGGGGCATGGCGGCGGATGATTTCGATCACCAAAATATCCAACTCAACATGGTTCTTACCCATCGCCTTGATAGGAAAAGAGCAGGGAAATTCTAAAAGGGTTTCTTCACTCATGATAAGGATTGTTTGTAAGCTTGCAAAAGGGTGTCCATGCTGTGCCAAGCCGGGCCAGGAACGCCGTTGCCGACTGCCACGCCATCCAACTCCACCACGGCAATGATTTCACGGGTAGAACTAGTCACCCAAATTTCACTAGCACCCTGCAATTGTGCCTGCGAAATGGCATCTTCGCGGCAAGAGATGCCGTTGTGTCCGGCAAGTTCCAAAATCACATCGCGGGTGATGCCGGGTAAAATTTCATGGCTTTTCGGCGGCGTGACCAGCACGCCATCGACGACGGCAAACACATTGCTGGCCGCACCTTCCGTGACATGACCATCTTTCAGCAAAATGGCTTCGGCACTGCCCTGATCCAACGCGGATTGCCGATGTAGGATATTGCCCAATAGGGCGATGGTTTTGGCGTGGCAGAGTTTCCAACGGCTATCGTCCATCGTCACGGCTTTAATGCCCGTTTCCGTCCCTGCAAACGGCGCAATATCGGAACACATGACAAACACGGTCGGAACCACGCCTTCTGGGAAGGCGTGGTCGCGTTTTTCCGCGACACCTCGGGTGACTTGCAGGTAAATGTATTGGTTTTTAGCTTTATCCAGCAAGGGTTCGCAGATGGCCTGCCATTCGCTACGGCTGTGTGGATTGGCAATTCGCACGATACCTAGGCTGTTTTCCAAGCGTTGCCAGTGGTCATCAGACCGGAACAGCTTGCCGTGATAAGCAGGGATCACTTCATAAACGCCATCACCGAACAAAAAGCCCCGATCCAACACCGACACTTTCGCATCTTCCAGCGGCAAATAACCACCGTTCAAATAGACTGTTTTACTTGCCATCGTCTGATTTCTCCATCGTCATTAACAGCCCGTCGTAAAGCCTGCGGAAAATATTGCCTTGCTCAATGGATTGCAATGCCACTAGATCTTTGCTGACCAGTGGCTTGCCTTGTAAAGTCACATCCACGGTGCCGTGTTTTTCGCCTTCCTGTACGGGTGCGGCGATTTTTTTATCAACGGTAACGACGGCTTTCAGGTCGTTGTAGTGGCGGCGCGGAATAGTGACGAAGAGGTCTTCAGGCAAACCTAACGGCAAGTTTTGTTCCGCCCCTTTCCAAAGACGGGCTTCGCTCAGCGGTTTTTTGCCTTCATACAAACGGTGTGATTCATAAAACCTAAAGCCATAATTAAGCAGGCTTTGGTTTTCATTGGCCCGGGCCTTGGCACTTTTGGTGCCCATGACGATGGAAATCAGGCGCATGTTTTCACGTAAAGCAGACGCGACCAAGCAATAGCCCGCTTCATCGGTAAAACCTGTTTTTACACCGTCGACAGATTCATCACGTGACAGCAATTGGTTGCGGTTTTGTTGGGTGATGTTGTTGTAGGTGAATTCTTTTTGCGAAAACCACGGATAGTATTCGGGAAACTCTTTGATTAACGCAGACGTGAGCGTACCTAAATCCCGTGCTGTAGTGTAATGGTCAGCAATTGGGAGGCCATCGCTATTTTTGAAATGGGTATTGAGCATGCCCAATCTTGCCGCATGTTGGTTCATCATTTCGGCGAACGTTTCTTCGCTGCCGGCAACATGTTCAGCAAGCGCGACACTGGCATCATTGCCGGATTGGATAATCACGCCTTTGAGCAAGTCTTCGATTTTGACCCGTTCGTTGACTTCGACAAACATCCGTGAGCCGGATGCGGCGCGCGATTTTTCACTGATGGTCACCAAATCATCCAAATGCAAGGTGCCTTTTTTAATTTCGTTGAAGACCACATACACGGTCATGATTTTGGTCAGGCTGGCGGGAGCGAGCTTAGTGTCCGCATTGTTTTCCGCAAGGATTTTGCCTGTATGGTGGTCTTTTAAGATATAGGCGGTTGCGGCAATAGTCGGTGGGGGTGGGACGTTAAGCCCGGTTTCTTCGGCGTGAGCGTAGAAAAATGTGGACTGAAAACCAAGAAATAGGAACAAGGTAAATGTTTTAAAGGATGTCATTGCTTTGCGGGGAAGGGGATAGAATCGGATAAATAGGCGGTTATTGTAGCATGGCCTGTGCTAGCTTGCTTACGCTAACGCGATGTAACTATAGGCATCTTTCCCCTTGATGCCTATAAGGCCGCGCCCAAACCCAAAAAGGTCGGGCGTATGCCCAAAGTAGGGCAGATGTTGCGGTGAGCTGGTGTTGCCCGATTGTAGGGCGGAAGAAATGCGGGATGTCAGTTCATTGCCAAAGGTGTGATTTTAATTGCGGCTGTGCCTGATCTGTGGATGCCCAGTTCTTTGGCGGCGGCAAAAGACAAATCCATGACACGATTGCCATGATAAGGGCCGCGATCATTGATTCGGACAATAACGCTGCGCTGGTTTCTAAGATTGGTCACTTCCACATAAGAAGATAGGGGCAGGGTTTTGTGGGCGGCAGTCATGGCGTACATGTCGTAAGCTTCGCCGCTGGCTGTCCTGTGGCCTTGGAAATGGTTGCCGTACCAGGATGCCACCCCTTGTTTGCCATCGCCTTGTTGGTGGCTATGATGGCTGTGCGTGCGGCTGTGGTGTTTGTGGTGATGGCTGTGGCGGCTATGATGTTTGGTAGACGCGGCAGCGGAAGAAATCATGTTGCTAAAAAAACTGCATACCACCATAAAAAGCACTGCTGTTATGAGTTTGTTCATGGGAGTGTCCCCTGTTGTTTAAAATAGATTCACTTAATTGATACATGGCCATGGCGTATAAGGCACTGTGGTTATAACGGGTCAGCACATAAAAATTGTCCGTCACCACCCAAAGTTCTTCGCCTTGTTCTTGTTTTAGCTCAAGAATTTTTACATTCCCGGCTAAAGCCAGAGGCCTTGATATTTTCAAGTTGAGTGATTCTAACCTGTCGAGTCTTAAATCCGGCTTAAGCTTGGAATTAAGAATAGCTTTATAAGCATCACCGATTGCCGTGACAGGTGCGGCAATCGCTTGCCCGGTTTGCCAATTAAACTGGCGGAAATAGTTGCCGACACTGGCAATGGTATCGGCATTGTCCTGCCAAATGTTGCGCTGACTATCATTATTAAAATCAACAGCATAGTGCCTAAAGCTACTAGGCATGAATTGCGGTTTGCCCATCGCCCCAGCGTAAGAGCCCACAGGTTCTAAAGGGTCGAGATGCTCTTCCTGGCAGAGCAGGAAAAACTGCTCCAGTTCGCTTAAGAAAAATTTGCTACGGGGCGGGTAGGCAAAGCTTAAGGTTGCCAACGCATCCAACACCCGATATTTGCCAGGATGTTTGCCATAAGCCGTTTCCACGCCCAAAATGGCGACGATAATTTGGGCAGGCACACCATAACGTTGTTCGGCCTCCGCCAAGGTTTTCGCGTTGTCTTGCCAAAACTGCACGCCATCGGCAATCCGCTGTTCGGTGAGGAAAATTTTCCGGTATTTATGCCAAGGCATACTTTCGGCAGGTTTACTGATTTTTCTTAAGATGTCGCCTTTAAGTTCCGCATGGTTTAGGGCATTACGCAATGTTGCCGGGTCATAGTGGTGTTTCGAGGCCATGCTGGCGATGAACTTATCCATGTCACTAGGCGTTTCGGGCAAACTGGAGCAAGCAGCAAGGCACACAGCGATAGGTAACAGACCCAGTAAACGTGATGGAGTTTTCATTAGCGTGAGAGGCGTTTTTTGTGGGTATGGATGGACATTAAAATGCCAAAACCGGACAGCAGCGTGACAATGGACGTGCCGCCGTAGCTAATCAACGGCAATGGCACACCCACGACGGGCAAGATGCCGATAACCATGCCAATATTGACGAAGACATAGACAAAAAATGTGAAGGCCAAACTGCTGGCTAACAAACGGCAATAGGTGTCATGAGCTTGGGATGCGATATACAGGCAACGGGCGATAATCAGCAAATATAAAACCAGCAGGCTCACACAGCCGAATAAGCCAAATTCCTCGGCGAACACGGCAAAAATAAAATCCGTAGAACTTTCCGGCAGAAAATCCAATTCCGATTGGGTGCTGCCCAGCCAGCCTTTGCCGTAAATGCCACCCGAACCAATCGCGATTTTCGATTGGATAATATGGTAGCCGCGCCCTAACGGGTCAGCTTCCGGGTTTAAAAACGTCAACACCCGGTCACGCTGATAGCCGTGCATGAAATGCCAAATAATCGGCGTCAGCGCACTCAGTATCCCGACAATACCGATAATGAACCACCAAGACAGCCCGGCAAAAAACAACACGCCAGCGCCGGAACTGGCCACCAGCAAAGCCGTGCCTAAATCCGGCTGTTTCGCGATCAACAAGGTAGGCACCAAAATCATCAGCGTGGCGATGGACAGCTGTTTGATTTTGGGCGGCAATGTGTGTTCCGACAAATACCAGGCCACCATCATCGGCGTGGTAATTTTGATCATTTCCGAGGGCTGGAAGCGGAAGAAGCCCAAATCCAACCAACGCTGCGCCCCTTTGCCAATTTGCCCCATAATCAACACCAGCAGCAATAAAAACACGCCCATGCCAAACAACAAGGCCGAGTAGCGTTTGAATTGGTAAGGATTAACATGCGCCAAAGCCGTCATAAGCACAAACGCCAAGCCGATCCGCGCCCCTTGGCGGTACAAAACGCCCATATCTTGGCTACCCGCGCTGTACAAAATGATAAAACTCAACAAAGCAGTAAAAAACAAACCGATAAATAAGGGTATGTCGATGTGCAACCTTCTGAGGATCGTGCCAATAATCGACGGCGGCTCAAAATGTTCAGGGCGGGTTTCTGTTTTCATCGGGTGCGACGATAGTGGGTTTCATTAAATATTGTTTGATGACCTTCGCGGCAATCGGCGCGGCGACCGAACCGCCGTGGCCGCCGTTTTCGGCAATCACGGCAATGGCGATTTGCGGGTCTTCGGCGGGGGCAAAGGCCATGAACAAGGCGTGGTCACGTAATTTAAAGTCGATGGCGTGTTCATTGTATTTCGCGCCTTGCTTGATGTTGAACACCTGGGCCGTGCCGGTTTTGCCCGCGATATGGTACGGGATGCCCCGGCCTATGCTTTTGGCTGTGCCGCGTTCACTATGGACGACATTAATCATGCCTTCCACCACGCTATTGATATTCAACGACTTCAATGGGATCACACTAGGTGCGGGTCGTGGCGGCGGCTGGGCATTGCTGGGCGAAACAATTTTATCCACTAGGAACGGGTTGACCACATTGCCCCGGTTTGCCAGCGTTGCCGTGGCCCTGGCCAATTGCAGCGGGGTAACTTGGTGATAACCTTGCCCGATCCCCGTAATGACCGTTTCGCCAGGAAACCAGAGCTTATTTTTTTGGCTTTGTTTCCATTCCCTGGACGGCAATAGGCCTTCTTTCTCGCCGACCAAATCAATCCCCGACTTTTCGCCAAAACCAAATTTCTGCAAAAAATCATGGAGATGGTCTATGCCCAGCATCAGGGCCAAACGATAAAAATAAACATCGCAAGACTGGGTAATGGCATAACTCATACTCACCGAGCCATGCCCGCCTTTACGCCAATCGCGGTATTTATGGCTGGCGCCGGGCAATTGGTAATAGCCTGGACAGAACAGTTTTTGGCTGGCGGTAATGGCCTCATATTCCAAACCCGCCAGAGCCACAAAAGGCTTGATGGTGGAGCCGGGCGGATACAAGCCCCGCAAGGCACGGTTATAAAGCGGCTGGTCATTGGAGGATTGCAAGGCTTTATAAGCATCGTTACTGATGCCAATCACAAACGGATTTGGGTCAAAACCAGGGCGGCTGACAAACACCAGTACGCCGCCCGTTTTGATGTCGATGGCAACTACCGCCCCGTTAAAGCCTTCCAAAGCATCGTAGGCGGTTTTTTGCAGGTCTATATCTAAGGTCAGGTACAGATTTGCGCCGGGTTCGGGGTTGTTTTCGCTGAGGGTGTTTAAGGAACGCGCCTGGACGTTGGTTTCAATTTCGGCATAGCCTGTTTTGCCGTGCAATTGTTTTTCGTAACTGCTTTCTATGCCCAACTTGCCGATATGGCTGGAGCCGCGATATTCGGCCACAGGCAATTCTTTCATTTCCGCTTCATTGATACGCCCGACATAACCGATAACATGCGCCGCCAATTCCCCGTAAGGGTAATGCCTGACCAGATGGGTACGGATGTCCACGCCAGGGTAATAAGGCCGGGCGACAGCAAATTTAGCCAGTTCATCATCGTTCATATTGGGCAGCAGGGAAATGCTGGTGAAGCGTTTTTGCCGTTTGCGTTGCTTTTCGAACTGGTCAATTTTATCGGCGGGAATATCCAGCAATTTTTGCAAGCGTTGCAAGGTGTCTTGCATGTCGCTGATTTGTTCCGGGATCAAATCCAGGCTGTAAGAAGGCGTATTGTCGGCGAGGATTTTGCCGTTGCGGTCATAAATGATGCCGCGTGTCGGCACCATCGGCATGATTTTGACACTGTTTTCTTTGGCTTTGGACGCGTACAGCTCATGGCCGACGATTTGCAAATACACCAGCCGCACGACCAAAGCCGCACTGAGCACAATAATGATGGCAAACGCCGCCACAATGCGCCGGATAAAAATGCGGTTTTCTAGGGTGTAGTCATTAACCGAAAAATTGCGTGACATGGCAGTGCGCGGTTATTTGACAGGTGTGGACAATCTTACAAAACGCAGCAAAGCATGGACTAGGGGCCAGCAGAATGTCCCGGTCAGCACGGGCCACCAAAATTCGCCATGCAATTGCGCCGGGTGTTGGAGATTTTTGATTAAAAACAACAGCAAATGCGAAAGCAATAGGCAGCAAAAGATAAACAGCTCTTGTTGTAGCAGCGGAAACCGCCGTAAACGTTTGTGCAACTTCAAGCAAATATAAATCACCAGCGAATAGGCCAGCGCGTATTGCCCCAAAATGCGCCCCATCAACACATCGGTAAACAGGCCAAACGTCCAGGCGTGGAAAATCCCCACCCGTTCCGGGAAGGTAATCGCCCAGTACGCCAGCACCATCAGTACCCAATCCGGGTTGTAAATCGCCAAATCTTGGGGCCACGGGGCAATGCGCAGGCACATCGCCACAGCGATACTGATAATAATGCGGCTAAAGCCATAATCGTTATTGATGGGCATTTTCTGGCGTGTCGGCAGGTTCAGGCGGTTGCGGTTTGGCGGCGGTGAGCGGCACGGGGGTGGAATTGCTCCAGACAATCATCAGTTCGCGGTTGCGGTCCAGTTTGGCGGTGGGCGTGGCGGTGATACTGGCAAACGCTTTGTTAGGTTGTGAAGTGAATTCGTCAACGACCGCGACCGGATAGCCTTGCGGGAATGTGCCACCCAAGCCGGACGTAATCAACAAATCGCCAGGGCGAATATCGGCGTTGCTGGGCAAGAAAGGCAAATTCAAGCGGTTCAGCTCACCACTGCCCACCGCAATGGTCAACAGGCCATTGCGGTTGACTTGCACGGGGATGGCATGGTTCGGGTCGGTGATCAGCATGATTTCCGAACTTAACGGCAGGGCGCGGAACACTTGTCCGACCACGCCATTGGCATCCAAAACGGGTTGTTGGGGATGCACGCCAAAGCGTGTGCCTTTATTGACCACCAAAATATGCTCATAAGGAGCCATTTTGATCGACAACAATTCGGCAATCAGCACTTGCTCACCCAATTTAAACGAATTTTCCAGCAACGCCCGCAAACGGATGTTTTCCTTTTCCAAGGCTTCCAGTTTCAATAAGCGGGTCTGATGGATCAGCTGTTCTTCGCGTAGGCGTTCGTTGTCTTTTTTTAATGCCGAATAAGAACTGACCGATTCGGTGGTTTGTTCAAGCAGGCTATGCGGCAAATCGACCAGATGCCTTAATGGCTCAATAAAAAAAGACAGGGTTGCACGTAAAAAATCCAGTTGTTGCCCACGCTGTTCGGTAATCAGTAACGCAACCGAAGCCAGCACGGCAACAAGCAGGCGGGTATTGATGGATGGGCCAGTGGCGAATAGCAGTTTTATAGGGTGGTTCCTCTAGGCGGCCTTGTCGGCCAGATTACAAGATGTTGTTAAGCTAGCCCTGCCGACAGATAGGCTTACGGCGTACCGCAAAAAAGCTAAGGGCTGGCCAATTGAATATCTGGCAAAAACTTAAAATCTTTAAGGTTGTATGTGAGCAAAGGTATTTGGTAATAAACCGCCGTCGCCCCAATAATGGCATCAGGCAAGGCTAAGCCATGCGACAAGCGATAGCGGCGGACAGACTGCGTAGCCAAATCAAAAATGGCCTGTTGCATAGAAAGTAAACGAAACGAATTTAACTTTTTCTCAACAATACGCTGTTCTTGTTTGTTACGGACACCTTGTAACAGCTCCATTTCAATAATCGAATTCACTAATAGGGTGGCTTTGCTATCCAGCTTATCCCCCAATACAGGGCTTTTGCCATTAATGAAATCAATGATGACGCACGTATCGCACAGCCAATAATCGTCCACAGGCTATTGCCTTTGCCAACTGGCGGCCCTTAATTGTTTGCCAAAAGCGGCGGCATCCTCAATGTCGGTAAAGGCCAAGCCTTGGCTTTCATCATCTTCGGAATAATTGATCGGACGCGAACAACTTTTTATATCGGGCTTTGGGGCTGGCTGATGCGGAAATTGCTGTAATAGTTTGAAGACCAATTCCAAATAAGCAGGGTCAAGTTGCTCAATTTCCTGTTTTAGGTTTTCTTTGGTAATCATGTCAGTTCCAGGCCCTATAATAAATTCATCCCATATGGTTTGGTTTTTATTTTCTGAGTTACTCGGCTACTTAAGCTTAATGCAACATGACCGACCTAAGCGGCACAACCCTAGTAAAAAGGGCTGCATTAGTTTTTTATAAATTTAGGGCTGTTGATGAAAACAATCAAAACCTATTCCAATGAAAACGTGGATACGCCTTTTTTATCCAACATTTCCAATACCATACCACCGCCTCTGGCAACGCAGGTCAACGGGTCATCGGCGATGAACACGGGCAGACCCGTTTCTTCGGCAATCAGACGGTCTATGTCTTTCAATAATGCGCCGCCGCCTGTCAAATAAATGCCACGGTTGGCGACATCCGCGCCTAACTCTGGCGGCGTTTGTTCAAGTGCGACTTTGACCGCCCCGACGATGCCGGATAAGGGTTCTTGCAAGGCTTCGAGGATTTCGTTGCTGTTCAAGGCAAAACTACGCGGCACACCTTCGGCGAGGTTACGGCCTTTGACTTCGATTTCCATCACTTCACTGCCAGGGTAAGCCGTGCCGATTTCCATTTTGATACGCTCAGCGGTGGCTTCACCAATCAAGGTGCCGTAATTGCGGCGCACATAATTAATGATGGCATCATCGAAACGGTCGCCACCAATCCGCACGGAATTGGAATAGACAATGCCGTTAATGGAAATGACCGCCACTTCCGATGTGCCGCCGCCTATATCCAACACCATCGAGCCACAGGCTTCATCAACGGGCAAACCCGCACCGATAGCCGCCGACATCGGCTCTTCAATCAAATACACTTCCCGCGCCCCGGCCATCGCCGCCGATTCTTTAATCGCCCGGCGTTCGACTTGAGTGGAACCGCAAGGCACACAGATCAAAATCCGTGGACTGGGGCGTAACAGCTTGCTTTTATGGACTTTTTCGATGAAAAAACGCAACATGCGTTCGGTGACGGCAAAATCGGCGATCACACCATCTTTTAAAGGCCGGATGGCGGTGATGTTTCCAGGCGTACGGCCTAGCATCCGTTTGGCATCCATGCCCACAGCGGCAATGGTTTTGGAGCCACGGATCTTGTCTTCTTTAATTGCCACTACAGATGGCTCGTTGAGCACGATTCCTTGGCCCGGCATATAGATCAAGGTATTGGCGGTCCCTAAATCAATGGACAAATCGTTTGAAAAAAGACCGCGAATTCGTTTGAGCAGCATTTGTATCGGTTTCCTTTAGGGAATAAAAAATATTACTACTGTATCAATCAAGCAGGTATTTGGGCAAGATATAAAGTATCATATTTGGCTAATCAGTTTTTATGGAGCAGGCAATGTCGTTGACCGCGGATGATGTGAACAAAATCGCGCACTTGGCGCGTCTTGGAATTGATAAGCAGGATATTGATTCTTATACCAAAGATTTGTCAGGGATGTTGGATTTGATGACCAGTATGGGCAAGATTGATACGGCGGCGGTCGAACCGATGGCCCACCCTTTAGACCAAGTACAACGCTTGCGTCCCGATACCGTCACCGAAGCCGATCAGCGCGGCCATTTCCAGACCATTGCCCCCCAAGTGGAAGACGGCTTGTATTTAGTGCCAAAAGTCATCGAATAAGGAACAACTCATGCACACCAAAACCATCAGCCAGTTGGCGCAAGGCCTGCGTTCGGGCGAATTCACCAGCGTCGGCTTGACGCAACATTTTTTGCAACGTATCGGGCAGTATCCAGAACTCAACGCCTATATCTCCGTCACCGAAGAACAAGCCCTGCAAGCCGCCGCTGCCGCTGACCAACGCTTGGCGGCAGGCGATGCGACCCTGTTGACGGGCATCCCTATCGCCCATAAAGACATATTCTGCACACTAGGCTTAAAAACCAGTTGCGGATCGAAAATGCTCGACAATTTCATCGCCCCCTACAACGCCACCGTCGTCGAAAAATTTAACCAAGCGGGTGCGGTGTCGTTGGGCAAATTGAACATGGACGAATTTGCGATGGGCTCATCCAATGAAACCAGCTTTTACGGCCCGGTGCGCAACCCTTGGGACACCGAAACCGTTCCTGGCGGCTCGTCCGGTGGTTCGGCGGCGGCAGTCGCTGCGGGTTTGGCGGTGGCGGCAACGGGTACAGATACAGGTGGCTCTATCCGCCAACCTGCGGCATTTTGCGGCATCACTGGCTTGAAACCGACTTACGGGCGCGTGTCCCGTTACGGCATGATCGCCTACGCGTCCAGTTTGGATCAAGGCGGCCCAATGACGCGCAATGCCGAAGACGCGGCAATCTTGTTACAAACGATGGCGGGTTTTGACCCTAAAGACTCGACCAGTGCCGATGTTGCCGTACCCGATTATCTGGCGGCCTTAAACCAACCCTTGGCGGGCTTGAAAATCGGTTTGCCAAAAGAATTTTTCGCCGAAGGCTTAGATAACGGCATCGCCACTGTCCTGCAAACCGCCTTGGCGGAATACCAAAAACTCGGCGCACAATTGGTGGACATTTCCATGCCCAACCTCAATGTCGCGATCCCGACGTATTACGTCATCGCCTGCGCCGAAAGCTCAGCGAATTTGTCGCGTTATGACGGTGTGCGTTTTGGCCACCGCTGTGAAAATCCGCTGGATTTGGCTGATTTATACACCCGCTCACGCGGCGAAGGGTTTGGCAAAGAAGTCAAACGCCGGATTTTGATGGGCACTTACGCGCTGTCTGCGGGTTATTACGATGCTTATTATTTGAAAGCACAAAAAGTCCGCCGTCTGATTAGCCAAGATTTCCAACAAGCGTTGGCGCAAGTCGATGTCATCATGAGTCCGGTCACGCCCACCACCGCGTTTGGCATTGGTGCGAAAATGGACGACCCCATCGCCATGTATCTGGCGGATATTTACACCATCGCCATCAACTTGGCAGGCTTGCCCGCCATGTCCATCCCTGCCGGATTCAGCGGCGGCCTGCCTGTGGGCTTGCAAATCATCGGTAATCATTTCGCCGAAGACCGCTTGTTGAACATCGCCCACCAATACCAACAAGCCACCGATTGGCATACGCAAACACCTAAAAACATTGGGTAAAGGCAATTGGCCCCGTATCCGGTCATTTCACTGGATATGGGGTCGCCTTCTTAATGCCGTAACAAATCCCTCTACCTAATTGCCAATTGCGCTTAGGCAATAAAGCCCCCATCCGCAAGCGTTACCCCATCCTACAACATAATGTCGCCTTAACTTAGCGGCTTGGTCAATAGGCTTCTCAAGCCACAGGGTAAGCATTCACGCCCTTTGTTTTCCCCTTTTACAAAATCAGTCCGCCCACCCGTCAAGTGCTGTGGTTTGGCGATAGCCGAAACACTGGTGCATTTCTTGCTGTATTGGAAACTCCAAATTTTAATTTATTAAAAACAAAAGGTTTTAGTGGCGTATGACGGTATTTGCCTCAGGCAAGTGTGTGATATGCCAAATTAAGCGGACATTTTGATTCTGAACAAAGAGGATGACATGACGACAAAAAAACTGACTGACAGCAACGATAATTGGAGCGGCACGGCGGCGGCCGATGATATTGACGCTTTGGCGGGCAACGACACCTTAGATGGCGGTGCGGGCAATGACAGGTTGTTTGGCAATTTGGGCAATGACTTGATTGCAGGCGGCATAGGCGCGGACACCTTGCTGGGCGGCGACGGTGATGATGTGCTGGATGGTGGGACAGACAATGACGTGCTGAGCGGCGATGCAGGCAACGATGTCGGCTATGGCGGTACAGGCAACGACAATCTTAAAGGCGGCAGCGGCAACGATTATTTGCTTGGCGGTGCCGGGGGCGACCAAGTGTTTGGAGGGACTGGCTCCGATGTGATTAATGGCGGGACTGGCAATGATGCCTTGTACGACACCGATTCGGCCACGGTTTATGGCCTAGTCAGCACCGAACAGGACGAAATGGTGGGCGGTGACGGCAACGACAGTTTTTATGGCGGTTATGACACCATGTTAGGTGGTGACGGTAACGATACCTTTAATGTCAAAAACCAGGGCACTGTCATTGGCGGCACGGGCAATGATACGATTATTGTCAGCAATACCAATCCAGCTTTGGGGTCTTGGTTGGAAGGTGGTTTCGGCGCGGACAAAATCACAGGCGGGTCGGGTCATGACACGCTGTTTTCCGGGTATGGGGCTGACACGCTGAACGGCGGGGCAGGCAATGACAGTTATGTGATTACCTTTGATGATTTTTTTGATAAAGAAGGCAACCCCGGTGCGGGCATAGACACGGTCACTGATACGGCAGGTTTGGACACGGTCTATTACATCCGCGACTTTAGCGGCACTGATGCCGATGGCCGCGATGACGATATTGGCACGGACGGCAAAGAATTTGACCCGGCGGCAAGCGATATTGATTATGGCGTCATCTTGCCTGCCAACATCGAAAACGGCATACTGGATGACCAAATCTATGTCACCAATCCCAGTAAATTGACCTACACCGTTGCCTGGATGGTTGGCAATACCTTGAACAACACGCTCAAAGGCAGCAACCTGAATGACATTTTGGATGGAGCCGGCGGCAATGACACTATTAATGCTGGCGGCGGAGATGATGTCATTTTCTTGGGCAGCGGCACAGATACGCTGGATGGCAGCATCGGCGAGGACACCATAGCATCCACCATTAGTTACAATTTGCTTAATAACCCTGCCGTCAAAAATATCGAAGCCATCGACTTACTGGATGTCAGCACCGCCCAAAATGCCACGGGTGATAACGGCAACAACACCCTGTCCGGCAATTCATTCGCCAATATACTCACGGGCAACGGTGGAAATGACCTGCTGGACGGCTGGTATCACGAAACCGATTATTTCGAGCCTACTGAAAAAATCACGGGTTCTGACACGCTAATTGGCGGCCTGGGCAATGACACTTACCGAATTGACGAGATTACTGACCTTATCCAAGAAGCGGCATTGCCAAATGGCGGCACGGACACCATCCAGTTCCAAGGGCTAGAAACACTCGATACTTATACCCTCCCTGGCGGTATTGAAAATTTGACCGTCATCAAAAACCTCAAACAAATCATAGGCAACAGTTTGAGCAATCGGCTGGTGGGCGATAGTTCGGCCAACATCTTGCAAGGCGGCTATGGTGATGATTATTTAGATGGTGGTACGGGCATCGATGTCTTTTTTGGCGGCTACGGCGATGACACCTTCGTTGTGTCTGATGATACGGAAGTGATCACCGAATTTGGCGGCTTAGGCCAAGGCAGCGACTGGGCGCAATCGGAAAAAATCAGCATTGATTTAGCAAAAGACATTTGGGGTGGCGGGATCGAAAACGGCAAATTGACGGGCGATGATGCCTTGGATTTATTTGGTAGCGCGACGGATAACATTTTGCTGGGCAATAGCGGCGAAAACCGTCTGGACGGCCAAGGCGGGCATGACCAGCTTGAAGGGGGGGTAGGTAACGACACTTACATTGCCTACACCGTCACGGATGTGCTCAGGGAAGTGACCAATGCCGTAGATAGCAAAACCAACGTCATCAAAGACGGCTGGATTGACAGTATCCAAAGCCATATCAATTTCAGCTTGACCAGTAATACCGCCACGCCTGAGTATTTTGAAAACCTGAGCCTTTATGACGGTTCGGCCACCGTCGCGGAGGGCAATAGCAACGCCAATACCCTATTAGGCAACAGCAATGCCAATACCATCAGAGGCTTGGCGGGCGATGACCAAATTGACGGCGGTGCGGGTATTGATGACCTGATTGGCGGCCAAGGCAATGACACCTACGTTTTAGGGCTAGAAACCGATAAAGTCACAGAATTGTCCGGCTCAGGCGAAGGTGATGCCGATGCCTTCATCGTTGTCAAAAGCGTGACCAGCCTGCAAATTAATATTGAAAACTTAGTGCTCAACTCAGAATCGGCTTTGGTCGGGGTTGGCAACACCAGCAACAACGTCATTACTGGCAACAGCAAAGACAACACCCTCAGCGGCTTGAGCGGCAATGACACCTTGCAAGGCAAAGATGGCAGCGACAAACTGACCGGAGGCCAAGGCGCGGATGTCATTGACCTGACCGAATCGGCGGCTAAAAGCGATTGGGTCGTGGTGGCTTTAAACGACAGTTTGGCCAGTTCGCCAAGCACGGCTGACCGCATCGTCAAGCTTGCCTTGGCTGATGACACCTTGGATTTAGGTGGGGCGATTAAATTTAATACCGATGTCGATTCGGTCGATGGCACGAATTCGGTGACGTTTAAAAGCCATAGCATTGCCAAAAACTTTATCCGTTTTGATGATGCCGACTCCTACTCAGGTCCCGTCATACTGACCGCTGCCAATTTGGGCGATGCCGTGGAATATCTCAAACTTAACATCACTAACGGATCAACAGTCGCATTTTTAGGCGCGGCTCCCGACCCGACCGCTTCCGAAAAATCTGTGGCAAGCACCTGGATTTTCCAAGACAATGGCGCGACCGATACGCTGATTGCCCTGGTAGGTGTCACAAACGCGACCTCGTTTTCGACAGGTGCAAGCTTCTCCAGCACCAGCATCCATGTGATATAGATTGACATTGGCCTAACCGGAAACGTTACAAACCACAGCGGCCCGCCCCTTAAAAAGCGGGCCGCTAACGCCCAAAACCTGATGGACGCTTGATGGCCACGCAACACACAGGGCGATTTCCAACACACGCAATCACAAGCAAACAACAAATTGTCCGCTATCGTCGCTCATCGCAACCAACTGCATGTACAATCATGCAAAAAAACATTCCTCAAAAGCTAAGCGACCCTATAACGCCATGACCGACAGCCTCCGCATCCCTACCCGCCACTACCAAGACCCACTAGCACGGGTGTGGCTGGCGTGCGCCGGGCAAATCGGTTTCCGCGTCCGACGCACCACTGAAGCCTATGCCTCCAGCGACGGGCGCGGCACGTTGTTAATTGCTGACGAAAGCCTGTTCGACCCGGACGACTCGCTCGCACAAATGATTCTTCACGAGCTTTGCCACGCATTGATAGAAGGCGATGCGGGTGAAACCCTTGAGGATTGGGGCTTAGGTTATGCTATCGGCAATAATCCATGGCGCGAACACGCCTGCCTGCGCTTGCAAGCCTATCTCGCGGATGGCGTGGGTTTGCGGGATTTTTTTGCGCCAACCACTGATTTTCGCGTCAGCTTTTGGCAGGATTTACCAGAAAACCCCTTTGCCGCGCCTCCAGAAATAGGTGGTCGGCGCGAGCGTAGTTGCATCGCCGCCCGTATTGGCGCATGGCGGGCTAGCTTGCCACGTTGGCAACCGCTACACCACGCCCTGGCGGCCAGCGCAGCTATTGCCGCCGCCGTGCCGCACCACATCGCCGATGACACGGGGCCTGGGCGATTACCCTCCTTATGGGCTGATGCCGCTCCACCGCCGCCGTTGCATCCAGCAGGCCATGCGCCCGTTGTCGGTTATTTTCCAGACCACGGCTGCGACGATTGCGCTTGGCGTTTTAAAGAACAGCCACACCACTATTGCCAGCACGAACCAGAAATACCTTTGCCTGCACATGCCCCGGCCTGCCAACGCTGGGAACCCTCCGCCGAACTGGATTGCCTCACCTGTGGCGCGTGTTGCCGCGAAGCTTATGATGCCGTTGAAGTCGGCGATGACGAAGCCATTCATCAAACCCATCCCGACCTAGTGGTGATTGACGGCAACCGCCACAAACTGAAACGCACAGGTTCGCGCTGCGCTGCGCTATCCGGCGGCCACACGCCGCATGAAACTTATGCTTGCTCCATCTACGCCGACCGTCCAAGCACCTGCCACGATTTCACCTTAGGCAGCGACAATTGTTTGGATGCCAGACGGCGGGTAGGGTTTTCGTTATGATGCGCCGCACCCAAATTCAATCGAAATGCGCCATTAGCTCTATTAGCCATTGATTTGGCTTATAATGCAAAAATCTTGCTGCGCTAAAACAATCTCCGAATACTTAAGGATTGACATGTTATGACAACCATCACCCACTTGTCCCAATTGGATTTGAACGCGACTTACAGCTACGCCGATTATCTGACGTGGCGGCTGGAAGAAACCGTAGAACTGATGCGCGGCAAAATCATGCTGATGGCGCCCGCGCCCAATGTGAAGCATCAACAAATTTCCCGAAACCTGCTCATAGAACTTGGCAATTACTTTCGCAAAAAACCTTGCCAAATTTTTAACGCCCCGTTTGATGTCAGCCTCTACGATAGCCGTAAATCCAAATTGGCCGATAGCGAGATTTTCAGCGTCGTGCAGCCGGATTTATGCGTGATTTGTGACCCGGACAAACTGACCACGCAAGGCTGTAGCGGAGCACCTGATTGGATCATCGAAGTATTGTCGGCGGGTAACAGCAAGCGGGAAATGCAGCTTAAATATCAGCTTTATCAAGAAAATGGCGTGATTGAATATTGGCTGGTTTACCCTTACGAACAATCCGTCTACCAATTTGTCTTGAATTCAAAAACCGATCATTATCAATTACATGCGATGTATGCTGAAGATGGACTGGCGACACCGTACCTGTTCCCCGAATTGTCCATTGATTTGGCGGATGTGTTTGCCGATTAGCACCCACTTAAACATGAAGGAAAACTTATGAGCACCACCTGGGAAACCGTCATTGGTTTGGAAATCCACACCCAATTGTCCACCCAATCCAAAATCTTTTCTGGCGCATCCACCGCGTATGGCGCCGAACCCAACACCCAAGCCTGTGCGGTCGATTTGGGCCTGCCCGGCGTGTTGCCCGTGCTGAACGAGGCCGCCGTGGAAAAAGCCGTGATGTTTGGCTTGGCGATAGACGCGCACATCGCGCCGCGCTCGGTGTTTGCGCGGAAAAACTATTTTTATCCTGATTTACCCAAAGGCTACCAAATCAGCCAGATGGATTTGCCTATCGTCGGTAACGGACACATGGACATCGAAGTTGATGGCGAAACCAAACGCATCGGCATTACCCGTGCGCACTTGGAAGAAGACGCGGGCAAATCTTTACACGAAAGTTTCCACGGTATGAGCGGCATTGATTTAAACCGCGCTGGCACGCCCTTGCTGGAAATCGTGTCCGAACCGGATATGCGCTCAGCAAAAGAAGCCGTGGCCTATATGCGTAAATTGCACGAATTGGTGCGTTATTTGGGGATTTGTGACGGCAATATGCAGGAAGGTTCGTTCCGCTGTGACGCTAACGTTTCCGTGCGTCCGGTGGGACAAAAAGAATTTGGCACCCGCGTGGAAATCAAGAATATCAATTCTTTTAAGTTCGTGGAAAAAGCCATTAACCATGAAGTGGAACGGCATATCGAACTAATTGAAAACGGCGGCAAAATCGTCCAGGAAACCCGTTTGTACGATGCCAATAAAGACGAAACCCGCTCTATGCGCAGCAAGGAAGAAGCCAATGATTACCGCTACTTCCCCGATCCCGATTTGTTGCCTGTGGTGATTACCGAAGACTTTAAGGCGCACGTCAAAACCACCTTGCCGGAATTGCCCGAAGCCAAAAAACAACGCTTCAAAGACCAATACCAACTCGATAACGAAAGCGCGACCATTTTGACCTCATCACGTCCGCTGGCGGATTATTTTGAAAGCGTGGTTGCTGAGTCTAAATGTGAAGCCAAACTCTGCGCCAACTGGGTGACGGGCGAACTGTCCGCCGCACTCAACAAAGCCGATTTGGAAATCACCGATTCGCCAGTCAGTGCCAGCCAATTGGCAGGTTTGTTGGCGCGGATCAGCGACGACACCATTTCCGGAAAAATCGCCAAACAAGTGTTTGAAGAACTCTGGCAAACCCCAGATTCAACCGCCGACAGCATCATCGAAGCCAAAGGCTTGAAACAAATCACCGACACGGGCGCAATTGAAGCCGTCATCGACCAAATCATCGCCGCCAACGGCAAGCAAGTCGAGCAATACCAAAACGGCAACGATAAGGTATTTGGCTTTTTTGTCGGACAAGTCATGAAAGCCATGCAGGGCAAGGCGAATCCGGCTGAGGTTAATAAAATGTTGATGGCTAAGTTGAAAAAATAATAGGCTTGTTTTAACTATAATATCTTGAATTATAAATAGTTAGGCTAACAAGCCATAAAGCCATTGGAGTCAAAAACCTAGGTTTTTGACTCCATACCCTATAAATCAACTTGTTATAAGCAAACAACAGTCCGATTATTTTTCAACTCATTGATTAATAAAGTTTAAATAACTTTAATAAAAATGTACAAAACGATTGACCTTTTTGCAGGGATAGGCGGCATCCGTTTGGGCTTTCAAGCGCAGGGTTGCCTAAATGTGTTTTCTTCCGAATGGGACAAAGACGCACAAAAAATGTATGAGGCCAATTTTGGCGAACAGCCGCATGGGGACATCAATTTAATTGCCCCCGAAGACATTCCAGACCACGACATTTTACTGGCTGGATTTCCCTGCCAACCCTTCAGCATTGCCGGAAAGGGCTTGGGCTTTGCCGACACCAGAGGCACTTTATTTTTTAATATTGAAGCCATTCTGAATGCCAAAAAGCCAAAGGCTTTTTTGTTAGAAAATGTCCGTCGTTTAACCACTCATGATAAATGCCAGACTTTCGCGGTTATTCTGGAAAAGCTCCAAGGCTTGGGATACACCGTTTACCATAAGATAATCAATTCGTTAGACTTCGGCGTACCGCAAAAACGCGAGCGGATTTATATGGTTGGTTTTTTAGACCCTATACATTTCAAATTTCCCGCACCTCTCGGCTATTACCAACCGTTATCTGAATTGCTCGAAAAAGATGAAGAAATTCCAGCGAGCTATTTTGTCTCCGATCACATCAGAGAACAGCGTTTTGCTTTGGTGAAAGGCAAACCTCCCTATCCGTCAATATGGCATCAAAATATTGGCGGCAATATTTCTGCATTGCCTTATTCTTGCGCTTTACGGGCGGCAGTTACAATTATCTGGTGGTTAATGGCGTTAGGCGGTTGACGGCTAGGGAAATGCTGCGCTTGTAGGGATTCCCCGAAGAT
Source organism: uncultured Methylocucumis sp. (assembly GCA_964446885.1). Classification (GTDB taxonomy): domain Bacteria; phylum Pseudomonadota; class Gammaproteobacteria; order Methylococcales; family Methylomonadaceae; genus Methylovulum. The sequence goes on from CAYUQV010000006.1 coordinate 85,000, forward strand.
TTTCAGATCAACCTGCCTTATTCTGGTGTACGTAAAGTCGCCGGGAATTCAGTTTCCGTACCCGTCATCACAGCTATTGCAGGTGAAATGCTGAACGCCTTGCAATATGCCTAGGCCTAAAAATGGGCAGGTAATTTGGCATAAGTTTCATGGCATATGCCCACTGCGGCGGCCTGTCTTTTGCCAGCAAGGACACGCCACCGCTTTATAAAGAAACCACTTCCGCGTCCCTGCCCCACAAAACCTCAATCACCTGTTTGGCATTTGCAGCGGGATTGTTAGTCCAGAACTTTACTGCACCCGCTTGATTTTGCTGCGTCAGTAAATCAAGGGCCTCTAACCGTTTCTGCAAATGCTTTGCGACAGCCGCCCCGGTATCTATCAGGGTTACACGGTCATCGACAATCTGCATAATCAGCGGTTTTACAAACGGATAGTGGGTACAACCTAAGACAATCGTGTCAGCACCTTCATCGAGTAGCGGCTGGCAATACTGTTTGAGCAGATTGAGCGTGCCGTTAGCATTTAATTCGCCGCGTTCAATACACTCGACCAAGCCCACACAAGCCTGCGTCACTACTTTTACGTTATGGCCATAGTTTGCCAACAGGCCGGCAAATTGCGCGCTTTTCAGCGTGCCGACCGTGGCCAGCACCCCGATCACGCCGTTTTTGGAGGCTTGCACCGCAGGCTTTACGGCAGGCTCCATACCAATAATCGGCAATGGGTATGTTGCCCGCATCAACTGTATGGCGGCCGCCGTGGCGGTGTTGCAGGCCACTACAATCGCCTTGACACCTTGGGCAATTAAAAAATCTGCGATTTCAAAGCACCGCGCTTGGATTTCCTCGGCGGTTTTATTGCCATAAGGCGCATAGTGGCTATCCGCAACATACAATAATTGCTCGTGCGGCAGCAAGGCGTGGATGTGTTGCAACACCGAAATGCCGCCAATGCCAGAATCAAATATGCCAATCGGGGTATCCGCTAAAAAAGTTGGCCTAGCCAGTTTGTTTTTAATTTCAAGCGACATAGTTTGAGCAATCATCGTCCGTTACAATGGAAAAATTATACGGAATTTCAATAGAGGAAATAGGTTTGGCAACATTTACATTATCCTGCTTGGCACTCGTGGCATCCGTGCAACCGAAAACACAGCCCCTAAACAACCAATCTGCCTGGAGTAGGACGGGGAGGCCTGATGCGCTAACTGGGATAAAACCACATTCTGTTTAATAGTGCACCTAAGATAAGCCATGCAAGCCCTCTCCCTGTTTTCCGGTGCTGGCGGTATGGATTTGGGTATCCGCCAGGCCGGATTTTCTGTCTTGGCGGCGATTGAATCCGACCCGCACTGCATCGCCACTTTACAGGCCGCCGTTGAACGCGAGGCCCTACTTACCCGTATTATCCACGTCGATATAAGCACTTTAGACCCCGCTGTATTACAGGCCGATTTAGGTTTAGCGGTGGGTAGCTTGGATTTGCTGTTTGGCGGGCCGCCGTGCCAAGCGTTTTCGTTGGCGGGCAAACGTGGCGGTTTACTGGACGGGCGCGGGCCGTTGTTGTTTGAAATGATCCGGTTTGCCGAAGTTTTCCGGCCAAAAGCCATTTTAGTCGAACAGGTCAAAGGCTTGTTGTCGGCCAAAGGCATCAGCGGTCAACGGGGCGAAGTGTTCGCCGATTTTTTGCGGCAATTGCAAGCCTTAGGTTACAGCACCGAATGGCAGGTGTTGATGGCGGCGGATTTTGGTGTGCCGCAACTGCGTGAACGGGTGTTTGTGGTCGCCACCTTGGGGCAAAAAGCCTTTGAATTCCCCACACCGACTCATACTAAGCTGGCTGACAACACCACTTCGCAGGGGCTTTTACCTTATGTCGGGATAGGCGAAGTCATGGGCGGTTTGGGTGCGCCGTCTTTAAAACAACGCGGCCAAAAAGCCTTTCCCGGCCAAAACAGCCATGTTGACGTGACTCCGGCACGGGATCGGGGACGGATAGCACAAGTCCCGGAAGGTTCGTATCTGGCGGCCCAAACCCAGCTTAGCGAAGATTTACGCAAGGGCTTGTCGGCAAAAGACACCACCAAGTACCTACGCCTGCACCGCGCCCGGCCCGCCAATACCCTGCGGTGCGGGGAGATTTTTTACCATCCCAGCGAACCGCGTTACCTGACCCCTAGGGAATGCCTGCGTATTCACGGGTATCCCGATACTTACCAATTACTTGGCCCGATCCGCGCACGTAGCGGCAATGCCCGTAATCTGGACCAACACCGTCAAGTCGCCAATTCCGTACCACCCCCGTTAGCGAAACTGTTAGGTGAAAAAATCGCCCGGCATTTGCAAGGATAGACTGAAACGCTTAGGTTTTAACCCCGCCCTCCTTTCAAAGAGACATCGCCGTAATAACTGGGGTCAAATAACTGGGGTCAAATAACTGGGGTCAAATAACTGGGTCAAATAACTGGGGTAAATAACTGGGGTCAAAATAACTGGAAATAACTGGGGTCAAAATAACTGGGGTCAGAGTAAACTTAACTCAATAACTGGGGTCAATAACTGGGGTCAAATAACTGGGGTCAGAGTAAACTTAACTCAACGTTCCAGCGGAGCTTGACCCGCTGAACTTTAGCTGGTTCCCAAGCTCCGGCTTGGGAACCCAAGTCTCCGAAGCTCTAGCTTCGTGGGTTATTGAAGCAAAATATTCAAAAATAGCGTTCCCAAGCAACAACTTAGGAGACAGCGCAACAAGCGCAAACACTTAAAAGGCAGGCCAAAAACCGCCCCTCGTCACCTTAAAAACTCACGCCAACGCCGGATAATCAATATACCCTTCCGCACCGCCACCATAATAGGTTTTAGGATTGGGTACGTTTAGCGGCGCGTGTTCGCGGAAGCGTTCCACCAAATCCGGGTTGGCGATATACAGCTCGCCAAACGCGACCGCATCTGCCAAGCCTTCTGTAATGGCCGCTTCGGCGCGGGGTTGGTCGTAACCGCCGCACACAATCAGATTGCCCGTATACGCTTTACGCAACACCGCCAGTCCGACCACTTTTGCGCCGTGGCGGATGTCGCCTGCCAGGGCATCGACGATATGCACATACGCCAAATCCAGCCGATCCAATTTAGATAGCACATAGCTAAAAATCGCTTCCGGGTCAGAATCGCCCATATCATTGAATGTGCCGCTCGGTGATAAACGCACACCGACCCGCCCTGCCCCGCATACATCGATCACAGCTTCGGTGACTTCCAACAATAAACGGGCGCGGTTTTCCAAGCTGCCGCCATAGTTATCCGTGCGTTGGTTGGTGCCATCGCGTAGGAATTGGTCTAGCAAATAACCGTTCGCACTGTGGATTTCCACGCCATCAAAACCCGCCGCCAAGGCGTTTTGTGCGGCTTGCCGATAGGCTTCGACGATGCCTGGCAATTCGGCAGTGTCCAAAGCCCGTGGCGTGACAAACGCTTTCATGCCGGATGGCGTGACCGCATGGCCTTTGGCGGCGATGGCTGACGGACCGACAGGCAATTCGCCACCGTGAAAATCAGGATGGGAAATGCGCCCGACATGCCAAAGTTGCAACACAATCAAGCCTTGCTGCCCGTGTACTGCCGTAGTGATTTTTTGCCACGCGGCGATTTGCCCGTCATGCCAAATGCCCGGTGTGTTCGGATAACCGACGCCTTGCGGGGAAATGGGCGTGGCTTCGGTAATAATCAGCCCCGCCGAAGCGCGTTGGCAATAATACGTGGCCATCATGTCAGTGGGCACACTGTCCGGCGCCCGCATCCGCGTCAACGGGGCCATGACAATGCGGTTGGCTAATGGTAAATCGCCTAAAGGAACAGGGGTGTGTAATGCTAAGCTCATAAATGATCCGGTGCTGTTGGGAAAAAAGGGGAACAACTGAGGAGTCTTATAGCTTATCTGGGTTTCCACCAAGTGCAAAACCTTTGCATAAATGGCGAAGCGTTTGCGATGTGATGTCGATTAGTGACCGGATGTCAAGTTGGGTTAGCCCGAAGGCGTAACCCAACAAAGGCCGTACCGATAATGACAGAATATGAGAATATCAAGCCGATTATTGGGCAAGGAGATGTTACTGTGCGGTTACTGATTTCCAGTGTTGTTCGGTGCTGCTGGCTTTGCTGGCTGCACCACTCGAACAGACATTTTTCTTTTTATAGGTGGAAAACTTAAAGCTGAGATTTTCGCTATTGATGGCATATCCGCGAATGACAGGATTACCTTGGGCATTCAAAACCGCTTGACCGTGGAAAGATAAACTGGTAGTGGCTACTTTATAACTGATAGGTTATAAGAAATGATAAACCAATGGATA
>CAYUQV010000007.1:0-85658 GCA_964446885.1 uncultured Methylocucumis sp.
GATTTCCACGCAGGAGCAAGGGAAATCTTTACTCAAAAATAGCGACTCCCCGCGTTAGCTGATTTTTGTCATGTACAGAGGGTGGGGTTATAGGATGAAATTGGCGGTGGTTAAGGTATGGTATGGCGCACTTAAAAGAATTTGCCACTCGGGTGAATAGTAATCACTATCCACGTTTGCATACAGATTGCCATCATAGTCTTGAAATATTTGATATTTATTTCCACCAGAAGATTGACCAATAAATGTAAAAGATTGTTTGCCTTCAGTATAAGGATCGGCATCTACCGCTGATAAATCAATTTTGTCGGTTGCACTAAAGTCGGTAATGGTTTTTTGACCATAGCCTATTTCAGACAACGAGGTGAATTTGAAAATATCATTACCAGTACCGCCAGTGAGTCTGTCAGTTCCATAACCGCCCACTAAGGTGTCATTGCCAGCCAATCCATTCAGCGTATCATTGCCGTTGCCGCCAATCAGCGTATCGTTACCCGCCGTACCGTTTAGCAATTTATTGGGGGCCACCTGAAAAATCAGGGAACCCGGTGCTGTTTCTTCCAAGGTCTGTGTGGAAGCAAATTCCAATCTGACATTGGTTGATCCATTCCCATCGGTGTCTATTTCTAATACACCCGGATATTTTTGTTGGATTTGATTGGCTTTTTCCGTAAAGCCCTTGCCGACACCAACAAATTCAAAGCCTTTCAGGGCGCTTAAGTCAATTTTGTCGCCTGCTTGGAAATCGGTCAGAGTTTCGCTCGTACTAGACGAATAGCCGGAAAAATCGCTGATGGACTCAAACTTGAATACATCATTGCCTGCACCGCCCAATAAAACATCCTTCCCTGACCCTCCAACTAAGATGTCATTGCCATCGCCACCATTTAACGAGTCTTCGCCATGATTGCCATACAACACGTCATTACCAGCGTTGCCCTTTAAAAGGTCATTACCATTTGCACCAAGCAGCGTGTCATTGGCAGACGTTCCGTTTAAAGTTTTATTGGCGGCAATTTGGAATATCCGGGATCCTGGTGCGGTTTCTTCAATTACGAAATCACCATTAGTGTAAATATAATTGTCTGCTGACCTATCGCCATTTATGTCAATTTTCAAGAGAGTTTGAATGCCGTCAACACTATAATTTTTATCTACAGCAATTTCATTGGTGGCAGTCCCTGTAAAATCTTTGTCCACCCCTACAAAATTCAGTCCGGCAATCGCACTCAGGTCAATTTTGTCCCCTATAGCCAAGTCCACAATCGTTTCTATGTAATCTAGCTCTGCCAACGCATTAAATTTGAACGTGTCATTGCCTAAGCCTCCTGTAAACGAATCAATACTTAAGCCTCCAATCAAAATGTCATTGCCGTCACCACCAAGCAGCTTATCCTCACCATAGCCGCCATTCAATACGTCATTGCCCGCATTGCCATTGAGCGTGTCATCACCATAGCCGCCATTCAATACGTCATTGCCCGCATTGCCATTGAGTGTGTCATCACCATTGCCACCCGTCAGCGTATCGTTACCCGCCGTACCGTTTAAGGTTTTATTGGCGATAATTTGGAATATTCGGGAGCCGGGTGCGGTTTCTTCAATATTGAAATGACCCTTAATGGCGAGCATCGCTTCTCCATCCTTATCGCCATCGGTGTCAATTGCCAAAATAGTTTCATCATAAATGTAGTCTTTATACACGCTAATTTCATTGGCATTGCCTGTAAAACCTTTACCCACCCCTACAAATTTCAGTCCGGCAATCGGGCTTAGGTCAATTTTGTCGCCTATGGCCAAATCCGTGATGGTTTCACCGCCACTCAGCTCTGCCAACGCATTTAATTTGAAAATATCATTGCCGGTGCCGCCTATGAGTGTGTCAACGCCTAGGCCTCCCACCAAAACATCATTGCCGTCACCACCAAGCAGCTTATCCTCACCATAGCCGCCATTCAATACGTCATTGCCTGCATTGCCATTGAGCGTGTCATCACCATTGCCACCCGTCAGCGTATCGTTACCCGTCGTGCCGTTTAAGGTTTTATTGGCGGCGACTTGGAAAATCAAAGACCCTTGGGCTGTTTCTTCAATGGTCTTATATGAGGGCAACTCCAATCTGTAATCTGTAACACGATCACCATTAGTGTCTATATGTAAAGTTGTGTAGTAAGTTTGGGATATTTCTATTTCATTGGCGTTGCCTGTAAATGATTTGCCTACGCCGACAAATTTCAAGCCAGTTAGCGCGGTGAGATTGACAAGATCACCTGGTGCGAAATCGGTGATGGTATCGCTATCACCGTAGCCATTGGGGCTTAATTCGGCCAAAGCATTAAATTTGAAAATGTCATTGCCATCACCGCCGGATAACTTGTCCACACCCAATCCGCCCAACAAAAAGTCATTGCCTGTACCGCCATCCAGCACATCATTGCCATAACCGCCCGTTATGGCATCATTACCTGCCCAGCCGTTCAAGGTGTCATTGCCATTACCGCCATTGAGGGTGTCGTTGCCTGTGCCGCCGTTGAGGGTTTTATTTTCGGCAACCCGGAAAATTTTTGAGCCTAAGGCTGTTTCTTCAATGATTAAGTTGTCAGGCAAATTTAATTTGTGGTCGGTTTGCTTGTCGCCGTCCACATCAATTTCCAATGTTGTCTCAAAGGAATCTGAGAAAAAACGCACTTGATTGGCGACACCCGTAAACCCTTTCCCAACACCAGCAAATTTCAGCCCGGCTATCGCAGTTAAATTGAGTTGGTCGCCAGCGGCAAAATCGGTGATTTCGTCCCGTTGGTAATAATCGTTGTGGCTCATTTCCGCGAAGCTGTTGTATTTGAAAACATCATTGCCCGCACCACCTGTGAGGGTGTCACCACCCAAGCCGCCCACTAACGTATCATTGCCGTCGCCACCGTTCAATTGGTCACTTGCGGCATCTCCCAGCAAGGTGTCGTTGCCCGCATTACCCGATAAGGTGTCATGGCCTTTGCCGCCCGTGAGCGTGTCGTTGCCTGCGGTGCCATTCAAAACTTTGTTGGGGGCAGCAATCAGGCGTTTAGAACCCAAACTGCTTTCTACTAAGACAATGTTCGTGGGGATTTTATGTTCTAAGCTAATCGAATAATCCACCTGTTTGTCGCCATCGACATCAAATTCGATTTCATCACTGTAAGAGCCATATTTAGACTCGTTAAAGCGGTATTGCCCTGGTGTGCCACTGAACAAATCTTCGCCGATATAAGTCAGGCCAGGGATGGCGACATAAACTTGATCGCCTGCCTTAAAATCAGTGATCACATCTCCCAGTCGCCGCCCTTCCACACTGCTAAATTGGAAAACATCATTGCCCAGTCCGCCTGTCAGTTTGTCATAGCCAAGGCCGCCATCCAAAATGTCATTGCCATCACCGCCATCTAAGGTGTCCATCCCGTCACCGCCAAGCAACTTATCATTGCCCGCCATGCCCGACAAGGTATCATTACCCGCCCCGCCAGTCAGGGTGTCGTCATTGGCTGTCCCAGATAACGTCAGGTTTTTGGCTATTTTTAAGACTTTTGAACCGACTGCGGTTTCTGTCAGGTTAAAATAATCATCGAAATACAGGGCATAATCTTCTTCAGAATCGCCATCCGCATCAATAGCCAGATAAGTAGTGAGGCGATAAGCGACAAAGGAGCCACTGTCTTCTTTGACGTTGTATTCAGCCACACGGACTTCCCCAGCCACACCATTAAACTGGGCCGTGCCTATAAATTTGGCATCGCTGATTTGCGCAAAGCCAATGACATCCGAAGCGGTAAAGTCAATGATGCGGTCACCCGTGGTGTCGGCCCACGCGGTATAACGGAACGTATCCATACCTGCTCCGCCGTGTAAGGAATCGGCACCCGCACCGCCTTGCAGGATGTCATTGCCATCGCCGCCGGACAAAATATCCTCGCCTGCGCCCCCGGATAATGTGTCATTGCCTGCGTAGCCATATAGCGTGTCCCAACTTCCTGTGCCATCTATAATGTCATTGCCTGCTGTACCTAGTTTGATCGCCATATTTGTACCTATTCGGATAAAGGGTTTACAAGGGTGGTTTATCGGCGGCAACCGCCGTTTTTTAAGGGACTGAAAAACTGAAGCCGTTGGGGACAATAAGCGGATGGCTAGCTGGGCCGTTAATATCTAACGAACAGAGTTTATCCCCGTAAAATTGGCGCGCAACATACCAAGTAAAACTAACCGATGGCAAGGTAAATAAATCACAGACTTTGGATTGGTATTGCCGTATCAGCTATTACCGAATGTTGTGATTTGGAAAAAATGAAAATCCTTTGCAGAAAAATACCGCCCTGCTTAACATTAACGGACACCCACTAAACTTTATGGCCGCCATGTTTTTCACCAAACCCAAAGCCCCGCATCTGGCCACAGGCGAACAGGCCGAACAACAGGCGGAGCAGTATCTGCTGAAACAAGGCCTGACTCTGATCTGCCGCAATTTCCGTTGTAAATACGGTGAATTGGACTTGGTGATGCAAGACAGACAAACCTTGGTGATTGTTGAAGTTAGATACCGCAAATCCGACCGTTTTGGCAGTGCCACGGAGAGTGTCACGCCCGCCAAGCAAGCGCGGGTCATCGCCGCGACACACGCTTATCTGATGGCTAACAAAATTAATCCGTCCCTGCGGTTTGACGTGGTGGCCTTATCTGGAGACGGGCGGTTGGAATGGGTGAAAAATGCGTTTTGAGAGTGAGTGATTGGTATGGGGCTTTCCATGCCCCGAATATTTATCAGGCCAAAAAGGTGTATGCTGTTTTTCCTGTAAAAAACAGGAAATAGCAGAGTCAACGGCTTGGATTAAAAAAATACCCTAAAATTATGGCTATAATGATTAAGTGAAACCCAACAATAAAGACCTGCCCTAGGACATTAATTATGAAACTATTTGATGATTTTACAAAAGCGAAGCTGGTTTCAGCGATTGCTTTACTGACCATAGCTATGGCCGTTTCCGCAGAAGGAATCGAACAGAGTATTTTTAGCTCGGTAAGCGATTTGCCCGCCAGTCCCCTGCGCGACAAGATTGGGGGATTATCGTCTGCTGCCCAAAAAAAGGCTTTAAATTCATTGGCAAAGATGACATTAAGCAAACAAGATATGGCTTATGTGCAAGTGGACAGCAATGGTGCTGTGTTTTTTGTTGATACCTATCTGCCGCCCGCATTGCCTGAATCATCTAAAACCAGTGACTCCGGTCAAGTGGCTTTTATCAGTTCCAATGATGCTTTTAGCTTGCACAGTAAGCCCAAGGCCAAGAAAATCATTTACTTGGATTTTAATGGCATGGACATTTCCAATACGGCTTGGAATCAAGGGTCGGCGGCAACATTTTTCGCCCAAGCCTACGATACAGATGGCAATCCAGATTTTAGTCCAGATGAGCTGAACAAGATTGTCGATATTTGGCATCGTGTTGCTGAGGACTACATGCCGTTCAATGTGGATGTCACCACTCAAGAACCCAAGGTTTTTGGTACGAATGTCGGGCGTATTTTAATCACCCACAGTGTCGATAAGAAGGGTGTGAAGCTGCCTGCTTCCGGTGCGGGCGGGGTTGCTTATGTGGGTGTCTGGGGAGACCCAAACTATCAGTTTTATTCGCCTGCGCTGGTTTATTTCAATAATTTAGGGGGCGGCCATCCACCTTATGTTGCGGAAGCATCATCCCATGAGATGGGGCATAACCTAGGCTTGGCTCATGATGGCACGTCAACGGCCGTCTATTATCGTGGCTTAGGGGCAGGATATGTTTCATGGGCTCCGATTATGGGCAATGGTTATTACAATCAAGTCACACAATGGAGCAAAGGCGAATATCCTGATGCTAACCAAAAACAAGATGACATTGCCATCATTAAGGACAAATTAGGCTATCGTTCTGATGACCACGGCAATAAGTTGGATACGGCCACGCCGTTGGTCATAGGTGTTGATGGGGCAATAGCGGCAACTAACCCTGAAACCGACCCGCATAATGCGGATACGGCCAATAAAGGCTTTGTTGGCAAAAGCACAGATGTCGATTATTTTTCATTTTATGCCGGTGAGGGAGCGGTCAATATCACGGTGACACCCGCGTGGGACGCTTTTTATGACAAAAATAACCGTGGGGCAAATTTGGATGTGCAGGCCTTGTTATACCGTTGGGATGGTACGTTGCTGCAAAAAAGTGACCCTTTAGATGAAACTAAGGCGGTCATCAGCAAAACGGTTCCGGCGGGACAGTACTTTTTGGCCGTTAAAGGCGTGGGCAACACAGTCACGCCTTACTCCAAATATGATAGTTTGGGACAATATTTCATTCGTGGTAGCGTGGCACCTTAAACACAGTTGGTTTGGGAAAGCGGCGGGGTTTTTATAAGCCCCGCCGCTTTTTTTATGGGTTTTGTGGTTATGCTAAATTCATAAAGCCCAGGTCGGCGGTTGCAAAACGGTTAAGATGAGGGAAGATGGTTTGCAGATGCGAGTCATCTGCGCCAAACCATTTAGCCAGTGTCGCCGCATATTGGTCTATGGACGTTGTCGGGATCAAGCGCCCATAACCGGCATCATCCGGGCCATCTATGGTTTGGTCAGGAAATGTCCCAAACACATTTCCGCCAGTAACTGAGCCGCCTGCGACCATTTGGATATTGCCCCAAGCGTGGTCTGTCCCGTCTCCATTTGAGGTTAATGTCCGGCCAAAGTCTGATAGTGTAAAGCTGGTCACATCATTGCCAACGCCGAGTTCGTCCATGGCATTGTGGAACGCTTGGACGGCTTGTGATAACTCAGAAACCAAGCCGCCATGCCGTTGGATTTGGTCATCATGGGTATCATAACCGCCGTGGACAACATAAAAAATTTGCCTTTTGGCACCAAATTTTTGCCGGATGCTGATCATTCGGGCAACGGTTTGCAATTGTTGCGACAAATAGCTTCCCGGCCAAATACCTGAACCTATGGAACTGGTATCCAAGGCATCAATGATCGTTTGGCTGAGGTCGATGGAACTTTTGATGGATTTGGCAAATTCCTTTTCCAATAAGCGGCCATTGGTCAGGGTTAAACCGAGCATTTTTTTAAAGGTTTTGGTGCGGGACGCATCGGGATTTGAGGCCACATAAAAATTGTTGACACCGCCAGGACTCATGTAATAAGGCACAGCAGGGTCGCCAATTTGGAACAGGCTGTTTCCGGCAATGGAAATGCCCATTGGCAGGATGCTTTTGCCGTTCAGTGAGGCAAGGAGGTCTGCGATGCGTCCGCCCCAACCCAGTTTTTGCAACGCGTCCAATTCCCCGGACATGCCTTGGTCTGATTGGTCATTATGGGAATAAAGTTGGGGTGGCAAATGGCTGCCTGCCAAATAATCGGCTTTTGTGGTCGGTTCCAATAACGTACCGACGTTTGCCACAAATGCCAAACGGCCATTGTTGTAAAGGTTTTGGAAACCGGATGCGCGGCTTGAAACCGCAAAACTTTGGCCTGAGCTTGTGTTGAGGGCCAGCAGGTCTTCGCTGCTCATGCTTAAATTTCCACGGGCGGCTTGGTAAGTTTTATAACGGTCGGCATCCGTGGGAACTAGGATGTTAAAGCCGTCATTCCCACCTGCCAAGAAAATGCACACTAAGGCCCGGTAATCATTTGCCGCCGCTTCACTGACAGCGGCTTGTGTGCCTGCTAAAAAACCCAATGCCGCTCGGCGGCTGGAAAACCCCGCTGCCGTAGCCGCCGCGCATTGTAGAAAATGGCGGCGAGTCCAATCTTTGGATGTTGTCATGATCGGTTCCTTAATTAGCGTTGGATAAGGTAATGGGGTGAGCTCATCACGAAATAGAGCGCTTCCAATGAGCGGTTCACGCCTTTTTCGGGATAAGAAACGTAGTCAATATTTCGGATGTAATTGGTCAACACGGTTTTCACGTCTGCCGGCAGTTTGTTGCCCGTCAGCATCAAGTCCAGATAATCAACCAATGTGCCAGGGACTTTGGCGCGTTTTTTCAAATTGCTGATATTGATTAAGACATCAAACGGGTTCACGTAAGGGTTGCCTTTATATCGCCAATAAACCAGCCCAAACAGTTCGTTGTATAACCGGGTGTTGTTTGCATCATTGACCAATTGGAATTCAGGGGCAAATAAGCCTTTGTTTTTGACCGGGCCGCTAGGGGCGAAATCAGGGCGGAAAAAATTGAAGACGCTAGGCGCGGATAAGGGGGCTTGGCCGATATACGACTCAGGATAAAAGTAGCGGATGGTGCCATCGGCAGACTTGCCATCAAAAGCCCGCCACAAATGGGTCAGAATCAGTAAAGGTTCGCGCAGTTTGCCAAAATTGGGGTTGGCGCGGGTGCCTTCTTCCGCTTCTGGGTCCAGTAGAATGGCCCGTATGACCGCTTTCATATCGCCCCGGACACCTTTGCCATTGTCAGCAAATTTACGGGCGACCCGATTGATGTACTCTGGAGAAGGGTTGCTGGTGACCAATCGCTGGATGAGCCGACGGCCAATAAAGGGGCCGACATTCGGATGGTTGAATAATGAGTCCAGCAAAACGTTTAAATCTTCTGAAGCTTTATTGCCACTGGGGATAATAATTTCATCCAGAATGGTTTTGAGGCTACGGTCATGGTAGCCTTCAAAAGGTTTCATGCTAATCCGCCAGTCATCCCCGTCAAAAAATGATAAGGAATCACCAAATCCCCAGCCTGTGAGAATCCTTGCCGAATTTTCAACATCGGCTTGGCTATACGTCGGTATGGCTGCGCCATCTTTCAGCAAAGGCACACCCGAAGAATCCAGTTGCACCAAGCCGATCGTGAACAATTGCATCACTTCACGGGCATAATTTTCATCCGCACGTATGCCTAATTTACGGTTTTCTTTTTGATTGTGCAGCATGGAGAGGTAACGTCCCATCGCAGGGGAAAGCGTCACTTGTTCCAAAATGTCCCGGAAATTCCCGAACGCGTTTCTGACCAAAATATCATAATAAACGGCCATCGCATTGGTGGGGATGCCTGACCCTGCGTCAGAGACCACAAAAATTTCCGATAATGCGAAGGCCACCCGTTGGCGCAATTGGTCGGGGGCGGTCACTGCGTGTCTAAACCACACTTCCATACGATTTTCGCGTCGGTTATTGTCTTGGGTGTGGTTGAGGGCTGCCAAATGACAAGAAGCATCCATGCCAAATTGTTCGGCAATCCACTCTTGGCTGGTCATTTTGCTAAGGTGGTTGATGTCCCGTGGTGCGGCTCCAAACGTTGCCATGTTGAGAAACCGCGCTGCTGAAGCTTGCGGTGTTACCGATGGAATGTCTGGGGTTGGCGGATAAACTGGCGGGACAGTCGGATCCAGGCAAACATCGGGCGGTTCTGCGAAAACGAATCCAGGCAGAAAAAGTGCCAGAAAGATAATTGTTTTTAAGGTGTGTGCCGCATTCCGGCAACGGCCTAGGCTTTTCATGGGGTTGTCCTTCCGTTATGTAGCATTAGTGGCATGACGGCAGTTTTGCAAGCTGGTCTCGGCAGAGTCTAGTGGACTGCCGCGTCCTGTCAATTAGTGTATGACAAAAACCTGAACAAAATCACTGTTTTTGATGTGATTTTTTCGGCCTGCGACCAAAAACAGCGAGACACTGGCGAAAAATACACCCTCGTTATCCGCTTGTTCTTGGGCTTTGCGCCAGCGATCCACTTCTTCGGTTGTCAAGATACCAGCGGCAATAGCATCTTGTTCTGTCCTGTCGGCTTGTATTGATTGGCGTAGTATTGCGTTACTATTGACCGCTACCGAAAAGGCCCTGCAATGGACATCTTCCAGGCCATGTTGCTTGAATAGCCTATATAGTGTGCGGCCTGAGTAGCCGTTGTGTATGCCTGTATCAGCGATGAACCGTGCAAGCTTGCGTTCAATGACGGTTTCTTCGGTATCAATGCTCAACGAGCCCCAGTCAGGGTCTAAAATCACTACCCAGCCTCCTGGCTTGGTGACCCTAATCATTTCAGACAAGGCTTGTTTGGGCTTGGGCAGGTGTTGGAACATCCGCTCACTTCGGCTGGCATCAAAATAATCCGTGCTGAAAGGTAAAGCAGCGGCATCCGCCTGTTGGTGAGCCACCCAGCTTGCCATTTGGGCTTGTTCGGCGCGTTGGTTGGCCTCATCCAGCATGGCGATGTCATAGTCCACCCCAATCACTTGGCCTGTCGGGCCAACCAAAGCACCTAGGGAAATAGTATCAGTGGCAGGGCCGCAACCTAAATCCAAAACGTTATGCCCGGATTCGATGTGCATGGCTTCGTAGCTAGATGTTTTGAGTAACTTTATTACATTTGCAATATTGTTGAGAGCTTCAGTATTTATATATCCTTTTGGGGCTGACATGTGGTTTTCCTTACGTATGGAAGGTCATAAAAGTGTAAAAAATTTGCTAATACGGCCTAACGTACGTTAATGTTGGCCGCTAGAGCCTATGCCAAATATAGTTGCTTTTAAGTAAGTTAACAAAAAAACTTCCTGGCAGAAAAAACGATAGAACAATTATTTTGTTTTTTATTCAAAATGTTACGTCATAAATGTATGTCAAATTACTTAGTGGCATTTTCTGTCTAACCCAAAATAAATCTTCTTAGTTTAGAATCCTTTCGCCCATTATCTAAATTTTATGATGCATGTTTTAAATGAATATTTTGAAATAGTACCTGCGGTTTCGACAGAATTAATAAGAGAAGCTTATAAGTTGCGCTATCAAGTCTATTGTTATCAGATGGGTGTTTTTAATGTCGATGATTATCCTGATGGCATCGAATATGATGAATTTGATGTGCATTCTTTACATTATTTAATACGTCATCGGGCATCGGGCATGTATGTTGCCACTACACGGTTGATTTTGCCTGATATTAACAATATTAATAAACCGTTTCCCTTACAACTTTACTGCAAAATAGACGATTATGAGCTTTTAAACACAATTGACCGCTCAAGTTTGGGAGAAGCCTCACGGTTTTGCATATCAAAAGAGTTTAAAAAACGTAGGAATGAGGCGGGGACTTTAGCTGGGGTAAATTCAGATAATCTCGATGGTCATGAGTTTTTCACTACCGCAGAAAGGCGGGTCTTGCCGCATCTGTGTTTTGCGCTAATTTCATGTTTGGTAAAAGCTTGTTATGAAAATAATATAGATTATTTTTTTGCGGCTTTAGAACCCGCTTTTTTTCGTTTTTTAGCATCTTCAGGGATAAATTTTACGAAATTAGGCCCCCTAGTGGATTATCATGGGGGGAGGTGGGCTTGTATTATAAAGGTGAGTGATTTATTGGAGGGAGTCTGGGAAAGGGACAAAAACCTATGGGCTATGCTGACAGACAATGGGTGCTACGCGAAGCCTACCGAAGTTTCATAAGAAGCGGCAACCTTTTATTGAATCTGGTTGCGTGGGAATGTAAGGGGTTTAACATGATTTTTACGGTATAACTTGCTGCAATTTATATAAAAAGCATTTTCTTACTGATTTTTATACCATGAAATTTTTGTTAAATGACTTGCTGATGTTTCGCAGATATTTTCAGCGATATGAAAATCCATAATCCCGAAGGGATGCCATGATTATAGCTATCGTATTCGTTAATAATCCTAAGCCCGAAGGGATGAAATAATGATTATCATGGAAATAGGGTTGTGCTGCGATTATGCCTTCTCGTTGGGGGGCTTGAATGTGGGACTAAAGAGCTAATCCTTAGCATAGCTAAGGGGTTTCACCATGCCCTTCATGCTTTGCATGGCGGTAAGCAGCCAAAACGTTACGGAACGGGTAGCAACCCCGTTCCGGCTTAAAAGGTCAGTTACTTATTAAAAATCAACGGATGCTTCAAAATAGAAGCTTCTTCCCGCTAACGGTATATTTTGCGGCAATTGCAAAGATGCGGGTTCAAATGGGCGTTCATCAAACGCATTCCTTAACGAGAAACCTAGGTTAAGGTGGTTGAATAATTTTTTGCCACGGAGTGTTAAGTCTACGGTTTCATAGTCGTATAAAGGCCGGGCATCACCTGGCGCTGATGTCCTTCCCCCTATCCAATTAATTTGTGGTTGGATATGCCATTGGTTTGCAAAATGCCAATTTAACGCAACATAAATATGATGTTCGGGCACCCCTACTACTTTTTGATCCGTTGTGTCATCAGTGGCATATTGCCATGCGTAATTCCCTTTAATGATCCATTGTGGGCTAAATTGCCAGTCCCATTCAAATTCTGAACCATATCCGGTTTGATTGCCGTTGTTTTGATAGCGTGGTGTTGAACCATCAGCTTGAACTGCCGATAATATCAAGTTATTGATTTCGTAATAATATAAATTAAGTGTGGTGCGCAATGAAGACCATGGCCGGTAATCAAAAGCCAATTCCGTGGTGTTTATAGTTTCTGGTTTTAGGTTTTTATTGCCTAATACAACAGGATTATTTTTTGCGCCTTGTTCTGAAAAGCTAGGGGCTCTAAACGCCCTGCCGTACAAGAGTTTGCCCGTTAACTGTTCATTAATGTCCCATACTAAAGCTAGCCTAGGATTTAATGTTCCGCCAAAATCAGAATAGTTGTCATAACGTAAGCCAGAAGTCAGTTGCCAATTTCTTGCAATTTGCCATTCGTCTTGTGCCACTAAAGACCAAATTGACCGGTTAGTGTCAGCTAGATAAACATACGGGGTATCCGTTACGTTGGTTAGTTTTCCGTCTACGACGGGTTGGGTATTGTCTTTAATAACACCTTTGCCGATATTAATATCAAGGGTCGTTGATATTTCTTCGTGACGGAAGCCAGTATTGAACCGGGCCACATGGTCTGTCAGGCCGCGATAAATTGACGTGAATTCAATGGCAGGAATATTTTCTATTCGTCCAGGGATAGCGTTGACGCCATCAGGAAAGCTAATCGGTGAATAATCAGTGAAGTTGATATTGCCATCTTTCCCTATTGGTAATTTGGTGTTGTTAGGAAAGACTTGAAGATTAGCAATAAAATCGCTCCTCAAATAACTGGCATGGGCTGTGAGTTCCCAGTCTTCAAACCAATCTTCGGTTGAAAATCGGATGTCACCTAAATATTGTTCGCCGTTAGCCTTACCTTTGGGGTCTAAAGCCCCTGCGTTTCCGGCCCGCAAACCTGAATCAATCGAATTAAACCCCCAAAAGCCTATATCCCAATGCTTACGTTGTAAATTTAAATGGCCGTTAAGTGTTTCGTAGCGGGTGTTCATGGGGCCAGGGGCATGTGACGCATTGGTGTAAAATGTATTATCAAGGACTGTTTGGGCATCGGCTTTAATAATACGTTCATTGTTGTCACTGTGCTGGTATTGCAAGCTTGTGGCGACCTTCCATCCGGCCCATTCTGAACTATGCTGCCCCCATGTGCTTTGGGTATCAAAATTGCCGGCCCGGACACCGACTTTGGTGCCGTTAATGTCATCTGCTTTTTTAGTGATTATATTAATGACCCCCGCAAAGGCATCAGCTCCATATAGCGCTGATCCTGGCCCCCTTATGACTTCAACGCGTTGGATGGATTCCAGTGGCAATTCTGTGCCACTCATTAGGGTTCCACCAAAAGGCGTTGTAATGCGCGTACCGTTTAATAGCATCAATACCTGGGAGTTTCCTGTGTTTTTGATGCCGCGCATACTATAGTTATAGTCATATACGTCCTGCTGGATACTGGCATGGACACCTGGAACCGTTTCCAAGACTTCATGTAACTCTGTCGCCCCCATCGCTTTAATTTGGTCGGCGGTGATGACGCTGGTAATCGCGGCTGACTGGAAAATGGGTTTGGGGGTTCCGGTGGCAATGGTTACGGGGATATTGGCAAGCTCGGCAGGCGACATTTCAAAATAGTCATCGACTTTCGTTTCCGCGATGGCCTTGTCAGGCCTAAGGCAGGCAGAAAAAAGCAGGAAACTAACAGTGGTCAGAGACTTGATGTTCATTGAGCGTCACAGTTTAAAAGGTTGAATCAGTTTGAGTTCATGCAAGGGGACAGGTTTGCCAATACCATATCCTTGAGCATAATCGACACCCAAGTCCTTAAGCAAGTTAAATATTTTTTCATTTTCAACAAATTCGGCAATGGTTTTTTTGCCTAACATTTGCCCGACTTCATTGATTGCCCGCACCATCGCAAGATCAATTTTGTCGTCGAGAATATCTTTGACGAACAAACCGTCAATCTTCAAAAAGTCTACGGGTAGGGTCTTCAAATACGCAAATGACGACATGCCGCTGCCAAAGTCGTCCAAAGAAAACAGGCAGCCTTGATCCCTGAGCTGGTTAATAAAACGGGTCGCACTGGTCATATTGCCGATAGCCGCAGTTTCGGTAATTTCAAAGCAGATTTTGTGAGTAGGGATTTGCCAGGCGTTAAATTGCTCAATGATGAATTTGAACAAGTGTTCATCCGATAGCGATAGCCCTGACAAATTGATGGAACACAATTCAAGTTGGTCCAAAAATCCAGGCGTTTGGGCGACCCAGGTGAATAGGTTTTTGATGACCCATCTGTCCATCGCCGGGGCTAGGTTGTAACGTTCGGCGGCCGGTAAAAATGCTCCGGGCGGAATGTGTGTCCCTTTGGCATCTTTGTAGCGGACTAGGGTTTCAAAGTGCAATTTTGTGTCACTGCCATCAATGGCGGCGATAGGTTGCCCATATAAGCAGAACAAGTCTTGTTCCAGGCCTTGTTGGATTTTATGCACCCATTGCATTTCACCGTGGCGTTCCGCCATTTCTTTGTCATCAGGCCTAAATACGTGGACGCGGTTACGGCCTTTGTCTTTAGCGGCATAGCAGGCCGCATCGGCTTCTTTGAGGAGATTGACGGCATTGCCGCTAGTATCCTGAATGGAGGCAATGCCGATACTGACACCCACCGAAAAGCGGCGGTTGTCCCAAGCAAAATGGAAGTCCCTGACCGTGTCGCGTATTTTTTCACTGGCAGCGAATGCGTCATCAAGTGAGCAGTTATACATCAGGATGCCAAATTCATCACCACCTAAACGGGCCACGAAGTCATTGCGGCGTAATTGTTTTTTAAGTAAATCCCCCAATTGGCGGAGCAACTCATCCCCGGCCAAATGCCCGCAGGTGTCGTTAACAATTTTGAATTGGTCTAAATCCAGATAACACAAAGCGTGTTCGGAGTAATCGGTATTGGCCAGAGCAATGGCTTCTTTGATGGCTTTGTCAAATTCGCTACGGTTTGCCAAGCCTGTCAGGGCATCGTGGCTAGCTTGATAGGCGATTTGTTGGGTCAGGTTATGGGTTTCCGTGACATCTTCACAAACCAGCAATAGATTGCTTTGTTGGGCATCATAGCCAATCAGCCTGGCGGTTGCCCTGACCCAGATGATGCGCCCATTATTGCAGACTTGCCGCAGCTCCTGCTTATGGACGGTTAAAGGGTTGGCCAGACAGTCTGTAATCAGGTCATCCATTAACGACAAGTCAGAAGGATGGACAAATTCCAAAATCGAACACTCTTCCAAAGCGTCAACACTGAGCCCCAGATGATTCGCGCCCGTCAGATTGACGGACATGATCTGTCCAGTTTCGCCCAGGTTAAAAATCATGGTCGGGTTGTCATCAAACAAGGCCAAGTAACGGTCTTTGGCCCTCGTCAACGCTTGGTTTTGGCTTTCGACGCGGCCAATCAGGCCATTGAAGGCATCAACCAGCACCCCAAGTTCATCGTTATAGTGCTTTTCTGCGCGGAGCGAATAGTTTTTGGTTTCGCTGATGGTCTTGACGGTACGCACCAGATTTTTGACAGGCAAGGCAATCAGCCGGATAAACGGGCCAGTCAAAATAAAGGCGATGACCGCACCGCCCGTCAGCACCATGAATACGACCAAGGTGAATTGGATTTTGCGTAGATATGCTTTTTGGAAGTCGGCATGGACAAGAATGGAGCCTTCCGTTTCATTTTTATTGACGACAGGCGCCAATACGAAGAGCTGGTTCTCGTCAAAATGGGTGTATTGGTCTGCGCTCAGTTGCGGGCAAATCCATGCCGCCTTAAGGGGGGCTTTTAAGTGTTGGGCGAATAACAGGCCTTGCTTATTGTAAATACACGCTGCTTCTACGGCGGGTTGGAAATTGAGGGCGGCAAGGTTTTCTTTAGCCAATTCGGGGTCGCCGAAGGCCAGTGCGGCGGTGCTGCGGTTGCCGATTACGGTCGCTAAGGTGGTCAGGTCGTTTTGGACGTTTCTTTTGAATTCATTGGTTTCGAGCAGGATTAAGACAAAGCCTGCAAAAAACAGGGACAGCAGGCTTGGGAAGAGTACAGTCAGGCGTAACTTCCAGTTGATGGATAGGCTGCGGATTCTGTCAATCATGGTTGTGTTCCTTGAATGACTTCCGAGACTTCCAGTAACTTCGCGCTGACTTTTAAATCGCTTTGTTTAAAAGAAGGCCAGTTGAGTTGTAATTTGATCCTGCTGTTTTCGGCAACAAAGCCTATCATCCCTCCATTGGCTGCAAAATTCGGGCTGTCCCCCACGATTAAGATATTTTTGGCTTCTTGAGGTGATGGCGTGGGATTTATGGACGAGCTGACAAATAAAATATGGCAAACGATGGATTTGCTCATGGCCCGCAGCGCAGGCGTATTTTCAAATTTAAACAGCCTGATCGGTTTGTTAAAAGCGGTGCGTTGTTCGATGGGGGTGAGCAAGTCACCAAAAGGGTCTTCGCCTAAAATGCACAGGTTAAAAGAAGGCGATTTATCTTCTGGCCAAGTAATAAATTTGGTGAAATTATAGAGGTATCCGGCTTTAATTTTATATTCAACATCGTCAGCGTAAAGGGGTTGTGCCGCCAGCAGGCAACACAAGCTTAACGCTGTCCCTAGCCATTTGAGGTAGCCAGTTAACTTACCTATAAAGCGGTAGAGGCAGGATGAGGATAAAGGGTGCAAGAGTCGGCCCGGCTATTAAATGGAACAGGTTAAAGGTTTAGTATAGACATATTGCTAGCGACAAAAAAACCTTTTTAATACCAAAATCATATAATTGTGGTCTAGTACCCCTGCACTTTCGCGCAGACTGTGCATCGCCCACATGGGGTTGCCGACATCAACACAGGTGATGCCCAATTTGGCGGAAGCAATGGGCCCTATGGTGCTGCCACAAGGCAAGTCGCAGCGGTGCGAGTAATATTGGAAGGGCACGCCCGCCTCTTGGCAGCAATCGGCAAACAAGGCTTCTGAGCCGCTTTGGCTGCTATAACGGTGGCTGGCATTGACTTTAATGACAGGGCCATTATTAACAACCACTTTATGATCGGGTTCATAGGCTAGCGGGAAATTGGGTTGGTAGGCGTGGGCCATGTCGGCGCTAATCATCGTGCTGTGCGCCAATGCCCTAAGATAAGCCTGTTGGTCTAGGCCGTTCGCCAAGGCGATGCGGTTTAGCACATCAGGCAAAAAGCTGCCTGCCGCCCCTTTGTGGCTTTCACTGCCGATTTCTTCGTGGTCAAAGAAGGCGCAAATTTGAGTGCCATCGCCAGACAAAACGGTTTCGTCGAGCAATGCGGTTAAGGCGGCATGGCAAGACGCGAGGTTGTCCAGTTGGCTGTCCGCATAAAACTCTTGGTTGGCTCCCCACAATACGCCCGGTTGGGTATCATAAACCGCCAAATCCCAGGCCAGTATCTGTTCGCTGGGGATATGGGACTGGCTTTGCAATAACGCCGCAAAATAATCGGGCGGCAACTGCTCTTGGGTATGGCGGGTCAATAATAAAGGCAATTCGTTTTGTTTTTGGAGTTTGAGGCCATCCTCATTAACCCCCCGGTTTAAATGGATGGGTAAATTCGGCAGTCTGAGTAGCGGGTGCTCAAAGCGTACTAAAGCATGGCTGATTTGCCCTTCAGGGGATTTGTAACTGATCCGGCCTGCCAGACTTAAATCGCGGTCGGTAAAGGTTGCCAGAATCGGCCCGCCATAAATTTCAACGCCCAGCCGCACCCATTTGTCCATAAAGTTCACGGCGTTCGGCCTGACCCTGAGCCCTGGTGAATCGGTATGCGCACCGACAATTTTAAAGCCCGTGGTGGGGAGCGGTTTATGCCCTAAAGTAAAGGCGATAATAGATGAACCATCACGAACCACATAATAACGCCCGCCTGCTTGTAACGCCCAGTCGGCGGTTTCTTCCAGTTTTTCAAAACCATGGGCGTGCAGTTGCGTGGCCACACTGGCCACGGCATGCCAAGGGCTGGGGCTGGCATCAATAAAATCCAGCAAGTTCCGGGTGTGGGTATGGAGGTTCATGAGGTTTCGTGTAAATCAAGGGCGGCGGAATTGATGCAGTAACGCAAACCAGTTGGCTCGGGGCCATCTGTGAAGACATGGCCCAAATGCGCGTCACAAGTTTTGCAAGTCACTTCAACACGGCGCATACCATAACTGGTGTCGGCATGTTCGGCGACGCTGGTTTCGGACAAAACCGCCCAGAAACTAGGCCAGCCAGAACCGGAGTCATATTTTGTGCTGGATGAAAATAAGGCGTTACCGCAACAAACACAGTGGTACGTGCCCGTTTTTTTGCAATCGACATATTTACCGGTAAACGGTGGTTCCGTGCCTTTTAAGCGGCAAATATTAAATTGCTCTGGGGTCAGGTTATCGGTGTCCGCATTGCACCCAGTGGTTTGGGATGGATCGGGGATGTGGTCATTAGGCATCGACAGGCTCCGGTATGCCTGGGTTATTAGCTGACGGACAGCCAATCCCAAAGCGTTTGACGTTGAAAACAGCCGGTGGGTGAATTTTGGCATTGAAAAACCCAACGAATAAGTAGGTTAAAATCCGCTAAGCTTGCCAGTGGAATTGGGATTTGTAAAATAAAAGTGAATTTCTCACGCTCAATACCCTTTTTATGGGGGCGGATTTGCTTTTCGTTAGGGAAGGGTCATGTTGCCGAATGCCTTTTGTTAAGGCCTTGCCAGTTTAAGGTGTTTGCAGAGGCATTGTAGTGCGCAATCAGGGGCGTAGCATGGCTGGTCGCCGCGAGCTGCTGTAAGGCCTCCGTTGATACGGCAAAGTCCGGGTTATCGTCAGTTGTCACGCAAACGATATAAGCGCAAGCCGTTGGGGCTTGGTTCAGGGATTGGGATGAGTCGTCAGCGTTGTCCTGAAAATCTCCATCAGGAGCCACTGCCAAAAAGCGGCGATGCAGTTTTTTATGCAGTTCAAGGCTGGCTGATTTCAGTAAAGCATCCGCCAATAACAAAGGTGCAAGCAGAAATATTGACCAATAAGTCCATAAAACCGAGTTAACACGATGCTTATTTAAAAGGTGGTCGGCTGATGTCGGGTGGGGCGGGGGCAATTCCTCTGCATGGACGATGTGGATGGATGGCTCTGGTAGGGTGTGTTGTGCCATATCCAGTTCCATGAGCAACGCTTGCCGATAATGATGTTCAAAAGCTGCCCGCCAAACTTTTTCCCGTATGGTCGTGTCAAAACCATCCAATGCGGCTTGTAAATTGAGAAAATCCGCTTTATCTAGCGATTGTAGATGATCGGCGTCCAAACCTAATTGTTGGCAAAGCCGGAACAAGCGCCAGCATCTTTTATTTTTATAGGGTGTTGCGGTTTGGAGCAATATCAGGTCGGCCAATTGCTGCCAATCGCCTCGGCAGTGGCGTTCGGAACCTGAGCGGATCAGCAATTCTTGTGCTTGTTGCGCCAAATATTCCGGTAGCAAGCCTTGGTTAAGCTGGCGGCGTACCCAAAATTCGGACAGGTTTTTTTCGAAATAATGGCGCAAAGAGCCGATGTGGGCATCAATTTGCCAATGGTCGTGGCAGATTTGGTTCAGCCAGAGCCGATCTAAGGTCAAACGGATAGCCAATAACCCCGCCAATAGGTCGGTTTGTGGCGCGTGAGCTTGTAGCGCGTGCCAATCCGGCAATTCCTGTAACAGCTTACCGAGATAGTTTTCCCAGGACTGTCTAGGAATATCAAAGCGTTGCAATTGCAAGGCTATCGTTGCAAGCGCATCCTCAGGCAATTCGGCAATGATGTTTTGCCAGTCAGGAAGTTGGTGTAAAAACAAGCCCGCATCTTGCCGGGCTAACGTCCGCCATAAACCATATAAATCAATCTCTTGATGGGCTTGGGTAGACCACGCGGTATCTTGGGGATTGGTAAAAACGCTGGCTAAATGCTGCAATTGTCGGTTCACTGGTTCCAGAATATCGACACCGCTTAAGGCCTGCACCCACTCCCTCAAACTCAGCTTGCCATCCAATTGGGCCAGCATCTGCTCAAGTTCGGCACTGGCAAATTGCCGTAAAGTCGTGTGGAGCGGGTTGTTTTCAATTTGAACGGTAGGTTTTTCACCTGTCAGCCCCACCGTTTCAGACAAATATGCCCATAAGCGCGAAACAGTTTCGCTTTCCCCGCCATCTTTTAGAAACTGCTGTTGCAGGCTGTCGGATACGCGGCCTTCTGCAAGTAGCCATGCCATGTGCTGGCAATTGGGTTCCTCAACATCGTAAAGTAGGGCGGCCTGATACACGTCAGCACGGCAAATGTCCCGGCCCGTTAACGAACAGAGCACTTGTCCGGCCTGCAACTCAGGATATTGCCTGAACGCCGCCGCCAGATCCAAGGCGTTTAGTTGCCCTTGTTGGTAATAGGTGCGGTAGCGGTTTTCTGTCAGGTATT
Source organism: uncultured Methylocucumis sp. (assembly GCA_964446885.1). Classification (GTDB taxonomy): domain Bacteria; phylum Pseudomonadota; class Gammaproteobacteria; order Methylococcales; family Methylomonadaceae; genus Methylovulum. The sequence goes on from CAYUQV010000007.1 coordinate 20,776, forward strand.
TTATTGGCGTTTGCGCATGGCCCAAACGTTCAAGCATAGACAAGACGGTAGGGCGGTATTGGGCTGTTTTTATGGAAAGCTCAGGCATCTGAAACCTATAATCCCGATGGGTTGAGCAAGTGGTCTAAATGGGCTGCGGTGCCACTGTATAAGTTGATGAGTGGTGTTGGCTGTAGCCCCAGCAGGACGATGGCCGCGACCAATAGGCCAGCGGCGAGCATTTCCATGCGGTTTAAATCAGGAAGTGCTTGCTGGTGGGGATTACCGTCACTGATAAAAAGTAGCCCTAAAGTGCGAATGGTATAGGCGGCCGTGATAAGCAAACTGAGTGCGGCAAACAGCCACAGCCAGCCCGATTGTTGGTAGAGGGCCGTCATTGTTTGCAGTTGGGCGATGAAGCCTAGGGTTCCCGGTAGGTTCATGCTTGCCAGCAGGCCGATAATCATCAACCCAGACCAGCGCGGGAGCTGTTGGATTAAACCGCCATAGTCAATGATTTGGCGGCTGCGGGTGCGCCGATAAAAAAGCTCGGTCAATAAAAATAGTGTCCCGGCGGTCAAGCCGTGGGCGGCCATTAGCAGCATCGCGCTGTTGATGCCTGCCGTGTTCAAGTTGCTGATGGCCAGCAAAACCAGGCCCATTTGGCTGATGGACGCATAAGCGGCCATGATTTTTAAATCGCTTTGCCGCCAAGCCAATAAACTGCCATAGAGTATCCCCGTCAATGCCAACAATTCCAGCAACGGCTGTAAGACATGGGCGGCATCTGGCAATGTCACCAAGACCCTCAGTAAACCGTAAGCCGCCAATTTTAATTGTATCCCGGACAAAATCAGGGTGACGGGCCCTGGCGCTTCGACATGCGCCAAGGGCAACCAGCCATGCAAGGGGAAAATCGGCAATTTAATGGCAAAACCGACTAAAAAACCTAGCAAAACCCAGGTTTGTTGCTGTAGCGGCATGGCTTTTGCCGAATGTTGCAAACCTGTGATGAGCGAGCCATTAAATTCCAAATGATATTGGCTCACCGCAAAAAAACTGATGAGCATAAATACCGAACCGCATAAGGAATAGAAAATAAAGCTGAGGCTGGCAGTTTGGCGGCGTTTGTTACCCCAACGGTTAATTAGAAAAAACACGGGTATCAAGCCCAGTTCCAAGAAGATATAAAACAGTACCCAATCCTGTGCCAACAATACGCCCAACATGCTGAATTCCAGCGCCAATAAACACAGATAGTAGGCTTTCACATGGACGCTTAACGGCCATGAGGCCAGTATCGCAACGGATACCAGTAATGTGCAAAGCAGCAGCAATGGCATGGACAAGCCATCAAGGCCTAATGAATAAGCGCTACCTAAAGTCGGGTTGATTGCATAGTATTCATTAAGCTGTAAGGCCGGATTTGCAATGTCATAGTGCCCTAGCAACCATCCACTGAGCAATAACGTGGCAAGGGCGGTCAGGTTGGCGGCTAGGCGCAGGTGTTGAGTGTGCCGTGCCGGAATCCAGGCCAGCAACAAGCCACCGACGGCGGGTGTCCAAAGCAAGAGGCTGAGCATCCCCATGATGTTATGCCTTAAGTGATAGTAGGACAGGGAGGGAATTTCAACGGCTAAGCCCTAAGCCATCGCCGTCAATTTATTAAGATGTTGTATTTGCGGTGCATTATATTCATTCCTGCCGGATTATCACAATTTCCCCCCAAAAACGTTGGCCTGTCCGTCCTGGTTTGGCATTGGGCGATTGCAACGTGTGGCTTTGGCTTACACTGGTAGACATGGCAATTTGAACTATACTTTCCGGTTCATTCATTTGGATTTCCATTTACTCAAAAATATCCTTTGTTTTTCATGCCAAAAAAGCTGTTGGGATACAGGGTCTATCGGCGAATTAAATGATGATTGTGACGATTATGGTAATTGTGACGGGTATGTTAATATGAACAAACAATCTTTCCGTCGATTTAATTTTTGCCAAATCGATTTCCATGAAAGAGGTGGGGTGATGTCTTCGTGTGTTTGCCTATAAGCAAGCCGCCCGGTTTGTTTATAAGTGCTCTTTTATGCTGGCGGACTTGGGTTTAGGTCGCCATCTCACAAACTGATTTTTAGCTAACCCATGCGGTGGTTTGTTAGGCTAATTGCCAAGAATGAATTTTTTCACTGAATAAATTTCTAAATTGTATGTTACAGATTGACAAATCAACCCATTAATAACTATACTTCAAACAAGTTTATTTAAATATTGTATTGATTTATATGGTGTTTTGTAATGTCGTCACAGTGATTTCAGGTTTTGTCCAATACATGTCAAATTTTACAGCCTTTCCGGCATCAATCGGTCATGGCCACTTCATTTCTACAAAACAATCACGCCCCGTGAAACAAAAGAAGAATACGATATGCTGCAATTGTTAGTGTTATTTTTGGGGTTTGAAGCGGCTGATGAAGAAAAGCTTGGCCGTGCTTTCCAAATCGAGCGTCCTGACGGACGCAAATATGCCAAGGCGACAGTGCTTGAGAAGTCGCATTGCCATATAGTTTTGGTCAATTATGACAACCCTGCTGCGGTCAATGAAAAAGACGGGCTTGTTAATGCCCATCCGCATATCCAAGAAGTTGCGGTAAGCCGGGGGCCTTTGCCTGATGCCCCTGCCCATCACATACGGGGCATGTTGATTGCCGCCAGGGTCTTAAGCGTACTTGATAAGGTGTCTGTGCCGCCTCGTGTTGTACAAGGCTTATCGGCCACGCCGCACATTGATCAAGTGCGGGCAAAATTGCCAGATACCCGTGCAGAACCTGCCCAAGTCGAGCCTAAGCCAAGCCCCGCCATTATTTCCGCCCCCGCTTCCCGTAGTTCCGCAGGCTTTCGTGCCTTAGTGGTTGACGATAGCCGATCCATCCAGAAATCACTGGAGCTTCATTTGTCAACGTTGCCGCAAATTGGCGGGATTGATTTTGCTGACTCTGGCGAAGCCGCTTTGGAAAAAACGGAAGGGAGCCATTACGACCTGATTTTCCTGGACATCATGATGCCAGGCATTGATGGCTATGAAACGTGTACCTTAATCCGCAAAAAACCAGGGTATAAAAAAACCCCTATCATTATGGTGTCAGGAAAAACCTCACCCCTCGACGAAGTCAAAGGTGTCATGGCGGGTTGCACGACTTATCTTACCAAGCCAGTGCAGCCGGAGGCCTTTCAAAAGCTGGGTATCAGAGTCCTGTCATGGTTGGAAAAGCAAAAAAAGCCTTAATAACTGGCCTATTTAGTTTCCAGCATTGATAATCCGGCGATTTTTAACTTTTACTTAACAATAGGTGCAGCCATGTCCATAAAAAAAATTTTGATCTGTGATGATTCCCAAACCGATTTGATGAATCTTAAAAACGCCTTGCAAGACACCGATTGCGTATTGGTCACGGCCAATAATGGTGATGAGGCAGTCCAAAAAGCCAAAGTGGAAAAACCTGACGTGATTTTTTTGGATATAGTCATGCCTGGCATGGATGGCTATGCCGCTTGCCGGACGTTGCGCGACGACCCTGAAACCAAACATATTCCGGTCATTTTTGTCAGCAATAAAAGCCAAAAAGCAGACCGGGTGTGGGCACAAATGCAAGGTGCCAAAGATTTGATAGCCAAACCCTACGAAGCCACGGAAATTGCGGCAAAACTGGCAACCCTATAAGCGTAAGCAATTGGTTTTTATGGCCCATTTGGAGTGGTAATTAGTGGAATTGACAGAATATAAAGCACTGGGCCCAGTTGGTTCCGTAGACCCAATGCCGCCTGAAACCGAAATTGAAGCCGTTTTCAGCATTCGTATCGGTGCATTGGGTTTTTTGATTTCAACCGCAACCTACTGTGAAGTGTTGGATAAAGTCCAAGTGAGTGCTTTGCCAAATGTGCATCCATGGCTTAGTGGCTTGTTGAATTTGCGCGGCAACTTAGTGCCCGTTTTTGACTTGCAGCGGGCCTTTGGGCAGGAGCCTTCCGAAGCCAAAAAACGCCGCTTGTTCGCTATCGACCGTGGTGAAAAAGCGGTGGCAGTTTGGATTGATAATTTCCCGGAAATTAAAGACATGGCCAGTTTGCAAACGTTAATTGATCCGCCTGTGTTGCCCGCCGTCTTACAGCGTTTTGTGATTGGCAGTTATGCCCAAAATGGCCAGATTTGGTTAACTGTTAAGCTTGAAGACTTATTTAAAGCGTTAGGACAGCATCAATATGCGACCGAGGAAATGGCGATATGACAGGGTTTGACCAGATGGATACAGGCGCGGCGGTGTCCGTTGACCCTTTGGCCGTGCTTGGCCAGCTTGCGGACATGTCCGCGCAAGAGGGCTATTATGGCCTTCAGGATGCCAATCTGGTGTTGCTTGAAGCGGCTCGTGAAATGCAGGCCAGCCGCTTTGATTTCGCAAGTTTACTAACGGATTGGACAAATCATGTTAGTCAATATTTGACAGAACCCGCTTTGGCAGTGCCTGCCATCATGGGATTGTTGCGTCGCCCAGATTTGGGTGTGCCTATGGCAGATGATGAGTTCGCGCAGTTAGAAGCCCAACTCTATGAAGAAGCCCCGCTCTTAGATGGAGCTGTAGGTGCCAATTTGGCCGTTCCGCCAGACACTGGCTTGCAAACCGATGCGCTAGATTGGCCTGCGCAATTGGCTTGGCTGGATAGCTTGGCAGACCAAGCGGCAGCAAAAGGCTGGTTTGGTCTGCAAGATGCCAATCTATTGTTGTCCGAAGCCTTAGGGGCACTCAGCCCTGACTATGGCATGACCGAATTAGGCGTACTGATGGCCCGTTGGGGCGAGCTTAATGTCCAATATTTTTGTCAGCCAAACGCAACAACCCCGGCGATCATTCAGTTTTTGCGTAATCCCGCCTTGGCATTACCACTGGATGATGAGGAGTTTTCCATGTTGGCGGAGCAGTTAAGCGAGGTAGGGGAGCGAGCCCACGAATCTCCAAGTACGCCTGCTCCAGTGTTTGATGTGGAAGCGCAGATTGCCCGTTTGGGCGAGTTGGCCGACCATGCCGTCGCGCTTGGTTTATACGGTTTGCAAGATGCCAATTTGTTATTGGCGGACGTTTTGCGCGAAATCCCACCAGAATCTTTGCATGAGGATTTGATCGTGCTAATGGCCAATTGGCCTGCACTGAATGACAATTACCGCACCTGTCCCGACCAGGAAAACATCACGGCCATTATCCATTTTCTGCGTCATCCGTATTTGGATATACCTTTAGATGATGATGAATTCGCCTTGCTGGAAGGGCAATTGGTTTGTGTGGCTGAGGGGCATGACGAAATGGCTTTGCCCCCGCAACAAGATGATGGTGCGATGAGCCTGGACACACACATGGCCCATATTGGCGTACTTGCCCACCAAGCCGCCGCCGAGGGTTTATACGGTTTGCAAGATGCCAATTTATTGCTTGCCGAAGCCTTGGCCGGGCTGGCTCCTGAAAGCATAAATGTTAGTCTGCTGGTTTTGTTGGACAGTTGGCGTGAACTGAATGCCCGTTACGTTAGCCAGCCCGGCGATGCAACACCGCTTATCGTCAATTTTTTGCGCCAACCGATATTGCAACTGGCACTGGGTGATGACGAATTGGCTGAGTTGGAAGCCCAGCTCGGTGCTGCGGGCTTATCAGTGCCAATTGTCCAAGAATTGCCTGCGATAGACGACCCAGAAGATTACCCTTCCTTGTTTAGTACGGGTTTGCCAGTTGCGGATTATGCTGGCGGCTTGCCATTGCTGACCCAAGAATTGGTGGAGTTGCTGTTGCTGGAAACCAGCATGGTCAGCGACCATATTCAGGCTATTGTTATTGGCGATAGCGCGTCGGTGCAAAGTGGTTTGCAACAAGCCTCAGAAGAAATGGAATGTTTTGCCAATGCCGCCAAGACCGCTGGTTTTAAAGGCCTAAGCCAGATTTGCAAGCATATCAATCTGAATTTGCAATATTTTTATGGGCATGTGCAGTCGTTTGATGCCGATGCGTTGGAGTTGGTGCAGGAATGGTTAAGCCAAGTCCAAGAATATTTGCCTGCATTCAATGACAGCAGCGCCTCCCAATTGATTGTCAGTGGCCTGACTGACGACCAATGGCCCGTACCGCTGACATTTGAGCAGTTGTCGGACATTTTGATGCAAATCCATTTGGAAAGCTCGTCAGTGGTGGATGAGTCGGAAGCCGAACATAAGCAAACCGTCCGTTTGGTAAAGGCTTCAGACGAAGATGTGTCCCTGGCATTACCTGATGATGTGAACCAAGAATTGCTGGACATATTATTGGAAGAATTGCCCGTCTATACCCAGCAATTTTCCGAAGCGTTGCAAGGTATGCAAGCTGGCAACCGTGCCGCATTGGATGTCGCGCAACGGGTTGCCCATACCTTAAAAGGATCGGCCAATACGGTAGGTGTCCGTGGCATCGCTGAATTGACCCACAATCTTGAAGATATTCTGATTGCCTGTGCCGAAGAACAAAAATTGCCCGGACAAGCGTTAAGCAACGCCCTTGTCAATGCCGCCGATTGTTTGGAAGGCATGAGTGAAGCGTTGATAGGGTTTGGCCCGCCGCCCGATGGTTCCAAAGCCGTCTTGCAAGACATTCTTGATTGGGCGAATCGGATTGATAAGGAAGGTATCAGCGGCTCTGAAATAGCCAATGCCAACATCGGGGACGAAATGGCCCCGATGTTGGCAGACGCGCCTGAACCCGCTGAAACCGCTCAAGCACAAACTGCCATGATGCGGGTTCCGGTCGGGCAGATTGAAAACTTGTTCAGGTTGTCCGGGGAAAACATCATCCTCAACGGCCAGGCGTTTGAAACCATGCGCCGTATGAAACAACAGTTGCAGGCCATGCAGGCGCAGTTTGCCAATTTGCAGCAACTGAGCGCGGAATTGGAGCAATTGGTTGACCTTAAAGATTTGTCAGGGCGGGCTTTGGTGGCCGATGCCGTCGATTTTGATGCGTTGGAAATGGATCAATATAACGAATTGCACACCGCCAGCCGACGTCTGATTGAAGCCGCAGTGGATGCTCGCGAAATGAACCTGGATGCCCAAAAGGAATGGGATCAAATGAACGAGGTCTTGGATTACCAGCAGCAGCTCATGATCGACACCCAAGAAGCGATTATGAAAACCCGCTTGATCCCTATTTCGACCATCACCCCGCGTTTACAACGCGCATTGCGGCAAACCTGCCGTTTGACGGGCAAAAAGCCGACTGTCATTATCCGGTGAACACTTGCTGATTGACGGCGATATGCTCAATTCTATGGTTGACCCGCTGATGCACTTGTTGCGCAACGCCATCGACCACGGCATTGAACATGAAGCCGACCGCTTGCAAAACGGCAAGCCCGCCATCGGCCAAATTGCCATTAGCTTTGAGCGCGAAGGCAACACTATTTTGGTGACGTGTAAGGATGATGGCCGTGGTTTGGATTTTGCCGCCATCCGTGAAGCCGCCGAAAGGCGCGGTGCGCTGGCTTCTGGTCAGGCCGTTTCCGAAGAGGATTTGAAACGTCTCATCCTCCGCCCCAATTTTTCCACCCGTACCCAATCTACCCAAACCTCAGGGCGGGGTGTGGGGATGGATGCCGTGTATTTTCAAGTCCTCAACTTAGGTGGCACGCTCAACCTACATTCCCAAGCCGGGCAAGGCCTCACTGTCGAATTGCGCATGCCCTTGCCGCTTAGCCGCTCCCATGCCTTGTTGGCAAAAGCGGGTAACTACCGGGTGGCGATTGCCAGCAAAGGTATCTCCCAAGTGTTCTATTCCGGTTCCGGCGAGTTTGTGACGGTTGACGGCCAGCCGATGCTGCAATTGGAAGATGTCAGCTATCCGGTCGTTTCGCTGAACCAGTTGCTGCATGTTCCGCGTAATCCTCGGCAAATGCAGACCCACGGTGCCGTTTTGTTGGTGCAGAACGAAAACACCATCACGGCGGTGTTGCTGGATGGCATCTTTGATAGCCTGGACATTGTGGTCAAGGGCTTTGGCGATTACCTGAAGAAAATTCCGGGTTACATGGGCGCGGCCATTATGGGTGACGGTTCCGTTGCCCCCGTGTTGGACGTACCTGAGTTGTTGCGTACTTCTGTCGCGGCTTGGAATCTGGAGGCGATTGAACAGGCTGAAGAGGAAGAATCCGGCCTGTTGTTGCCTACGGTCCTTGTTGTTGATGATTCGCTTAGCCAACGCAGGGCGATGGGCCAACTTTTGGCGGATGCGGGCTTTAATGTCATCACCGCAGGTGACGGTATAGAGGCGGTCAATCTGCTCAAGCAAACTAAGCCCGATGCCGTGCTCACCGATTTGGAAATGCCGCGTATGAACGGCATTGAGCTGACCGCTCATATCCGTTCCCAAGCCAGCATCAAACATTTGCCCGTGATCATGATAACGTCACGGACAACCCAAAAACATCGCAAGATGGCGGAAGAGGCGGGCATCAATTTTTATCTTGTCAAACCCGTCAGGGAAGATGACGTGCTCGCCAAACTACATCTGTTGATGGAGGGCGCAGCGGCATCGTCTTGAAAAGTTTAAACAAGCAATTTATTAAATTAACGTAGGTTTCGTCAATGTTGCATTAGGTTTTTAAAACCACCTACCTTTGGCCTGCACCAATGGGCTGAAAACTCAGGCCATCTAATTGGCACATGAATATTAATTAGGGGAAATTGAAAAAAATGAAACAAAACAATGTGAGTTTGTTTGGTCAGCTGCTTTTGTGGCAAAAGTTTGTGATCTTGGGCGTTATTGCCGTTATTTTGGTGATTTTGCCATTTGGCTTTTATCTCTTCGGTGCCAATAACGATATTGATGTCGTTAACCAAGAAATCCAAGGGATCAAGCCTGTGGGGACATTGATCTCCATCACCCAATTGACACAGGAGCACCGTAGCTTGTCATCATTGGTTCTGGCGGGCGACAAAACCAATATTTCGGGTTTAGAAACCAAAGCTAAAGAAATTGCCGCCGTTATCGCGCAAATGGACGAGCTGTATAAAATGGAAGGCAACGTTCTGGCAGCACTAAAGATTGGCAGGCTGCTAAAAATGAGTGGCAAACCCTTGTTGACGACATCAAAAATGCCAAATTGACAGCCCCGCAAGCGGTTGAAGCCCATACGGCCTTACTGGAAAAATATTTCAGTCTTGTCGACAAATTGGCGGATTTTTATCAGTTGTCATTAGACCCTGAGGCCAGCTCTTATTACATTATGCGGGCCGCATTATATGCCACGCCCCACTTGACCGAAGTGCTTGAGAAAATCCGCAGCACGGGTTTTAGAATGTTGGCATATAAAAATTTCGACCCTGCACAAGTGGCTTATCTTTCTTCGTATATGTCCGTTGCTAAGACTTATCAGCAAGAAGCGTCTGGGCAGTTGTACAAAACAATGGGTCTGGCCCCTAACGTAAAAAGCACATTAGAAGGGGTGGCCCAAACGTCATTTACGGCAACGGATAAGGCTATTGCGTTAACCCAAGCTGAAATTATCAAAAAAACATCGCCTACTTATGACGGCAAAAATTACTTTGATGCGTATACGATAGCCATTAACAGTATGTTTGAATTGAACACACAAGCTATTGGCGAGTTGGAGGCATTGCTGATCGAACGTAAAAGCCGTTTAAGCACCCAATTATTCATGGTGACCATCGGTATTTTCCTGTTGATGGTGGCTGCTGCGGTTATTGCGTATTACATTTCAAGTAGTATTACCCGACCCGTGGCACATTTGGTGGCCGTTATGCGCAGGCTATCCAGTGGCGACGCTTCGGTACGTTCCAATTTGGAAACGTTGGATGAAATCGGGGTGATGGGTCGTCAGTTTGATGCCATGATCGACCAACGTGAAACGGTGAGTGCGACCATCCAAAAAGAAAACGAGATCCTCAATAACTCGATCATTGAATTGTTGTATACGGTGGCAAGATTGTCACAAAGGGATTTGACGGCAAAAGCGACCGTGTCGGAAGACGTGACCGGCCCGGTAGCGGACGCGTTAAATCTGCTTTCTAATGAAACTGCCAAGGTTTTGAACCGCGTTGTGCAAATCGCCAACGAAGTCGCTTTGGTATCCAATCAGGTACAAAGCCAATCGTCTTTGGTGATTAACGTCGCGGCTGATGAAAAACAAGAAGTTGAACAAGCCGCCCATGAACTGACTGATGCGTCCGTGGCGATGCGGAGCATTGCCCAGTTGGCGTATGCTTGTAACGAAGCAGCACAAAAAGCGATCAATAACACCAACCGTGCGCAAACCTCAGTAACGGACACCGTGCAAGGCATCACCACGATCCGTGACACCATCCGCGAAACCGAAAAACGGATCAAACGCTTGGGTGAACGTTCCCAAGAAATTGGTGGTGTTGTTAACTTGATTAACGAAATTTCAGAACGTACCCACATCCTCGCACTTAACGCATCCATGCACGCCGCGTCAGCGGGTGAGGCCGGACGTGGTTTTGCGGTGGTTGCCAACGAGGTACAAAAGCTTGCGGAAAACTCCCGTGAAGCGACTTCAAAAATCGCCGCGCTAGTCAACAATATCCAGGTGGAAACGGCTGATACGGTAGTGACCATGAACGACGCGATCAGCCAGGTGGTACGTGGTACGGATTTGGCGCAACAGGCGGGTGACGAAATGCGCGAAACTCGCGACACCACCGCTGAATTAGTGCAATTGGTACAACGGATTGCCGAAAGTTCGACCGCCCAGTCAGAAACCTCGCTGCGTCTGGTAGAGCGTGCCCAGCAAATTCAAAAGACCACGACCCAAACCTATGAGCAACTGCAAGCCCAGGGAGAACAGACTGACCGGTTAGTGGATTTGTCAAATACCCTCGTGACTTCGGTGGGTGTATTTACCTTGCCTAAAGCTGCCGCTTAAGGCTTGCCATGTGGCGCGGAAATCGGCTAGCCGATTTCCGCCTATCCTATTTGCCTTGCTTTAGCATCAATTTTTCCAAATTGGTAAGCTCGATTTTTTACAAATCATTCCGGTTGAGAACGCCTACGGGCAATTAGTCATATCTATTGCTTTATAGATCAAGCCCCGACTTGGTTAAGGGATTGCTTGATGCCCGTATCCCTTTCTCCCAAGCCCCTCTGTCCTGCATAACGTAAAGTCCTGCCCAGATTATTTCCCCAATAGGCGTTTTAGGGTGATTTTAAATTCTAATCAATAGCCTAAGCATGTATCATATAAACATCAGCTTTATTGTAGCCATCACTTTTATTTCATATTAAATGCCCCCGAAGTCTAAAAAAGACGTTGATTTCAGTTCAACAAAAGACCCATACGCCCAGCGCGAAGCTGAGAAGTATGAAAAACCCATTCCCAGCCGTGAGTTGATCCTCCAGCTTATCGAACATGCCGGCAAGCCGTTGTTGCGCAAAGAAATTGCCGAAGCGTTCACGATGGAAAGCGAAGACGAGCTGGAAGCCCTGCGCCGCCGCCTTAGGGCGATGGAACGTGACGGGCAATTGCTGTTCAACCGCGAACAACGCTATTGCCTGGTCAACAACAAGGATTTATTTGTCGGACGCATCATCGGCCACGCCGATGGCTTTGGCTTCATCCGCCCCGATGACGGCTCGGACGATTTGTTCCTGTCCCCCCGCGAAATGAACCCACTGCTGCACAATGACCGTGCGATGGTGCGGATTGTCGGCATCGACAAAAAAGGCCGCCGCGAAGGCGCGGTGGTCGAGATTTTAGAACGCAACACCCACCAAATCGTCGGACGCTTGTATAAAGAAGACGGCTTCACCTACGTCATCCCCGACAACAAAAACATCTCGCAAACCGTCTTGCTGCAAAAGGACGGGGTCGGCAAAGCCAAACAAGGCCAGATTGTCGTTGCCGAAATTGTCGAACAGCCCACCAAATTGCGCCAGCCAATAGGCCGCATCATTGAAGTGCTTGGCGACCATCTTGCCCCCGGTATGGAAATCGAGATGGCGTTGCGCTCGCATGACTTGCCGCACACTTGGCCTGACGAGGTATTGGAGGAAATCAAACCGCTTACCCCGGAAGTGCCGGAAGCCGCCAAAGCAGGCCGTGTCGATTTGCGTGATATTCCGTTAGTGACGATTGACGGCGAAGATGCCCGCGATTTTGACGATGCCGTGTACGCGAAAAAAACCCCCAGCGGCTGGAAATTGCTGGTCGCCATCGCCGATGTTTCGCATTATGTGCAAATCAATACGGCCTTGGATGACGAAGCCAAAAACCGCAGCACCTCGGTGTATTTTCCCGAAAACGTTATTCCGATGTTGCCGGAGATTTTGTCCAACGGCTTGTGTTCGCTAAACCCCCACGTTGACCGTTTGTGCATGGTCTGTGAAATGCTCATCGACCATGACGGCAACGTCACCCGCTCCAAATTCATGGAAGCAGTGATGAACTCGCACGCCCGTTTGACTTACACGGACGTGGCGAAAATCTTGGTTGACGGAGACACCGATTTACAAGAAAAGTACAAACCCGTATTAAAGCATCTGAAAGAGTTGTACGCGCTTTACCAAGTGCTACGCATGAAACGCGAACAGCGCGGTGCGATGGACTTTGACACCCAAGAAACGCGCATTGTCTTTGGCGACAACCGCAAAATCAGCAAAATCGTCCCTGTTACCCGTAACGATGCCCACAAGTTGATTGAAGAGTGCATGATTACCGCCAACAGCGTCGCGGCGAAGTACCTGAACGTCAAAAAAATGCCCAAGCTGTTGCGTGTCCACGAAGGCCCCAGTGCGGACAAACTATTTAATTTAAAGACTTTTCTGGGTGAAATGGGTTTGCGCTTGGGCGGCGATGCCACGCCGACACCGCTGGATTACATGCACTTGGTCAACAGCATCAAAGGCCGCCCGGACGCGCATTTGATCCAAACCGTGTTGCTGCGCTCCTTGTCACAAGCCGTGTACAGCCCGGAATTGAAAGGACATTTTGGCTTGGCCTTGGAGGCTTACGCGCATTTCACCTCGCCGATCCGCCGTTATCCTGATTTGCTCGTCCACCGCGCCATCCGCCATTGCCTGCAAGGCAAAAAGCCGGAAAGTTTTTATTATGGCGTACCCGATATGGTCATGTTGGGCGAACATTGTTCCGCCAACGAACGCCGCGCCGACGATGCCACCCGCGATGTGGTCAGTTGGCTGAAATGCGAATACATGATGGACAAAATCGGTGAGGAATTCACGGGTATCATCTCCGCCGTCACCTCGTTTGGCTTTTTCGTCGAATTGGCGGACATTTACGTTGAAGGCCTGGTGCATATCAGCAGCCTAGGCCAAGATTATTTCCACTTCGACCCCACCAGCCACCGCCTGTTAGGCGAGCGCACCAACACCATTTACCGCTTGGGCGACAGCGTCAAAGTCAGGGTCGTGCGCGTGGACTTGGACGAAAAGAAAATGGATTTTGAGTTGTTGCAAAAGAAGGCTTCGGCCAATAAGGCAGGCGATGCGGTGGCTAAATCGGCCAAGCCTAAGAAAAAGCGCAAGAGAAAGCCAAAATCTAAAAATGATTGATTTAATTCATCACCATAGACTAAAACCTGTCAGATATTAAAGACCTGACAGGTTTATGCAACAAGTCTAATATCAGCTTGAATTGAAAAACGCTATATACAGTTACTGTTTTGGAAAAACACAGAGACCCATTATGAAGCTTGACGTAAGCGTCAAAAACTTAGGACAAATCAAAGAGGCGACTTTTAATATCCGTCCCATGACTGTCATAACCGGGCCAAATGGCACGGGGAAGAGTTTTTTTACTAAGTCTTTGTATTCGATTTTTAATGTGATAAACAAAAATGTTTATCATGAGTCGGTAAACCAAACGATTCGACAAATTCAGTTGCAATTGGATTCTCTTCTTAACAGTGCTGAATATGTTCCTGCGTCAGATGTTGGTGCTATCCATGTTACGAAACATCGTCTTGACACTTTACAAATGGAGTTTGAAGACGCTAGTGGCTGGAAAATTGATGATTATCTTGTTTTTGTTGCCTCAAAAGCCGTTGTTGTAGAAAATATCTATAATTCCTTAGCCATGTATTCGCGTGATCTAATGGGATTGTCAAAAAATGTAAGAATACCTCGAGAAGAAATAGATTCTATGTCTGAAGATGAAATAAATTCTATTCGGAGTATTTTTGATTCTATACCGAGTATTTCTGAGGCAATCAGTAAAAATTTTGAGAATTTTCGGCTTCAACTTAAAAACCCGCAAAAGTATTATTTTGAATTTTTTTCCACGCATATTGAAAATGAACTCAAAGACAATTTTCAAATTTCAGCACTTGATGAATTGATTAGTTTCGGTGAAGAGAAAATAGAAATAAAGGTCGAAGGGCTTTTAGTAATTGAATTTAGAGGCAACAAAAAAATTGCCTTTGAGATGGAATCAGATTTTATTGATGACGTTGCAAAATTAGCCAGTGTTGTTTTTTTTGAGTCTCCCGCCTACTGGAAAGTAAGGGATGCGTTGAAATGGTCTAAAAATAATCCCTACCGCTCTTTTTTTGGTAAGAAAAAAGGCGATGTTTTAACAGGCGTTCCCAAATATTTTTACGATTTGGATGATGCGTTAACTATCAAAACAAAAACCGAAGGTGTATTTAAATCAGCAACTGATATTTTAGAAAAAGAGCTGGGCGGAGAGTTTATCTTTAAAGGCGATAACTTAAGCTTTAAAGATAAAAACGGACGTGAAATATCAAAACATCTTGTGTCTTTTGGTATGACTAACCTTGGCATGATTCAAGCCTTGTTAAAACACAATGTCATCACCGAAGGTTCTTTCATATTCATTGATGAACCAGAAACTAATTTACATCCCGATTGGCAAGTCAAGTTAGCGGAAGTTTTGTTGGTATTGGCACAAGGTGGTGTCAATATCGTCATCACTACGCATAGCTCAGATTTTGTCAAAGCCCTAGAAGTTAAGATTAAAAAACTTCACATTGAAGTCATGGAAGATTTTTTGTCTGTTCATTTTGTGGATGTTGATGGCAAACTACTGGAATTTGAATCAACTGATAAAATACAGCAATTAATAGAAGCCCGCGAGTTAATAAGTTTGGCTTATCAAGAACTGTATTTTAGCGATTTGTAAAATACCATGTTCGATAAGTCCAGTTATTTCAAGGCAATTCAGCACGCCGCTTGTATGGCAGGAGAAAAGGAAAGCCCTGACGAAGCTTTAATGGCTTTTAAAATAGATGATGCGGATGGTATTGCCAAAGCCATCGGTTTTCATCCTGGAATGCTAAATAAAGTCGATTATTTTTTGGTACATAATCACGATGTCCAACTCATCGAGTTGAGTGATTTGGAAGAATGCAAACAAAATTGTCATGCTGCGATTGAAAAGGCGCTAAATGAATTAAAAATAGCCCAAAGTCCGATCAGCAAACAACAAGAGCGCGATATTGTCAGATCAGCTTGGCGAGACATTAAAACCGAATTTGTACAAAAATGGAGCGGTTCGATAGCGGTGATTGAACGGTTGTATCGAAAATCGAATGAATTGCCAGATACCGATCCAAAATATAAATTGCTGATTGTTTGTAAAAACCACACGGATGTAGAAATGCTTGATGTGTTAAAAAAGCAACTATCAGGCATGATGGGTAATGTAAGTATTTGCAATACCGAAACGCTAAAAAGCTATCTAATCAAAATAGAATCATGAAACCCACCAAACTCTACGGCCTACATTCCGTCCAGGCCGCCCTTGATTACTCCCCCAAATCCATCAATAAAGCGTGGGTGGACACGCAGCGCCAAGACAAACGCCTGACGCAAGCCATTGAAGCCTTGCTGGATTTAGGCATAGAACCGGAAAAAACCGAGCGCAAGAAGCTGGACAAATTCGCAGAAGGCAATAACCATCAAGGCATTGTCATTGAAGTGGACATGCCGGGTGAATTGTCAGAAAGCGATTTGAAAACCGCTGTGCAAAGCTTAAGTGGAACCGCGCTGTTTTTGGTGCTGGACAATGTCCAAGACCCGCATAATTTGGGCGCGTGTTTGCGTAGCTGTGATGCCACGGGCGTACACGGCGTGATTATCACCAAAGACAATGCCACAGGGATTACGCCAACTGTCTGCAAAGTGGCCAGCGGCGCGGCGGAGACCATCCCCGTGTATCAAGTTACCAATTTGGCGCGTACTTTACGTTGGCTGAAAGACCAAGGTTTGTGGATTTTTGGTGCGGCGGGCGAAGCACAGCAAACCGTTTACCAAGCCGATTTGACTGTGCCACTGGCTTTGGTGTTGGGCGCGGAAGGCAAAGGGATGCGCCGCTTGACCCGTGAACAATGCGATGTGCTGGTGAAATTGCCCATGCACGGCAAGGTTGAAAGCCTGAATGTGTCGGTAGCCACGGGCGTGTTGCTGTATGAAGTGATCCGGCAAAGATCGGCGTGATGACTCCGGCGCGTCCATTGTTATTGCAAGGCAAAGCTTTAAGCTGTATCCGCGATGACCGCGTGTTGTTCAGCGGCTTGGATTTTTCCCTGCAAAACCATCAAGTATTATTGTTGGAAGGCCGTAACGGCAGCGGCAAAACCTCGTTGCTGAGGATTTTGTGCGGTTTCCGTGAACCTGATGCCGGAGAAGTGCAGTGGTGTGGCGAGGCGGTCAGTTCCGAACAATACCGCGCCGATATGGCTTATGTCGGGCATTTGGAAGGCATCAAAAAAGAGCTGACCGTGCTGGAAAACCTGAAATTTTCCTTGGCTTTGGCCCAGCCCGGTGCTTATGCTATCCAAGCCGCCTTGGCGCGGGTGCAATTGGCCGGGTTTGATGACGTACTAGCCCAAGCTTTGTCCGCCGGGCAAAAACGCCGTTTGTCCTTGGCGCGGCTGTTGGTGGCCCGCTCTTACTTGTGGATATTGGATGAGCCCTTTACCGCACTGGACAAACAAGGCATTGCCTTGATTGAAGAATTGATGGCCGAACATTGTCGTCAAGGCGGCATGATTGTGTTGACCTCGCACCACGAATTGAATTTGCCTACTGTTGACGTACTCCGTATCCGTTTAGCCTGATGTCATTAGCCACCGCCTTTTTTGCCGTTATCCGCCGCGATTTGCTGCTGGCCTTGCGCCGCCGCTCTGAAATCGCTAACCCCTTATTTTTTTTCGTGTTGGTTATCACCTTATTTCCGTTAGGCGTGGGTGCGAAACCGCATTTGTTGCAAGCCATCGCGCCGGGCATTATTTGGGTGTCGGCTTTATTGGCGGCGATGTTGTCCTTGGATAGCCTGTTCCGCTCAGATTTTGATGACGGCTCGCTAGAGCAGATGCTGCTGAGTCCGCATCCGACTTCGGTGCTGATTTTGGGCAAAGTGTTTGCGCATTGGCTGGTCACAGGTCTGCCGTTATTGTTGATAGCGCCGTTGTTGGCGGTGTTTTTAGGGATGCCCGGCCCGTCGGTGAACGTGTTACTGTTGACGCTGTTATTGGGTACGCCCGTGTTAAGCCTGATCGGGGCGATAGGTGTGGCTTTGACAGTGGGCTTGCGCCGGGGCGGCATGATTTTGTCGTTGTTGGTCTTGCCACTGTATGTGCCGGTGCTGATTTTTGCCAGCGGCGCGGTGGAACGGGCGGCGGGCGGTTTGCCGATTACCGCGCAAATCAACATTTTGCTGGCGATATTGTTTATGGCCTTAGTGTTGGCTCCGTGGCCCACGGCGGCGGCGTTGAAAATGAGCGTCAGTTGAAGCCAGGATTGGGGCAGAAACCTAGGTTTTTGCCCCAATCCTAAAGCCTACGGTTGGCAATATTGGGTGGTAGGTACGGCTTGGTCGATTTGATAAGGCGTAGAAGGTGAGAGGATAAACTCACTGGCGCCCTGTTCGCCTGCACCTGGGGTGTTGCTGGCATTACGCCAGTCATAGGTATAGCCTAAGCCTGTCCATGGCACACCTGGCGCGGCGCGGAAGCTGCCAAAATACAGGTTTTTGTAAAAACTAGGGTAGTCCTTAATGTTTTTTATGGCCGGGGCCGTGCTGCCAAAATTTAGTTCGCAACTGCTATCATTAGGGGCGGGATCAACGCAAGGGCGAAACACATCCGCCGGATTGACCCATAATTCGACAAATACGTCATATTGCCAGTCAGGGTGTAGCCCTAAACGTTGTTTTAAGCGATAGACGAGATTGGTCTGGGAAATTTTTGGATGTTGTTGTACAAAATTGCGGCAAAATTCCGGCATTATGTAGCAAACGCACAAGCCCCACTTCCTATTATAAAAATTAATAGGTTATTGTCATTTTCTGGGGGGATATATAGTGGTTATAGGTATCCAAGTTTCCAATGGATGCCACGACTGCCCGTCCTCAAAGGACGCGCAGTCGTTACTCAATCACTGTCTTATCCTTTTGTGCAACTGCTACATAATGCCGCAAAATTCCTGCATTTTAGGAGCCAATGTCACCCAAACGACAAAATTTTCATTGGCTGAGGTTTCTGTATAAGGCAGGAGAAAATTTTGATACGCGCTTTGTGATTTCCAAGTCACCACTTTGATAAGGGTTTTGTCAGCATTCCAAACCAATGAGGTGTTGTCGGGTGTCAGTGCGTCCAGATTATTGACTATTTCATTGGCATCCGCCACCGCCGAATCCCGTGTTGCGATGGCATATTTGGCGGGTGTGAGGGCCATTGCCGCTTTTGTCGAGAGCAGACCAAGCAGGGCGATAAACAGTAGTGATTTGTTCATAAGATAACCTTTTGTTTAAGTAGGATTTTTTGATGCCTGCACAAAAGTCCAAGCCACTGTAGAATAATAAATAAATTCAGCTCCCGCTATGAAGGATTACCACCAAACCTCATAATTGTGGCTAATAAAAACACTTTCTTCACACCCTTTGACAACAAAAACTGGGAGCAACCACTATGGCTTCAGCCAAATATCGGTCAATTTTTACGCCTGCCAACAGGCAACAACGCCAAGAAAATTTTGCTGATTATTGGCAATTTACCCAAAATCATGGCGGCGAATTGTTTGAGGCGGAAAAGGATTTGGCCAAAAAACGCGCCAAGCTCCAGCACTTTAAAGATAATCCCGTGCAATTGCGTACGCCATTGGCTGATACCGATGCGTTTTACCGCAATTATGTGGTGATGAAAGATGATCCGAAATCCTTGGACAAAATGACGCTGATGCTGACCAGCATGTACAAATTTGCCCGCCACGAATGGGTAGGCATTAAAGGCGCGTGGGATGTGGTGCCGGACATGGCGAATTCGCATAGCGTTGAAGATAAAATCAGCCGCGTACATTTGGCGGAAGAGTTTTGCCATTGGCGGTTGTTTGATGAAATGTTGCGCACGTGTGGCTTGGACAAAGTCGAATGGGTGCCTTTGGAGCCGTTAAAAGAATGGGTGTATGAACAGTTCCCCAGACTGCCCGGTTTTTTGATGGATTCGCCTGCATTTGTCACCGAACTGATGGGGGTGACCTATTATTTCCATTTGCACCGTTTGTTTGATGACGTGCTGGCTGACGAGCCGGAAGTCTGCCAGCGTTTGCATGAATTGCTCGATGAAATCACCATTGATGAAATTGCCCATGTCGGCCAACGGCGCAATTTTATCGGCCCTATCGGCATGAAAGCCTCGAAAATGATGGTGCGCCCGTTGTATAAAATGTTCTTTGCCGACATCCCGGAAGTGGCCGAGCTGTTTGATGTTGAGCAAATGGTTCGAGATGGCGAGGCGTTTGATTTTAATGAAGTGCCGGATTATATGGTCGAAAAAAGTTGGATTCCGTCTTATTGTAAAGTGTAAATAGGGCTTCAAGTGGAAAGCTTTGCTAAAGATTTTGTTGCCGTATTGCAATATCTTTTACCGGGCTTTGTATCGGCTTGGGTTTTTTACGGATTAACTTCTTATGCCAAGCCTTCCCAGTTTGAGCGGGTTGTTGAGGCCATGATTTTCACTTTATTTACACAAGCCACTGTAAATATTATTGAACTGGCGACTACAAAATATGGATTGGTGTCGCAATGGGGCAGTTCAATGGGTTTGATTTGTTCTATTATCGTGGCGTTGCTGTTGGGTTTGTTGTTTTCGTATTTTGCCAATAACGATAAGCTGCATAAGCTATTGAGATATTCCAAAATTACTCACGAAGGATCCTATCCGTCCGAATGGTTTAAGGCATTTCTTAAGCCTACGTTTGTGGTTTTACATTTTAATGATGAGCGTAGATTATACGGCTGGCCTATTGAATGGCCTTCAAAATCCGGTGAAGGGCATTTTTTGATTGCCGACCCATCATGGTTGCTTGAAAATGGTGAAGAACAGCGCATCACTGGGGTAAAAAATATTTTGGTTAATGCCAGTGATGTTAAGTGGATAGAATTTATAGAAAACACTTGGGAGAATGAAAATGGCTAGAGAATCAAACCCACAGCCACCATTGCGGCCAGCCAATAACAGAAGGGAGCAGGCCAATGCTAATCCTTCTGCGCCAATGAATGTACGTCCTGCGCCGCCACCGCCGCCACCAAAAATACCTCGTTAACGGTTAAACACAACAAACCATTTTGTTTAAGCTCAATATTTGCTTAAGGAGAATTTATCATGGCAGGTCAAGGTTCTGCGGGTAATGTGCTGGCTGCTTTGTGCAGCTTTTTTGTCCCTGGTTTAGGCCAATTGGTACAAGGCCGTCTGTTTATGGCCATTTTCCAGTTCGTGCTGGGCATGGTCATGTGGATTTTTTTGCTGGGGTGGCTGGTCAGCTTGTGGTCGATATTGGACGCGGCCTTGTTCAAGCCTAAGGGATGACCAAGGTTTGGTTTTTCTTATCAAAGGAACCCATAACCCAATCAGCAAAGCTTTGCCATTCATTCTTATTTGAGAACTGATTATGTACAAAGAAAAATTAAAAGCTTTTGCCAATCAGGAAAGTTTGATCGGAAAAGCTTGGCAACACGCCGCAGCAATTGATTTAATCGAAACATCCGATATTAAAGATTGCTCGATGCATTGCTTTCATTATCAGCAAATGCTTGAAATGCTACTGAAATTTCTTTTAGAGACTAAAAGCAAATATGGTGCTTATCCGCATACGCATAAACTAAACAAACTGCTTGAACAGTTAATTGAATTGACAGATTTTAGATGTGATAAAAACAACTATTTTATGGCATTACAAGTGATTACCGTGTGCGCGGAAGAATATCGTTATAACTTTTTGCTTGATTGTGAAGGTTATAAAGTTAGTGTGTCTGTAGCGGATGAATTGCTTGGACAACTGATAAGCTGGAGCGGGTTATGCGGTCTAGCTGATAGGGCGATACAAGAAGCGTAACCTACATTTACACCATCTTTTATTGGGTTACGCGCTTTTTCCTGACGATAAAAAAACCGCTAAACCAACCAATAACAAAACAAGGCAATTTGTAATATGTTCCTAATTCCAGACGCTGTAGGCCGTTTCTTTCATCGCATGGCCTCGCCCCCGCATTTTTATGCATTCACCGAAAAACTGATGCCCTGGTTAATCGGCATTTTCTTGCTGTTATTGGCTGCGGGGTTGTATGGTGGCCTGTATTTGGCTCCACCCGATTACCAACAAGGTGACAGCTACCGCATCATTTACATTCATGTGCCTAGCGCGTGGATGTCCTTGTTCATTTACATGGTGATGGCCGTGGCGGGCGCGATAGGTCTGATTTGGCGTATTAAACTCGCTGAAATCGTTGCCATCAGCAGTGCATCGGTGGGTGCGGGTTTCACATTTATTGCTTTGGTGACAGGATCGTTGTGGGGCAAGCCCATGTGGGGGACGTGGTGGGTTTGGGATGCGCGGCTCACCTCCGAATTGGTGTTGCTGTTTTTGTACTTGGGTGTGATCGGCTTGTATGGCGCGATAGACGACAAGCGCACCGCGTCCAAAGCCGTGGCGATTTTGGCTTTAGTGGGCGTGGTCAATATCCCCATCATCCATTATTCGGTGGAATGGTGGAGCACCTTGCACCAAGGCCCGACCGTCACCAAAATGGATAAGCCTTCCATCCACGTCAGCATGTTAGTACCGTTATTGCTGATGGCCGTAGCGTTTAAATTTTATTACGTGATTGCCATGCTGCAACGGGCGCGATTGGAATTGCTGCAACGCGAGCGCACGTCCAACTGGGTGAAAAAAATGATTGAGGAACAAAAATGAGCTTACAAGAGTTTTTTGCAATGGGCGGATACGCCTTTTATGTCTGGACCAGTTACGGTGTGTGTTTTTTAGTGTTGCTGGTGATCGCCATCCTCCCTGTCATCCAACGCAAACAATTTTTACGGCAATGGGCCCTTAAACAAAAACGGCAGAATTCATGAAACCGGCAAGACGACAACGCTTAATTTTAATCACCGTGATGGTCATCGGCATTGGCATTGCCGTGGGCTTCGCGCTTAAATCGTTTAATGAAAACCTGATGTATTTTTTCTCCACCACGGACGTGATGGCAGGCAAAGCGCCTAAAGATGCCTTGTTCCGCTTAGGTGGCATGGTTGTTAAAGGCACGGTGGAACGCCCCGGCGACGGCTTGACGGTGCGTTTTAAGCTGACCGATTACAGCAAAGACGTGACGGTAGAATACACGGGCATCCTGCCGGATTTGTTCCGCGAAGGCCAAGGTATTGTCGCCAACGGCAAACTGGATGGCCGTGGCGTGTTTGTCGCCGAAGAAGTATTGGCCAAGCATGATGAAAATTACATGCCGCCGGAAGTCAAAGCGAGTTTGAAGCCGCAGGTTGAAAATAAACAAAATCCTTAAATCTAAAAATATCGACAAGCCTAGGCCCGAAATAGCCAGGTTTTACGGAATCATCATTAAATTATTTTTTGGCGACCATCCGCCGCCGCATTTTCATGCCGTTTATGGTGAATATATGGGCTTGTTCAATCTTGAAACTTTAGAAATGATAGAAGGTGATTTGCCAAACCGTGCCAGTAAGTTAGTCATCGAATGAGCAACCCTTTATCAAAACGACCTCAGGGAAATGTGGGATAAACAGGAATTCCATAAATTGCCGCCGTTACCCTAGAAGCATGAATCCCCCAAAAGTAAAATCCGTACAAGCAATCGACAGTCATATTTTGTTGGTGGAGTTTGATAACCAACAAAAACGCCAATACGATGTTAAGCCTTTGCTAGCCAAGGCTATGTTTTTGCCATTAAAAAATGTGGCCTTTTTCAAATCCGTTAAGGTTGATACGGGTGGTTATGCGGTGTTTTGGAACGAAGATATTGATATTAGTGAACATGAGCTGTGGTGCAATGGACAGCAAATCTAATGTTTAATGGGGTTTATGAATGAGCGTTGAAGATATTTCTGCACAAATTGTTGTGAAAACCAGAATGTCTTCATGGGATGACTTTTATGGCTATATTCGAGATATATTTTATAGATTCCCCTATTATTACTGGCGCGGACAGGCTGATGCTTCTTGGGGGCTTGAGTCAAGTCTCGATAGACTGTTAAAAAAAGTTGAAATTCCTTTGTTAATGGATTCTAAATTAAGTGAATATCCAGAATTTCTTAAAGACAGATTATATCGAACCGTATTTAAAGATCATTTGGAAGAATTTAAAAAGGCGAGTCGTGGTAGGCGAAATGCAAACTCCTCTAAGCATGACAGTATGACCGAAAATGAATGGTGGGCTTTGGGTCAGCATTATGGGTTGGCGACCCCATTGTTGGATTGGACAAAATCGCCATTTGTCGCTTTGTATTTTGCATTTGAAAACAAAGAGGATTGTAAAACGGGAGAAAGAGCTGTTTGGGCTATCGGTCCGTTTGATGAAAAGAACTCGGAAATAATGCAGGATTTTGAGGATAGGGACGATAAAGCGGTAGATGAAATTCCGCCCATCCTAGAAATTATTGAGCCGCATCAAGATGATAATGCCAGGCTTGTTAATCAGTCGGGTCTATTTACAAAAGCCCCAATTAGATTGACTGCCGAGTCGTGGGTAAGAAAAAATTATACGGTAACCGACAGCCCAATTTTGCATAAAATCATAATTAAGGATGAAGAGCGTGATAAATGTTTGGTAATGTTAAATAAAATGAACATAAATCATGTTTCATTATTCCCAGATTTATATGGTGCTGGAATATATTGCAATAACGTATTATCAATAAAAAAATATTCAGATTCTTTTAATATGTAATTAATTGTTTAGTCTCATATTTAAATGGCTTGGGGTGATGACAAACAATTACAAGTGGGACTAAATAGAGTGAAAATTCTGTTTTCCACTCCGCTCAATCGGCCATCGTGTGCCGTGTGGTTTTAACCTGTTTAGCCCGGCGTTTTTGTAGCCAACGGATAACACCCGTGACAAATAGCAAAAGGATCAATGGCAATCGTCAATGATTGGGCGTGTTCCGGTGAGGGCTGGCATCGGGATAATAAAAGCCAAACAACAGGTTGTCAGGGTCTTTAGGCGTATCCACCCACGCTGAATCCCAGCCCGGCGGCGCGATTTGCGTAGCTGAGCCAACAGTTCGTCTATCGGCTTTGCCAATGCGTCAGGGCGCGGTGCGGCTTCATATAACGCCGGATTGATGGTTTCATCCAACTCATGCCAAAACACCAGCACCGACCCCGTCAGACCCATCACCGCCAAAAACAAGCCCAATCCCAATCCTAGCCATAGATGCACTTGCAGCTATTTGCGCCGGGCTTTAGTCGGTTTAGGGCAGTGACAAGCGTTTTGTTGGTTTGGGTGGCCATTGAATTCATAACAAGCGATCAAAATGGAAAAGTGGATAATCAGTAAACGCAGTGCGCCAATCAATCAGTCGTGATGGCAAACCGATGCCATGTTTTGCCTGCATCTCTGGAACGGGCCAGAGATGCCGAACACGCTGCAAAAATGGTCTTGTCGTGGGCATAGTCTGGCGAGAACTTGATGACCGAAGAAGAAACCTCAGGAAATTCATCCCATAACTCCAAACTGCAATGGGCGGCAAGCAGTGAAGGGTTGAGCGCTTTGAACGACAGCCCGCCATTGGTCGATTTGAAAGCACCCTTGCCTTTCACGGAAACAATCAAGGATTGGTCATGTTGGTAATCGGGCGATAGTGCAATCGCCGTGATATAGCCATCCATGAGCTTCTGCCAAGTTTTGAAGCGGTCGGTGGTCAAAAATAGCCCTTCCAAGCCCGTGATGAAAATCTGCTGGTCAAGTGCGTAATTGGGTGACACCGCGAGTTTGACATGATCGCCTTTGATGCTGGAGCCAAACAAATGATACGGGTCAGGTTGGGCTTGCCAAGTGTTGCCGCCGTCTTCACTCATATGGATGGCTTTTTTGGTGGCGGCAAAAACGCTGTGGTCGTTTTGATAGTTGGGTGATGTCACCAAACTGGACACACAACCGTTACACTGGTCAAACACTTCACTGAAAACCACATCAAAAGCATTGCCGTGAGTGGTGGAGCGGTAAATCCGGCCATTTCTTGAACCGACAAACATGGTGGCATCGCTGGCAAACTGCGGTGACAAGGCAAACAGGGTCGGGTCATCAGAGAAAGGTAATGTTATTTTCTGCCACGTCGCCCCCCTGTCCGTAGATTTGCCGACTTGATTATTGCCTATGGCAGTGCTGGCAAACATCATTCCATCCGTTGCAAAATCAGGCGAGAAGGCAATGTCGTAATTGCGTTTGGCAATGTCGCTGGCGATGGCTTGCCAAGATTTTCCGGCGTTGGACGATTTGTAAATGCCGTTTTGATAAGTGGTGATGGCAAGCGTGGCATCGGACGCATAGTCGGGGGAAACGGCCAAGCCTTGGATAAGGTCTACAGGCAACGTCGGCACTTGTTCCCAGTGTTCGCCCCGGGTGAGCGAGCGGAACAGGCCATCAAAGCCACACAGGAATAACGTGCCGTCTTTTTGGAAATTGGCCGAAAGGGCGATATGGCTGAAATGCGGTTTTTTTTGTTTGTCCGCCTGTTCGGTGGTCGTGAGGTTTTCGCTGACTCGCCGCCAACTGGCTCCGCCATCGGAGGAAATGAAGATGGCTTGTGACCAAGTGGACGCAAACACGGTTTGGTCGGTAGCGTAGCTGGGGGACAGGGCAATTGAGCGGATATTAAGGTCGCTGATCCCCGAATTCATGGGGGAAAACGTCAATCCCCCATCCGTTGTCCGAAACATACCGCAACGCCCCGTACCTACCCAAAACGTGTCCGCCAACAGCGGGCTGGTGCCAATGGTATTGATGTCGCCGCAATCGGTGAACTGATGGACTTTTTGCCAAACTTGCCCGCCATCGTTTGACCTGGACAACACGCCGTGCCGGTCGCCAATCAATACGGATGATGTCACGGAAGGTGTGGCGTTTAAGCCGCTGAT
This sequence comes from uncultured Methylocucumis sp., assembly GCA_964446885.1. Taxonomy (GTDB): domain Bacteria; phylum Pseudomonadota; class Gammaproteobacteria; order Methylococcales; family Methylomonadaceae; genus Methylovulum. The sequence continues at coordinate 47,217 of CAYUQV010000007.1, forward strand.
TGCGGTGATAGGGGCTGGTTTGCCATACACTTTCACCCAGCGGCCTGTATCGGATGTGAATTTATAAAGGCCGTTTTTGGTGCCTGCTGCAAAAGCCGTCCTGATGCCTTGGGTGGCAGGGACATAAAGTTCATCAAGGCTCAAGGTGTCTAGTCCGGCATTGTTTTTTCGCCATGAATAACCCCCGTCATCCGACAGGTAAACCCCATCAACGGCGGTAGAGAGATAAAGCCGCCGCCCGATGCGGGGGTCTATGGCGATGTGTTGGAATTTTGATTTGTTGTCCAAGCCCCGCGTGATCCGCCGCCATGTCACGCCTTTGTCATTGGATTTCATGAGATTGCTGCGGATAATGCCGTAAAGATTGGCATTGTCAGGATTGGAAGAGGCCACCACGTCATAAATTTCATCGTGTGGCACATGGGCGAACACACACTGGACACTGGCTGACAGCAGCAAGAAGAGGCAAAAAATGCGTTTCATAAAAGTCCTGGCAAAAGATCGGAAAAGCTTAGGGATGAGTATGAAATAACATTGGCAATTTAACGGCTGCCCGTCCTTCAAGGACGCGCAGCCATGCTTTTTAAGAACGCAGGAGCTGCGCTTACAAAATATTGGCGTAATCCTGCTCCAATTGCCGGAAATTGAGTGAAGTCATGAAACGGCTGAAACTCATCCACGCCGACAAACCGTTCAAGTCCCGAAATTGTGGCGGTAAAAAACGCGGGGCGACGACGGTGCCTTCTTCCACTAAATCGACCAATACTTTCATGTCTTCAATCATAGTTTTCCCGCAAAACAGCAGCGGGATACGGTCAGGTTTGCCTTTATTGACCGCCAGACGCATGAAGTTGTACGTCAAGACAAAGCCTTTGATGTAAGTCAAATCTTTGGTGAAGGGCATTCCGTTCGAGCTGCTGCCCCGGAACACGCGGCTGCTAAAGGTGTAGCTGTCTTCCTTATCCAAGCCCTTGGCGCGGAAAAACTCAAAAATATCCAGAAAGTCCGCGCCTTCTTCCGCCAAGGTGATGGCGCGGACGCGGTTAATCAGGCGCATCAGGCGGTTAGGCGTGGAGCTGAAGGTCAAAATTTCCATCAAAACGGCCAAGCCTTCTTGCGTGACGGTCGCTGATGGCGGCCCTTTGCCTAAAAACGTGCAATACGGTTGTTCCATGCCGTTTAAGGTTGTACCCAAATGTACCCAGATTTCATGCACTTCCAGCACTTTTAAATCGCGCATGTTGAACATGGCATCGGCGCGGAGCTTCACGTAATCAGTACCTGCGGCGGCATCAGAAACGATACCGTCACTGAGCATCGCCCGTAAACCTTCGCCCGGCAACACGCTTTCGATGCGTTCGTTCAAAATCGCCACGGCTTCTTTGGCGTTGATGGTCTTGGGTTCTTCCGACAAAAAATCCAGTTGCAGCAATTGCTCTAAAGTCGATTCCATCATGCTACCCAAATCGGCGATGGTCGGGTCACCGACATGGAACACGTCTTGCGAAGAGCCATACAGTTCTTGGGAAATATTCGAAAAGGTCGAGGTGCCACGGGCTTCGAGCATGTACACGACATCCTGATATTCGCGGCACATCCGGCGCATAATCACGCTTAACGGGTTCAGCTGCCCTAGTTTGCGCACCAAATCGCGCTCGATTTGGTGGAACTCGTCCTTTTTTTCGCTAGGGTCAAAGCCTAAAGGGCGTTGTTTGTAATAATCGGCATCCACGGCGGGCAAAACCTTGCAGTCGCTGTCCATAAACGCCTGTTTGATGCTGTCGTCCCATTTGATGGCATCCAGGATGCGGATCGGTTGTTGGGCTTTGACGATACGGTCAGAGAGAGCTTTGACTTCGGTGAGATACGTTGAGGGCTTTTGGATTTTACTGCTGTTCATGGCGTGGTCTCAGCTGTTTGAGGGAGTGATACTCGCGTTCTGTAACACCTTATTTTAAAATTTCTTAGCTTTATCCGTAGGGTCTTTAGGCTAAAGACATGCTTTTTGGAAACGGCGGAGCAGTTTTCTGACAACATCCCGTTAAATTCTTCATGAATAGTGACCCCAACGATGAGTGAATGGGAGACATTCTTCGCATAAATTTTTACCGTCATGCGTACCACCATCAAGCACCACGCACATCAGATCATCATACAAGCCATTTGAGTCAAATTTCATGGGATTCATATCTCTGTTAACCATGAGGTGGTTACACTGCTCACAGTGAAAGATTGATAGTTTTTGAATAGGTAAAAATCTTGTTTCTCCTTTTAACATCTCAAGGCCATATTTTTTGAAAGTAGTCCTTAGCTCTTCATCGAGTTGATCAAGTTTTTCGTCCAAAGAATTACTTTGGATTTCTTCACTATTCGTTTTGAAATAGCTAAAGTGCTTCCGAATTACAATTTGCTCCACGCCCCCTCCAGTAATTTAATATTGAGATAGGATTTGCAAGGTCATATTAAGACCCAGCAAATTAATGCTTTACTAAATATGTTTGCTGATTTTACGCAGTGCTCTCCTAACCCTGGATATAGTTGCAAATTCAGATGTTGAAACGCTATATCATATGGAAAAAACTGGTTTCTGGATAACATCAGATGCTTAAGCTTATATACGTTTTGTAATATATACTAACTACGAAGTGCCTAATATAAGCAATTAAAATGCCAATTACAATATATCCGAAGCATAATCCGCCAACCGCGAACGTTCGCCGCGCCGTAACGTGATGTGCGCACCGTGCGGCCAATGCTTGAAACGGTCAACAACATAGGTCAGGCCTGAGGTGGTGGCGGTCAGATACGGGGTGTCGATTTGTGACAGGTTGCCGATGCAAATGATCTTCGTGCCAGGGCCTGCGCGGGTGATGAGAGTTTTGATTTGCTTGGAGGTGAGGTTTTGCGCCTCGTCGATAATCAAAAAACGGTTCAAAAAGGTGCGTCCGCGCATGAAATTGAGTGAGCGGATTTTGACGCGGTTCATCAAAATGTTTTTGGTCGCGCCTTGTTCCCATTCGGTTTGGCCGGAACGGCTGCCGAGCAACTCCAGATTGTCCATCAATGCGCCCATCCACGGTGCCATTTTTTCTTCTTCACTGCCGGGCAAAAAGCCGATGTCTTCGCCGATAGGCACGGTTTCGCGGGTCATGACGATTTCGGTGTAGAGCTTTTTTTCCAGCGTCAGCGTCAAGCCTGCCGCCAAGGCCAGCAAGGTTTTGCCCGTGCCTGCCGTGCCCAGCAGGGTGACAAAATCAATGTCCGGGTCGAGCAAGACATTGAGGGCAAAGTTCTGTTCACGGTTTTTCGCGCTGATGCCCCAGACGTTATGGTGTTTGGCGCGGTAATCGCGGGCTAATTCCAAGACGGCGGTTTCGCCTTCGCAACTGCGGACAATCGCTTCAAACTGGCTGCCATTATCGAGGTACAAATATTGGTTGGGATACCATTCACTGACTAGCGGGTCTTCGAGCCGGTAAAAGGTGCGGTCTTTTTCCTGCCAAGAGTGCATGTTCATGCCGTGGTTGTCCCAAAAATCATCGGGCAAGGCCATCGCCCCGCTGTATAGCAGGTCGATGTCATCCAAGGTTTGGTCGTTATGGTAATCTTCAGCGGCCAGTTCTAAGGTGGCGGCCTTGATGCGCATGTTGATGTCTTTGGACACCAAGATGACATTGATGTGCGGGAATTTTTTGGTGAGCGCGAGCACGACGCTGAGGATGGAATTATCGGCCAGATTGCCGGGCATACTGTCCGGCAATAGCGCGGTCATGGTGCTGGTCTGGAAATACAAACGGCCTGGGTTGCTTAAATGTTCGCCAGTCTGTGTCTGTTCGAGCCGGGACAAGGGCAGGCCGTCATTAAGCGTCTGTTGGTTGGTATCGCGGATCAGACCGTCCAAAAAACGGCTGACTTGGCGCACGTTACGCGCCACATCGGTCAGGCCTTTTTTGCCGTGATCCAGCTCTTCCAGCACGACCATCGGGATGAAAATGTCGTGCTCTTGGAAGCGGAACAAGGCTGCCGGGTCGTGCATCAGCACGTTGGTGTCCAAAACAAACAGTTTTTTGTCAGGCGTGGTTTGGATGTTCATGTCGGTCTCAGGGTTGGGGCGGCAGGGAACAGTAGGGGTACGGACGACGTTGGATGCCGCCGGAAGGCCTGAAAAGGCGGGTTATCAGAACCCGGCCAGTTAATCCATCGGATCGCTAACTGGGCGGAAACGTCAGTGTTTTTCGAAGGCAGAGAGCGGATCGGTTTACGCGAATGAACGTAAAACTGCCAAAACCTCTTCACAGTGCGTTTTGACTTTGACTTTACGCCATTCGTTAAGAAGGACACCGTCAGGGGACAGCAAGAAGGTGCTGCGTTCAATGCCGCGCACTTGTTTGCCGTACATGTTTTTTTGTTTGATGACATCAAACAGGTTGCAGAGCTGTTCGTCGCTGTCAGACAACAAATCAAACGGGAAACTTTGTTTGCATTTGAAGCCTTCATGGACTTTTACGGAATCGCGGGACACACCTAAAATCACGGTGTTAAGGGCGGTGAATTCGGCGATGGCATCCCGGAACGCTTGGCCTTCTTGGGTGCAGCCGGGCGTGTTGTCTTTAGGGTAAAAATACAGCAGCACATACTGGCCGCGATAATCACTGAGTTTGATGGTTTTGTCGCCTGTGGCGGCAAGTTCTATATCAGGGGCGACTGTGCCAATACTGGGTGCTGTCATGATTTACCTAACGTTTTATGGGTTCAAGGATCGCATCAATATTAAGCTGGTCACAAAATTCCATAAATTCTTCACGCAGCGATAACAGATGCAGTTGTGGCGGGATAAGAATGATAAATTTACTTGAAAAAACAGGGTTTTGGATGTACGGAGCCGGGTAGCAGCTACCGGTGATGTCTTCAATGTCGATGTCCCTGTCCAACAAAAACGAGCTGACCGATTCGACGATGCTGTCATGGTTCAGCGACAGGGTTTCCAGCAGGTAAGGCATGCAGTCTTTGCCTTTTTCTCGGCTTTCTGGCCTGAGCATGTGCAATTTGATTTCGATGCGCCTTTGCAGGGCTTCTAAGGTGCTTTCCAGTTTGGCGATCTGGTTCCAGTTGCCTTGGACTAATAAGTAGGCCGCCGTGGCTTGCGCCAATCGGGATGACCTGATTTCCATGATATTACATTTGCAATCGCGGATGGCTGGCAAGATTTCCGCAATGAAGTTGATTTTGTTGTTGCCGAGCGCAGTGATGACCAGTTGCATAGGATATTTTTGAATATTTTTTTGGAAGTTTAGCATCAAATCGGCGAAACTTGGCGCAGATTGCTTAATATGCCGCTAAAATTTACCGCCCCGCCACACACATTTTCTGTTATGTGATATAAGATATTGATTTTATAGTCTGAAAGCTTACGCCGACATTTCAAACTTTCTAGCTGATACCCTGATGAAAACTTCAATGAAAAGAAAATCGCCTAAAAACCGATGGCACTCCCAAGCCACCTCTGCCCGGAGGGATGATAGGGGCGATGATGTTGTGCCCGTTGATTTAAACGCTGTGCGGAATGATGAAGAGGGGCTGGCCGTTGGGCCGATTGACGGGCCATTTCAAGAGCGCGATGCGATAGACCGTTTGTTGGATAACAGCGGTTTTGATGATTTGGTTCCCGTTAAGGGGCAGGCTGCCGAACTGAACGCCCTTGATGATTTTGAGCCGCATTTTGATACCGCGTTTACCGTGGCTTCGCTGGATACCGACCCGCATTTGCAAGTCCAGCCCTTGCCTGAATATGAGGTTGAAAGCTCACAAGACCTTACCTTTAGCGCAAAAGCTGATGATGCTGAGGTTGAGCCGATTCCGTTGGCGGTCGTTAATGAAACGGCTGATGCCAAAGATTTGTTTGTTGACACCGAATGGTTTGCCGAGCCGTTCAGCGAGGACGCTCTGCAAAGCGCAGACGAAACATCTGTTTTTGATGGGGATGTTGATGTTGATGTTGATGAAAGCCGTGCTGTGGAGCAAGCCGATGGCAGGATAGAACCGGTTATTGAAACGCTGGGCCTTGATGCCGCAGACATTCAGCCAATCGCCGAAAGCTTTTTTGTGGAGCCAGAGGCAGCCGATTTTTCTGCCCGGAATACGTTTGACGATAGTCGGCCTGATGCAGGTACAGAGCATTATAGTGTCCAAGAAAAAGTCCTGTCCGCCCGGCAAACCGCCCAACAACTCGTGCCAGAAGCCAGCCAGCCGGAATTGCCCGTTAACCACCGTGAACACAGCACAGGGCCGTCCAAGCTGAATGTGTTTCTGTTGGTGTTGAGCCTTGTTTCTTCATTGGTGACGCTAGTATTGTTTTTTTTGCTGATGGATATGCGTGAAGATTTGGTCAAGCTCAATGAAATGCTCGACATCATGAAAGATGATATTCAAATGCTCCGCGAAGATGCACCTGCCGAACAATGACCGACAGCCATAAAAAAAACCAGCAGTTTCCGTTGGTGGTCGCGGTTTCTTCTAGGGCGTTGTTTAACCTTGACGAATCCCACGCCATTTTTGAAACCCAAGGCAAGGAAGCGTTTTGCCGTTATCAAATTGACCACGAAGAGGTGGTGCTTGAACCGGGCTATGGGTTTGCGTTGGTGAAAAAGCTGTTGGCAATCAATACGCAAAGTGCCAACGGGCCGTTAGTGGAAGTGATTTTATTATCCCAAAACAGTGCCGATACAGGTTTGCGGATTTTTAACTCGATTGCCCATTATGGCCTAAAAATCACCCGTGCCGCGTTTACCGGCGGTGTGTCGCCGTTTCCGTACATTGCCCCGTTTGGGGCGCATTTGTTTTTGTCGGCCAATGCCGATGATGTCCGTAAAGCCTTGGCCGCAGGCTATGCCGCCGCGACTATTCTGAACGGTTCTCCGGTCGCCAGCCCCACCGCCCAATTACGCATTGCATTTGACGGTGATTCGGTATTGTTTTCTGACGAGTCTGAACGGATTTACCAACAACAGGGCTTGGCGGTGTTTGCCGACCATGAACGCGACCAGGCCAAAACGCCCTTGCCCGGCGGCCCGTTTAAAGAATTTCTGGCGGCGTTGCAATATATCCAAAACCAGTTTCCCGCCGACCAAGCCCCGATCAGGACGGCTCTGGTCACAGCCCGTTCGGCACCTGCCCATGAGCGCGTGGTGCGCACCTTGCGGGCTTGGGACATCCGTATTGATGAGGCGTTATTTTTGGGCGGTTTGTCTAAAGGCGCGTTTTTGCACGCGTTTGATGCCGACATTTTCTTTGATGACCAAAAAGTCCATTGCGAATCCGCCGCCGGACATGTCGCTACGGCGCATGTGCCGCATGGCATCACGAATGCAGGTTAAGCTGCATTCAACTATTGCCGGGCAAGAGCTTGAGCAACCAGGATGCAAAAGAATCTTTGCTGCGGGAACAGATAATCACTTTGCCTTGGCCGGAAAATTTCAGCACCATGCCCTCGCCGCTGGTGACGCTATTGACGATTTGCCCTAAAAAACCGCCGCCACTGTTGCTGGTAGCGACGGATATTTCATGGTGCAATCGGCTATCCCAAGCCACGACATGGGCATTGTCGATGGTGATGTCTTTGCCGGGCGTGACATCCAGCGCAAAACTGGAGCCAAAGCCGGATACGGCGAGCTTGCCCATCCCAGTCGCTTCCATGATAAAAAATCCGCCTGTCCCGCCAAATAAGGCCGAACCGACATTTTGGCTACGGACATTTAAGCTGACCCCGCTTTCGGCGGCGACAAACGCGCCATCGGTCAATTTGTAACTGGCCGCACCCACGTCCAGCACTTCAATTGCACCCGGTAAAGTTGGCGACAACAGGCAATCGCCGTCGCCGCGCACGGCTTCGATATGGGTTTGGAAAAACGATTCGCCATTGGCAAAACGGCGCATCAGCGCACTGCCCAAGCCTCCGGTCATTTTGCCTTGCAAATCTAAGGCATCTTCCATCATGACCATGGCGTTGGATTCGCAATAGATTTTTTCGCCGCGTTTTAAGCTGACGTGCAAGAAGGGGTCAACATCGCCTGTAACTGTAAATTGTGCCATATCGTTAGCCTTGTGATGGGGTGGTAAATAAAGTGTGCTGTATTTTAGCGCAAGCGCAGCGGAAGATAGGTGATTGCCCGGAAATTTGATGTGTATCAATTTTTGCTTAAAAACTCATGCCAAAATGGCAAGGCCACTAGGCTGGAGAGTGTTGTGACGGTGACGGCCATTGCATAGAGCGGGCTGTCTAAACGGAAGCGGTCACATAAGACGATGCCCAATAACATGCTGGGCATGGCCAAATCCATGACGGCGGCGGCCTGATGGCTAGGGGGCAAATCCAAATGGCTGGCCAAGTACCAGGCAAATCCAGGCATGGCGAGCATTTTTATGGACACCACAGGTAACATGTAAGGCAGGTTGCGCCAACGTAGCGACTGCCATTCAAGAGCTAGGCCTAAAGAAAAAATCATCAGTGGCGCAGCGGCACCGGACAATTTTTGTAAGGTTCCAAATAACCAGTCCGGCATGGGGACGTGGTTTAAATTTAGTGTGACAGCCAGTGCCGCTGCCCAGAAGGGTGGCGCGTTGAGTGCGGCCCAAGGGGCTTTGGGTTTGTCTTCCTGGCCATAATGGCGCACGATCAAGAGGCCTATTGTGTACAGGAATGGCGCGGCGGAAAAAATGTCCATTTGGATGACCACGGATTTTGCCCAACTGCCAAAGGTTTGTTCAAGTATGGGTAAGCCCAGGTAAGTGACGTTTGGGAATGCGCTGGCGAGGATCAGTGTGCCTAAATGTTTGTTGTCGAATTTAAAAATGCAGCCAATTAGCCAAATCGCAATAATCGCCGCCATGATGCTGGCACAGCCAAGCAGGGTGTACTGCAACGAATGCAAGCCAATGTCTGTTTGCCAGATGACTTCAAGGATCATGGCGGGCATCAGCAGATAGTAAACCAAGCTGGTCAACGCCATGCGGGTCTGTCCTGCGGATAGCCCGGCAGGCCGAAATAGCCGCCATGCTACGCCGCAAGCCATCAGCAAAGTCATTTGGATAAGGGTTGAGTTCATGTTCTGGGCGATATTGTGGTTTTGGCGCATTTTAACATTCACCGGGGCTTGAAGTTCCGGTAATATAGGCGCATTTATCTGATTGTTTGGGAGGGGTTATGCGTAATTTTGCAAGGTATTGTTGCTTAGGTGTTTTGGCGGCTTTATTGTTAGGCGTTAATACGGCTTATGCCGAAGCGGAAGTGTCCCCTAAGCAGGCGGCAGAAATGCAGGCCGCCAAAAAGGCGATTATTGTTGATGTGCGTGAAGATAGCGAGTGGCAGGAGCAGCACATCCCAGGCGCGTTGCATATCCCTTTAAGCCAGTTGGATAGCCGTATGGCTGAGCTTAAAGGCAATAAGGATAGCGCGCTCATTATGCAATGCCGTAGCGGCAAGCGTTCGGCCAAGGCGCAAGCGGTTTTGAAAGCGGCGGGGTTTTCCGATGTTTATAATTTGGAAGGCGGTCTTATGGCTTGGCAAGAACAGGGTTTGGCCGTCCAATAACAATTTTTTTAAGTTTTTAATTTCACTATGTCGCATTTATTTTTGTCCAGCAAGCCCATTCCTGTCCGTGAACGCCTGATAATGGCTCTGGATGTGTCCAGTATCCCGCAAGCCCAAGCTTTGGTTGAAGAGCTGGGCGATTCGGTCATTTTTTATAAAGTCGGCATGGAATTGTTCATGTCCGGCGATTATTTTGGGTTTATTGACTGGCTAAAACAAAAGGACAAAAAAGTATTTGTCGATTTGAAGTTTTTTGATATTCCTGCGACAGTTGGGCGGGCGATTAAGGCCTTAAGCAGTAAAGGCGTTGATTTGGCGACGATTCACGGCAATGATGCGATTATGGAAGCCGCCGCCCAAGAAAAAGGCGATTTAAAAGTGTTGGCGGTGACGGCGTTGACCAGTTTGGATCGCGGTGATTTGGACGATTTGGGTTTTCAGTGCGATGTCCGTGAGTTGGTATTGTCACGCGCCAAACGCGCTTTGCAGATTGGTTGTGATGGCGTAGTGTCTTCTGGCTTGGAAGCCCCGTTGCTTAGGGAGCATCTTGACCATCGTTTGTTGGTGGTTACGCCTGGGATACGTCCTGTCGATAACCGTGAGGAAGAAGACCAAAAACGGGTGGTCAGTGTCGAAATGGCCTTTGCCGGAGGCGCGGATTACATTGTTGTCGGACGGCCTATCCGTGATGCCGAAGACCGTAAGGCCATGGCGGAAAAAATTCAGGCGCAAATTTTGGGCGTGTTTGCCAACGCCCCTGCAAGCCATTAAATAATAATAAAAATATGTTGAATTATAGCTTTGTGGGTAAGCGGGGACGCTATGCCTTTTGACCCTGCTTTTACCACATCTTATCTGGTTGCCTTTATTATGGGGTTGGTCAGTAGCTTACATTGTATAGGTATGTGCGGTTCGATTATCGGCACATTGACCTTAAGCCTCAGCCCGGAAATTCGCCATAAAAAGTCTTTGTTATTGCCGTTTGTGTTCAATTACAACGTTGGGCGTATCGTCAGTTATACCATCGCTGGCGCGTTGGCCGGGATTATCCAGTCCATTGCCACCATGCAAATGGGGGAAATCCATGGCCATCGCCTATTGCAGATATTGTCGGCGACTATTATGGCAGGTTCGGGTCTGTACATTGCAGGGTGGTTCCCGCGCTTTGCCTATATCGAAAAAGCCGGGATGCACTTTTGGAGAAAGATCGAACCGTTTGGCCGTAAATTGATTCCGGTCAAAACCCGTACCCAAGCCTATTTGTTTGGAATGGTCTGGGGATGGTTGCCTTGTGGCTTGGTTTATACCGCTTTGGCCTTGTCTGCCACGGCGGGCGATGTTGGCAAAAGCGCGTTGACCATGCTGTCATTTGGTTTGGGGACTTTACCCGCAGTGATGGGAGTGGGTATAATGACGGGAATATTGACAAGGCTTTCGCGAATGCAGCGTTTTAAACAGGCGATTGGTTTGTTTATGATTGTTTTAGCCTTGTTAGCGGCGTTGCCTTGGTTGAACCCCATGGCAATCATTAACCATTCTGCCAACCATTAAGAGGTATCTATGGATCATTTCAATTCCATTATTGGTAAATCACCTGAATTGGATTCCTTAATCCGTAGCGCGAGGATAGCAGCGTCTACAGATGTTACTATTCTGGTCAAAGGGGAAACCGGTACGGGTAAAGAAGTTCTAGCCTCTGCAATCCAAAAAGCCAGCCCACGTTCTGATAAAAAGTATATAACCATCAACTGCGCCGCATTGCCTGAAGGTTTGATAGAGTCTGAGTTGTTTGGCCATAAAAAAGGGGCGTTTACGGGAGCCAACACCAGCACCCAAGGTATTTTCCAAGCTGCTGACGGTGGCACTTTGTTTCTTGATGAAATCAATTCGCTTCCAATAGGTGTCCAAGGCAAATTATTGCGTTTTCTTGATTCAGGCGAATGTTTGCCTGTAGGGGAAACTTCTTCTTATAAAGTTGATGTGCGGGTCATTGCGGCAACCAACGCTGATTTGAATGACCAGATCAAAGCGGGCGAGTTTAGGCAAGATTTATATTTCCGTTTAAATGTTGTGCCGTTGGAGTTGCCGCCATTAGCCAAACGCGCAGAAGATATCGAACATTTAATCAAGCATTTTCTGAAGCTGTTTTCAGAGACTCATGGAATTGCCGCTCCCCAGTTCAGTAAATCGGCATTGAAAGTATTGAAAACATACAAATGGCCGGGCAATATCCGTGAACTACGCAATCTTTGCGAACGCTTGAGCATTTTGTTGTCTGGCAGGGTCATCGAGGTTGAAAACCTACCTAGTGAATTCCGTAACATTGTCAATCCTAATGTCAGTAAATCGGCTGGTTTTGTCCTGCCCGATTCGGGATTGCAGCTTGATACATTAGAAGCCGACTTGATACACCAAGCCCTTAACCGGACTAAAGGCAACCGTAGCCAATCCGCCAAGTTATTGGGCTTAAGCCGTGACACCTTGTTGTACCGTATGCAAAAACACGGATTTACAGCGCATTAATAAGCTTATGATAGGGGCGCATTGTGCCCCATTTTTCCTGTGAATTTCCTCGAACCAGCCTCAATTGACTGCCCTTATTGCGGCGAAGCCATTGACATCATGGTTGATATTTCAGTCCCTTATCAGGATTACATTGAAGACTGCCAAGTTTGTTGCAAGCCGATGGAAATTTCAGTGAGTGTTGAGGATAATGAAATTGTCGGCCTTTCAGTCAGGTCTGACAGTGAATGACTTATTTTTAAAGCTTTCCCTCAAGGCTCAGTCGTTTCGCGTAAACAACTGATAAGCCACATCTCCCGCTACTTTGCTTTTCAATAACTGCCAATTTTCAGGCAAGCCTTCTAACATTAAATGGCTTGGCGATTCCACATAAATTTTTGCCTGCGGATTTAGCCAGCCTTTATCTTCCAGCCATTGGCAGCTTTGCACCGCCAAGCCTAATGCAAATGGCGGGTCAAGAAAGACGATGTCAAACGTTTCTGGATTGCCCGCCAGATAACGGAAGGCATCAGTCTGGACAATTTTGATTTGCGTGGCGGCGAGTTTGTCGGCATTGTTTTTTAGGCAACGGCAGGCGATCGGATTTTGTTCGACTTGCACAACCGCTTTTGCACCTCTGGATGCCGCTTCAAAACTCAGCGCACCGCTACCAGCAAATAAATCCAGGCAACGGCTGCCGATGATGTCGTAATGTAACCAATTGAACAAGGTTTCCCGAACCCTCGCGGGTGTGGGCCGTAATCCTGGCGCATCATCAAACGCAATTTGTCGGCTACGCCATTCGCCGCCGATAATCCGCAACTTATTTTGCATGTTTGCCTACAGTGACGGTTTGCAGTAACTGCAAGTCCACATGGCGTTTAAACGCATCGGTAATGGATGCGACTGTGACTTTGTCGATATTGGCTTGGAAGGTGTCCAAGTAATCCAGCGGCATGTCATAAAAGCCGATCATGCCGACATAGGTCGCCAATTCTTTATTGGTGTCAAAACGCATCGCAAAACCGCCTGTGATGTTTTGTTTGGCGGCTTTCAATTCGGCTTCGCTAGGGCCTTGGGTAATAAAGTCAGCCAAGGTTTTATTGACGACTTTTAGGGCTTCTGGCGTTTGGTCGTTACGGGTTTGCAAGCTGATTAGAAAAGGCCCTGGTTTTAACATCGGGACAAAAGCACTGGATGCGCTATAGGCCAATCCGCGTTTTTCCCGCACCTCATCAAACAGTTTCGAAACCAGGCCGCTGCCGCCCAAGATATGGTTGCCGACATACAGGTTAAAATAATCAGGGTCTTTGCGGTATGTGCCGGGCAAGCCGATCAGTACATGCGTTTGCGTGGACGGAAATTCAAGATGTTGCTGTTTGCCTTGGCTGGGCATCTGCACGTCGGCCAGTGGCTGCGGTTTTTTGCCTGTCGGCAAATGTTTGACGAGGCTTTCTGCCGTTTGTTCGGCTTGTTTTTTGTCCAGGTCACCAACAATCACAACAATCGCATTCGCGGCAACATAATATTCTTGGTAAAAACCTTGCACATCGGCACGTGTCAAACTGGCCACGCTTTGCAATGTACCGGAATCTGGATGCCCATAAGGGTGTGTGCCGTATAGTGCTTGATAAAAAGTGATATGGGCCAAATCGCCAGGGGATTCTTCTTGTTGTTTTAAAGCCGCCAGTGTGCGGCTTTTTTCACGTTCGAAATCAGCATCAGCGAAGTGCGGTTTGCTGAGGATCGCTTGCATGGTCGCCAAGGCTTTGTCAAACAAGGGCTTGTCGGTCAGTGTCCGTAATGAGGTGCTGGCGCTATCTATTGAGCTGCCCGCGCCAAAATTGGCACCGACACTTTCAAAACGTTCGGCAATCGCATCGGCATCCCATTCGCCTGCCCCCGTGTCAAGCAAGCTGGCTGTCAGTGAGGCCAAACCAAATTTTCCGCCATCCCGTGCGCTGCCTGCATCAAACAGGACTTGCACATCAGCCATCGGTAAGCCTTCCGTATGCACATAATAGACACGGCTCCCTTGTGGCGTTTGCCAATGGTCAATTTTGGCGGCGGCCATAGCGGCTTGGCTGCCTATCAAGAATATAAAACAAAATAAGTGGGCACGCATGATGTTAGGTTTCCTTTAGAATAAATGCCGTGGTGGCAGGCCGTTTGTTTTAGTGGCTTGCCAAACACGCCAATTGGGTTGGGCTAAACGATTTTAGCCCCGTACCAGACGGACGGCACAGGGCATGTGCGGGTCATCATTGATTGCCAGACCTTCAATAAAGTTCACTAGCCATGCACCTCCGCCATACCCCGCATAAGGCGATGAAGACCATAGCCATCGCGGATTTTTAGGGAATACCCGTGAATTAATGAATCCTGAGCCGGCTTCGTTGGGGTTTAACAGGGTTTTTAACTCGTTTGCCGTGGGGAGGCGCCAATCCGTATAGCCGGCATGGCCACCTTGCTGGTTGAAAGCCTTTGCGGCTTCTTGAGCGGCTTGCCAGCTGTACAAACGGGCTTCGCCTTCAATTTTGTTGTCTTGCCAGCGTTGCCCTAACACGAAACGGCACCATGTCATTTGTGATTGTAGGTCATGGGCAATACCGTTGCTGACGGCCTTGAAATTGCCGATCAGCTCTTCGGTGATGGCGGGCTCTTGTGGTGGCGGGCTTTGTGGCGTTGGTTTTTCGGTATGATGCGCAGGGCTTTCTTGATGGTGGCCGTGATGTTTATGTTGGTGTTCCTGTTCTTTGATCCAGAGGTCGTGTTGCTTGCGTTTGGCAGGATCAAGCAGGGTTTCCCGGGCTTCATTCAGGATGCGGGTGATGCGTTCGGCGGCTTCCTTGTCTTTGGCCTTATCGGGATGGTGTTGTTGTAATAGGGCTTTGTGCGCGGCCTTAATCACAATATCGGGCGCATTGCGGGCGACTTTTAGGTTGTCGTAATGGGTGCGTATTTTGGTCATGGCGTTATTATTCTTTTAGATGGGGTCATTGTGCCGTGCGGTTTTAACAACTGGCTGCACGGCGAATGAAGACACCTTATTTTACCGATTTCTGTTTGGAATTTGCTGAGTTAATCGGTTGCGGATCAAGATAAGCGATATTTAGGTGATCTTCAAGCAGGTATTTTCTTGCCACCTCTCGGACTTGCTCGGCAGTCACATGATTGATTTTGTTGACATATTCATCGGCTTTTTGCCAGCCCAAACCGACCGTTTCCAACATGCCCAATTGCATGGCCTGATAAAAATTCGAATCGCGCTCATAGACCGCGCTGGCTAAAACTTGTGCTTTGATGCGTTGCAGTTCGTCTTTGCTGATGAGTTCTTGTTGTAGTCGGGTGACTTGTTTTTTCAGCTCCAATTCCAGTTCCCAGACAGTTTTGCCTTCGGCAGGCGTAGCTTCCAGTTCAAACAAATCGCCCAAGCGTGAGCTGAGGTTGTAGCCTGCCCCGGCTGACACGGCCAATTGTTTGCCACGTATCAGTTCCTTGCTTAGCCGTGCACTGCTGCCACCATCCAAAACGCCTGCCAGCACTTCCAGCGCATAAGCTTCCCATTCATTTTCGGCGGTTTTTAAGGATGGCACTTTATAGCCCAGTGCCACTGAGGGCAATTTGGCGGGCACTTTCACGGTCATTTTGCGTACGCCCAATTGTCCGATTTCTGGTTGCGGCTTCAATGGTTTCAGCTCACTAGGCTGCAAACCGCCGAAATATTGCTCGGCCAATGCCAATACGGCGGCTGTTTGGACATCGCCGACCACGACTAAGGTGGCGTTGTTGGGGGCATACCAGCGTTGGTACCACGCTTGCAAATCGCCAACCTGATAGTTGGCAATATCGCTGGGCCAGCCGATGATGGGGTGTTTGTAGGGGCTGCTGGCAAAGGCCATCGCCATAAAGTGTTCGGACATTTTAGCTTGCGGATTGTCTTCGGTACGCATCCTGCGTTCTTCGGTGACGACTTCAAGTTCTTTTTTTAGCTCATCCGCCAGCAGATGCAGATGGCGCATCCGGTCTGCTTCCAGTTCTAGGCTAACCGCTAATTTTGAAGCTGCCATCGTTTGGAAATAGGCCGTGTAATCATGCCCGGTAAAGGCATTTTCATCGCCGCCATTTTCGGCGATGATGCGTGAAAATTCGCCAGCCGGATGTTTGTCAGTGCCTTTGAACATCATGTGTTCAAGCATGTGGGAGATGCCAGTGATACCGCCCGGTTCATAACTGGAGCCAACTTTGTACCACACTTGCGACACGACCACGGGTGAACGATGGTCTTCTTTGACCAGCACTTTTAGGCCGTTGCTTAGCATTTTCTCGGCAACGGCGGATTGGGCATAGCCCGTAAAGGCTGGGAGGTATAGGGTCAAAATAGTTGCCAGCAACTGCCAGATTTTGGGTGCTTGCCGTTGGTTGACGAAAAGAGGGTTTGATATTTTTGGTATGGTGGTCATGGGTAGCGGTTGGCAGGATAGGCGGTGCTTCATAATTCCCTCACGATGGTTATTAAAATTTTGGTCAAAAACCGACGGTTGGCAGACCTTTTTAGGGGGTGATTGTTCAACCGAAGTGTATAGGCACTTATCTGAAAAGTGTCCAATTTTTACATAGGGCGAACAGTATAAAAACGGATGCTCTAATGACAGTGTAACCAACACTTTTGCTGATCGCACAGATTTTTCATCGTTGGAGTTTAATATGGTATCTAGGGGATAACATATCATTTGTGTCTATTTAATGGCACTGAGGATGCCGTGGTTTTATTTATGATGGGCGGTTATTGGCTAGGGTTCGGATAAAAAACGATAACTGGCTGACCGGTATATCTTTTGTGATGGAGGTGCGGCTTTTTGATGGATGGTTACCTTTAAATTTTTTGCATTCCCTTGGGTAAATTTGTCAGCTTGCCCACTGGCTTTGGAAAAATGGCTATAAATTTTAAAAAAATCTGGATAAACAACCACTTTGCTCGTTAAAATACCCTCCGTCCCCTTTGGTTTGCTAAATCTTAGATAGCGAGGCTTCTAGTTTTTGCCATAACCTTATATTGATAAGGTTATTAGTTTGAATAACAATTATTACAAAAATTAACGGCGACATAGTCTTAAGATGCCAAGTTTACCAATCAGTAGACGCACTTTGCAGGTTATATCGATTGCCCTACGCGCAGAACCTAATTATTAAAGCGATGTTGACAGTCCAATTGGGTCAATTATTGGCCTATAACCACGCAAGAGAAATTTCATTGGCTGTTAATAATCCAAAATTGCCGATTTTTAAAATAACCTATCCGTTGGCTTACGTTAAATTGTCCATCCGCCCATTTTTGATGGCTGGTGCATCCATGCTATTTTGCCCCTTTCCGGTAAGAGGGCGGTGGTTTTTATGCCTGCTATAATGCCCCGCTTTTTCCAGGCAGACAGAGTGGCACATGATGCGGCTAGTGTTTCTGGCATCTTTTCAATATTTTTCGGCATGATATTCCCATTCAAAATGCAGTGTTTCAGGTAGCCGTGGGAACAATGCCAAAGACATCACTAATTCCTGTCCGTTGGATATTGCTTGGGTTAGCTTGGACGTTTGCTTGTGCGTTTTTTGCAAGGGCTTGGGCGGCCAATCAAGTGCCTGAACTGTCATCCTCCCCCGATTTGACCAATTTTAGCTTGGAAGAATTGATGGGTCTTGATGTCACCTCAATCACAAAAACCTCAACTGAATTAAAAGATGTCCCAGCCGCCATTTATGTCCTTACGGCTGAAGATATCCGCCATTCTGGAGCCACTAATATTCCTGAGGCGTTGCGGACAGTTCCGGGGTTGCATGTGGCCCGTATTGACGGCAATAAATGGGCGGTTTCTATACGTGGTTTTAATAGCCAGTTTGCCACTAAGCTGTTAGTGTTGATGGATGGCCGTAGCCTATATACTCCGATGTTTGCTGTGCTTCTTGGGATCAAGAAGAGGTCATGATGGAAGATATTGACCGCATTGAAGTCATTCGCGGCTCAGGTGCGAGTTTGTGGGGAGCAAATGCCGTCAATGGCGTTATTAATATAATTACTAAAAAAGCCAAAAATACCCAGGGCTTATTAGTGTCGGCGTATGGCGGCAATATGCGTGCTGGTGGCGGGTTGCGCTATGGCGCAGATTTGGGGAAGGAAAGCTATCTTAAAGTGTTTGGCCGTTACTCGGAATATGACCAATCAACCCGTATCGGCGATGGCAGTAAGCCCGGCGATAATAGCCAGTTGCGTAAACTTGGATTCCAGTTTGACAAAAATTTTGGGCAAACCGATAAAATAACCCTGCAAGGCGATGCTTTGGCTGGTGATAGTGGTGGTGCGGGGCAATGGATTCCTAGGGTGTCCGGGTTCCAAACCCCCGTACTGGCACCGCCTTATGGGCGTCAGGTGGAAACGGATTTGGAGCTGTCCAGCAATTATTTGATGGGGCGGTGGCAACATCTGTTCGGGCACGGGTCGAGCACGGTCTTGCGGGGATTTTGGAACCGGAATAAGCGTGAATCTGAGATTTTAAATGTCGGTTATGAAATACATACTGTTGACATCGATTTCCAGCATAATCTTTTGCTCAATGAGCGTCAGCAATGGGTTTGGGGCTTAGGGACGCGCTTAAATTTTAACCAAACGCAAAATAATGTTGCCCTTGGTTGGTTTCCGCAGGCGCGTCAGGATGAAATTTACAATTTTTTTGCCCAAGATGAAATCACGTTGGTGCCCGGTTTGTGGAAGCTGACCTTAGGCAGCAAATTGGAGCATAATCCGGTCACTGAATTTGAATGGCAACCCAATATCCGTTTGGCCTGGACACCTTCTGTCCGACATTCTGTGTGGGGGGCTTTGTCCCGCTCGGTGCGCACACCGAGTTGGGCTGAACAGGATTTGGCTTATAATCCCAATATTGTCTTGCCGTTAGGCGGTGGCCCTGCATCACCTTATAATCCTGTCACTTTATTTAGCCTTGATGGCAACAAGCAAATGGCTTCAGAAAACATGTTGGCCTATGAATTGGGATGGCGTGGGGAGTTAAGTCCCACATTGACAGCTGACTTGGCCTTGTACTATTACGATTATAATAATTTGTGCAGTTTTGCCCCGACGTTTTTGGACATGTCCCATATTGCCAACGCTTATGTGGTGCAGCACATGGCGTTTAAGAATTTTGGCGAGGCAAGCATTTGGGGGGGCGAGGCCAGTGTGGCTTGGCAGCTCGCGGATGATTGGAAGCTACGGGCCAGTTATACGCACACCGCACAGCAATACCAAACGTCCGGAACCGCCCCATCTGGCACAGTCATGTTATTCCAGAACAGCTTCCCAAAAAACCAAGCCATGCTTTGGTCTATGTATCAGATTAGCCCACAACTGAATTTTGACCTTAATTGGCGGTTTGTCGATGGTTTGGTTGTCGAACCTGACACGATCTCTTCATACCATGAACTCGATGCCCGTCTGGCTTGGAAATTAGGCCATGGCATCGAATTGGCATTGGTTGGGCGCAATCTCCTTAACAAGCAGCATATGGAATTTGGCAGTTTCATATTTTCCGTGCCCACCCCCGTGCAGCGCGAAGTTTACGCCACGTTGCGCTGGGATTTTTAACTGATATGCCGAAATCCCCCCGCTTTTTTGCCCAATTGCTTCTGGTATTACTGGTGGGGTTGTCATGTCTGCCTGTTTTTGCCGAATCGGGTGGCGAATCCGCCGTCAAAACCGCTTTCTTATATAATTTTTTCAAATTTATTGAGTGGCCGGATGAAATCGGTAGCGATGGTTATCGCTTATGCACCGCCTCGAATGACCAATTGGGTGATAGCTTGTCGGTCTTGGAGAACAAGACCTTGAATGGTAAGCCGATGCTTGTTTATCGGGGTATTGGCGTTGAAGCCCTGAAAGCGTGCCATATGGTCTATATTGGTTCGTCAGAAAACACCGAGTTGGTTATCAATGGCCTGATGGGGTTGCCTATTGTCACGGTCAGTGATGTGCCTGATTTTGTTGGCCGTGGAGGCATGATTGGCCTTGTCCAGGATGGTAATCGCCTGAGTTTTGAGATAAATCTGGATTTGGCCAATATCGAAGACGTGCACATCAGCGCCAAACTGCTGAAATTGGCGAAAAAAGTGTTCACTATCAATTAGGTGTAGACAGTTGTCCATCCTATCCTTACCTCCCGCCGAGATTGCCGTAGCCATGAATGTGGCTGCTGGATATGCCATTGTTTTATGTTTGCCGACATGGCCGTTTTAGGTTTCGGTAAAAAACATCATAGGCGCAAGCCTAGGTGCAGGACATTGCCAATCCCGCTTGCGTGTCTTGTTGCCGTTTTGCTGTCTTCCCTAAGCGCTGCCAAGGCCGGGCTTTCGGATTCGGAAGACCTGACCGGGCTTTCTATTGAAGCATTGCTTAACGTTGAGGTTATCAGCGCTTCACGCTTGGCGCAAAAAACCAGCCAATCCCCCTCTTCGGCCTCGGTTTTGACGGCAGCAGATATTCGCACCTTTGGTTGGCGTACTTTAGCCGATGCACTAAACGGTATTCGCGGGCTTTATATCACTAGTGACCGAAATTATTCGTTTTTGGGCGTACGAGGTTTTATCCAGCCCAATGATTTCAATTCCCGTGTGTTGGTTATGCTTGATGGCCTGCGCATGAATGAAAATATTTGGGATACTGGCAATATCGGCCATGAATTTATGGTGGATATGGATTTGATTGAGCGTATCGAATTTATTCCAGGTTCCGGTTCATCGATTTATGGGGGCAATGCTTTTTTGGGGATGATCAATGTGGTCACCAAACAAGGCAAGGCTTTGCATGGTGCACAACTATCGGGTGAGGCAGGCAGTTTCGATACCTATAAAGGCCGTGCCAGTTATGGCAAAACCTTTGCCAATGGTGCTGATGTGCTGGTTTCTGCGTCGCATTTTGACAGTGCCGGCCCTGAAAACTTGTATTTTCCAGAATTTGACTCGCCCACCACCAATCATGGCATTGCGCATAATTTGGACGGGGAACGTTCTGAGCGTTTGTTTGGCCGCTTCCAATGGGACGGATTTACTTTAAGCAGTGGTTTTGTAGACCGCTTCAAGCGCGTGCCTACCATATCGGTAGGGGAGGCTTTTAATGATCCGGGTTCGCATGCTATTGACCAGCAAGTTTTTACCCATCTTAACTATGAAAAAAAACTACAAGACAAAACCACGCTCTTGTTAAAAGGGTTTTACCAAGAATATTTTTATCAGGGCGATTTTATTTATGAACAAGGCCAAAGGGCGGTGTATCGTGATAACACCAGTGGGGCTTGGTGGGGTGGTGAGGCGCAGCTGACGACCCAGGTGTTTGATAGGCAACGGTTGATTATGGGGCTGGAATATCAATATGATTTACGCCAACTTCAAAAAGGTTACGATATTTCGCCGTACCAGCTTTATTACCGTGACAATCTCAGCGGCCATCGGGTTGAATTATATTTCCAAGATGACATTCAGTTGCTGGATAGCTTGGTGTTGAGTGCGGGCTTACGTTTTGATTACCATCACCTGATCAAATCCCTGCCCCTAAATCCGCGTTTGGGTCTGATATGGAACCCGCTGGACAGCACTACGCTTAAGTTGTTGTATAGCTCGACATTCCGTGCGCCTAATGCCGCCGAAAGCACTTATGACTATATTATCAGGCCTCAAGAAGAGAGGATCAATAGCTATGAGGGCATTGTGGAATGGCGTTCGGGTACGGGCATTAAGTGGATGGGCGCTTTTTTTCATAATGAAATGTCCGGGATCATTGAAGCCGGGCCAGCATCCGATTGGATGTTGACAAATATCGGCCATTACCGTGTTTATGGGGCAGAGTGGGAAGCTGAAAAACGCTGGGAAAGCGGCCGGTTTTTGAAAGCGTCCCATACGTTTAATTGGCTCGTAGACGATTCCTCGCAATTTAATTGGGGCACGGGATCGCCACAAAATGTATTTAAAATACATTATGCTGAACCCTTGTTTGATAACAGGGTAAAATTAGGCGTTGAAGGTATTTATATCGGTGACCGTAAAACGGTGTGCCGGCATATTGCAGATGCCTATGGCTTGGTTAACGTCAATTTGACCACTGATAAATTAATCAAAGGCCTGGATGTTTCTGTGGGCGTTTATAATTTGCTCGATACACGCCCCCAAATGTTAGGTGATGGCGGGAATTTTGATGTCCTTAAGATGAATGGCCGTGAGTTTAGGCTAAAGTTTTGGTTTGACTTTTGATTCTTGGCTCCCCTATTCACGGATGCTACATTTATGATTTTTTATGTGCATTGCTGGTACTATGGCCATCGCGCCGTTTGGCGGAAAACCAAGCCATGGCGATCAAGTCAGTTTGCGTTGGCTGATGGTGGACGATGC
Organism: uncultured Methylocucumis sp.; assembly: GCA_964446885.1. Classification (GTDB taxonomy): domain Bacteria; phylum Pseudomonadota; class Gammaproteobacteria; order Methylococcales; family Methylomonadaceae; genus Methylovulum. The sequence continues at coordinate 69,727 of CAYUQV010000007.1, forward strand.
GACGTTGCAGGCCAGTTATAGCCATACTAGACAAGAGCTTAGCTTTCAGGAAATGACTACCAACTAGATAAGCGTTTTAAAGGCGGTTTGCTTCCCAATGAGAGAATGTGGGCTTTTATGCGCCAGAATAAACCTAATCTGGCATTGTACTTGCTTTGGAGTTTTAATGTGTTTGCCTAAGGTATGGATATGCCCAACGTTGATTGGCAACCAGTAAACGGCCATCAAGCCGCAGAGGCTAGATTGGCTTTAATTGGCCGGAATGTGTTTAATAAGCAATATAGAGGGGTTTAGTGGCGTACTTTCCTGCACCAGCTACCTGCCGTGCCAACTTCAGTGCATGGGGTTTTTAATTAATATGCAATACGGTCGGGCGTTTAGTTTTCGGCAATTCGTCGCGCTTAGTTTGGTGTTGCTGGTGGCCATGCCACTTGCTGCCGAACCTAATCGTGAGGCTTTAATGAAAACGGCGATTTTGTTTAATTTTTTCAAGTTTATTGAATGGCCTGATGCGGCTACCCAAGAATCATACCGGTTATGTTCGACAGTTAACGACCATCTGGGGGGAGGCCTGGGATTGCTGGCCAGTAAAACAATACGTAGCAAACCTATGGCCATTTACCGTGAAATTGAGGGTGAAGAGCTTAAAAAGTGCCATATGGTTTTTATGGGAAGCGATAGCAATGTTACGGAAATCATCGCCTTTGTAAAAGGATTGCCGATTGTCACTGTTAGCGACCAGCCTGGATTTGTTGCCAAAGGGGGGATGATAGGCTTGGTACAGGAAGGGGGGCGGCTAGGTTTTGATATAAACCTTGGGTTGGCCAACGCCGAAGGCGTGCACATCAGTGCGCAGTTGCTCAAATTGGCAAAAAATGTCAATACACCCAAATAACCAAGTGGCTGACGACTTATGAAACAGCAGCAATTTGCCGATTTGCCGGTCACCAGTAAGCTGAGACGATTGCAGGCCATGACAGTGGGCTTGGCGTTGATCTTCACTTTGCTGGTGAGTAGCATTACGGAGTTTTGGGGTGAGCGTAGCCAAATTTTGGTGGATGCCAAATCCACCGGCAATATGATTGGCTTTAATGCCGCCGCCGCCTTGCTCTTTAATGACCGGAGGTCAGCGACTGACATCTTGGCGGCGTTGCGTAGCAAGCCTGACATTATTGCCGCCCAGCTTTACACAATCAATGGCGAATCGTTTGCAGACTATATTGCCGATAAGCAATCGTTCAGTTTTCCTGCTTCGTTATCCGAAAGCGAAGAAAATCTGCAACAGAAAGATTCAGATTGGTTGACCCATAAGGTCATCCAACCCGTCAGCCAAAATGGCGATACGGTAGGGTATTTGTATTTGGTGGTTGACTTAAAGCCCATGTGGGGGGGGTTGTTAAACAATTTAGGGCAAATTTCTTTGGTGATGTTGGTAGCCTTTTTGCTGAGCGCGTTTTATGGACGGCGTTTGGCGGCCTTGATTTCTGACCCTCTGATCCGTTTGTCGCTGTTGGCGCAGCAGGTGTCGCGGGAAAAAAATTATAAGGTCAGGGCGAAAGGCGAAGGGGATGATGAAATTGGCCAATTGGTCAAAAGCTTCAACCGTATGATCGAGCAAGTCCAAGAGCGTGATGCGAAATTGGAAAAGCAACGTGGGCGGCTGAAATATGAAGTTGAGGTCAGGACGGCGGATTTGCTCAACTCTGTTGCCGAAGCCCAGGCTGCAAACCAAGCCAAATCCCAGTTTCTGGCCACGATGAGCCACGAAATACGCACACCGATGAACGGCGTGTTAGGGATGACCGAATTATTGTTGGGCACTGAACTGAGCGTGACCCAAAGGCAATATGCCGAAACGATCATCACATCAGCGGACACTTTGCTGACACTGATTAACGACATATTGGATTTTTCTAAAATTGAAGCGGGTAAACTCGAATTGGAAGAGATTGACTTTAACTTATCAGATTTGGTTGACCAGTTAACCGCGTTGTTTTTTGAACGTGCCCACAAGAAAAATATTGAAATAAGCTGTATCATCGACTCCGACACGCCCGAATCTTTACGCGGCGACCCCTACCGTTTACGGCAGATTCTGACAAATTTGCTCTCTAATGCCATCAAATTTACTGAAGTCGGTTCGGTAAAATTACTCATCAGTAAAGTGAGTGATGCCGAATGTAAGGCAGGCGAGGATGATATATGCCTGAGCTTTAAGGTAAGTGACACCGGTATCGGAATCGGTGCTGATGCCATGGCAAAATTGTTCAAATCATTTAGCCAAGCAGATGGCTCGACAACCCGGAAATATGGCGGTTCTGGATTGGGCTTGGCAATTAGTAAGGAATTGTCTGATTTGATGGGCGGACATATCCAGGTTGACTCCCATCCAGGCCAATACACTGAATTTACCGTGATTTTACCATTTAGAAAAGCGTTGGCCCCAGTCCATTCCGAAACCCGCCAAGATAGCCATCTCCAAAACAAGCGGGTGCTGATTGTCGAAGACAATGTCATTAATGCCAAAATCCTTACCACATTCCTGCTTAATTTTGGCATGACCTCGCGGGTTGCGGATAGTGGCAACACCGCCCTTGAATTGTTGGATCAAGCCGCACGCCTGGGTGATTTCTATGATTTTGCCTTAGTTGACATGAAGATGCAGGGTATGAACGGTGTCGAGTTGTGTAAAAAAATCCGCAACGATTCCCGCTATGCCAAGATGCGCATCATCATTATCACCTCTAGTGCGTATGAAAAGGAGCTGGCCAGCATACGCACGAGCGGTTGTGACTTATATTTATACAAACCCATGCGCAAACGCACCTTGCAGGATGCGATGCTAAGCCTAATTGCCGACAAGCATAAAATCCGTAAGATACCGACTTGCTATCAAGAGGCGCGGATTTTGCTTGCTGAAGACAACGCGATTAACCAAGAAATTGTCAAGGCCATCTTAAAAGTGTTGGGATGTCACGTCGAAGTGGCCATCAATGGCCTTGAAGCCGTGGAGATTTTTAAACGTGGCGATTGCGATTTGATCCTAATGGATTGCATGATGCCGGAGATGGACGGTTATACGGCAACAAAAGAAATCCGTGCACTTGAAAAATCGGCTGGTTTAAGGCCGCCTATCCCAATTCTGGCATTGACGGCCAATGCGATGGAAGGCGATAGGGAGAAATGTCTGGCGGCGGGGATGACCGATTACCTTGCCAAACCTATTTCAATAGCCGCCTTGCGGGAAAAGGTGATTGGTTTATTGGATAATAAGACCGAGTCAGCGAAAATCCAGCCAGAACCTGTTCCGCTCCAAACATCGGTCACGGTTAGGTTTGATGCGATGCCATTAAAGACATTAAGTGACATGGGAGGAGACTCATTGGTCGCTAACTTGTTACAATTGTTCCGAACCAACGCGCTACAGCAAATAGAAAAGCTGCGGCAAGGCATGTATGAAGAAAATACCGATGCAGTCCGCCATGCCGCCCACTCTTTAAAATCGGCATCTGCCAATATTGGGGCAATGTATCTTGCTGAACTGGCCCGCGATATTGAACACGCGGCACGTGACGGTTCGCTAGTCTTTGACGAGGCCGTGGCGAAACGTCTAAAAGATGAATATCAGCTCGTATTACAAGTAATTTCACAACAAGGGGTGTCATGAACGAACAGCAATCCTCACGCAGCTTGATCCTGACCATAGATGATGACGATATGATGCGCATCATGCTGCATGACATCCTGGAGCGGGAAGGCTTTGAGGTTGTTAGCGTCTCTAACGCAATGGAAGGCATTGAGGTAGTCAAAACCCAGCAACCGGAACTTGTACTATTAGATGTCATCATGCCAGAAATGGATGGTTTTGAATGTCTCCAAGCGATCAGGGCGATTCCTGGCATGGAGTTGTTGCCTGTCGTGATGTTGACTGGCGTTGATGATATTGCTTCCATTAACAAGTCTTTTCAGTTGGGCGCCACCGATTTTATTGCTAAACCCATCAGTTGGCCGACATTGCCCCACCGCTTACGTTATTTCTTACGTGCCAGCAACGCCTTAAGCCAATTGGCCAAAAGCGAATCCGAATTGCGCACCGCCCAAAAAATTGCCCGGCTCGGCAGTTGGGAATGGTCGGTTGCTGATGACAAAATGCAATGGTCTGATGAGGTGTTCAATTTATTAGGCCTTTTGCGGTCTGATTTTACAGGGCATCGTGCTGATTTGTTCAAAAGATTGGCCGGCCCGGATGCCGACAAGCTAAGCCAAGCGTTTGGGCGATGCGTCAAAAACAAGCAAGATTTCCATTTGGAATGCCAAATACACGACCCTAGTGGTACCGATAGCGTGGTTGTCTTACGGGGTGAGCCGTTCGTGGTCGGCAACCGGGTGATGCAAATCCAAGGCACGATCCAAGACATCACCGAACGCCGCCGCATTGAAGAGCAGCTCCGCTTCCTGTCCTATTATGACCCCCTGACCCGTTTGCCGAATCGGAAACTCTTTAATGAGATTCTTGGGCAAGATATGGCACATTGTAATCAGCATAATGAGACCCTATCCGTTTTGTTCATTAGTATTGATGGGTTCAAGCAAATTAATGAGGCATTGGGCACCAGTGTCACAGACCAAATCGTCAAATTTTTTGCTGAACGGCTGATTGCGGAAACTTTAGGCAATGAACACGAGACCAGCCCCGAATACGAACCCCATGAATTGGTGGTGTCGCGCCTGACGGCCAGTGAATTTAGTGTCCTAATCAATAAGGTGAAAGACTCCCGTGACAGCGTCAAAGTGGTCAAGCGCATTTTCCAAATTGTCGAAAAACCCTTCAATATAGATGAACATGAAGTTTATCTAAGTATGAGTGTCGGTATTGCCGTTTATCCGGGTGATGGTGAAGACGAAGATACGTTCATTAAAAATGGTAAATTTGCCATGTATGACGCTAGGGACAGAGGCCAAAACAATTACCAGTTTTTTAGCAAATCGCTAAATGTCGCCGCGTTCCATAAACTGTCCATGGCCAACAATTTGCGTAGGGCCATTGAGCGTGACGAATTGTTGCTGTGCTATCATGCTAAAGTAAATATCCGCCAGAAGCGTGTGATTGGCTGTGAAGCGCTGATCCGCTGGCAACACCCCGAATTAGGTCTGATGCCTCCCTTGCAATTTTTACCAATTGCCGAAGACGCAGGCTTGATGACGTATATCAACAATTGGGTGCTTGAGTCCGCTTGTACGCAAATGCTGGCTTGGTTGCAAGAAGGCTTGCCTTTGCCCATCATGGCGGTGAATGTTTCCGCAACCCAGTTCCGGCAACCTGGCTTTGCCGACCATGTCCAGCTATTGTTGGAGCGCTTGGGATTGCCGCACCAATATTTAAAATTGGAGCTTACCGAAAGCATTTTGTTGGAAGGGATCAAGAATGATTTGGAAATGCTGAAAAAGCTGACGGAAATTGGCGTACAGGTCAGCATTGATGATTTTGGCACGGGATTTTCTTCATTAGCCTACCTTAAAAAACTGCCCATTTCCGAAATTAAAATTGACCGTTCGTTTATCCGGGACATTCCTAACAATGAAGATGATATGGCCATTACTACTGCCATTTTGGCATTGGCCAAATCTTTGTCTTTGGATGTCGTGGCAGAAGGCGTTGAGCATCAGGCTCAAGTTGACTTTCTGTTAGAGGAAGGCTGCGAAATCGCCCAAGGTTTTTTGTATAGTAAACCTCTCCCTGCCAAGGAGTTTGCCGCATTTGTGCTAGAATTTAACGGCTAATTCCAATTAGGAAAACGTTTATGACTGAAATGCCAAAAATTCTGGTAATTGATGATGATGCCATCACTCGTATGCTGGCCTCTGAAGTGTTAGGAAAAAATGGCTTTAGGATCATAGAGGCTGAAAATGGCCGCCAAGGCATGGCGTTATTTGCATCTGACAGGCCTGATCTGGTATTGCTGGATGTCATGATGCCGGAGATGGACGGTTTTGAGTGTTTGCGCTTGCTGTGTGGTGAACTGCACAGCCAAGTGCCGGTTGTCATGATGACTGCGATTGAAGACATCCATTGCATAGAGTTATCCTACCAATTAGGCGCGAGTGATTTCATCGGCAAGCCCATCCAATGGCTGTTATTGCCTTATCGTGTCCGCTTCGTGCTTAGAAACCACCAAATGAACCAATTGTTGCTAAAACAGCAACAGCAATTGCGCCAAAGCGGCGAACAGTTGCGCCTGTCATTATCGGCGGCGAAACAAGGATTGTGGAGTCTGAATATCCAAAGCGGCGATGTGGTAGTCAACCGCGAATATGGCGCTATGTTAGGGTATAGCCCAAACGATCTGAGCAACTTCACCTTAACGGAATGGTTTGGCTCATTGCATCCAGAAGACCGTGATAATGTAAAAGTAGCTTATTTTTCCTATATTGGTGGTGAGCGCGATGAGTATCGCGTGGAATTTCGGCAGCATTGCTCGGATGGCACTTGGAAATGGATTTTGTCCTTGGGCAGTATTGTCGAAAACGATGAGTTCGGCCAGCCCTTGCAAATGCTCGGAACCCATACGGACATTAATGACAGCAAACTGGCTGAAGAACGTTTGCAACTGTTGGCAAAAGTGTTTGAAAACAGTGGTGAGGGCATTATTATTTGCGATGCGGACACCCGTATTTTGTCCAGTAATGCTGCTTTTACCCATATTTCCGGCTATCTGGCCAGTGAAGTGCACAATAAAAAGCCTAATATCTTGTCATCGCAGCATCATGACCAAGCTTATTACCAGCGTATGTGGCGTGCACTTGAAGAAAAAAGCTATTGGCAAGGTGAGATTTGGGATGTCCGTAAAAATGGTGAAACCTACCCCGTATTATTGGGCGTTTCCGCCATCCGTAATCCGCATGGGCAAGTTGCCCATTATATTTGTATTTTTTCAGATATTACCGAACGTAAGGCCGCCGAAGCCAAAGTGGAATATTTGGCCCGCCATGACCCATTAACTAACCTGCCTAACCGGACGTTATTACGCGATAGGTTTGACCAAGCCATGGCGCAAGCGATGCGCAACCATACCCTAGTTGCGGTGTTGTTTCTGGATTTGGATCGCTTCAAACAAATCAATGACACGCTAGGCCATAATGTGGGTGACCGTTTGCTGCAAGGCATCGCCGAGCGTCTGTCCCAGTGTGTTCGCCAAGTCGATACCGTCTGCCGCCAGGGGGGCGACGAATTCATCATCATTTTGACCGATATTCCCGAACCGGATGTTGTCACCCGCATTGCCTTGAAAATACTGGATCATTTGCACAGGCCTTTTTTGATTGAAGGCGTGACGGTTTCCACATCCTTTAGCATCGGCATCAGCCTGTTCCCCACCGATGGGGTCAATTTCCACGGTTTGTTGACTAAAGCCGACACTGCGATGTATGCGGCCAAAAATGAAGGCCGGAATACCTTTAGATATTTTTGCCACGATATGAACTTGGCATCCATCGAACGGATGACCATTGAAAACGGCTTGAAAAAAGCCTTGGAAAAGGACGAATTCCAATTGGTTTATCAGCCCCTGTATGGCCTTAAAAGCCAAACGATTATTGGTGTCGAGGCGTTATTGCGTTGGCAACCTAGTAAAGGCCCTAGTATCCCTCCAGGTAAATTCATACCCGTTGCCGAAGAAAATGGCCTGATAATCCCTATCGGCAATTGGGTGTTACAACAGGCCTGCATACAAAACCAGCGCTGGCATGAGGCCGGATTAAAGCTGCTCATTAGTGTCAACATATCTTCAGGGCAAATCAAACGCGGCAACTTTGTTGAATCAGTAAAATCTGCGTTGGCCATTTCTGGCCTTGACCCCAAATATTTGGAATTGGAGCTGACCGAATCGGTGCTGATGATTGATACCGACACGGTGATAAAAATCATCAATGAACTCAATTCATATGGCGTGAGTTTTGCGATAGATGACTTCGGTACGGGCTATTCGTCCTTAAGTTATCTCAAACAATTTGCCATCAACAAATTAAAAATCGACCAGTCCATTATCAATGGCTTAAGTTCCGGTAAGAGCGATGATGTTGCAATTTTAAATGCTATTGTCCAGTTAGGAAAAACCTTGGAATTGCGCACGGTTGCCGAAGGCGTTGAAACCCTCCAACAAGCCGAGCAGCTCGAACAATTGGGATGCCATGAAGGTCAAGGTTATTTATGGCACCATCCGATGAACTCCGAAGAATTTGAGGAGATGTGCTTTAAAGAATACAAGAATGCCAACGTTTAGGCTTTCATAACAACGCTGTTCCCTGTTTGCCAATGGGCGGACAATAAGATTTATCAGCAAATTATTTTTTAGAGGATTCCTGACAATGAAATCTAGTGCGAGACTAAATATGTACCATCCCTATAACCCGCGCCCAATTTATCGTGGTTTGCTCATGATGCTGGTGTTGGCGGGGGCGGGCTGCGCGTCTGTGGGACACGAATTTCCGGCCGGGCAAGTGCAAACTATCCGCATTGGCGAAACCTCGCAAAACGATATTATCAACACATTTGGCAACCCTTGGCGTACTGGGATAGATAATGGTCTAAAAACATGGACTTATGGTAATTATTACGTCACCCTATTCGGAGAGAATGAAGCCGAAGACTTGGTGATTAAATTCGACAAACGCGGCATGGTCAGCTCTTACAATTACAATTCCACCAAGCGTTCTAAATAAGCCATTCTGAGGCCTGCCCATTAACCATCTGGGCAGGCTTGGGCTTTAGCCATTGATGATTGATAGTGCCACCGCTTCGGCGACTTTAATGCCGTCCACAGCCGCCGACAAAATCCCTCCCGCATACCCGGCCCCTTCACCTGCCGGATACAGGCCTTTGGTATTGATGCTCTGAAAAGAGCCGTCACGCTTTATGCGTATTGGCGCAGACGTGCGCGTTTCCACGCCAGTCAACACCGCATCGTGCATGGCAAAGCCTTTGATTTTTTTGTCAAAAGCAGGCAAGGCTTCGCGTATGGCCGTGATGGCATAGTCAGGTAAGGCCGTCGATAAGTCGCCTAAATGAACGCCCGGCGTGTAAGAAGGCAGGACACTGCCAAATGCCGTAGAGGGTTTGCCAGCCAGAAAATCGCCCACCAATTGCCCTGGCGCGTCGTAAGTTCCGCCACCCAAGACAAATGCCCGCTGTTCCAATTGCCGCTGCAAGTCAATTCCGGCCAAAGGATGTCCAGGGTAATCGTCCGGGCTGATGCCTACGACAATGCCGCTGTTGGCATTGCGTTCATTGCGTGAATATTGGCTCATGCCATTGGTCACGACATGCCCGGCTTCAGAGGTTGCCGCCACCACCGTACCACCGGGGCACATACAGAAACTGTAAACCGACCGCCCATTTTGGCAATGGTGCACCAATTTGTAATCCGCCGCCCCTAACAATGGGTGTCCGGCAAAGTGACCAAAGCGGCATTTATCAATCAAGGATTGCGGATGTTCGATACGGAACCCCACCGAAAATGGCTTGGCCTCAACGTACACGCCGCGCCCGTACAGCATTTTGAACGTGTCCCGTGCGCTATGCCCAACTGCCAAGACAATATGGCGGCTGGCAATCGTTTCGCCAGTATTCAGCGTCACGCCCTGCACTTGGCCATCGACAATTTCAAGGTCTTCAACGCGGCTTTGGAAACGGATTTCTCCACCCAAAGCTTCAATGTTGGCCCGCATTTGTTCAACCATCGACACCAACCTAAATGTGCCGATATGCGGTTTGCTGATATGCAGGATTTCTGGCGGTGCGCCCGCTTTTACAAATTCGGTCAATACTTTACGCCCATAATGGTTAGGGTCTTTGATTTGCGTGTACAGTTTGCCATCCGAAAAAGTGCCCGCCCCACCTTCACCAAATTGCACATTTGAATCCGGGTTAAACACTCGTTTACGCCACAAACCAAACGTATCCTTAGTACGTTCGCGCACTTCCTTGCCGCGCTCCAGGATCAACGGCTTAAAACCCATTTGTGCCAAAATCAAACCCACAAACAACCCGCACGGCCCCATGCCGATGATGATGGGCCGTTCCGTTAAGTCTTTAGACGCTTGGGTGACGAAGCGGTAATCGGTGTCCGGTGTCGGCAAGATGTGCGGGTCGTCGCTGAACTGTGCCAACACCTCCACTTCATTGCTAAGGTTCACATCCAAGGTGTACACCAGCAAAATGTCGGTTTTTTTGCGTGCGTCAAACGCCTGGCGGAAGATGCTATGACTAATAAGTTGATCGGATGTGACGGCCAAACGTTGGGCAATGGCGGCAGTCAATTCCGCATCGGTATGGTTTAAGGGAAGTTTGAGTTCGGTGATTCTTAGCATGGTTTGATGTTGGGTTAAGCCGTGCTGGACGGTCGTTTTTATGATCGCGTGATCTTGTTGAATGGCTTTTAGGCTGTTATGGAGTCAAGGCCGTTTCCGCGCTAAGGTCAACATAAAATCCGTTTCTATGAGTAGGCTTTCTGGTTCGGCCAGTGCCTGTTGGCTTTCAGGTGTCGCCCGCCATGCGAACGGGGTCATTTGCAGCAAAGCGGCCCGCTCGTTGCGGTTTGGATTAATCCAGCGGCTGATGCGTTGGCTGGTTAGGCTCTCGAAGCCCTCCGGCAAGTCGGCTTTTTCGGGGTGCTCGGTGGCTTGCGCATAAATCAGGTTTTTCAGTTGCAACAAATGGCGCGGGCCGGGCGTGACTAGGATCAAATGACCAGACGGCTTTAAGACCCGATACAATTCGGCGGCGTTCGATGGGGCGAACACGCGGGTGATATGATCAAAATACCCATCGGCATAAGGCAGGCGTTGAGAGCTGGCGACACAGTAACTCGCCGCCGGGTCTTTTTTGGCGGCGGCGGCAATCGCGGCTTTGGCAATATCCACACCGTGCCGTTCAATGCCGGGTTCGGGTGGGCATAACTGGTTGAGTTGGCGTAGGTAGTAGCCTTCGCCACAACCGACATCCAACAGCCGTATGGGCTGTGCAGACGGAAAAGAGCCGATCAGTAACGCCAGCGCGTGTGCGACGGGCTGGTAATGGCTTGCTTCCAAAAACGCCCGCCTTGCGTTAAGCATGGCTTTGTTGTCCCCTGGTTCTACGGAATGCTTGTATTGGACTGGCAAGAGGTTGACATAGCCTTCCCGCGCCTTGTCAAAACTGTGCTTGTTGGCGCATTGGTAGGTTTTTCCGGTCAATACAAAAGACAGGGGCGTGGCGCAAATCGGGCAAAGATAGGCCGATGCGGTGCAGATAGAGTCCAAGGTTTATTCCCGTACGGGTTTTTTGTCCAGTTTACGTTGCAGGGTTCGGCGGTGCATGTTCAAAGCGCGGGCGGCGGCGGAGATATTGCCGTCGTATTGCATCAGCACTTTTTGTAAATGTTCCCACTCCAAGCGTTTGACGGATAACGGCGTTTCGCTGATTGACACGGTCGTGTCGCCTTCGTTTTTATTGAGTGCGGCGACAATTTCATCGGCGTTGGCAGGTTTGGTCAGATAGTGGATCGCGCCAAGCTTGATGGCTTCCACGGCGGTGGCGATGCTGGCAAATCCGGTCAGCATGACGATTTGCGTATTGTCATCTAAGGAAATTAGTTTTTTCACCAATTCCAAACCGGATTCATAGCCGATGCGCAAATCAATCACCGCGTATTCGGGGAGGCTTTGCTCCGCCAAGGCGATACCATCGGCGACATTGGTGGCGACCAAAACTTCATAATTGCGTTTTTCTAATGCACTTTTTAAGACCTTGCAAAAGGTCTCATCGTCATCCACTAGCAATAAACGGGGCTTGTCCAATTCCTGTGAGGTCATCATCGTGCTTTTCTGCGTTTAAAAGAGGTATGGTAATTTCGACGCAAGCACCGCCTGCGTCATGATTGTAGAGGTTAATTTTACCGCCTAAGCGTTTGATCGTGGAGTAGGTCAAAAACAAACCGACCCCTAAGCCGCGTTTTTTGCTGACAACGGGCTGTTTGCCTTTAAACTCCAACAATTCTGTGGGCAAACCAGGGCCAAAGTCACGGATTTTTAAAACCAGTTCCTGTAAATCCCAGCTGGCGCAAAACTCTATGCCTTTCTCTGCTGGCGTGACTTCGGCGGCATTGTTCAAAATATTGATGATGGAATGCGTCAGGGTGCGTTCGGCGATAATTTTTGCATCGGTCGCCACATCCGGGTCAATGACAAAATTAAGCTTGGTGCTGGCCTTGTGGGTGCGCCATTGTTTGAGCACTTCGTCGATATACTCCAGCAACAGGATGACGCGGCCTGATTCGGCGCGAAGCTCACCCGCCGAGGCCGACATCAACGACAGCGCCGCTTTGCACCTTTCAATCTGCTCTTTCATGATTAGCGTTTTTTCGTGCAAATCCGCGAAGCGGTGCGCAGGATATTCTTGTTCCAGCTCATGGGTGATAATCGCGATAGTCCCCAGCGGTGTGCCCATGTCATGCGCCGCACTCGCCGCCAATGTGCCTAAGGCTACGACCCGTTCATCACGGAGCGCGTTTTCACGGGCTTCGGCGAGGCTGCGTTCCTGCGCCCTTAAGGCAATCGCCAATTCGACGACGAAAAAAGCCACCAAGCCTGCACTGAACACAAAACCAAACCACATGCCAAAAATGTGCAGGTTGAAGTAATGCTTGTCGCTTAAGGCATGAGCCTGTTCCAGCATTTCATGGTTCATGCTCGAATGCAACAAATGCGGGTTCGGCGAATGCGGTTCCACGGCAGGCAAGGGGATATTGAAGGACATCAGCACCGTATAAAACGAGGAGGTGATGATGACCATATACCACGCAAACGATTGCGGCAGCATAATGGCTGTGATGATGACCGGTAACAAAAACACCCAGATGATCGGGTTGGAAGCCCCGCCCGTCAGATACAGCAACGCGCCTATCGCCACCACGTCCAAAATCAGTTGCACGAAGGTTTCCGTTTCCGTGACGGGTTCTTCGGCCTGTAAGCGCAAGGACGTGTAAAAGTTCAGGGCGCAAATCATGAACACCACCAGCCAAAGTTGCTGGGATGGCAGGTGGATGTTCAGGCCATAGGTTGATATGACGATCAGCAAGGACTCGCTGAGTATCATCAGATTCCGCAAGATAAACAGCCAGCGCAGGTTTTGCCGTGCGGAATACTCTGAGTTGGGGGAAACGTGAGACAGCATGTCAGCCTTCTTGTCCGTCAATCCGTGCTTGTGTCAGGATGGGCAAATACACGGACACAAACAAACCAAAAGCCGCCAGCCAACATAAGGTGGAAGCATAGATGAACATATCATAGCCATTAGGTACGGCGGCAGGCAAAATCACCCGCAATAAGGCCGCCAAATTCAACAACACAAACGCCACTGCAATGGTGTTGGATACCCGCAGCGCACGGCCTGTATGGCCTAAAGAAACTCGTGCCATCATCCCTAAGGTCACCACGGCGATACCACCCACGGTAAACGCATGGAGCGCCAACGCGGTAGGTACCAAGGCGTTGGCGGATAAAGCCGTCAACACAAAGCCCGTAATAATCCACAAGTAGCCGACATACAACACCCACAGCAATGGCACATAACGGATGCGCGGCACATACCAGCCATAAATCCGGGCAAAATTCACCAAGGCCGCAATACTGGCCGTCCATGCCAGCACAGAACCTGAAATATCAAACAGTTGCAATACAAACACCAAAGCGGCGCTGGCCATCGAGCCGATTTCCACAACAGGGTTTTTGATGATTAATGTCCCGGAAATGGCGCGTTCGGTGAAAAACGGGTAAATGCGTCCGGCAATCACCAAAATCAACACGATTAATGTGCCCAAGACCAGTTGCATACCTAAACTGGCAGGCACATCCGCCAACCCCAAAATATTGGCATGGATCAGGCCATTGCCTAAGGCCAGCACCAACAAAATCGCGATAAACACCAAATTCTTATAGTTTTGGCTCCGTAAAATCGGTTTGCCCGTGTGGTAAGCCAGGACGGGCAAAAAGGCAAAATCCACCAAGGCAATCAGTGCATCAGGCAATAATCCGGCATAAAAAGGCAGGATGCGCCCGTACAACCATAACAGGCATAAGCCCAATAATTGGCCGCTCCGTACCGTCATTTGCCCCGTCCAATTTTTCACGGCGGTCAACAAGAAGCCCGCCACCACTGCGACCGAATATCCCAGCAACATTTCATGGCCGTGCCAATAATTGGGCGGGAAGTAATTCGCGTGCAACAGTTCACCTTTGAAAATGGCATTCCATAACAGGATGAGCATCAGCGCGGATAAGCCTGCCAGGACGAAAAAAGCCCTAAAGCCCAATGCAAACAGCGGGTAATCAACAATATTTTTTGTCTTCATGGCGATGAATGTTCCAACCAGTCCAATTCAGTATCAGAAAAGCCTGCAATTATACGCATTTCTCGGTTAAATGGGCCTTTTGGGCGGCCACCTTGGTAATATTGTTTAAGCATTTGTTGATAATGGCTTTCCGAAGCCAAGCCTTGCTGTCCGCAACACCATTTAAACCAATAAGAACCGCGTTCGACATGCCCGACTTCATCGGTCAAAATCCGCTCCAGCAGCGCGACGCTGGCGGTATCGCCCATTTGCTTGAATTTGCCGATAATCCCAGGGGTTACGTCCAAGCCCCGTGCTTCCATGCAGCGTGGGACTAAGGCCAAACGCGCAACCACATCACCTGCGGTTTCCTTGGCATGATCCCATAAGCCACCGTGTGCATTGAGGTCGCCATAGGCCACGCCCAATCCTACCAAGTGCTGGCAGATCAATTCAAAATGCTGCGCCTCTTCATCGGCAACCGTCAGCCAGTCTTGGTAGAATGCTTCTGGTAAGCCCCGGAACCGATACAAAATATCCCAAGCCAAATAAATCGCCATAAATTCAATGTGCGCGATGGCATGAAAAAACGCCGCGACCCCACCCGGTTGCGTCAATTTGCGGTTGGGGACTAAGCGCGGTGGCAGCAGTTCCGGTTTGGCAGGGAATAGCACACAAGCAATATCGGCGGGCGGTTGCCGGGATTCCAGGCTCAATTTGCCCCGGTCAAAACGGGCTTTGGCTTCATGCGTCAAAGCCAATTTTTCAGCAATGTCAGCGCGGTGCAAACACATCTGCGCGTAGTCAAACAGGTTGTCCATAAAAATGATTAGAGTATTGGAGTTTTTCGGGTTGCTGGCGTATTGCGGATTGATTTATTGGCTATCCGACCAGCCTGGCTTGCCCGCACCGATGTGGTTTCCGGGGCAAGACAAGCTGTATCATGCTGGCGCGTATTTTCTGCTGGCAGTATCGGCCTGGTGCAATGTCCGCCATATCATCAAACCACCTATTATACTGGCGGCAGCGGTGATTGTTTTCAGCAGTTTATACGGTGTGTCCGATGAATGGCATCAGTCATTTGTACCAGGGCGTAGCAGCGATGTGTGGGATTGGTTTGCGGATACGGTAGGGGCGGGTTTGGCGGTGCTGGTGTTGTTTTCGAGACCCATGAAAAATGTGTTTTGAATGTGGCGGATTTACTCTGTATGGTATAACGTTATGGCTCACCAAATCCCAATGGCATATGCAAAACTATTATGTGCTTATGGGTAAAGGGTAAAAACATTTGGGTATGGCCGTTTATAGCCCTCAAGTTTTGAATATAAGTATGTACTAAGTTTGAGCCCTTTGTGTTTTTACAGGATAGGGCTACGTCGGCGCATACATTCGCTGCGAGACAGGAGTCGAGTAGTCCCCAGAAGCGATAGGGCATGTGTTTTCACGGAGCGAAGCGTAGTGAAAATGCAGGCTATCCGAAATCGCGTCGAGTCATTGGAGAGCATGTGAGCCATCCCCTTGTTGGGTGGCGAACGAGTGACCAGGACGGCTGGGGCTTGCGTAGCAATC
>CAYUQV010000008.1:0-84504 GCA_964446885.1 uncultured Methylocucumis sp.
GTTTGGGTATTTTAAAAATCATATTATAACTTTGCTGTCAATGCGTAACTTCTATAATGTTTGGGTGAATTGTGGACGTAACAAGGCCATAAATGTTTCCAGGTGGTTTGCTTATGGCATTATCCTAACACTTTTATCAGTAGCTTTTTGGCAGAAAATCTTGTGTGAAAGACTGATTTTCACTGGTGTTTTATAAATAAGCTAGGTAGGTCGGTTTAGCTTATTGAGCGTAATGAGATAACGCCTTAGCCAACACCTCCCCATCCCCGGTTTCCAAATGCAGCGCATCAGTTTCTTTGCGTAACCAAGTGAATTGGCGTTTGGCGAGTTGGCGGGTGGCGGCGATGGCTTTTTCGGTCATGGTGTCGAAGTCGGTTTCGCCTTGCAGATACTCCCAGACTTGGCGGTAGCCGACACAGCGGATGGCGGGCAGGATTTCGTTGAGGTCCTCGCGTTGGAATAAGGCCCGCACTTCGTCAAGAAAGCCTTGCACCAGCATCTGGCGGAAGCGTTCGGCGATTTTGGCGTGCAGGATGGCGCGGTCGGTAGGGGCGATGATGAGTTTGCGGACGTGGTAAGGCAGGTTTTTGGCGGTGTCGGGGAAAAAGTCGGATAAGGCTTGGCCGCTGAGTTCGTAGACTTCTAAGGCGCGTTGTACCCGTTGCGGGTCGTTGGGGTGGATGCGGGCGGCGGCTTTCGGGTCGATTTTCGCTAGGCGTTGGTGCAAGGCGTGGTTGCCCAGTTCCAGCAATTCTTGATCTAAGCGGGCGCGGATGGCCGGATCGGCGGCGGGCAGTTGCGCCAAGCCGTTGCTGAGGGCGTTGAAATACAGCATCGTGCCGCCGACTAAGATGGGCAGTTTGCCGCGTTGGGTGATATCGGACATCAGTTCTAGGGCAAGGCTGCGGAATTGTCCGGTTGAAAAGGCTTCGGATGGATCGAGGATGTCAATCAAATGGTGCGGGATGCCGCCCCGCTCGCTTAAGCTGGGTTTCGCCGTGCCGATGTCCATGCCTTTGAAAACTAACGCAGAATCAACGCTGATAATTTCCCCGTTCAAGGCCTGTGCAAGTTGTACGCCCAAGGCAGTTTTGCCGGAAGCGGTGGGGCCCATCAGGAAGATGGCGGGGGGATTTTCGTTCATAGTTTTTCAGGTTATTGGTGGGGGAGTCCTGTGCCGGAAAGGGTTTGTACCAACAGTAGGCGCATGAAGCGACCCGTTCCGTAATGTTTTGGATACTTTGAGCAAGCTTAAAATGTTAAGGATGGGGTTTCAATCTTCATCCAATGTGGATTTAAATATTTGATTTATATAGCCCTCTCCCCAACCCTCTCCCAAAGGGAGAGGGAGTAGTCACACTGGTAACTTAAGGTTTTTATTGCCTTCACAGCTTGTATAGCCATTTATGGCCTACTGCCCGCGCAAAAAGAATTTATCCAGTTCGGCGGTGGACAGGGCTATCCAAGTCGGGCGACCGTGGTTGCATTGGCCGCTGCGTTCGGTGGTTTCCATTTCGCGGAGCAAGGCGTTCATTTCATCGATACTCAAGCGGCGGTGGGCGCGGACAGAACCGTGGCAGGCCATTGTAGCCAACAGTTCTTGGATGTGTTCCTGCACCCGCTGGCTCATGCCATGTTCGACCAAATCGGCAAGCACATCACGTAGCAGGGTTTCGACATCAGTATTACGCAATAAGGCAGGCACGGCGCGTAGCACTAAGGTTTCCGGCCCCAAGCGTCCCACGTCAAAACCTAGCGAAGTAAAAATCTCCGGCGATTGTTCGGCCAAATCGGCTTCGGCGGGGCTGACGGTAATTTTGATCGGCAACAATAACGGCTGGCTGGCTAACGTGCCGTGTTGGTATTGGTGCTTGAGGCGTTCATAAGTGACCCGCTCATGGGCGGCATGGGCATCAACCAAAATAACGCCCGTACGGGTTTCCGACAGGATGTAAATGCTGTGCAAGTGCGCAATGGCGTAACCTAACGGTGGAAATCCGTCCGCCGTTGTTGTTTCGGGCTGCGCCGGAGCTGCCGAAAGCATGTCGGGGACGAGTTTGGCGTATTGGCGGATGTGTTCTTCCACCTGTATGGGCAGGTGGCTTTGTTGTGGAGGCCTAGATTGATAGGTGGCTGGCGGGTTGTTTGGGCTGATCGGGATAGGCGGTAATGCTGAATGGGGCAAATCACGTGTGGTCGTGGCGATGTCTTGGAAACCGGGGCGCAAATCGGCAAGGCTGCGATGTAAGGCACTGAACAGGAAATCATGGACTAGCCGCCCTTCCCTAAACCGCACTTCCAATTTGGCGGGATGGGCGTTCACGTCCACTAGGGTCGGGTCTAGGATCAAATACAAAACGAACACCGGATGCCGCCCGTGGAACAGCACATCCTGATAGGCTTGCCGGACGGCATGGGCGATCAGTTTGTCTTTCACTAAGCGGTTGTTGACGTAGAAAAACTGCATGTCCTGTTGGCTACGCGAAAATGTCGGCAAGCCGACCCAGCCCGTCAGTTGCAAACCGGAGGCGGCAAAATCGATGGTCACGGCGTTTTCGATGAATGCGCTGCCGCAAATGCCTGCTACGCGTTGGTTTTGTTGCTCGACCGTCAGTGCGGGTTTGAGTTTTAACACGTCTTTTTGGTTGTGCTGCAAACTGAACGCAATATCAAAACGGCTTAAGGCCATGCGTTGGATCAGGGTTTCAATGTGTGCGAATTCGGTTTTTTCGGTTTTTAAGAATTTGCGCCGCGCCGGGGTGTTGTAGAACAAATCCCGCACTTCGATGGTCGTGCCGGGCGGATGCGGATCGGGTTGGGGATTAAAATCTTGTTCCGATCCATCGGCATGGACAGACCATGCGCAATCGGTATCGGGTATACGGGATATTAACGTCAAACGCGATACGGAACTAATGCTAGGCAAGGCTTCGCCGCGAAAGCCCATGCTGGCGACTTGTTCCAAATCCTGCAAGCTGGCAATTTTGCTGGTGGCGTGGCGCGACAGAGCCAGGGGCAAATCGTCTTTATCAATGCCGCAGCCGTCATCGCGGATTTTGATCAAGCGCATACCGCCCTGCTCTATTTCGATAGAAACTTGGCAGGCTCCGGCATCGAAGCTGTTTTCCACGAGTTCTTTGACGACTGATGAAGGGCGTTCGACCACTTCCCCGGCGGCAATTTGGTTGATGAGTTGGGTGGGCAGTGAGTGTATGCGCATGAAAAAATTTGCGATATAAGACCTGGCTGGTTTTAAACCAGCCAAGCTTGGCATTGAAGCCGTGTACTACAGTGAAGCCATGCGGCTATCAACAGGGGCGGAGGTTTTGAAGTAGTCGAAAACACCTTTAAAAATGGCTTTGGCGATTTGGCTTTGATAGCGGGCGCTGATCAAATTTTGTTCTTCCAAGGGATTGGAAATGAACGCGGTTTCCACCAAAATGGATGGGATGTCAGGCGATTTAAGGACTATAAACCCGGCTTTTTGTACGACATCACGGTGCAATGGACTGATGCCGTTAAATTGTTTCAGGACGCTTTGAGCAACTTGTTCGCTGGCCGCCAAGGTCGCCGTTTGTGACAAATCCAGCAGCACCGAGGCCAACACGTCTTCTTTGTCTTTTAAATTGACACCGCCGACCAATTGGGCGGCGTTTTCAGATTTTTCTAACCACCTCGCCGCTTCGCTGGACGCGCCTTGGGTCGATAAGGTGAACACGGAAGCCCCACGTACGCTGTTGTCATTAAAGGCATCGGCGTGGATCGAAATGAACAAGTCAGCTTTGGCTTCCCTGGCAATTTGTATCCGGTCGCGCAAGTCGATGAAATAATCACCTTTGCGCACTTGCACGGCTTTCATGCCGGGCTGGCTGTTAATCAAATCGGTGAGCTTTTGGGCAATGGCAAATGTCACGATTTTTTCTTCGGTGCCTTGCGGGCCATGCGCCCCTGGATCGTTGCCGCCATGTCCGGCATCAATCGCGACGATTACGTCACGGCCTTTGATAACCGCTTTAGGTTTATTGGCAACGGTTTTTTGTTCGGTTGATGGCTCGGCTTTGGCCAGTTTTTTTTCTGCCGCCGCCACTTTTTTATTGGCCGCGCCCGCAACTGGGGTGGATTTTTTGTTGGCAAGGCTGACAACCAATCGTTGGCTGTCTGAATTGTTGGAACTTAACGCAAATTGTTCGGGATTGACGGGTTTTTTAAGGTCAAGCACCAATCTCACACCCGCCGCGTTTTGCGCTGCCAAACGTAATTTTGCAAATAATGGATGGGTGGCGGGCGGTTGCCGTAATGGGCTGTTTAAATTGACATTTTTGATGTCTATAACCAGACGTGAAGGGTTTTCCATCACAAAAACCCGATGTTTTGGCGAAGCGGTGACAGCGAATGACACTTTGCCCTTTTCGTTATCATAACTTAATGAATTCACTTGGATTTGTTCCGCAAAAACGCTGGCAGAAACCAGTTGCAGCAACAGTATGCACAATCTTTTATGGTAATTTTTCATAGACAATGCCGAAAAAATAGTATCCGAACTCTGATTATAGCCAGTAAAAGTGAACTTTTATATAGCCGGAAAGATTTTTATTGCTTGCCGCATCGCTCTATGTTTAAGCGTCTGCCATTGCCTTCGGGATGCAAAGAAATGACATAGTCGGGTTCTGGTAAAAACCCTTTGCCTTTGTCTGGCCATTCGATAAAACAAACAGACGCTGAATCAAAATAATCCCTGATGCCTATCCATTCCAGCTCTTCAGGTTCGGCCAGACGGTACAAATCAAAATGGAAAATTTTGCTGTGGTTGATGGTGTATTCTTCAACGAGGGTATAGGTCGGGCTTTTCACCGCGCCTGTAAATCCGGCAGCCCGCAAATACGCCCTGACTAAAGTGGTCTTGCCCGCCCCTAAATCTCCCTGTAAAAAGACCACGGCGGGGTTCGGCAAATAACCCCATAATTCTTCGCCAAATTGTTCGGTGGCGGATGTGTCCGCCAGAAAACGTGTGGTCACTGGTTAACCAAACGCCGCAAATAAGGCATCAGATCGCTTGCCAACAAGCCACGCTCGCCTTCTTCTTGGGCAGCCAAATCAGCGGCAAGGCCGTGGATATAGACACCTTGTTGGGCGGCTTCCTTCAAGGGGAAACCCTGGGCGAGCAACCCGGCAATCACGCCAGACAACGCATCGCCCATACCGCCAGATGCCATGCCAGGGTTTCCGGTCGTTGATACGCCCAGGTCTTCCGGTGAGGCGATTAAGGTGCCAGCACCTTTGAGGACGGCAATACCGCCGTATTTTTTTTGCAATAGCCGAACCATACCAAATCTATCTTGTTGTACCTTGGCTTTGGGCTGATTCAGCAAACGTGCCGCTTCGCCGACATGCGGGGTCAGGACACTGCGATAAGATGTCAGTAATAAATTGCTATGGGCGGCGGGGATTTTTGCCAAAATATTCAGGGCATCGGCATCAATCAACACTAGCTTTCTCGAATCAATGACCATCAATAGCAAATCCTTTGCCCAATCGGTTTGGCCTAATCCTGGGCCTATCACCACAACATTGCATTTTTCCAGCAAACTGACAATCTGATCGGAATTCTCCACGCCATGACACATCACTTCTGGACGGCGGTTGCTCATGAAGCTAGTATGGCCTTTACGGGTTGCAACACTAACCAAGCCAGCCCCGACCCGTAATGCCGCTTCGGCGGCAAGCATCACCGCCCCGGCATAACCTTGTTCACCACCAATCACTAACACATGGCCATTTTGACCTTTGTGGATACAACGTTCCCGGCGAGGAAAACCCCGTTGCAAAACTCGATAAACCTTTGACTGTACTTCATGGAACACGTCATCAGGCACGTCTAAAGAAGCGTAAATAATGTGTCCGCAATAATTGGCCGCCTCTCCGGTAAACAAGCCTTGCTTCAGAGCAATGAAGGTCACTGTGCAATCGGCTTTGACGGCCTCGCCCTTTACATTGCCGGTATTGGCATTCAAACCAGAGGGCACATCAACGGCAATAACGCGGGCTTGGGCTTTATTAATCAAGTTCACGGCAGCCAAATAATCCCCAACCACCACTCTGTCCAATCCTGTGCCGAACAACGCATCAACGATCACCTCGGCATGCACCACCGCATTCGCAAAAAAAGGGGTCACGACACCCTTTTCCTCAAGGAATTTTTTATAGGCGGACAAGGCATCGCCACGTAAGTTATTTGCGTCAATCAGGGAAAAAAGCTGTACGTTCAAGCCCGCTGACAAAGCCAATGCCGCGACAATATAACCATCCCCGGCATTATTGCCGGCACCGCAAAAAACAGCGATGGATTTGGCCTCTGGCCATTGGCTTTGCAAAACCCGGAAAACTTCCGCACCAGCACGGGACATCAATTCGTAGCCCGATATGCCGCACTGATAAATCGCCCGGTCTTCAATTTCTTGGATTTGTTCGGTGTTATATAAAGTCGTTGGTAAGTTAGGCATAGTGTTTTTAAACTATTTTTTGTCAAAACCGTTCATATACCTGGCTTTAGTTTCCAAGTGCACATTTTATGATACATTAACACTCGCTTATGCCATTTAGGGATTAGCCGCTTACATCCCTAAACCATAGCGTTAAACTTATAAAAATAACTAATGATAATACATGAGGAATAACAATGAGCAGTATTTTAAATGAAGTGCTAAAAGCCAACCGCGATTATGCCGCCGATTTTGACAAAGGTGATTTGCCGATGCCCCCAGGCCGTCATTTTGCCATTTTGACTTGCATGGATGCGCGTTTGGATCCGGCCAAATATGCCGGGCTTTCTGAAGGCGATGCCCATGTTATCCGCAATGCCGGCGGACGGGCGAGTGATGATGCGATACGCTCATTAGTGATTTCATACAAACTGCTCGGAACACGGGAGTGGTTCGTCATCCATCACACCGACTGCGGCATGGAAACGTTTACGGATGATATTATGCGGGGCTTGTTGGCTTCCAGCCTGAAAACAGCCAGTGTTGACGAACATGGTTGGCACGATTGCTGTGAAGGTCCAGGTTCGGCAGAAGCCAATCATATTAGCTGGCTGACCATCAAAGACCAAGCACAAAGCGTTTTGGAAGATGTTGTCCGCATTAAATCGCATCCGTTAGTGCCTTCTGACATTCCCGTTTACGGTTATATCTACGATGTGAAGTCAGGACGCTTGATTGAAGTGCCGGAAGCGACGGCGGCAGGCAAATAAAACTGAGCTTAACGGATAACGTAGAGCTAACCGGCGCTGCGCGGCTTTATCGCGCAGCGACCGAAGGGAGCGAGGTTGAGCGCCATGTTATGCATTCTCGCCGTCGATCATTGCAATGAATTGTTCAAAGCTTGGTGCAATTTTCTCAATGCTGCCCGCAGGGTCGATTGGATCGAAGCAAACCACCGGACTATTTACAAGCTGCCGCATATCAATGGCCAGTAGCTCTCCGCCGCCGTTACCGCCGAAGACAAAAGCGTCTTGGATTGTGTATGCGCCGCTCTTCCAGTAGGCCAAAGCGTCCTCCGCCGAATCCAAGCACAAGGTATAGGGACTCACAGATAGCCCGACTTCTCCGCCGTTTCCGATGCGAAGGAGATCGATGTATGAAGTTGGCAACCCCACAACCTCGGACTGTAATTCATTGAGAACTTCCGCAGAAGCGCCTTGGGGCAATAACCAGGATGGCTTACTCGGGCTCATGATGCATAACATCTTAATAAGGATGTTATCCGTATTAAAGCCTCAATCCTTATCCATCCATTCTTCCAATGCGGCAATGATGCTTTTTGCCTGCTCTTTGCTGGAAATGTTGAACTTGGATTTTTGTTGGTATTCGCCATTGCGCTTTTGGTAACGGCGGATAGTGTATTTGTCCGGGCCGTATTCTTCTTTCGCCCGGTTCCAATCTTGATACCGGAACATGACCGTCGCCCATGCCCCTTTCGTCAACACCTTTTTATCCAATTCCTTAACGGTTTCAACACCGCCATCTTGGTAACTTACCGTCAATTCTTCGACTGTCTCAGCCATGATCTTTCCCAACTGGTAACAAAAATGGGGAGTCTATCATAGCTATGCACCAAAATGGCATCATTTGCCGATGAATTGCCCAAAAGCCCGGCTACCTTCACCCGTTTTGATCGTGTTGATAACCCGCAAGGTTTTTGCATCCAGCACAGAAACGCTGTTATCAAACCAATTGGCGACATAGACATGCCGATCATCGGAATGCGTACTGATGCCTTCCGGTTTTTCACCAACCGTAATCAACCCAGTCGCTTTTAAGGTTTCGGTGTCAATCACCGATACCGAACCGTCATCTTGGTTAGTGACAAACAAACGGCTGTCATTCAAGGCCAGCGTGGCGGCATAAGGCAGCATACTGACCTTAACCGTTGCGATCACTTGCATCAGATGTGCATCCAACACGGTCACATCATCGCTTTGGACATTCGCGGTATAAATCCGCTCGCCCCGGCTATCCAACACCAAGCCAAAGGGATGTTTGCCGACCGCCGTTTCTTTTTTCACTTGCCCAGTCTTCAAATCCACTTTGCTGACCGAATCGCTCAAACGATTGGCGACATACAGCCAATGGTTGTCAGGACTGACCACCAAGCCGGAAGGCGATTGGCCTACCGCAATGGTTTGCAGGACTTGGAAGCTATCGGCATCGACTACAGCCACCGAATTGTTATACCAATCGGCGACATAAATACGCTTGCCATCGGGGCTGACGGTAATTCCCAAGGCTCCGGCACTGACCGGAACTTGTTTGAGCAAGCTGCGTTTAGCCGTATCAATGACCGCAAAGCCGTGGGCTTCCGGGGTGCTGACATAACAATACTTGCCATCAGGCGACAACGCGATCCCGGCCGGTTTGCCCGGCACCGCAACCGTGGCCACAACCTCACCATCGGCAGTGTCGATAACGGATACGCTATCCGCCAACTGGTTGCTGATATAGGCAAAAGGGGCGGCGGCTACGCTTGCCGAAAAAAAAGCGGTGGCAAATGCCACCGCCGTGAAAAATTTGACAGCCACGGGCCAGCCTTATTTTTCAGCCAAGGATTTGATATTGCCCAAACCTGCTTTCAAAATAGCAGTCACGGCATTATTGGCCGCGTCTTCGTTCATTTCTTCTGGTGGGTTGTTGTTCATGTAGGCACGGTAATAAGCGGCTTTCCAAGAAATGACAGATGAACCGCCTTTATCTTCGACTTCAATGCTGGCGGCATAGTTGTCAACTGGTAGGACAGGCACTTTTTCTTCCGCACCAGCGTGGGTGATGGTTTTGGCGGTGCTCATATCAGTGATTTTGTATGAGTAGTTCATTTTTTTGTCGTCATACTTTTTCAGCTCTTCGGTGATCGTGCCGCCATTGTCCAAAGTCAGGACACGAATAGAGCCTTTGGTGTTGCCTTTGTCGGCTTTAGTGCTTTTAATACCGGGCAGCCAAGACATATCTTCATAATTTTTGATGATATTCCACACTTTCTCAGCAGGTGCGCTAACGGTGATTTCTTCTTCGGCTTTTTGGCGCACAGGGCCGTGGGCGTTGGCAACCGCAGTAAACAAAAACATCGCGGACACACTTAATAAAGCAATTTTTTTCATAGTAATTTTTCCTAGTAAGAACAAACAAACGGGGCATTATATGCCAACTGATACTTGCAAGCACCAGTTGATGACAGACTTTTGAAAACATCGAACTACGGTTGCTATTAAGAGGAAAAAATCCCTAACAGATAAATTTCGTAGTTTTTGCGTGGTTCATGGGCAACCCGCATCAATCATTGACTTTAATGCCGTATTTTTCAAACAGGGTGTACAGGGTTGGCCGGGTCACGCCGAGCAATTTGGCCGCGTTGGAAATATTGTTACGGGAAAACACCAAGGCGCGTTTTATCGCTGTAGTTTCCGCGACTTCCCGCACTGTCTTAAGATTAAACGGCATGGCATCCTCATTGATTTCACCCAGTTCCAAATCGGCAAAATCAATCACCGCATCGTCAGCCATAATCACCGCCCGCTTAATTTTGTTTTCCATTTCGCGGATATTGCCCGGCCACGGATAACTTTCTATCGCCTGCACGGCTTCTTGGCTAAAGCCTTTGAGCACTTTGTTGTTCATTTCACTAAAACGCTTGAGCAAGACGTTGGCGATGGTGATCGCATCACCTTCCCGATCGCGCAATGGCGGAATATTTAAGGTAATTTCACTGACCCGGTAATACAAATCACCGCGAAACCGCCCTTCATCAATTAAGCCTTGTAGATTTTGATGGGTTGCACAAATGATGCGCACATCAACTGGGATTTCCTTACGTCCGCCAATCCGCTCAATACTGCGCTCCTGCAAGAAACGTAACAGCTTAGATTGCAACGGCATCGGCAAATCACCTATTTCATCCAGGAAAAACGTGCCTTTATCAGCGTATTCAATTTTGCCTTTGGTCTGTTGCGATGCACCCGTAAATGCACCTTTTTCGTACCCAAACAATTCGCTTTCCAACAAGGTTTCAGGAATCGCGGCGCAATTGACCGCAACAAACGGCTTGTCGGCGCGTGGGCTTAAACCGTGTATGGCTTTGGCCAGCACTTCTTTACCCGTGCCACTCTCGCCCAATAACAATGTCGTGGCATTGGTCGGGGCTACCTTTTCCACCATGCGTGTCAAATCCTGCATTTTTTTACACGATGCGATAATGCCGGCCAAAGGCTCATGACCTGTTTTTTGCAGATTCCCATAGGCCTTTTGTAATTCGGCAAATTGGAAAGCGCGGTCAACGATCAGGCTCAGGACATCCAAATCAATCGGCTTTTGGTAAAAATCATACGCACCCATTGCCACGGCTTTGATGGCATTGTCACGGTCATCATTGCCCGTTACGACAATGACTTTTGTGGCAGGGGCCAGTTGCAAAATATCCTTCAAGGTCGCCAAACCTTCGCTGGCGTTGGCGGGATCAGGCGGCAACCCTAAATCCAACGTGACCACCGACGGCATGAACCGTCTTAAGGCCACAATCGCATCGGCCCTATTGCCGACGATCACAGGTTGGTATTGGTCAAAACCCCATTTCAATTGCTTTTGCAGGCCTTGGTCATCTTCTACGATCAGTAAAATTTTTTTGTCCGCCACGTTACGCCCTTCTATTTCAATGTGTTGACAACCACTGCTCCAACATCACCAATAACCAGATCATCACGCCATAATAAGACGCATGGCTGTCCTGATGTTGTTGGATAAGATGTTTGATGTAAGCCGGATTTAAAAAGCCGCGTTGGGCAATACCTTGCAAATTGGCTTCGGCAAACGCTTTAAGCTCTTTGTCGCTACTCATCCAAACCCCAAACGGCAAACCGAAACCTTGTTTGCTCTTTGCCAAGGTTTCTTTTGCCAAAAAGCCCTCCATCGCTTGCCGATAGAACGAGCGCAATTCAAAACCTTGCATAAGCCACTGCGAAGGCACGGACGCGGCAAAAGCCACCAAATTTTCCTGCAACATCGGGTAATACACGTCCATTCCGGCCAATTCGCACATCCGGTTCACTTTTCTTAAGTCGTTATCGGCCAGCGTATATTTGTTATCCAAAAAGAGCATTTTTTTGACCAAATCATCGCCCGATATGCGGTGGTAAGTGCCTTCCAACAACTGCAACGGTGCGGATGGGTTGACTTGCCCCAGAAAATCCCCAGAAAAAATCTCTGCCAACGGTGTCCGGTGCAAGAAATTATAGGTTTCCAAGCGTTTTGGCATGGCGATATTGGCTTGGTCGATATAGCTTTTGAGTTTGCGTAAAGGCGGCACGTTTGCGGCGATTGGCTCCAACAACGTTTTGGCAAACCCCGGCACATGGCGGTACAGATCAAAGATTTTTTGTTTGGCATAACGGGCGTTGCCCGCAAAAATCTCATCGCCGCCATCCCCGGCCAATAACTGCGTCATGCCGTGTTCACGGGCGAATTTTGCGCAATAATAGGCCGGAACCGCAGACGCATTGCCGAACGGCTCGTCATAGGCTTGGGCAACTAAGGGGATCGCCGCCAAGACATCGGCAGGCGTGACGTAATACTCGTGCAGAGTGGACTTAAAATGCCGGGCAGTAATCCGTGCATACTCCATTTCATCATAGCCATCAGCGGCAAAACCGATGCTAAATACATCCACGGGTTGCGGTGACAGTTTCTGGAACTGGCCAACCACCGTGCTGCTGTCCAAACCACCGCTCAAAAATGCACCGGTTTGGCCAGCAATAACGCACCGTTTTGTCGCATCTTCGAGTTCATGGTGCAAACGCACCAGCATCGTTTGCTTACTTTCGGTGCAATCCTGATAAGCCCGTTGCCAATAAAAGCCCCGTGTCGCTTGGCCTTGGCGGTATTCCAAAAATTCGCCCGGTTGCAATTTGGCAATGCCTTCATAAATGCTGCCAGGGCTTGGGATCGTTTGGAAATACAAATAATTGAAAATACCCTGAGGATCAATGGCTTTCTTGACATCAGGATGGGCAAGGACATGGCCAGTCTGGCCACCAAACACCAAACGTTGGCCATCATGATAAAAGGCCAAAGGCCGCAAGCCCATCCGGTCAATCGCCAATAAAGCATAGTGCTGTTTAGGTTGGATCACACACACCGCAAACGGGCCTGTGATACGTTTCAAAATTTCACTGCCTTTTTGCAAAAAGCCTTGCGCCAAAACAAAAGCGGCATCATGATGCCGAGCCAAATCAGCCAATTCCTTATCTTGCCATTCAGGCAAACCATCGGCTATCACCCATAATTCGTCTGATTGGAAAATCGGCGGGCCAAATTTGATGCCAAAACCACCTATCCCGGCATGCGGACATTGGCAAGAAACTTGCTGAGTGTTTGCCGCAATCCCTCGCGTGGCATCGCGTTGGGCTTCAAGAATCCGTCCAGGTTCAAATGTTTCGCCAGCAGCAAGCCAGCCATAAATGGAACTCATAATAGGTCTCTGCAATGAAGGAGGGTAGCCGAAATTGGTTTTATTATGCATTGTACCCATGCTTATTAAAAGCTGGAATAAATGCCTATTATTTGGCATTTATTTTGCGCACGGATAACAACTGGAAAAGGATTGTCTATCACCCAACATGCCCCCATTAATGGCGGAACAGTAGCCCATGCCTGCACAGGCGATGAATGTTACCTACAAAACTCCAAGCCCCCATCATCCATGAAAAAAAATCTCTCCACCGAAAAAACCTTGTTTGGCCATTTCTCCGAACCTGATTGTGCGCTGATAGAAAAAGCCTTGGCGATTGTCGGGCAAGTGGTTGATGACCCTAGATATTACCGCCCCAAAGGTTATGAAGTGGCGATGATCCTCATGGAATTTAATGTTGACCTAAACACGATTTTGGCGGCCATCCTCAGTGACCCACGCCTGACACCGCTCAACGTCCTACCGAAAATCCAAGCAGAATTTGGCGAAACCGTGGCGGCCTTAGTGAAAGATGTCAACTGGCTGAACACCATCGCCATTTATTCCTTGGACATGACCGACCAGCCCAACCAATCGGAAATCCTGCGCCGGATGCTGCTGTCGATGACCCAAGACGTGCGGGCGGTGCTGATAAAATTGGCCTACCGCATCAAACGCTTAGGCGTGTTGCCTAAAGAATCCTATGAAATGCGCCGTTTCATTGCCCAAGAAACCTTGGACATTTACGCCCCCATCGCTAACCGCATGGGCATACACCAGCTCAAATGGGAGCTGGAAGACATGGCGTTCCGTTACCTGCAACCCCAAGCCTATTTGCACATCGCCAAATCGCTCAGCGACAAACGCACCCATCGCGAAGCCTGCATCAACAGCTTTATCAATCTGCTTAAAACCACGCTGGCCAAAGAAGGCATCACCGCCACCATTTATGGCCGCCCCAAACACATTTACAGCATTTGGAAAAAAATGCAGCGCAAGCAATTGGGCATAGACGAGCTGTATGATTTGCTGGCCGTGCGCGTGATTGTCGATAACCTGACCACTTGCTACACCACGCTGGGGCTAGTCCATAGCCTATGGCAAACCATCCCGAAAGAATTTGACGATTACATCGCCAACCCCAAAGAAAACGGCTACCAATCTTTACACACCGTCATCCTGTATGCGCCGGAAAATATGGACGGTGAAGGGCGGCGTATCGAAGTGCAAATCCGCACCCAAGAAATGCACGATTTCGCCGAGTTTGGCGTGGCCGCGCATTGGTCGTATAAAGAAGGCGGCAAGCACGATGCCGCCGTTGAAAAAAGCATCAATTCCCTGCGCAAATTGCTTGATGAAAAAGACGATGACGAATCCTTAAGCGAACATTTCCGTAACGAACTGTTCCATGACCGCGTCTACGTCCTGACCCCCAAAGGCCAATTGATCGACTTGGTGAAAAACTCCACGCCGCTGGATTTTGCCTACGCCATCCACAGCGAAATAGGCCACCGTTGCCGGGGTGCAAAAGTCAACGGGCGGATTGTGCCGTTGACGTACATCCTCAAATCTGGCGAGCAAATTGAAATCCTCACCGTCAAAGAAGGCGGCCCCAACCGCAATTGGATAGACCCTAACTTAGGCTATTTGAAATCAGCCAACGCCATCAGCAAAGTCAAAGGTTGGTTCAAAAACCAGCAAGAAGAACAAAACATTGCCGCCGGCAAGGCTATTCTTGACAAAGAAAGCCAACGCTTGGGCATCAAAACGCCTAATTTGGCTGAATTGGCCAAACACTTCCACCAACCCAACACCAACCAACTGCTGGAATTTATAGGCCGTGGCGAAATTAACACGCGGCAACTGGCGGCCTTTTTCAAAATCCCGGAACTGGAACCGATCAAAACCAAAGCCGCGCCCAAAAAACCGTCCGACCAAACCCAAGTGTCCGTCGATGGCATCAACCAAATCAAAACCGTCTTCGCCAGTTGTTGCTCACCTGTGCCCGGCGATGACATCATCGGTTTCATTTCCTTAAAAAAAGGCATTATTGTCCACAACAAACAATGCCCGAACATCACTAACCTGGAACACGAAAAACAAAACCGCCTCGTTGGCGTATCATGGGGCGAACACCCCCAAAGCCATTATGTGCCTGTGGTCGTGACCGCATACAGCACGCAAAACCTGCTGACCGACGTGTCACAACTGCTGACGGCGGAAAAAATCAATATCGCCAACGCGGCCATGGACACCCATCCTGATGGCTACGCCTTGCTCAATATGACCCTACAAATCAAAAACACCTACCAACTCAGCCGCATCCTGAAAAAAATCGCCTGCTTGGCCAACGTCATTGATGCCAAACGGAAAACATGAGATATGTTTTTCGGGTGAAAGCCCCTTTTCGGTTATGCAGGGGAGAGTTTTTTATGGATTCTAAGTAGGTGTCCATAACTTTTTTAACATTTATAAAATAACGCAGGCTGGAACGGGTTTATTACCCGTTCCGTAACGTTTTCAGTACGTATAGCAACTTTGAAACCTTAAGGACGGGGTATTGAAACCCCGTCCCGCCCCCGTTACTTATGTTAAAAGACTTTTGCACCACTACTTAGGTGTCAAGATCCGCTGTAGATCGGCATCTAAAAACCGGAAACTTGACCGTTCAGATACGGCTAACCTGTTACTTAAAAGGCACTTTCCAAGTTGCCACCGCTTGCTCAGATAACCATGCCTGATAATGGTTAAGGCTCTGCAAATCCCATTTCTCAAACGTCGCCACCATATGGGCTAACGGAAAATGTGCAGCCAAATACGCCTGCTTTTTTTCATCAAAACTCGCACGCTTAAGTTCGTCTTTTTCCAGCAAAACCACATTGCCTAAACGGTCTTGAATATCGTTGATCCCTTCACCAAAATAACCATCCCAAACTTCATCAGGATTATAGGGACAAATATGTTCCAAAGTTGCTTTGCTGTAATCGGTATTATGGCCTAAATAGGTTTCTATTTCCGCCAACAAAAAACGGATTTTTTTAGCGGAGCGGCGGCTGGGCATTTTATGGAACTCAAACGCATTAAAAAACTGCTCATCACTGGGATAGATTTTTTTGAACAGTTCGCTGTTTTTCACATGGCTGGCACGGGTGAATTCTTTTTTATGAATCTTTATCGCCAGTTGATTGTAGGTCGATTCTTGTTCATTGGTTGATAAATGGCATATGACGTTATAGCGGATCGCCAAAACGTAAATGGTTTGACAGAGCCTGACAAATTCGTCGGCTGAAAACGCATAAAAGGCCACCATCAAAACGGTAAACGGTTGCTTGATGTTAAACAATTCAAACGCTTCCAAATATTTTTTGGCCTCCCGATAAGCTACGTCCTGGTTGGCCCACCAATCATCATGCGGATTTAACAGGGATGCATAAACAGGGGCGTACTTGCTTAAGGAATGCAAGTAACTATAAGCTTGTTCCGGCGTGTTCACGAGCTTTCGCACAGAAGCAAACAGGTCTTTCTTGGTGACTAAAGTGGCTTGGAAATTATGATGGTAGCGGATAAAGTCAGTGAAATTGCTTTCGCCGAGTTGTTCGACAATCTCTGACCAACTTTCGTCCAGCTCATCCAGCTCGTCATCGGCGACTTGGGTATTTTTCGTGACCACCGAAAAAATGTAATTTTTTAACAAATCCGGCGTAGAAAGTTGCACACCACGTGCGTTGAGGGTTTCAAACACTTTATAAGCGTTCAAATCATCCTGCACAACAATCTTGGTGAAAACCATCCCAGAGGAAACGCGCTCAATAAATTCGGCAATTTCTTGGCCGCTTGAACCGACATTTTTTTCTTCAAAAAACCTAAAGCATTTGTTAAGCAGCTTATTGGTGTAGGTTTGGCCACGTTTATTCGGTGCATCCAGATTTGAACACAGCGCCTTAAAATTAGCCCCATTATTTCTGTTTAAAGAAAGCTTGCTGTCCACTTTTAAGGAAATAGGATTTTTCGAGCCAATATAGCGTTCAGTAAGCACCCGGAGCCGTTCCTTATTTTCTTCGGGTTCATAACCTTTCCCTATGAGCAACTGAATATTTTTCATTGCCGCAAGCACCACTAAAGACAACGTTATGAGCCGCTGTTGGCCATCAATCACTTCAAAATCATGGTGGCTTTTACGTTGCAGTACGATATAGCCCATGTAGTGGTATTGCTCATCGGCAATCGTTTGGATGTCAGACCATAAATCTTCCCACTGTTCCCTATCCCACGCATAATCACGTTGGAACCTAGGGACTTGGTATTTCACGCCATTACTAATCAACTCCTGGAAAGTCTGGTTAGTTGGCTCCATTAACATAAAGGTCATAACTCACCGTAAAATATTAAAAATTGGCCTGAGTCATTATTCTTCATAATCAGGATATTGCTCAGGCCTTTCGCCCATCTCGCTAATGCAGCGCGGATAATCGATGCCTTGTCGTGGTTCATGGGGTTTTTTCCGGCTTTTGCTCAGCTTAAACAACCAGCTATCCCCATAATCAAAAAAATAATACAGATGGTAGCCTGTTTCTAGGGGATATAAATTTTCTAAGGTCATGGAAGAATAAGCGCCGTCTTGCTCATCGTCAAAACGGATTGCACTTGGGCTATGACTGCTTTCTGTCCTAGAAATATAAAAATCATACAAGTGGTCATTGTCAAATCCGACCGCATCTTGAATGGCAAGATGCAATTGCCCAAGCGTTGCCGAGCTGTCAATTTCGATTTCTGCCGCCCAAGGTTGGTCAGTCAGGGGACTGGAGGCTAACTTTATTTTAAATGTCCAAATCATATCGAGGCTTATTGGTTAGGCGTTAATAGAAGCACAATAGAATAATAGCGTCTAGCATAGCGCAATTGGCCCATTCTAGTGATTTACCAACCCCATTGGTAGCAAACTTACCACACTTGAAGTTTTGCAGGAACGTCATTGATGCCAAACGGAAAACATGAGATAACGCTTAGCAATGCCTCCTAACAAACGCCCAGAGCCTTGCCATGTTCCCTGCCCTAAAACTGCTGGTTGTCGCCGCTTTTGCATCCACTCTGGCCTGTACCGCAAACACCCGGCCCAATGCTAGCTACGCGTTTGGGCTGTGGGGCGACATGCCCTACGCCCGCAATGGTGATGGCGCGAAAGACGGCGACAAGATGCGCGGTGTCATTGCCAGCATGAACTCCGAAAATCTGGCGTTCACGGTATTTGATGGTGACACCAAAGATGGCTCGTCGGTGTGCACCGACCTAACCATCGGCCAAGAAGTCAGGGAGTTGTTCAATCAACTGAAAGCCCCGGCGATTTATGTGCCGGGCGACAATGAATGGACGGATTGCCATCGGCGGAGCAACGGCGGTTATAACGCCTTGGAGCGTTTGGATTATTTACGCAAAACCTTGTTTGCCAACGGCGTGAGTTTTGGGCAAACGCCAATGCCTTTACAGCAGCAAAACCAATATCCCGAAAATGTCCGCTGGCAAAAACCGGGCGTGGTGTTTGTGGGCTTAAACGTGCCGGGCAGCAATAACAACAAAGTCGCAGACGACCGTTGCCTTAATGCCTTAAGCACCCGGACACGCGCCGATTGTGCCGCCGATAATGCCGAATATCAGGCACGCGATGCCGCCAATATCGCGTATTTGCATGAGTCTTTCAGCATCGCCAAGCAACAACAAGCCGCAGGTTTGGTGTTAGTGATGCAAGCTGACCCCGGCTTTGAATTATCGGTCACGGATCATGCCGCAGACCGGAAGGCTTCAGGATTTGACGGCTACGATGCGATGCTGACGGCGTTAATTTCAGAAATCCAAGCCTTCAAGGGTCAAGTCTTAGTCGTGCATGGCGACACCCATACTTACACGCTGGATAAGCCTTTTGCCCATTTAAGCAATTTCACCCGTTTAGAAACCTTTGGCAGCCCAACCTTAAACTGGGTCAAAGTGAGCGTGGACACCCGCACACCAGACGTTTTTAAAATCCAGCCGATGACCGTTGAAGGCACAGGCCTGTTATCCTCTGGCCACGCCCCGGTTCCTGTCCCTAATCCACTCGCTCCACGAACCCGCATACAGTCTGGAACCGACCATCCCGGCATGTTCCATAGCCAATAAGTTATGGCAAGCCGTGACCCCAGAACCGCACTGGTGCACGACATCTTCTGGCGTAAACTCGCCCATCAACTCACTAAATTGTTGCCGTAACACCGCAGCGGGCAGAAATCGGCCATCTTTGGCTAAATTCAGTTGGAACGCATGGTTCAACGCGCCAGGAATATGTCCGGCGACAGGATCAATCGGCTCTTGCTCGCCCCGGAAACGCTCAGGTGTGCGGGCATCAATCAGGCACACCGTTTGGGTGGCCAAACCGTTTTCAACGGCTCCAGCATCCAACCATGCGGAGGTGTCCAAATAAGCCCGAAATGTAGTAGGTTTGATTTTTGGCAAAACAGTAGTAAACGGCAAGCCCTGTTTTTGCCAATATCGGCTACCGCCATCGAGTACCGCGACTTTGTCATGCCCTAACCAGCGCAATAGCCACCATAAACGTCCGGCAAACGCGCCACTGGCATCATCATAGACCACGACTTGGGTATGGGTACTGATGCCCCAATCACCCAACTTTTTCACCAACACCCGGACATCCGGCAACGGGTGGCGGCCTGTGTGGGCAGTGATTTGTGAAGACAAATCATGATCCAAATGCGCATAACGGGCATTCGGGATATGCCCGGCTTGATAAGCCTTATATCCGGCTTGGGTATTGGCCAGCGAAAAACGGCAATCGACAATTACCCAATCAGGATTGGACAAATGGGCTTGTAGCTGTTCGGCGGAGATTAACGTCGTGTAGTTCATGGCGTGACCTGCAAAATAATTTTGCCTAGGTGCTGGCTACTTTCCATTAAATCATGGGCCAGCGCGGCATCGTTGAGGGAAAATGTCATGTGGATAATCGGTCTGATGGTGCGGTTTTCCAGCAAAGGCCAGATTTTTTCCTGCAATTGCCGGGCAATCGCGGCTTTAAAGGTATCATCACGCGGCCTTAAGGTCGAGCCGATCAAGCTCAGGCGTTTGAGCATGACTGCCAACAAGTTCAGCTCGGCTTTAACGCCTTGTTGCACAGCGATTTGCAACAACCTGCCATCCGTTGCCAAGCATTTGATATTGCGCGGCAAATAATCGCCGCCGACCATATCAAGAATCACATCAACGCCCCGATGCCCGGTCAAGCGCAAAATGTCTTCAACAAAATCCTGTTCGCGGTAAGGAATCGCCGCATCAGCACCTAAATCCCGACAAAATTGGCATTTTTCTTGAGAACCCGCCGTTACATACACGGTTGCGCCCAACGCCTTGGCAAGTTGGATCGCCGTTGTGCCAATGCCGCTACTGCCGCCATGCACCAGTAAACTTTCACCTGCCATTAAGTGCCCACGGTCAAAGACATTGCTCCAGACCGTAAAAAACGTTTCCGGCAATGCCGCAGCTGCTTGCATCGACAAGCCCTGCGGTATCGGTAAACACAAACACGCCGAAGCCAAACAATACTCCGCATAACCGCCGCCCGTCACCAATGCGCACACGGCATCGCCTATACTTAAATTTTCCACAGCTGCGCCGATAGCCATAATCGTTCCGGCGATTTCCAATCCAGGAATGTCCGATGCGCCCGGTGGTGGCGGATACAGGCCCTTACGCTGCATGACATCAGGACGGTTCACCCCAGCGGCAGACACTTTAATCAGCACTTGATCGGCAGCAGGACTGGGCATGTCACGTTCAGCCAGCACTAAAGCCTGGTTTTGTATTTCAATTGCACGCATAGTTCAGATAAAGTAGAAGAATCCAAAGCCATTATAAACACTTTCTTTCCCCGCGAAACGCAGCGCAATTGACGCTTTGGCGTAACGGGTGCTATCGTTTCGCCCCTTTTCAGCACAGTAATTTAAGGAAAAAATATGATTAAAGCAGGTATTGTAGGCGGCACGGGCTATACAGGCGTGGAGCTGTTACGGATTTTGGCGCGGCATCCTGATGTGGAGGTCAGTGTCGTTACGTCCCGCGCCGATGCCGGGGTTCGGGTCGATGCGGTTTATCCAAGCTTGCGCAAATTAATTGATGTCAGCTTTGCCCAACCGGATGTGGATTTGCTGGCGACCTGTGACGTGGTCTTTTTTGCCACTCCTAATGGCACAGCCATGCAAATGGCAGAAGCCTTACTCGCCAAAGGCGTGAAAGTCATCGACTTGTCAGCGGATTTCCGTTTGCAAAATGTCGAAGAATGGCAGCACTGGTACGGCATGGAACACGCCAGCCCGGACTTAATTAAACACGCGGTCTATGGCTTGCCCGAAATCAACCGCGCCGCCATCCAACAAGCCAATCTGATTGCCTGCCCTGGCTGCTACCCCACGGCTGTGCAATTAGGTTTCCTGCCGTTGATTGAAAACCAGTTGGTTGACACTGACCACCTCATCGCTGATGTCAAATCGGGGGTTAGCGGCGCAGGCCGTAAAGCCGAACTGGCGACCTTAATGAGTGAAACGGGCGAAAGCTTTAAAGCGTATGGCGTAGGTGGGCATCGGCATTTACCGGAAATCCGCCAAGGCTTAGGGTTAGCTGCCGGAAAACCTGTCGGCTTGACCTTCGTGCCACATCTGACCCCGATGATACGGGGCATCCATGCGACCTTGTATGCGACCATGCAAGGCACTATCGACAATCTCCAAGCCCTGTACGAGCAACGTTACCAAAACGAGGCCTTTGTCGATGTCCTGCCCCAAGGCGCACATCCCGACACCCGCAACGTGCGCGGCAGCAACAACTGCCAAATCGCCTTGCACCAACCCCAAGGCGGCAATACCGTCGTGGTGTTGTCAGTCATTGATAATCTGGTCAAAGGTGCGTCCGGCCAAGCCGTGCAAAACATGAACCTGATGTTTGGTTTGGAAGAAATGACGGGATTAGGGACGGTGGCTTTGTATCCTTAACCGTCCAGTTCAATGATATTTTCAACAATCATTAATACAGTGACGGGCAAAACAGCATTGCCCGTCACAAACTAAGTATTTACTTCAATTAGGCTTTTTTGTCAGAGATGAAGATACTGTCTCCGGCAATTTCCACATTGCCCCAGATGCCGGATCGATAACCAGAAATCCCAAAAGCCCACCAAACACGAGATTGCCCATGTACCAACCGCTCATACTGCTGTCAATTACAGACAAGCCATCGTTATAACCTTCTTTTGAATACTTCACGGTATATCTTTCTCCGCTAAAGTAACCTGCGCCACTTTTTAATGTGACGGTGGAAGGCGTTGTGCCACTATGGACTTCTTGTCCAGATTTGTTGCTGACCACAAATTTTGCTTCGCTAGGTGAGCTGTTCAGTGTTACCGGATATGTAGAGTCTCCTGCAATAGTTGCACATCCACTTAGAACAGCTACCGCCGCCATCAAAGCTATCACATGTTTCATTTTTATTATTTCCTTAATTTATCATCGACATTTCAATAACTTGCAAATAATTTTATGTATGAATATAAAAGCAAGCCACTAAGCCGTAACCAAATGGTTATAGCCGCAAAAATTGTAGTGATTTAATAACCCCATTCATAGTGAATTCCTCACACTTCCATGATAAATAAGAACATTTTTTATCTAAATGAAACGCTTTTTATACCTAAGTCACCTAACGCCAGAAGAAATCTGCATCACATCATTTATTGTCAAATCGTAAATAAAAACCGATTTTTATACATTTTTTTCGTAATTTTTTTACTGCATCCGGCAATGGATGCCGAAAATCCCTGTTAAAAATCCATTTCTGAGGTACACGTCCAACGCTTCAGTACCCGATATTCAACTTGCTGGTTCACAGTGCACGATTCAAACAAACAAAACGTATCCGTTTGCCAAACCATCGGCGCAAAATCCAAGGCAACCGATTGACGGGCTTTTCGCGCTAAGGTCACATGCGCCTGAAAGTCGCGTTCATCAAGCGGAATCGCCAGATGTTTGGCAATACTGTGCAACACATCCACTAAGTCCAATAAGTCAGGGCGCATATCGCTGGCGGTCAAACACAAGACTTTAGGCTTAGGCCAAAAGGCGATGCCATCAAAGGTAACGGACAATGGCGTAAACACCACGCCCGCCGCCGCATCCAGCAACGCTTGTTCTTGCGCCTCATCCACTCTCCCTAAAAATAGCAAAGTCATATGCAAATTGCTGGCAAGCACTGGCTGGCAATGTTGCGGGGCCAGCTGCTGCATCAAGGACACACATTGCCATCGGCTCTGTTCAGAAGGGGCAATGCCAAAAAATAAACGTTTCATCGTTTCTCCTGATTTGAAAAATACATTAAGGCGGAATAATCCAACCCCTAAGTTCCCATAATGCTACCCTATGGCTTAGCCTTATCGGTCTGTATGCCTCTTCTTAGGAATGGTTGTGCCCTCGATCAGAACCACACATCCTTATGAGATCAGCGCATCATGCCAGGTTACCATGTCAAATTCGAAACCGTCACGGTCGGCGGTTTACACTATCAAATCCGTTCCTTACTGGACTTACAACAATATTCTGACCCGCTCGGTGCGGCGGAATTGGCGGGCATTTCCCCGGCCAGCTGGCCGTTGTTTGGGCATATTTGGCCATCGGCGCGGGTTCTTGCCCTAGCCATGCACCGCTTTGATGTAGCGGGCAAACGCATTTTAGAAATTGGCGCAGGTTTGGCGTTAGCCAGTCTGGTGATCCACCGCCGTGCAGGGGATATGACCGTTAGTGATTGGCATCCGTTAAGCCAGGCGTTTTTGCAAGAAAATGTGCTGCTGAATGCTTTGAAGCCGATGAAATACCAAGCGGGGAATTGGGCAGGTGACAATCCGGGGTTGGGTCAATTTGATCTGATTATCGGCAGTGATGTGCTGTACGAGCGCCAACAACCGGAACAACTGGCCGGATTCATCGCCCGCCACGCCGCACCAACGGCAGAAATCATCATCGTTGACCCGGATCGTGGCAACCGTGTTGGCTTTTGTAAGGCGATGGCGCATTTAGGCTATGACTGCACCATGCAGCCAGCGGAGCGGGTCATGGAAAATGGCGATGCCTATAAAGGCCGATTCCTTAATTTTAGCCTAGCGGTGGCAGGATGATCAGCCCGGACAATGGCCTGTGGTTGCAATGCTGGCAAAATCGCCAGACCGATTTCCATCAACTGGCAGTCAATCCCTTACTCAGCCATTTCTGGCCCTTATTAGGCTTGGCGCCAGGTAGCCGCATTTTCGTACCCTTATGCGGCAAAAGCTTGGATATGTTATGGCTCGCAGACCAAGGCCATAGCGTGATTGGCATCGAATTAAGCCCGATTGCCGTGCGGGCATTTTTCCGCGAAAACCATTTAAAGCCTAAAAAAACCCGGCAAGGCCCATTGACCTTATGGCAAGACGGCAATTTAAGCATTTTGTGCGGCGATTATTTCGCGCTCAAACCGACGGATTTAGGGCGGATAGACACGGTTTATGACCGCGCCGCCCTGACCGCCCTGACCGCCCTACCCGACCACATCCGCCCGGCGTATGTCACGCATTTGCGGGAAATTGTCCCGGCCACCGCGCAAGTTTTTTTACTGACCACAGAAGATGCCGAAGCCGATGAAACCGAAGCGCAGGCCTTAGGCGTCTCTGATGAAATAAAAACCCTGTATTCACAAGCGTTCCATATCGAACTGACGCACGTTGAAAGTGTGTTTGGCGATGGCGAACAAGCTCTGGAACGGACAGAATTAAAGGTCTATCGCTTGCGGGCGAAATAAGTGCAGCCCTTTTGGGCAGGTATGACGAACTAACGCCAGTTACGGGTGTCGCTGCGTTATAATATCGCCCATATATCCATTCCTAGAGAGCGCACATGATCGAAATCGGCAAAATCAACACCTTAAAAATTGTCAAACAACAAGGTGCTGACATTTACCTGGGCCAAGAAACGTCTAACAAAGTATTGCTGGTTGACCGTCTGCCCAGTTCCCATCAACCCGACGACAACTTGGACGTGTTTGTTTACGTCGATACCGAAGGCCATTTAGCGGCCACCACGCGCATCCCAACGGCATTCGTCGATGACATCGCGTTTTTGCCCGTGGTGTCGGTGAATTATGTCGGGGCGTTTTTGGATTGGGGTTTGCCAAAAGATTTATTGGTTCCGTTTAGCGAACAGCACCTTGACATGGAAGTCGGGCAATCTTATCTGGTCAAATTATTCTTGGATAAAAACAGCCGGGTATTGGCAACCACCAAAATCAACCGTTTTTTATCGGAAACCTCGGTGTATTTCAAAGAAGGCGAACAGGTGTCGCTGATTATCGCGGAAACTACGGATTTGGGCGTTAAGGCCATCATTAACAACACGACGTGGGGAATGCTCTACCATAATGAGCTGTTCAAAACCGTCGAGATTGGCCAAAAGCTGGACGGCTATATCAAACAAGTCCGTGAAGATTTAAAAATTGATTTGACGCTGCACCAACCTGGCTACCAAAAAGTCGAGTCCATCACCGATACGATTTTGGCAAAATTGGCCGAGCACGGCGGCGAATTGGCGTTAAGCGATAAAAGCCCACCTGAGGAGATTTACGCGATGTTTGGTGTCAGTAAAAAAGTGTTCAAGCAAGCGATTGGCCTGTTGTACAAAGACCAAAAAATCCTCTTGGACAAAACAGCCATTAAATTGGTGCGTTAAGGTTTAGCGGATGGGGGGCGGTATGGGACGATATGACCGGGATTCTGGGCGTTATACAAAAACGCGGGGTAAAGGTAACGGCTTATCAGTGACGGTGACAGGTTTGCTGATATTCGCCGCCGCATTGGGGGGCTTTTTTGCCAGACCTTATGTTGAAGAAAATACCCAGCCCATCAGGGATTTATTAGGCTTGATTGACAACCCGCCTGCCCTTCCGGCGCCAACGCCTGAAACCACAAACAGCGTCAAAGCCACCGAAACCCCGCCAACGCTAGAACCGCTCCAAGCCCCGCCTGCCCCGATCATCTTACCGGAATTGGCCAGCAGCGACGGCGAATTCCGCAAAGCGGTCACTTCATCGGCACCGGAATTGGCGCAATGGTT
The DNA here is from genome assembly GCA_964446885.1 of uncultured Methylocucumis sp. Taxonomy (GTDB): domain Bacteria; phylum Pseudomonadota; class Gammaproteobacteria; order Methylococcales; family Methylomonadaceae; genus Methylovulum. The sequence goes on from CAYUQV010000008.1 coordinate 26,154, forward strand.
AAACAGTGAGAGCTTAATCAGAAAATTCATGACCATCGCCAATGATGTTTCCCAAAGCCAGCGCATCAACAAACATTTTGAATTTCTAAAATTGCCGCAACGCTTCACACCCGGCACAAACAGTGAAGGCCTGTTCATGGACGCAGAAAGCCAACATCGTTATGACCGCTTAGCAACGGCAATTGCAGAAGCTGATACGACAGGGCTAGTCACGACTTATCAGATATTCAAACCCTTATTACAACAGGTTTATCAAGAATTTAGCTATCCTGATGAGTTTCCGCTAGATGCGATGCTGCGTAAAGCCGGGGCAGAAATTATGGCCGCCCCGATTATCGAAGGCCCTATTCCCCTCACCAAAAACGCCATGCGTTACCCATTCGCCGATCCGCAATTGGAAGCTTTAAATCCGGTACGCAAACAAATGCTCCGCATGGGGCCGGAAAATACCCGTCTCATCCAAGAGAAAATCAAAGCGTTGCTTGAAAAACTCGCCGAACCACCGACAACACCTTAGGAACGGTCACGAAATATCTTGAGCATTTGATTGCCCTCTCCCTAGCCCTCTCCCGGCGGGAGAGGGAACACGTTGTCGAAGTTAATTTATGCCCGTTCCTTAACCTTTTAGAGATTTTTCAATGTCTTTCGCCAGCATAGCGGGTGAAATTATCGGTGCGTAGCGGGTGACGGTTTGCCCGTCGCGGCCTACCAAAAACTTAGTGAAATTCCATTTGATGGTTTCTGAACCCAACAAACCACGGGCCTGGTTTTTTAAAAACTGATAAACCGGAGCGGTGGCTTCGCCGTTGACATCAATTTTGGCCATCACCGGAAAACTGACGCCATAATTCAATGAGCAAAACGTTTGGATTTCAGCGTTAGACCCTGGCTCTTGATGGCCAAATTGGTTACAAGGAAACCCCATCACCACCAAACCTTCGCTGGCATATTGCTGGTACAAGCGTTCCAAACCTTCATATTGCGGCGTAAAGCCACATCGGCTGGCGACATTGACCATCAACAGCACCTTATCCTGATATTGCGCCAGCGGATGTTTGCCGTTGCCGCCATCTTCTACAGTAAAATCAAAAATATTCATTAACGTATCCGTTTATTAATCATAAGGTGTTTTACAAACACGTCGGCGGCTTGGGTAAACCTGCCAGTTTGCAGGTATATTTCAACGGGCCATCGGGGAACAGTTTCAGCAAATAACGGCTATTGCCTTTATCTTCCCCTAAGGTTTTTGCAATGGCTTTGGCAAACACCCGTGCATTGGGCAAGTGTTTGAATTGTTGGTAATAATCGCGCATGAAACGAATAATTTCCCAATGCGCATCAGTCAATTGGATATGGTTTGCCGCTGCTAAAGCCTCGGCCACCTGTTCGTCCCAATCCGCCGCATTAAGTAAAAAGCCTTGGTCATTGATTGCCAAAGCCACACCATTCACTATTAAGCCCATGACTGTATCGTTGGATTTTTGACCGTCAAACCGACTAAGCCAGCATAATCTAATAGCGTCAAACCATCAGCCAATTCGGTTTCGGCGATACCACGCACTTGCAGATCATCTGCAAGCACAAACAGCTTTGCGTTAACGCTTAATGCACTGATTGGGTTTGCCCAGCGGCCTTGCCGCAACAGACCCAGCACGGCATTATCCAGAAAAACCACCTCGTCACCGGCAGCGACCCGCCCTAACACAGCGGCATCCAGCGGCGTTTGAAAAATCAGATGCAACATTAAGCCCTGTCCGTCAACTTCAAACCGATAATACCGATAATCACTAAAGAAATGGACAGCAACCTGGGCCAGTCCGCCGATTCTTTAAACACCACCACGCCCACAATCGCGACACCGACTGCGCCGATACCCGTCCATACCGCGTAAGCCGTACCGATTGGCAAGGTTTTGATTGCCACGGTCAATAAGTAAAAACTCAAGCCACCGGACACCGCCGTGACCACGCTCGGCCATAATTTGGTAAACCCTTCGTTATATTTCAGGCTCAGTGCAAACACAATTTCCACCCAACCCGCCAAAAACAGCAATAACCACGCCACAGCAATTCCTCTTCGACAAAATGACAGCCATTTTACAACAGTATGACCGTTAAGCCCCGGCAGGTTTATAAAATCCATCCCAGCCTAACAGCGCAAAGGTGTCACCTGTCCTGCCAAAAGATAATTCTGATAATCCGCCAACACCAAGGCATGGTCAAACGCCAGCTCGCTAGTCAAATTATCAAAGGTAAAAATGCCGCAGTTTTTCGCATCGTCTGCCGCTTTCGGCAAACCTTTGGCCTCGGCGATATAAACGGCGGTGACGGTGTGCCCACGGCTATCGCGTCTGGGATCGGAATACAGGCCTAGCAGAGCCTTTAACGTGACATCTAAAGAGACTTCTTCCAACGCCTCCCGTATCGCCGCCTGCTCGACGGTTTCGCCGACATCGACAAAGCCGCCCGGCAACGCCCAACCATAGGGCGGATTGGCGCGTTCAATCAGGACAAAAGGCCGATTGGGCAAGTCAACCAGTTCAATGATAATGTCGGCGGCCAATAAGGGCGTGGTGGGTTTGTACATGGGATTCCTGATAACGTGGCGTGAAAAGGCCATGATTGTAACCTTTAGCGAAAGCCAAGGAAAACACGCAAAATTTTATCGGGAGGGGAAATTTTTTAGGACATAAAAAAGGCGTCCTATCCGAGAAAATAGGACGCCAGGACGGCACCAAACACAGGCGAACGTGACGGTAAAAACTTTCACTTAGATACCAGCATTTATGATGCCACAATCAATATATTAAATAATTTCAATAACTTAACATATTATTAAACTATCAGGTGATTCCCTGAAAACCCTTTTTTGCGCCAAAATAGTCCGTTTTTGTTCATTATTGGTGCAAACGCCTTTATCCAATCCTGACATCTCCGCCACTATTTCTCGCACTGGCAATCACCATCGTCAATTTGCCGAAATGGGCGAACTGTTTGCGTGCTTGATTGACCAGATTTTCGGCGAATTCGCTGCCATTGACCGCACAAAATCCGGTCGGGCCCCAAGACGTTTGCCCGATGGCCACCGCGCCTTGCCCGGCCAGCCAAGCCATCACTTCGGCCACTTCGGGGCTGGTGAACACGCCGCCTTGCGCGGACGCAAAATGTTCGCCAACCGAGCGTTGCAACTCGGTGATGACCTCGCCAAATTTTTCCAAATCGTGTTCGGCAACGGCAGGCAAACCCTGCATCAGCAACAAATAACACAAACGGGCGGCTTCCAAGGCCGAAAAAGGCGGCAATTCGCTGAATGCCTGGACTTCTTGCAAGCCATGCAAGCCTTGGCCGCGCTCATCAAACACCAACACAAACCGCCAATCAGCCGGAATATCCATGTGCACCAACATCGGTGGCGTGATGGTTTTTGCACCACGCCCGCCATCAACCACTAAACCGCCCTGTTCGAAAATGCCGATGCCAATACCGGAACGCAAACCCCGTTCGGTGACAGCAGCAATATCCCTGACACTTAAACCTAAGCCATACAAGGCATTTAAAGCCACCCCTATCGCCAACGCCATTTGCGTACCGGAACCTAAACCCACATGTTCAGGAATGGCCGATTCAACCGTGACCGCGACGGTATCAGGGACATTTAGGGCTTGGCACAACATCGTCAGGCACAGTCCGGCGCGTTCTGATGAAGGCCCGACAAGGCTACGTGACGGTGCGGGCGTGACCGACAAGCGGGTGCTGATTTCATTCAAGGCAACGCCGATACTGCCGAAATTGCGCCCTAAGGAGCCGCTCAAATCAAAAAACCCCATATGCAAACGTGCCGGGGCAATGACAGAAACTTTGGAATGTTTTGCTTTCAAATGGAAGGTACAAAAAAGTGCATGAGTGTGAAATTATACCTGATTGCGTTACAGATGGGCGAACTCGGCACGGATAAACGGCAAGAATGTCAGCAAATCAGGCATCACTTTATAGCATAGCCTCTCAGCCTCAGCAGACACGGGCAACACGGACGGGATCATCACCGTGCAAGCCCCGGCACGATGGGCGGCCAGCACACCTGTCAACGAATCTTCAAGGATCAGGCACTGCTGAATCGGCGTTTGCAATAGCTGTGCAGCCCACAAAAACACATCAGGGGCCGGTTTTCCTGATTCAACATCATCACGGGTGGCCTGCAACCGAAACGCCTCGTTTAAGCCCGCTAGGCCCAAGCATTCACGCGCATTGGCGGCACGGCTATTGGTCGCCAACGCAAACGGCACGCCCTGTTGCTTAAGAAAATCCAACACCTCCAGCACACCCGGCTTAACAGGAATGCCAAACGTCTGCACTGATTGCCGCCAGCATTCGCCCGCCAACTGGTTAAACCGCGCCAGATCAAACTTCGCACCACACGCCGCCAACAACGCCATTTCGACCGCCTGGACATGCAAACCGGACAGCGATTGGCAAAAAGCGTCGGTCAGCGGATAATTCATGACCGCCGCTGCCTGCTGCCAAGCTAGGCAATAAGTGCTTTCAGTGTCGAGCACCAAGCCGTCCAAATCAAAAATCACCGCCGAACACTGGCTTAATAGGGACATAAGGATAGAGTGGGAATTTGGCGAAGTGACCGGGCCGGCCTTAAAAATTGAATCCCAGGGGTTTTATAGTAAACTGCCCCGCTTTGTTGGCTGCCGATTGTAGGACACACCCGAAATGTTTACCATCACGAAAGAAGTTTATTTTTGCTACGGGCATCGGTTAATGAACCATGCGGGCAAATGCCGCCATTTGCACGGGCATAGCGTCAAAGCCTCGATAGCCATCCAACAGGAACAGCTCAACGACCAAGGCATGGTCTGCGATTTTGCCGACATCCGCGATTGTGTCGAAAAATACATCGACGAAAACCTCGACCATAATTTTCTGCTGCATAAAGATGATCCCATCATCCCAATGCTGACCGCGCAAAATGAACGCTTTATGGCGTTGGACGAACACCCGACCGCCGAAGTGTTAAGCAAAATGCTTTACCAATACCTCAAACAATCCGGCTTTAATGTCGCGCAAGTGACGCTGTGGGAAACCGCCAGCGCCTATGCGTGTTATAGCGAAAATTAAGCCGTCATGGGCCTGCTAACCCCAATCAACACCTCGTTTTGCCTTGAGCAAATCTGCGAATCCAACTTCCAGAAACTGCTGCGCCTGATTCCTGATTTGTCGGACATTAAAGACGGGGCGATAGGCTTGGCTGCTTCGCAAGCCACCTTGTATTTGGCGGTGATCGAAGAAACGCCGTACACCAAAACCGTCGAACTCAGCCATTGTTTTAACAACAACGCCAACGAACTCATGGCTCCAGCGGTCATTATCCGCGTGTATCTGGACGCACGGCTAGCGGAAGTGTTAAGCGACCATGCCAGAGCGCGGGTGGCCAGAGTTTACCCGGATCCCCGCAACAGCCGCGACATCATGAATTACAAATGGCGGCTGAATTACTTTTTGCAAAAATGGCTGGATCATTGTTTGGGCAAGAATTACCAATTTTCCGCCAAAGCATCCCGTGCTCAAGACGGGACGCGGGTATAGCGCGATAACATTACAGCCCAGAACGTTACGGAACGAGTAATAAAGCCGTTCCGGCTCGGCATTTGATTTCGCTCTCCCTAGCCCTCTCCTTTATGCCCTTTGGCTACACTGGGAGAGGGGACACGTTGTCCAGGGCGGGACGGGGTTTCAATACCCCGTCCTTAACGTTTCAACGCCGCTATAGGTACTGAAAACGTTACGGAACGGGTCGATTCTAGTGCCCCTTGTGAGTAAATGCGCCTACTGTTGGAATAAACCCGTTCCGGCTCGGTTTGCGGATTAAATCAGTTGCGCCCATCAATCAAACGAGCAGCCCCCGCTATGCACATCCTCCGCTGGTCACTTCTAATCCCCGCCGCCGTGCTAGGTTGGTATGTGGGCGTTTTTGTCGCTATAGCCGTTTATGAAATTGGCGATAGATTTTGCCCAGCGGCTGAGGTGGTTTCTGGGATGTGTACCGCGCCTTGGTTTGCGTTTTTCAGTGATTTTTCCTTGGCTTTGGGTTCATCGGTTTGCGGGGCTTTAGTGGTGCTGTTTCCTACGCTGATGGCACCTTCCTGGCGTGTCCGGGTAGCTTGGGCGGCTTATGTTTGCGGGTTGCTTGCGTCGGCTTATTTTGTGTTTGAGGGGGTGTGGTTGCCTGTTTTAGCGGCGGCTAGCGCGGGGGCGGTGATGGTGTGGGTTGTACAAAAACGCTCTGCACCACGGGTAAGCCAACCACCTATCTAATTGGATTGGTCATCCGTGCGATAAGCTTTTAAAATGGCGGCACTTTTGAATTATTTTTCCTGAGATTTATTTACCATGCCTTTACCGATTCAAGATTACGCTTTACTGGATGATGACGAATGCGATGCGCGGATTGTCGCCGCGAAAGCCAAGCTAGGTTCGCGTTGTGTGATTTTGGGGCACCATTACCAACGTGATGAGGTGTTCAAACATGCCGATTTTTCCGGCGATTCCTTAAAATTGTCACGCAATGCCGCCGCGTCAGAAGCGGAATATATTGTCTTTTGTGGCGTGCATTTTATGGCGGAAGTGGCGGACATTTTGTCGCGCCCTGAGCAAATCGCGATTTTGCCGGATTTGGCGGCAGGCTGTTCCATGGCGGATATGGCAAATTTGCTGAAAGTGCAAAAATGTTGGGATGAATTGGCTCAAGTGCTGGATGTGGAAAATGCCATCACACCAATCACCTATATCAATTCCTCGGCGGATTTGAAATCGTTTTGCGGCAAGCATGACGGGATCGTTTGCACGTCATCGAATGCGCAGAAGATTTTGGAATGGAGTTTTGCCAAAAAACCGAAAATCCTGTTTTTCCCTGACCAGCATTTAGGCCGCAATACAGGCTACCGGATGGGCATCCCGCTGGAAGAAATGGTGACCTGGGATTTTAACAAGCCAATGGGCGGCTTGACCAAGGAGCAGATCATCAATGCAAAAATGATTTTGTGGAACGGTTATTGTTCGGTGCATCAGGCGTTTAAACCGGAACAAATCGACAATTTCTTGGCGAAATTCCCGGAAACCAAGGTCATTTCGCACCCGGAAGCGTGTTTTGAAGTCTGCCAAAAAGCCGATTATGTCGGTTCTACGGAATACATCCTCAGCACCATCCGCGCCGCCGAACCGAACACACGGTGGTTGGTGGCGACGGAACTGAATATGGTCAACCGTTTGCATGAAGAGTGCAAAGGCCAAGGCAAGAACGTGCATTTTATGTCACCGACCTTGTGCATGTGTTCGACCATGTTCCGCACCGACCCGCAACATTTGGCATGGGTGCTGGAAAACCTAGCGGCAGGTGACGTGATTAACCAAATTTCCGTGCCTGCCGACGTGGCGGCTTATGCCAAAAAAGCCTTGGATAATATGTTAGTGGCGAGTTGATTAGAGTGCCTTAAGTAAGTGTCCATAACTTTTTTAACATTTATAAAATAACGCAGGCTGGAACGGGTTTATTCCAACAGTAGGCGCATTTACCCACAAGGGGCACTAGAAGCGACCCGTTCCGTAACGTTTTCAGTACCTATAGCGACTTTGAAACCTTAAGGACGGGGTATTGAAACCCCGTCCCGCCCCCCGTTACTTATGTTAAAAGACTTTTGCACCACTACTTAGGTTCTTGGACCTTGCATCGCCGTTGCTCTTTAGGTTGGACAGATGATGTTTACAAAAACAACAATAAATCAGCCGTTAGTTGACTATTGCGGCACTGTGAGGATATGAACCATGACCATGACTACCGCCGAACTTGAGGTTTTGCATAACTATATTGATTCATCGACAAAGTTTTTGGAATTTGGCGCAGGTGCGAGCACGGTGTATGCCGCCAGTGTGCCGGGCATCCAACAAATTGATTCGGTGGAATCCTCCGCCCAATTTGTCGATACCAACTTAAAACCTGATCCGGCCATTTCACAGGCTCTGTCAGCCGGAAAACTGCTGTTTCATATCATTGATATAGGCAAAACGTTTTCTTGGGGGTATCCGGCCAGTTTTTGCAAAAAACACCGTTGGCCGGATTATTCATTTGGCATTTTCCGCCAAAAAAGTGAGCATGATGTGGTGTTGATAGACGGGCGTTTCCGGGTTGCCTGTACGCTCAACACCATTTTGAACACACCAGAACACTGCAAAATCCTGATCCACGATTTTTGGAACCGTCCACAATATCATGTCGTTTTGGATTTTCTGGAAACGGAAACCGAAGTCGACACGCTGGGTGTTTTCAGCAAACGCGCCCAAATTGACTTGCACCGGGCTCATGCCTTGATCGACAAATATAAATACTTTCCGCGCTAAGTTAACGTTTTGCTTTATAAAAAAAGGGAGCGATGAGGCTCCCTTTTTTATGGCCCTAGTTTTTAAGCGGCTTGGGAAATAATCAATTCACTGACAATATCCAATAATTTCCCCCTCCCGGTCGTTTTGCGCCACACCAAACCAATCGTGCGTTTCGGTGCGGGCGCTTCAAATGGAATGTAACAAATCCCCTGCTCTTCACGGATGGCGATTTCTGGCATAAACGTTATGCCCGTACCCGCCCGCACCATCTGCCGTAAGGTTTCCAAGCCTGTCGCCCTGACATCTTGCTGTTCTTCGGCTTGGTTCAATTGGCAAATTTGCAAAGCTTGGCCGCGCAGGCAATGGCCTTCATCAAGCAATAACAGTTGTTGGTGGAACAAATCCGCATGGCTGATGCGGTCACGTTTGGCAAGCGGATGGTCATCGGCGACGGCCAGAAAAAACTCGTCATCAAACAGTTTGCGGGCCGTCAGATAATCATCTTCAATCGGCAAAGCCAACAAAGCCGCATCCAATTGGCCTTGTTTCAGTTGGGCAATCAGCACGTCTGTTTTTTCTTTAATCAAAATCAACCGCACTTTGGGCAACGTTTGTTTGATAAGCGGAATCAGCCCCGGAAAAATGTAAGTCGATAAGGTAGGGAACGCGCCTAGCCGGAAATTGCCGGCCAACGGGTCTTGGGCGTTGTGCGCAAGTTGGTGGATGGTGTCCAATTCCAGCAATATCCGCCGCGCCGAGGCAATAATCGGTTGCCCCAATTCGGTAGGCAGCACCTTTTTATTGGTGCGCTCAAAAATCTGCACACCCAAGGTTTCTTCCATTTTCTTGATTTGGGTGCTTAAAGTCGGCTGGCTAATACAGCATTGGTCAGCAGCTTGGACAAAACTGCGCAAATCGGCAACCGCAACTAAATACTGCAAATCTCTGAGATTCATAAGGCCTCCTATTGATAGGTTTATTCAATAGTTATTATGAACTCAATAGATAAAAATGCCAGATGCAAATCATTCTAAAGATAGGCAATGGCAGCCATTGGCGTTATCAAACCTAAGCGTTGGCAGACGTGGCCAGCTACTACGTTACTCACCCATCTTGTAAGCGGGCAATCACCCAATCACCCGCATCTGCGGTCAAATCATGGCCTGCCCAAGGATGGCTGTGTAAGGGCAGATGATAGTGTTTGCTGATAGCCGTAGAGCATTCAGGCGCGACTAATCGGTCGCCCAAGCCATTTAGCAATAACACGGGCGGTTTTGGGGCATTAGCAGAAGGCCGATAACGGGCAGCCGCTTGCAGTTGTTTTAGCAAATTGCTTAAGGCGATAGGCCTTGCAGTTTGTATGTCCGCCCAGGCACGGGCGGTTTCTTGATAGCTTTCTGTGCGGTTGCTGACTAACTGCACGATGCTTAATTCGCGTTGATAGACATCAGTTTGTTTTAAAACGGATACCAGCTTGCCATAACTTTGCCAGCGCAGGCGTTGGTAAAACGGGCTTAAATGAGCAAAGCTGGTGTTCAGCAAAACCGCACGGTTGCATTCTTCGGGGTACTGTTGCAACCATTCCCACGCCACCATCGCCCCTAATGACACGGCCAAAATATTGACTGGCTTATCCAATAGGCCTTGGGCTTGCGCGTAAGTGCGGACTTGTCGGGTGATACCGTTGATGTCGGCAGGACTTGAGGTTTGGAAAAATTGCCCCGTACCGGGCAAATCAAGGGTGTGGACGGAGGCAGCAGGGAAACTGGCTTGCAGTTGTGCGGTAAAGCCGCCCCAATGCGCCGATTCACGCGCCAGCCCGCGCAACAACAGCCAGTTATTTCCCATACCACAGCACCTCGGCTTTGTGCTGGTTAATGGCTTGTTGTTCAGTAGATAATCGAGCCCATTGCGCCGGGTACAGCAAGCAGCGGTGCAGAAAATCAAACAGCACAAAATGGCGGCGTAACACGCGTTGTTGGCGGTGCGGCAACATCGGGTGGAACAAGCCGTGGCGGTTGAACAAATGCAGGGGGTTTTTGCGCAGCCACAGCCATGAGCCCATTTCTAAGGTCAGGGGCATGAACAATTTTTGCCCGTCAAACTGCTTAACGAATTGGTCAAATAGATAATCCCACAAGTCGCCGTTAATGACATATTCTTGCGACATCGGCTCGATTTTATAGACGTGGTTTTGATAACTGCGGTCAAACAGTTCTTTTAGGGCCAAAGCCTGCGGGATGTAAGTGAACGGCGTTTGCCGCGAGGCATAAGGAAACCATAAGCGGTCTTTGATGCCAAACCCGGAATGCAAATCCAAAGCAATCGATAACGGTGACGTAAACAATTGTTCGTCAACCACTTTGCACAAGGCCAAGGATTCTTTTTCCATATTACTATGGTCACCCATATACCACGGCAAATAGCGGGTGATGCGTTGCCCGCTATAAATTTTCTTCGCCCCAACGCCCTCACCTTCAATCGGCGAATTGCGCATCAAATCCACGCAATTGCCATTGGAACGCCGCCCCAAATAAACGCCGACCGGATTGACGATAGGCACAAACACCAAACGGGATTTTTCCAGCCGTTGCAATAATTCCTCGTCCCAATCAAGCAGCTGCACAAGTGTTTGCAAATACGACAAGATCACTTCCGAGCCGATTTTCTCCAGGCCATGCACACCACCAAAAAACGCCAACACGGGCACATCCGGCGACATAGAACCTAGCGTCAGGCTGTAAATGGGAAATTCCAGATGCTTATAGCGGATGCGGTCAAGGACTTCAGTACGCGCCCGTGTGCCAAATTGGGCAATAAGCTGTTCAAGTTGTGCCAGTTCAGGAAAATTAAGGCCAGTCATGGCGGGATAGTCAATGAATGCTAAATGAGGGAAATGCAAGGATGGCAGAGTTTGCCGGGCGGTTCAACCGATTAAAACCAATACCCGGTCTCTGATATTACGCGCTATGGGTTTCAGCATGACCCATGAGCTGAATCAAGATGATTTCTCTGGCTTCGTGGCTGACCGCGTGACGGGTTTTGCCAGTGCCATCAATTTCAGGCAAGAACCGCACCTGCACGTCGATTTTGTCCAAACTGAGCAGTTTGATGAGATGGGGGATAAAGGAGTCATCGCCGACAAACGGGGCAAACTGTTTGGCGGCACCTAGATATTCAATGCTGACAGGCTGTATGGCGGTTTTAGCCAATAAAGCGGGCTGGAACAATGACGCATGAAAATGCAAGACATCGTCACCGAGGGTGGTCGTACCTTCTGGAAAAGCAATGATGGTGCGGTTTTGCTTCAACAACCAGAGCATTTTTTCAGCAGTCGCCAAAATATGCTTTTTATCGCCTCGGCGGATAAACACCGTACCTGCTTGCCGCGACAAGAAGCCAAACACAGGCCAATCGGCGACATCGCTTTTAGAAACAAAATAAGCGGGCAGATATTGGCCCAGCAACAGGATGTCCAACCAAGAAACATGGTTACTGACAATCAGGGCGGCTTTGCTTGGCAATGCACCTACCCTGCTGGCCCGTAAATTGACGATGGCGCAAAACCAACGCAGCCACTGCATCTTCAAAAAATCGCGTTTATCGGCGGCTTTAGCGGGGGTATTGACGGCGTTTATGGCCGGAAACACAATCCCAGAGATCAATACGCCAGCAACCGCCAATAAAGCGACGGTCAATAGCCTATAGTACAGCCTGAGTTTCAGTTTCATTCGTCGCCTGATAATCACGCATGTAATGTTTGCTGTAACGTTCTTGCAGTTGGTCTAAAGGCAACAGCACGAACAAATCCATACAGTTGAAATCTTCATCCCAAAACGGTTCGCCACAAACCAACGCGCCAAAGCGCAAATAGGCTTTAAGCAGCGGTGGGATACCGGATTCGTCACGGCCACAACGTAAGGCTTGCGGCACTAGAATGGTCGGTGTCACTGATAAGGCCGCTGGAGCCCTGTTTTTTGCGTCAATGTTGCGCAACACCGCATCCACCGCAAAACCGCTAGGGCCTGGGGTAATGCTGGCACAACCCAACAAATAATTGAACTGGCCTTTTAAGGCGTATTCAACCAACGCCGACCACAGCGTCGTCAACACGGCACTGCCACGAAAATCCGGGTCAACACAGGTACGGCCAATTTCCAAAAAACGCCCTGGCAAGGTCAAAACTTGTCCCAGATTAAATTCACTTTGGGAATAAAAACGGCCTAATTTTTCGGCTTGGTATTGGGTCAACAAACGGGTGTAACCGACCACTTTTTGGGTTTGGTTGTCAAACACCACGAGATGGTCACAATATTGATCCACTTCGTCACAATCCAGGCCATCGGCATCTGATTTTAATTTCGCACCCATTTCTTTGGCGAACACCCGGTAGCGTAAGACTTGCGCTTCTTTAATCAAAGCCTCGGAATCGGCGACAAAACATTCCAAACGCTTAGCAGGTTTAACAAGCACATCGGCGGTATCTTTTTTCATAATCATCCGTCAGTTCAAATATTTATCTGGCGGAAAGGATAGTTATGGAAAATGTCAGCTTAATGACAGGCCGATTAAAGTTAAATGACAAGCCCACGATTTTTATGCGTACCAATGCGGACACTTTATTAAACAAATCCGGCTATAATATGCCCACTTCACCTCTTATTTTTGGTATTTTTACCACTTTTTTAAACCCAACCGTATGCAAATCATCGCTATTTATCCGGGCACATTTGACCCGGTCACCAATGGGCATTTGGATTTGATTGCCAGGGCGTCAAGGCTTTACCATAAAGTGATCGTCGCCGTGGCGGTCAACCGCAGCAAAGCCCCGTTGTTTTCGCTGGAAGAACGCGTGGCCTTGGCCAAAGCCGTGACCCCTGAATTCCCTAATGTCGAAGTCATTGGTTTTGACAACTTATTGGTCGATTGCGCCCGTGAACAAGGCGCGAATGTGATTTTAAGAGGCCTTCGGGCCGTTTCTGATTTTGAATATGAATTCCAGCTGGCGGGCATGAACCGCCGCTTGGCCCCGCAATTGGAAACCATGTTTTTGACCCCCGCCGAACAATATGAATTTATCTCATCCAGCATGATTCGGGAAATTGCCCAATTAAATGGCGATGTCTCCAGCTTCGTACCGGAACTTGTCCGGCAAAACCTCATTAAAAAATTTGCCAAGGAGTAGCAACGATGGCCCTGATTATCCATGACGCGTGTATCAACTGTGATGTCTGTGAACCGGAATGCCCAAACGGGGCGATTTCCCAAGGTGAGGACATTTATGTGATTGACCCGGTTCTTTGCACTGAATGTGTCGGCCATCATGACACGCCACAATGTATCGAAGTCTGCCCGGTCGAATGTATCGAAAAAGACCCGGAACACCTTGAAGACAAAGAAAGCTTGTATCAAAAATACCTGAAACTGATCCAGTAAGCCGTTTTTCCATCCGGCGTTGAGGCTCCCATGATCCAACGAATTTTGGCCGCTTGTCTGGCCGCCGCACCGTCTTTGACATGGGCTGCCTCCCCTAACACCGACCCACTCCAAGGTATCGGCCATGTGGTTGTCATTTATGCGGAAAACCGCAGTTTTGACAATTTGTATGGTTTGTTTCCGGGCGCGGATGGCATCAAACAAGCCACACCTGAGCAATACACACAACTTGACCATAACGGCAAGGCCTTCGCCTATTTGCCGCCGATTTGGGCAAGCAAGACCACGCCGTTATTAGATGCCAAACTGCCCAACCAACCTTTTTTGATGGATGCGCCGCCCGTCAATTTGCCGCTTTCCGTGCAATCGCGTGATCTTGTCCACCGTTTTTACCAAAACCAAGAGCAAATCAATGGCGGGCTTAACAACCGTTTTGCGGCCATCTCCGATGCGGGTGGCTTAGTAATGGGGCATTATGACGGCAGCAAATTGCCGCTGTGGCAATGGGCAAAAGATTATGTACTGGCCGACCATTTTTTCATGGGTGCGTATGGCGGCTCTTATCTGAACCACCAATGGTTGGTGTGCGCCTGTACGCCGCGTGACACGAATGCCCCGGAAAAACTCCGGGCGCAACTTGACAAATACGATCATTTAAAACGCAAACCCGACTCCAAAGCATCGGCTTTACAAGGTGCGCCGCTGTTTTTTGACGGGGCATTTTCACCCGATGGCTATTCCATTAATTCCGCACAACCGCCTTACCAACCGTCCGGGGTTGCGCCGGATGCCAACGGTGATGCGCGGTTGGCAGGTTCCAGTCACTATAAACTGCCTCCGCAAACCACCAAAACCATCGGCGACACCTTATCCGACAAAGGCATTAGCTGGGTATGGTATGCGGGCGGTTGGGACAAAGCCGTGGCTGACGGCACGCAAGCACCGGACCAAAAACGCCGGGTGATTTACTCTGACGTACAAGGTACGGTCAATTTCCAGCCCCATCATCAACCGTTCAATTACTACGCCCGTTTTGCACCCGGCACACAAGACCGTGCCACCCATTTAAAAGATGGCGAAGATTTTCTGCAAGCGATAGACAAAGGCACACTGCCCGCCGTGTCGTTTTATAAACCCACAGGCGATTTTAACGAACATCCCGGTTATACGGACGTGCTCAGCGGCGACCAACACATTGCCGAATTACTGGAGAAATTGCGCCATAGCAAACAATGGGCGGACATGGCGATCATCGTGACTTACGATGAAAATGGCGGTTTTTGGGATCACGCCGCACCGCCGATTGGCGACCTCTGGGGGCCTGGCACACGCATTCCGGCGATTATCATCTCACCCTTTGCCAAACGGGAATTCATCGACCATAGCACCTATGACACCACGTCCATCATCAAATTTCTTACCCGCCGTTACGGTTTAGAAGCCTTGCCGGGTGTCCGGGCGAATACCGGCGATTTGGGCAACGCCTTTACCTTCAAATGACCTGCCACAACGTTGACTTGTGGCATGGCGAATTGACAGAAACACAAACGTGCAGCGACCGCTATTTATCCTGCTTGGACACCAACGAACTCGCCCGTGCCGAAAGCTATTCCAAGCCCTTGCTTAAATGGCGTTATATCGAAGCACGCGGACGCTTGAAATGCCTCTTGGCCGATTATCTGGACACCTCGCCAAACAGCGTCCAGATTGCCCAAACCGAGCATGGCAAACCCTATCTGCCGAACCACCCGCCGTTAGTTTTCAACGTTTCCCACACCGCCAACCAGCTCGTCATTGCCGTAGCCGGACACTGCCAACTGGGTGTTGATATTGAACGCATCCAACCCCGCCCTACCCTCGCCGCCTTAGTGAAAAAATGTTTTTCTACTTCAGAAGCAGTGTATTGGCAGAACTTGCCGGAATCTGAAAAAGCCTTGGTGTTTTACCAATTTTGGACAAAAAAAGAAGCGTTTGTTAAAGCAACCGGACGCGGTATTGCTTTAGGTTTGCAACATTGTGAAGTCGATACGCCCGATGCCGAGCGATTTGTCCGTGTGCCTGAGAGCTGCGGCACAGCGGCGCAATGGTGGTTGGCGACATTGGCCATTGATGAATTGTTTTGTGTCAGCGTGGTGACAGATACCGGAACGGCTGAACTGTATTACCGTTTGCTCCCGTAATTGCTGACTCAGACGATGTTTTCTCTAAATATGGTAGAATTCGGAGCATTTTTTTAGGGTAAAAAGTATATGTCATTACTAAAATTAATCTTAAATACCAATAAATCCAGTAAAAAAGCTGTTCAATCTTTTGAGAATAACAAAAAAAATATTACGGCGGTTAGTACGGTTCTTGTTTTAACGGCATTTAGTGGAGTTGGTGTCAAATTTTTTAATTATTTTCGGACAGAACATAATGAAGACGAATCAGCAGAACTCCAACGTAAAACAGAGGAAAACAACCGTAAAATTTGGTTATGGAGTTTTGCATCTGTGGCAATAGAGTTTTTAACTGACTTTGTTTTAAGGTAGACATATGTTTTTTGGTCGTAGACAAAAAGTACGCTCAGAAAAAGTGTTAGCAGCACAAAAAAAAGCTTATGCTAATTCTCTAAAAAATCTTAGATTAGCAAAGATTATTTTTTTCATGGCATTAGGTCACCTTATCTATACATTTTTAAAATAATTTGGTTCAACAGCACTGATGCCCAAACGCAATAGTAAAACGTATTACGTTATATAAAAATGTATAACCTGTTTTAGAAAAAATCGTCTTGAAAAAAAAAAGGTTTTGAGAATGTTAAAATTTGAATGGGACATTAACAAAGCAAATACCAATCAAAAAAAGCACGGTGTTACATTTGAAGAAGCAAGCACCGTATTGTCGGATATTTTCTCTATCACCATCCCAGACCCGTTGCACCCAGACAATGAAGAGCGGTGGGTCACCATAGGTCAATCCGATAAACAGAAAACTCTAATTGTTGTCCACACAGAAAGAGGTGATGCGATTAGGCTTATTTCAGCGCGTTTGGCAAACATCCACGAAATAAAAAGGTATGAACAACATGAATGATGATACAGAAATGTTAGATAACTATGACTTTTCAGGTGGCGTAAGAGGAAAATATGCACAGCGATATAAGGAAGGCACTAATCTCGTCCGCTTGGATGATGACGTAATTGCTATGTTTCCTAAAGCGGAAGAAATAAATGCCATTTTGCGTTCTCTTGGCACGATTATCCGGCAACATGGGATAACTCAGCAGCCTGGTGGGTCGGGTTAGCGTAATCCGACAATTGGCTTCGGTTTATCAGGCCATGCCCTTTCCGGCTACCCACACAACTTAAAGACATTGGCGGCTAAAAAACCGCCAAGTTGACTCCCGACAACGCATGGCCAATCCCCTGCCACGCCACTTCCGCCAACAGTTCCAACTCGTCTTCGGTGATGACATACGGCGGCATGAAATAAATGACATTGCCTAAAGGCCGCAGCAATACACCTTTGGTCAATGCGTATTGATACACTTTTAAACCGCGCCGCTCTTGCCAGGGAAAAGGCTCACGGGTGGCTTTGTTTTTGACCAATTCTATCGCCAAAATCATGCCCGTTTGCCGCACTTCAGACACCTGGGGATGGTCTTGGAAACGTGCCGCGACCGCCGCCAATTTGGCAATCAGCCGCTGGTTATTACTGATGACCTGCTCTTGCTGGAAAATGCCCAGGGTCGCCAACGCCGCACGGCACGCCAGCGCATTGCCTGTGTAGCTGTGCGAATGCAGGAATGCCGTCAGTTTACTGTAATCATCGTAAAACGCCTGATACACCGTGTCGGTGGTCAGCACCGCCGACAAGGGCAAATAACCGCCCGTCAAGCCTTTAGACAAACACAAAAAATCCGGGCTGATGGCGGCCTGTTCACAGGCAAATAAAGTCCCGGTACGCCCAAAGCCCACGGCGACTTCATCGGCGATCAGATGCACACCATAAGCCTCACAGGCTTCTCGGAGCAATTTCAAATACACCGGATCATACATGCGCATACTGCCCGCGCATTGCACCAGTGGCTCTATAATCACGGCGCAGACTTCTTGGGCGTGTTGCTGCAAGGTTTGATCTAGCAAGGCAAAACGGCGCGTCGAATAATCCGCCCACGACTCGCCGGGTTCGCGGAAATAACAATCCGGCCCCGGGACGGTAATGACATCCATCAACAACGGCGCGTACGTTTCCTTGTACAGCGCGACATTGCCGACCGCCAACGCGCCCAAGGTTTCGCCGTGGTAGCTGTTTTCCAAGGTGATGAATTTGGTTTTTTGCGGCTGGCCGCTGTTGCGCCAATAATGGAAGCTCATTTTCAACGCCACTTCCACCGCCGCCGAACCATTGTCGGCGTAAAAACAGCGGTTTAAGCCTTCCGGTGTGATGGCCACCAATTGTTCGGCCAGTTGGATGCCCGTTTCATGCGTGAAGCCTGCGAAAATGACATGCTCCAAAGTGTCGAGCTGGGCTTTCAAAGCGGCATTAATGACCGGATTGGCATGGCCGAACAAATTCACCCACCAGGAACTGACCGCGTCCAAATAACGGTTGCCGTCAAAATCTTCCAACCACACGCCCTGCCCCGATTTGATGGGGATCATCGGCAGTTGCTCGTGGTCTTTCATTTGTGTGCAGGGATGCCATAACACCGATAAATCGCGTATGGCTAGGGTGTGGTTGTCCATTTTCATGCGTCTAAATCCAGTATTTGAGCCTTATTTCTCACCCAACAATTCGGTGATCCTGATCGCGGTTTCTAAAGCCCTGCGCCCTGCTTCACCGGACACCAACGGTTTGCTGCCCGTTTGGATGCAGTTGATGAAATGTTTGATTTCTTCCAATAAGGCATCGCCGTTTTCATACGCCGATTCTTCGGTTTCGATTTCCGGGATGCCGGGGAACATTTCTTTTGTACCCGTGCGGTGTTTGGTCAAGGTGCGGTTTTGGAAATCGACGGCGATGTAGGAACTGGGGCGGAACATACGCATTTTGCGCTCCAGTTTCATGCTGATGCGGCTGGCGGTGACGTTGGCGACACAGCCGTTCTTGAACAACAGCCGGGCGTTGGCAATGTCTGTGCCTTGGGTCAATACCGCCGTGCCGCTGGCATCAATGCGTTCCACTTCAGAATCGACCAAGGCCAAAATGATGTCGATGTCATGGATCATCAAATCCAAGACCACGCTGACATCATTGGCGCGGGGATTGAACGGCGACAAACGGTGCGATTCGATGAACAACGGTTTTTCGTCTTTATCCAAACCCAACACGGCAGGGTTGAACCGCTCCAGATGGCCGACTTGCAACACTAAGTTGTTGGCTTTTGCCGTGGCGATCAAGTCGTCGGCTTCTTCAACGGTGACAGTGATGGGTTTTTCAACCAGCACATGCACCCCGGCATCCAGAAAGTCTTTCGCGACACGATGATGCAAGGTAGTCGGCACGACAATACTGACCGCGTCAATCGAACCGTCCAACAAGGATTGGTAATCGGTCAAGGCCGCTGCCCCGTGTTTGTCGGCCACGGAACTGGCGGCGGACGGATTGACATCAACCACCGCGACCAATTCGCAATCCGGTAAGTTCGCATATTTTTCGGCGTGGAATTTACCCAAATACCCTGTGCCGATCACGGCGCATTTTAATTTTTTCATGATTTTTTATTCTAGGCTGAGGCTGGACAATCACGGCGCATTGGCGATGGCTCAACGCGCTAAGTGACGGTAAGAAAGAGTGTTTAGCTATTGTAAGCTATCAGAAACCGTTCAGAAACCTTTAACAGAAGCTATCACTCAGTTTTTCACCTGCCTTGAAAAACTAGGCGGCGGGAATATTTGATGCTACTATTAACCGAACGTTCGTTAGGTTAATTATGAATACAAAAGATAAAATCCTCAGTGCCGCGATTATCCTGTTTGCGGAAAAAGGCTATTCCGGCTTGTCGATGCGGCGTTTGGCCAATGCCCTGAATATCAGCGTCGCGGCGATTTACCATCATTTCCCTGATAAAAACGCGCTGTATCTGGCGGCGACCCGTTATGCCTTTTCCGGGAAAGAACTGGTTTTTTCGCAGGTCTGGGAAGCACAATGTCCCCCGGTTGAAAAATTGCACAAATTTATCAAAGCCTTGGTGACGGTCATTTCACAGGACAAGGATTTTTGCCGTTTGATGCAGCGCGAGATTATGGAAGCCGACCCTGAGCGTATGCAATTATTGGCGCAAGACGTGTTTAAAGGCCAATTTGAATTATTGCTGCAATTGGCCAGTGAATTGGCGCCTAAGCGGGATGCGTTCTTACTGGCCACCTCAATCATCGGCCTAGTGAAAATTTACATCGACCATCAGCCTTTAAACAGACATTTTCCGGGTTGGCGGCCTGAGTACGAACACCCTGAAACCATTGCCGACCATGTGACCGAATTATTGTTAAACGGCATTATGCACACCGGGTAAACCATCCCTTCCGGTATTAAAACGCTCCAAGAGGAACCCACACAATGGCATCCACAGCACTGGATCACCCGCTTCGTCATGCTCCCTTTAACGCGTCCGGTGTGCGTCTGGGCGTGGCGGCAATCTTGATGACACTTTCGGCCTGCACCGTAGGGCCTGATTTCACCCGCCCGGCCAAACCCGAAACAGAGAGCTACACGGCACATCAAGAATCCGAACACGCGCTTAAGGCCATACAATTGGGCAAACAATTGCCTGGACAATGGTGGACGCTGTTCCATTCCAAGGCCTTAACTGAGCTGATTGGGCAGGCCATCAAGCACAACCCGGATTTGCAATCGGCGCACGCAACCTTAGTACAGGCCCAAGAAAATGCCTTATCAAAAAATGGCTCGTTATGGCCCTCGTTAGATGCAACGGGCTACGCGACGCGCCAACAAATATCCGGTGCGCAGTTTGGTAATCCCGAGTTCGGCGGTTCTGTGTACAGTTTGTTCAATACCTCAATAGGCATTTCTTATACCTTAGACGTGTTCGGTGCCATCAAACGGGAAATTGAAGCGCTGGATGCCCAAGCCGAATACCAACGCTTCCAATTAGAAGGCGCGTTTTTGACGTTGGCTTCGAATATCGTCACCACCGCCATACAGGAAGCATCGGTACGGGCGCAAATTGAAGCCACGCAAGAAATGATCTCGGCACAAAGCCAGCAACTGGCAGTCATCAAGCAACAATTTGATTTAGGAGCCACGTCAAAAACTGTGGTATTGGCGCAACAATCGGCCTTGGAGCTGACCAAAACCACGCTCCCGCCTTTGCAACAGCAATTGACGCAAGCGCACAACCGCCTGAAAGTGTTGGTCGGCTCTTACCCCAGCACGGATTTGGCGGCACAATTCAAACTCGAAGAGCTGTCTTTGCCCGATAGTTTGCCGTTAAGTTTGCCATCTAAGTTAGTCGAACAACGCCCGGACATCCGCGCCCAAGAAGCCCTGATACACGCCGCCAGTGCGCAAATTGGCGTGGTCATCGCCAGCGTGTTCCCCGATTTTACCCTGAAAGCCAATGTGTCGACCATTGCCACACAAGCAGGCAATTTGTTCGCACCCGGCAGTGACATCTGGAATATGACCGCCAACTTGGCGCAACCGCTGTTTCGCGGCGGCAAAGTGACGCACCAAAACAAAGTCGCCAAAGCTGCATACCAACAAGCTGCCGCGCAATACCGCAGCACCGTGTTGCAGGCCTTTGGCGATGTCGCCAACACCTTAAGCGCGTTGCAACATGATGCCGACGAACTGCAAGCCCAAGATTCCGCCCGCCGCGCTGCCCGTGAAACCTTGGACATGACGCAAACACAATTTCAAATCGGTTCGGTCAGTTATTTGGATTTGTTAAATGCGCAACATAATTACCAACAATCACGCCTCGGCCAAATCAAAGCCAAAGCTGCGCAATTGGCCGACACGGCTGCTTTGTTCCAAGCCTTGGGCGGCGGCTGGTGGCAACGCCCCGACTTGGGCAAAACCCTATCGGACAATCAACCCAAACCCCGAAAAGCCACGTCTTTGCTGGAACAATTTGAACAATTTCGGACAGGAAAATAACTATGTTTAAACGTATGCTCATCATGCTTATCGTCGTCGGCGTGGTGCTGGGCGGGGTGTTCGGCTTCATCAACTTTAAAGGGCGCATGATCAAACAATTTATGACCGCCCAGGGCGAACCGCCGCAAACCGTCTCAACCCTCGTCGCCGGGTATCAGGATTGGTTGCCGCAACTGGAAGCGGTCGGTACGGTACGCGCTTCGCAAGGCGTGGCGGTAAGTTCCGAAGTGGGCGGCCAGGTCAGTGCCATCCATTTCAAGCAAGGCGGCCATGTCGGTGCAGGTGAAGTGTTGCTGCAATTGCGTGCCGATGACGAGCTGGCGAAACTCAAATCCTTAAACGCCACAGCCGAACTGGCGCGTATCACTTATCGCCGTTCCGAAGCGCAATTTAACGCCAAAGCCATCAGCCAACAAACGGTGGATATTGACAAGGCCAATCTCAATATCGCCCTCGCCAATGCCGCCGCGCAACAGGCTTTGATTGACAAAAAGACCATCCGCGCCCCGTTCGCCGGACAATTGGGCATCCGCAGCGTTGATACCGGACAATTTCTGAATGCCGGGACGGCCATTACCACCTTGCAAGATTTGGATACGGTGTATGTGGATTTTTATTTGCCCCAACAATATTTGGCCAGCTTAAAAATCGGCCAAACCGTGTCCTTAAGTACGGACGCTTACCCACAAAAGACCTTCACTGGCGCCATCAGCGTGATTGACCCGACCGTGGACATTGCCACCCGCAATTTGCAAATACGCGCCACGTTCAACAATGCCGGACATCAATTATTGCCGGGCATGTACACCAAAGTGCAGGTCATCACGGGCGATGCCCAGCCTTACATTACCGTACCGCGCACGGCCATCAGCTTCAATCCGTTCGGGACGACGGTGTTTGTCATCGACAATACGGGCAAAGATGCCAAAGGCCAGCCCCAAGCGATTGCCAAGCAAGTGTTTGTTACGACAGGCGCAAGCCGTGGCGACCAAATCAGCATCCTGAAAGGGATACAGGCAGGCGATGCAATCGTCACGTCCGGGCAAATCAAACTGCACAACGGCACAGTGGTGTTGGTGGACAATTCCCAACAGCCCAGCAACGATGCCAACCCGCAACCCATTGACCAATAAGCCACCATGAACTTGACCGATATTTTTATCCGCAGACCCGTACTGGCGATGGTCATCAGCATCATGCTGCTGGTGTTGGGCTTACGCTCATTAATCAGTTTGCCCGTGTTGCAATATCCGCGCACCGAAAATGCCGTGGTCACGGTGACGACGGCGTATTACGGCGCTGACCCGGACATCATCGCCGGATTTATCACCACGCCATTGGAGCACATCATTGCCGAAGCCAATGGCATTGATTACATCAGCTCGGTCAGCCAAAGCGGCATCAGCACCATCACCGCGAATTTGCGCCTGAATTTTGACCCGAACAAAGCCCTGACGGAAATCAACGCCAAAGTGAATTCGGTGCTCAACCAATTGCCGCCCGAATCGCAACGGCCTGTGCTGGACGTAAAAATTGGCGAAACCATTGATGCCATGTACATCGGTTTTTCCAGCGACACCTTGCCCGCCAACAATATCACCGATTATTTGATCCGCACCGTGCAACCGCGTTTGCAATCCGTGGAAGGCATCCAAATCGCCGAATTGCTGGGCAGCAAACATTTTGCCTTACGCGCTTGGTTAGACCCGGACAAATTGATGGCGTATGGCCTGACTGCCAGCGATGTCAGCAACGCATTGGCGAAAAACGATTTTATTGCCGGTTTGGGACGTACTAAAGGGCAAATGGTGCAAGTGGATTTGACCGCCTCGACCAGTTTGCATTCGGTCGATGAGTTTAAGGAACTGATCGTCAAACAAGACAAAGGCGCGATTATCCGCCTGAAAGATGTCGCCAATGTCACCTTGGGCGCGGATGATTATGAATCCAGCGTGTCATTTGATGGCGACAAAGCCGTGTATATCGGTTTGCAAATCGCCCCCAGCGCGAATTTGCTCGAGGTGATCGGGCGGGTGCGCGATGTGTTCCCCGACATTCAAAAGCAATTGCCGCAAGGCATGAGCGCGAAAATCGTTTATGACTCGACTAAATTTGTCGATAGCTCCATCCACGAAGTGGTGCATACCTTAGTTGAAGCCCTCATCATTGTGACTTTGGTGGTGTTCGCATTTTTGGGTTCACCGCGTTCGGTGCTGATCCCGGTCATCGCCATTCCTTTATCGTTGATCGGCACATTCACGATGATGCTGATGTTTGGCTTTTCCATCAATTTGCTGACTTTATTGGCTTTGGTGTTGGCGATAGGCTTGGTGGTCGATGATGCGATTATTGTCGTGGAAAACGTCAACCGTCATTTGGAAGAGGGTTTAAAGCCGATTCCTGCCGCGTTGCTGGCGGCACAAGAATTGACCGGGCCGATTATCGCCATGACCATCGTGCTGATTGCCGTCTATGTGCCGGTGGGTTTCCAAGGCGGTTTGACCGGGGCTTTGTTCTCAGAATTTGCCTTTACCGTGGTCGGCGCCGTGACGGTATCGGCGATTGTCGCGCTGACCTTGTCGCCGATGATGAGCTCAAAACTGCTCAAACCGCACAACGATGACCGCACTGGTTGGGAAGAGCGTGTGGTGGATTGGATAGACCGTTATTTCAACCGCCTCAGCCAGCGTTATTCAACGATGCTGCATAACTCGCTGAATTATTTGCCCGTCACGGCGGTGTTTGCGTTGATTATTTTGGGCAGCATTTATTTTCTGTACACCTCGGCCAACAGCGAACTTGCCCCGCAAGAAGACCAAGGCATTATTATCAGTTTCGCCAACACCGCCCCGGATGCGACCTTAGAGCAACGCTTGCTGTACGGTGAGCAAATTTTTCAGGCGTTTAAAAAATACCCTGAAACAGATCATGTGTTCCAATTGGATTTGCCCGGTTCGTCGATTTCCGGGATGGTTTTAAAGCCCTGGGATGAACGCGCCAAAACCGCGACCGAACTGATGCCGCAAGTGCAACAGGATTTAGGCAAAATCGCGGGGGTGTTGGCTCCGGCTTTCCAACCGCCGCCCTTGCCCGGTAGCCGTGGCTTGCCCGTGCAATTTGTGATAGGGACGACCGAACCGTTCGAGCAACTCAATACCGTGTTACAACAGTTCATGGCGGAAGCCCGCAAAAGCGGCATGTTTATGTTTGTCGATAATGATTTACGCTATGACCAGCCGCAATTCCGTTTGGATATTGACCGGGAAAAAGCCGCGATGCTGGGCTTGACCATGCAGGATGTCGGCGCGGCCTTGGCATCCATGTTAGGCGGTGGTTATGTCAATTATTTCAGTTTGGACGAACGCTCTTATAAAGTCATCCCACAAGTTCAGCAACAATTCCGCCTTAATCCTGAGCAAATCTTGAATTACCCGATCCGTACCGCCGACGGGCGGACAGTGCCATTGGCGACAGTCGCGTCCTTAAGCAGCCATACCGTGCCGCGCTTGCTGAACCACTTCCAACAAATCAACGCCGCCACCGTATCAGGCGTGCCGTTTCCGGGCGTAACGCTAGGCGATGCCTTAAAATCCTTGGACAAGCTTGCCAAAGACGTTTTGCCGCCTAGCTATTCCATTGATTATTCAGGCCAATCACGACAGCTGGTCAAAGAATCCAGCGGCTTTGTCTACACCTTCCTGTTCGCGTTAGTCATCATTTTCCTGGCGTTGGCGGCACAATTTGAAAGTTTCCGCGACCCGCTAATCATCTTGGTGTCTGTGCCGATGTCAATTGCCGGCGCGTTGATTTTCATTGCTTTAGGCATAGGCAACGCGACACTGAACATTTACACGGAAGTGGGCTTAGTGACCTTGATGGGCTTAATCAGCAAACATGGTATCCTGATCGTTGAATTCGCCAATATCAAACAAAAAGAAGGCATGACCAAGCGCGAAGCCGTCGAAGCCGCCGCCCACATCCGTTTACGCCCGATCTTGATGACCACCGCCGCGATGGTACTGGGCGTATTGCCTTTACTGATGGCAACCGGAGCGGGCGCGGTGTCGCGCTTCAACATGGGGCTAGTGATCGCCACGGGTATCGGAATAGGTACATTGTTCACGCTGTTCGTCGTGCCTGCCGTGTATATGATGTTGGGTGAAGATCACCATAAAATAAACGTAGGAATGGATAAACTCCCTTAAAATGCCTTTCCATTCTACATACCCGATTAAAAACGATAGAAAATGATTGTTGACTTCAAAAAAATAGATGACCTTTCGTCTTCCGACTTTGAGATTTTCGTCCGTGATGTTTTTGTTGCTGCTGGCTGGTCGAATGCCATCATCACCAAAGTAGGACAAGAATTTCAACATGGCGATGGTGGTGTTGATATTTTTGCTTACAAATCTAAACGTAAATTTGCTATCGAAGTTAAACAAAGAAAAGCAGGGGTAACTGTTGATATAAAAGCCCTAAACCAATTGGTAACAGGGGCAAAACTCGCTAACGTCACTAATATGATTTTAGTGACCAATTCTTACTTTACTTCTGAAGTCAAAGTTCGTGCATTAAGGCTAGGTGTCGAATTAATTGATCGTGACGCTCTCCAAAACTTATGGATTGAAAAACATTCTGAAATCGGGCGGGAAATCAAACCCAGAACCTATCAAGAAAAGGTTATTGATGATAGCGTGGCACGTTTTAACGCGGGTAAAAATCGCTTGCTTATTGAAATGGCGACGGGGCTGGGGAAAACTTACACCGTTGCCCATTTAATCAAACGATTGTTGCAACAAGGCAAAGCCAAGCGAGTCTTATTTTTAGCGCATCAAGTTGAAATTCTGTTGCAATCCGTTACTGCATTTAAAAATGTCTTGGGTATTGGCACTTACTCTTTTTCCGCTTGCTTTGGGGGGGCAAACCCAGAAGATACCGATTTTGTGTTTGGCAGTTTCGACACCTTATTTAGCAAAATAACCACGCTAGAAAAAGAAACATTTGATATTGTCATTGTCGATGAAGCCCATCATACGCCTGCCATCACTTACGCGACGGTCGTTGACCACTTTCATCCTAAATTATTGGTAGGATTAACCGCAACGCCTTTTCGTGAAGACAACAAAGATGTTTTGGCATTTTTTGGAGGTTCAGCGGGACATGTGGGCAAATATGATTTGGCGTGGGCATTACGTCACAACAAACTGGCGTTTCCCAAATATTTAGTGTTACTGGACGATTTAGATCAATCCCGCATTGATCAACTTGACAAGGGAATGTCGATTAGCGACTTGGACCAACGACTTTTCCTGCATAAAAAAGACGAAGAAGTAGTCCGCATCATAGAAAAGACAGTACAAGATAAAGAAATTCAAAACCTTAAGGGAATTGTGTTTTGCCGAAGTATTACGCATATCAATTACCTGATCCAATTTTTCCCCGCAGGTACCGCGACTTTTGTCTATTCCAAAATGACCGACCAACAACGCTGGCAAAATATTCGGGATTTTCGGGAAGGCAGTTACCGTTATATTTTGGTACGAGATTTATTTAATGAAGGCGTGGACATTCCAGAAACCAACCTATTAGTGTTTATGCGCTATACAGGATCACATACGGTTTGGTTACAACAACTAGGCAGAGGGTTACGCAAAACACCCAATAAAGACTACGTTCATGTGTTAGATTTTGTTGGCTCATTAGAACGCTTAAATGAAGTGCATCAACTGACTAAAAGAGTGAACAGCATTCCGATTGAAAAAGAAAATTGGGAACAGCCTCCTCGTGACAGAAAAGAAACTGTGCATAATTCATCGTTAGAAGTCAATTACAGCCAATCTGCCGCACAAGTTCTACAGCTTATTGAAGAATTGCAATATCGCCTTAAATCGCGGAGTCAGGCCATAGAGGTATTGCGTAAATATTACGAAAATTACAATAACCTCCCCCCTGTAGATAAATTAGAAAAAGTCCTGCCTGACATCACTGCCGACCAAATAGCGACACACTTTGATTCGTATTTTGGCTACTTAGAAGCGGCATTGACCGGACAATATGACCAAAGTTTTTTTCGTACCCTCTGTTTGGATTATGCGTTGGCGTTTTATCAACAAAATAATATTTGCCCGACATTTAGGGCTATCAGCCTAGCTAATCAATATAACGGTTTATTGGCTTATTCTGAACCAGAAGTTAAATTTTTGCTGGGCAGTGAAAGTGAATTGGAAGATTACTTGGTTGGAAAAAATAAATTCCTCGAAACCAGCGGTCAAATTACAGAAAATAATGAACCAGTATCAGCCAATAATATCGAAAATACCAATATAAACGATGAATCCTTGCTTATTGATAAATATTCGGACTTCATCAAAACACGGCAAGATTTATTGAAGCTTTCCACCGAAGACAGGGCAGAAATTAAAAAAGTGTTTAATTCAGAATTCCGATTTTTAAATTGCTTACGGAACAAAAAATAATTAAGGATGGCTATATGGATGAACATGCCAAAACAGATATTTCAGAATACTATCAAACACCTTTATCTAATCTTTGGTTACCAGATCAGTATAACAAATTAATTAAGCGAATAAAAAATATAAACTCAGAAGCGCAAGGGTTGAACATTGAAACTATTGGCGACATCATAGCACTTGAGCCTAATCAGTTATCAAGTTATAAAGGCATTGGAAATCACTATATTGAAACACTCATTGAATTTAAAAAAGAACTGCCATGTTTTCTAAATAAGCAAGATCACCACTCTGTTTTTATAGAAAATGTTTTTACGTCTCCTGATATTAGCTACGATGATGAAACCCCAATAGCCCAACTTGCTTTATCGCCAAAATATCGAAAGCTCATAAAAAAAATTTCAGCTGTAATGGCTCATGTTGAAACGGTTCAAGACATTATTGATATTGACGTTGCTAGTTTTTCAAAATTGCCTTATATCGGTAAATCGTATATTGATTTATTAATATCTTTAAAGAATGCTTTCGAACCTACAGATAAGCCTAATAGTAATGTTGAAAAAATAGACAAAGAGGTACTGCCACACATTACACTTTCAACAGACCAATTAGAAACGCCATTAAATCAGCTTGTTTTATCACCCGAATATCAAAAACTCATTAAAAAAATTTCGACTACGATAGACAACGTAAATACCGTACAAGATATTCTTAATATAAACCCTGCTGCTTTTTCAAAATTAACAGCTGTGGGCACTAAATCTGTTGGTCAGCTAATTGAATTACAAAAGTCATTGCCTAGTTTTTTAGAAGCTCAAACGCAAAAATCAGCATTATTCAAAGACAACTATTCCATTGAATTTAATGACATAGATAATATTTTAATTGAGGATGTTGAAAATTATTTATGGACATTGAATGAAATGAAAATGGATATTGCGCTTTCACGTTTGGGGTTTAATCACCAACATGAAACACTTGAAGAAGTTGCAAGTCGATACAATGTAACCAGAGAACGAATACGCCAGCTTGAAAAGCCCATCAATGCTAATTTGGCATTGCATTTGACAATAAAACCCAAAGTTTTATGGGCAAATTTCCGTGAAAAAATGACCGAAGATTTAACAGTATTACTACCCAATCTGGCTAAATGTTTCACAACAGAAAATTTATTTTACGCATTTATCGAGTTATGCTGCCAAGTTGAAAGCGGTAGTATCCGTGAAATCATTTTTACTAACATTAACACTAAAATTTTTAACTCACTATTTTGCAATACCCCATCACCAATTGCCCAAGAAATAATTATCAATGAACTCATGTCAAGCTATGGTTACAGTAAAGCCTCAGCAATTAATGGAATTAAACAATTAGAGAAAATCAATAAAATTGAAATAACCGAACAAGGTATTTATCCTAAAAAACTTGGTATGAAAGAAGCCGTTGCCCATGCCTTATCTTTTCATCCCTCAGGATTACCTTGGAAAGATATTGCTAGAATTGTGAATAAAAAAGGCTATTCATCAACGCAAATGGATGAAACAAGATCGACTCATGGATTCAATGATTCTGAATACATCTATCAATGCGCGAAAGGCACATATCGAAACTTAATATTTCTTGACCTTGAAATGTTTGATATTCCTGAAATTATGCAACATTTGCTAAACTATTTTAAACAAAATCAAATACTAGCCTTGCATTTACATGATTATTATTACCAAAGCAAGGGCAGCCGGACAGAAGTTGAATACTTTACATTACGTCATATTATCAGGGAGTATGGCGAAGAATATGGACTTTATTTTAATGGCAAATCAGGTTCAGACAGCATAAGCCTTGATTCAAATTTAAAACGCATTACCCAAGCTGACGTTATTTTAAAGGTTCTCAATGAATCAAAAACTGCGCTAACCAAACAAGAAATAGCGGAACGACTCAGAAGTAAAAGTACACATCATGCGACTTTTTATATCAAAAATTTAATGGAAGAAGGCAAGGTGGTTCGAGTCGATCAATTGGTTTATACCACCCCCGAAAAAGTTTTTAAAGCGTTGGATATCCAAGCCATTATGCAGGTTATCAAAGATATTATGGGTATTTCTGATACTATTGTTGAAGCTGATGTTTTTCGGGAATATGTCAATATGGAACTTAACCTAAGTTATTCAAAATATATCTATGCCGCCTTAGTCAGAACACAAATTAAAGAATTGGCTTGGTATCGCAATGGCCATTTATTTAGTAAAAAACCAATTCCGTATAACAGTTTGATTGATGTATGCAAACAGCTCTGTAATCCAGAATTATCAAACACCCAAAATGCTAAAATTATTCAAAACGCGGTATGGCTAACGGATGCAGTGGCCGCAGATGCTATCCGCCACTGGAAATGGCAATTAAACAACCTTAATATGCGTACCTAAAAATGACGGGCAAACCGCTAAAATTTTGGGAAATTGTTTACCCTGTTTGTCGTGCCTGCCGTGTATATGATGTTGGGTGAAGATCATCACAGCCCTGACAAAGAAGAAATTAACCTAGTGGAAGGTGCAAAATGATTGCTTTAAGACAACTTAAGCGCGTACCGAAAAATCACAAAATTGTGATTGAAGTCCCTGAAAATATTGATGCCGATCAAATGATGGAAGTCATTTTGTTATTTAAGGAAACATCGGAAAATTCAAGGAGTGACAAACTCGCGCAATTGAAAATGAGCCAGTCCGATGCGCTTTTTTTAGCTGATTTTCAAACGGTTAGTGAGGATTTTTCTGAAATTGACCGCGAGGCTTGGTAGTGCGTTGGGGAATTTTTTTGGTTAACCTTGACCCAACGATAGGCTCTGAACAAGGTAAAACACGCCCCGTTTTGGTGATTAGTGACGATGATATTAATACTATTTTGCCAGTCATTAACATTTTGCCGCTGACTTCGTTGAAATCAGGCCGCAGAATTTATCCGAATGAAGTCTTGTTGAAAAAAGAACAATCCGGGCTTGATAAAGATTCATTAGTGCTTTGCCATCAAATCCGAACCATTGATAAAAAACCCTTGATTAAAAAATTGGGTGACGTGAAAAATGATGGAATCAGAACCGAAATTATTGATGCGCTAAGTTTTCAATTGGGTTTATAAACTAATCTAACTTAAGCCCCTGACACGTTTTACTTAAAAAAGCTTAATATATAACCCCGCTATTTCCTTATAACCTAACAACTTATCATGACTCACCCCACAAAATTCTGGGCGGTTGTCCCCGCCGCCGGGGTTGGCAAGCGTATGAATGCTGACCGTCCGAAACAATATCTGGAACTGGGCGACAAAACCGTTTTGGAGCATACCTTGACGCGCCTGTTGCAAGCGCGGGTGTTCACAGGCATTGCCGTGGCCGTGTCTGAAGAAGACGGTTATTGGCCCGATTTGGCCATTGCCAGCGACCAGCAAATCATCCGTGCGAAAGGCGGTAAAGAACGCGCCGATTCGGTGTTGTCCGCGCTCGCCGCCATCGCTCATTTAGCGGCTGATGATGATTGGGTGCTGGTGCATGATGCGGCTCGACCTTGCATCACCACCAATGATATAGAGCATTTGATCAGTTCGTTACGCGATGACAAGGTAGGCGGCATTTTGGCTTTGGCTTCGCATGACACCTTAAAGAATGTTGATGGCGGCAATATTCTCGGCACATTGGACAGAAGCCACATCTGGCGGGCCTTGACACCGCAAATGTTCCGTTATCAATTGCTGAAATCCGCTTTGGAAACCCACCAAGGCAATCCGGCCATCACCGATGAAGCCAGCGCGTTGGAATTGCAAGGTTTCCAGCCGAAAATTGTCGAAGGCCGCCCGGATAACATAAAAATCACCCGTCCCGAAGATTTGGCGCTCGCCCGCTTTTATATGGAGCAACAACAATGATAAGAATAGGCCAAGGTTACGATGTCCACCGTTTTAACGAAGGCGACCACATAATGTTAGGGGGCGTGCGCATCCCTTACACGCAAGGTTTGGAAGCGCATTCCGATGGTGACGTGGTGTTGCACGCACTGTGCGATGCGTTGCTGGGCGCGGCGGCATTAGGCGACATCGGCAAACATTTCCCCGATACTGACCCGGAATTTAAAGGTGCGGACAGCCGTGTCCTGTTACGCCATGTCTACGGCATCATCCAAAACAAAGGCTATCAATTGGTCAATGCCGACATGACCATCATCGCGCAAGCCCCGAAAATGGCCCCGCACATTGCGGCCATGTGTGACATCATCGCCGAAGATTTGCAAGTGGCGGTGGATTGCATCAATGTCAAAGCCACCACTACCGAGAAATTAGGTTTTGAGGGGCGTAAAGAAGGGATAGCTGTGCAAGCCGTGGTGTTGGTTGCCACAGCCTGAATGGAGCGCGGGCATCTTGTCCGCCAATTGCGGGCAAGATGCCCGCGCTCCAAAAACTTAACCTGCCAAGCCTTAAATCCGGCAAAAATGTCAATATCCGTGCCTTGCGGCAATGCAACATAAACTACATTCCCTGTTATGACTATCTCCGAACTTCCTATCTGGCCTTACGCCTATGGCTCTCCAGCCAGCACAGGAACCCTACGCACCCAACCCGAAGATTTCATGGTCACTGAACAGCTGGCATTTGAGCCATCTGGCGACGGCGAACATGTGTTCCTTTATATCGAAAAAAAAGGTGAAAACACCGAATATGTGGCCCGGCTTTTGGCTCGGCACGCTAACGTCAGGCAACGGGACATTGGTTATGCCGGACTTAAAGATCGCCATGCCATCACCCGGCAATGGTTTAGCGTGTGGTTGCCCGGCAAACCCGGTAACGAACCCGATTGGGCGTTATTGAATAGCGGGGCATTGCAGGTTTTGCAGAGCATCCGCCATGCCCGGAAACTCAAACGTGGTGTATTGGCAGGCAACCAATTCCAAATTACGGTGCGGCATTGGCAAGGTGACAAGGAAACGCTTGAGCGGCAATTGGAGCTGATTAAAACTCGCGGTATTGCCAATTATTACGGCGAACAACGTTTTGGCCACAACGGGCAGAATGTCAATAAAGCACTGGCGATGTTTACCGGGGCAAAGACGGGACGCGAACAACGTAGCCTGTATTTATCCGCCGCCCGCTCTTACCTGTTCAACCAATTGCTGGCGCAACGGGTGCAGAACGGTACGTGGAACCAAGCCTTGACGGGTGACATGTATATCCTTGACCGCACCAACAGTTGCTTCAAATCCGCATCAGCCGACGACAGCCTCGCGCACCGCTTAAAAACGGGCGACATCCATCCGTCTGGGGTGTTGTGGGGCAAAGGCAATGCGGATGTCGCTGACGAGGCCTTACAACTGGAACAAAGCATCATTGCTGCCCACCCTGCCCTGGCTGATGGTTTGCTTGCCGCAGGTGCGGAACGTGGCCGTCGGGCGTTACGGGTGAATGTCTTTGATCTGGCGTGGCAGTTGAGTGCTGATGACGTGTTGGAATTGCACTTTAGCTTGCCTGCGGGAAGTTATGCGACCGCCGTATTGAGGGAACTTGTCGAATATACCGTGTAATGGCCGATTCCCGATCAAAGGCCTAAGCTGTCCGACAAAAAAAACTCACTGACCAATAAATGCTGGTGTTTCAGGCCATACACGGTACGCCGCCCCCAAACAGGCTGACTGATCTTTGCCAGTTCGCAAGTCGCAAGTTCCCATGCCAGCGGTTTAATGAGAGCCACGTCTAATTGCAATCTGGCCAGTTGGGGATAAGAAAAAATCACTTCACCTAACGGACGCGTGCCTAGTTTTGCCAAATTGCTATGGGCAAAACGGATCGTGTCGGCGGGAATCACCGTGCGGGCCAGTATCAAAGGCTTATCTCCAGCGTAAAGCAACACTTCCCGCACCCAGGCATACGTTTTCGCTGGCAACTGTAGGCGATGTTGTTCGGTCAGGAATGGCGTTTGCCAACGTTGCCACAAAATCCTGACTTTAACTGCACTGCCGTAGGTGCGGCGCAGGCGTTGCGTCAATGATCCGGTTTCATACGTCCAAGACTGCACGCCTTCTGGTAACTGATGGCGGGTTCCAAGCCGATTTTCCCGCCACAGCGGTTCTTTAGGAAATAACTGGCTTCTGATCGTCAAACTGTTTAAACCTCGGCGTAAAGCGTTGTGGTGTCCAACCAGCGATCACAGAGCAACGGTATCGCGTCGGGTGTTTCAGTAAATAAATGGCTGCTGACTTTGGCAAGGGCAGGAATCAAATCGGCATCGCGCTGCAAATCGGCAATTTTAAATGACATCGCCCCGGTTTGCCGCGTCCCCATCACATCACCTGGGCCACGCAATTCTAGGTCTTTTTCAGCGATGACAAAACCATCGTTGCTGTCGCGTAAAATCCCTAGACGTTGTTTGGCCGTGTCCGATAACGGGGCTTGGTACATGAGCAGGCAATAACTGTCATCTTGTCCACGCCCAACCCTGCCGCGCAACTGATGCAATTGTGACAAACCCAAACGTTCTGGGTTTTCAATGATCATCAAGCCAGCATTTGGTACATCCACACCCACTTCAATGACGGTGGTAGCCACCAGCAAATCTAAGTGATGTTGCTTGAATGCCTGCATGACGGTCTCTTTTTCTGATGCTTTCAAACGGCCATGCACCAGACCGACACGGACATCCGGCAAGGCTTGCTTTAGGCTTTCTGCGGTCTGTTCGGCTGCTTGGCATTGCAGGGTTTCGGACTCTTCAATCAGCGTGCAGACCCAGTAAGCTTGGCGGCGTTTTCCCACCCATTGATTGATCCGCGCTATCACTTCGGCACGGCGTTCAGATGGAATGACACGGGTGACAATGGGCTGCCGACCTGGGGGCAATTCGTCAATCACTGAAACATCCAAGTCCGCATATTGCAACATCGCCAAAGTGCGTGGGATCGGTGTGGCGGTCATCACCAATTGATGGGGGCGCATTCCCGCTTGCTGGCTTTTCTCACGCAACGCCAAACGCTGATGGACACCAAAACGGTGTTGTTCATCAATAATAATCAAGCCCAAACGGTGAAATTGCACACTTTCCTGAAACAGGGCATGAGTGCCGATAACCAAATGGGCTGTACCGTCGGCCAGTTCTTCCAAAACCGTTTGACGGGCCCGGCCTTTGGATTGTCCGCTCAGAAAACGGACAGGCACATCCAGTTCTGCAAACCATTGGCTAAAATTGCGCAAATGTTGTTCCGCCAACAATTCGGTCGGTGCCATTAACGCGACTTGATAACCTGCCGTGATCGCCAGCAAAGCGGTGTAAGCCGCAACCACCGTCTTACCGGAACCGACATCACCCTGCACTAAACGCATCATGGGCTTGGATTGTCGGCAATCATCGGCAATTTCTGCAATCACCCGTTGCTGTGCGCCTGTTAACTTAAACGGCAAAGCTTTTAAAAAATCAGCGTGAACCGGATGGCCTTCAGTAAAAATAGGGGCCTGCCAAACACGCGCCCTCTGTTTCAGCGAACCTAAGCGCAGATGATGGGCAAGCAATTCTTCAAACGCCAAACGTTTTAAAGCCGGGACGCTCCCGTTTTGCAAAGCTTCAACAGTGACTGTTTCATCAGGGGCATGGAGGGTTTGGATCGCTTCAAGCAAGGACGGATAGGCAAATTCGTGCAAAATCGTAGCGGGCAGATGGTCTGCCAACAGCTCCGGTTGCTGGTGACAAAACTGCAAAGCCTGTTTGACGGCTTTTCGGATAACGGTTTGGCTTAAGCCCTCAGTGAGCGGATAAACGGGAGTCAAACGGTTGTCTGTGACCGCAGCATCCGGGCCAGTAATGACTGTATAGTCTGGATGCACCATTTCCAAGCCCGCCATGCCGTAACGTGTTTCGGCGAATACGCATAGCCAAGTGCCCGGTTTAAAAAGCGTATGCTGGTTGGCAGTAAAATGAAAAAAACGCAGCATTAATGCCCCCGTGCCGTCGCTGATTTTGCAAACCAGACTTTTGCGCCCTCTAGGCAATACGTCAACAAACTCAACTTGACCACAAGCCAAGACAGCCATACCGGCGACAATTTGGCTTATAGGGTAAACATGGGTGCGGTCTTCATAACGGTGCGGCAAATGGAACAGCAAATCTTGGACGGTGCGCAAGCCGAGCCTTTCGAGACGGTTGGCGGTTTGCGCACCGATGCCATTTAAACTGATGACAGGCCGCTTTAAGATGTCCATCGCCAAGCAATAAGACTAACGTGAACACTAGGCTGATTAAGGTGTACAGCTACAACGGATATTCTTGGGTAGGCAATTGCATAATCGCGTCCATTTCTACTTGTGCGCCTTTAGGCAAGGAGGCAACACCAATTGCCGCACGGGCCGGATAAGGCTGGGCAAAATAGTTGCCCATGATTTCATTGACGACAGGAAAATTTGCCAAGTCGGTCAAAAATACATTCAATTTGACAATATCGGAAAAATCGCCGCCTGCCGCTTCAGCAACGGCTTTTAAATTTTCAAAAACGCGGGTTATTTGTGCGGCAATATCGCCTTCCACCAAGGTCATGGTTTCAGGGATTAAAGGAATTTGTCCTGAAAGGTAAACAGTTTGTCCTACTTTGACCGCTTGCGAATAAGTCCCTATGGCTTGTGGGGCTTTGTCAGTCTGGATAATTTCTTTAGTCATAATTCGCCTATTGATAAGTACGGCAAAGCTGCCGGATTATTTTCGAAGGTTAAATTTCGCGCAATTATAGGGCATTTTTAGAATTGCTGTGGCAGCCAATTGGTTGACTAGCACAAAGAAAGGGGGGTTAAGTGTTAAGGCTATTCATAACGGTGGCAAATTCACCTTTGACTAGCGGGCCAATATGCTTATCCGCCAATTCGAATGCCCCTTCCAATAAAGGCCAATCGGCTTTGGAAGGTTCGGACAAGACATAATCAGCCACAACCTTACCAGGAGCAGGACGGCCTATGCCTATTCTGAGACGGTAAAAACCGTTACTGCCAAGATGGGCGATAATGTCACGTAAACCGTTATGGCCTGCATGGCCGCCATCTTTTTTAAGTTTGACAACACCTGTTTGAAAATCCAGTTC
This sequence comes from uncultured Methylocucumis sp., assembly GCA_964446885.1. Classification (GTDB taxonomy): domain Bacteria; phylum Pseudomonadota; class Gammaproteobacteria; order Methylococcales; family Methylomonadaceae; genus Methylovulum. The sequence goes on from CAYUQV010000008.1 coordinate 63,639, forward strand.
GTCATGGACAACTAAAATTTCTTCCGGCTGGATTTTGTAATATCTGGCGACTTTACCAACCGATTGCCCGCTACGGTTCATAAAAGTTTCTGGTTTTAGCAACAGCACTTTATTGTAGTTAATGACAGCTTCGGCCAGATGTCCTTGGAATTTGCCATCTAATTGCCAAGAACCACCATAGTTTGAAAGCAAAGTGTCCAAAAACAAAAACCCGGCATTGTGCCGGGTTTTTTCGTACTGACGACCAGGATTGCCTAATCCTACAATCAACTTAATCATGAAACGGTTTCTTCATCAGGCATTAAGCCGCTGTGCTTCCGCCACGAACCGTGGAAATAGTGACAACTGGCAAATTGTGGTCTTCGCCTTGCGCTAGTGCAACAATCTCAACACCATTTGGCAATACCAAATCTGACAAATGCAGAGTGCTGCCAACATCCAAATTGGCCAAATCAACTTCAATGAATTCTGGCAATACAGCAGGCAAACAAGACACTTCAACATCAACCATAGAATGGGTGGCGACACCGCCTTTTTTGATACCGACAGAAGTGGCTTCGTTGATAAAATGCAAAGGAACGTGGACTTTTACAGCCTCTGACATATCCACACGCAAAAAATCCAAATGCAATATTTGGAACTTAGCTGGGTTACGTTGCACACCTTTCAGAATGGCTTTTTCGGTTTTGCCGTCAACAGTCACATCCAAAACATGGGAATAAACGGCTTCATGCTCAAGGTGCTTAATGACTTCATTGTGGCTTAAAACCAGCATTTGAGGATCACTATGACCACCATAAATTACTGCTGGCACATTGCCTGCGCGACGTTCGCGTCTTGCTGAACCAGTTCCAGAAGCTGTACGGCTTTCTGCTACAAACTCAAATACGTTAGACATTCTCTTATCAACCCCGCACTTACTGTGCTTTTATTAAACTTTTTTAATCAACATACAGTGAACTGACTGACTCACCCACTGCTATACGCCTAATTGTCTCAGCCAACATTTCGGCAACGCTCAATTGCCTAATTTTACCTGAATCAACCGCTTCTTGGCTTAATGGTATGGTGTCTGTCACAACCAATTCATCTAGCGATGAACCAACCAAATTTTTCATCGCAGCACCTGACAAAACAGGATGCGTACAATAAGCCAATACTTTCACTGCACCGTGCTTTTTCAAGGCGGTTGCAGCATGGCACAGAGTACCCGCAGTATCGACAATATCATCAACCAATATGCAAGTACGGCCTTCAACATCACCGATGATATTCATCACTTCAGCGACGTTTGCCCGTAACCTACGCTTGTCGATAATCGCCAAATCGGCATCGTTCAAACGTTTGGCAAGTGCCCTAGCGCGAACCACGCCACCGACATCTGGCGAAACGACCATCAAATCTTTATACTGTTGACGCCAAATGTCACCTAGCAAAATAGGTGATGCATATACATTATCAACAGGTATATCAAAAAAACCTTGTATCTGATCGGCGTGTAGGTCTACCGTCAACAAACGGTTCGCACCTGCCTGCTCAATCATTTTGGCCACCAGCTTTGCACTAATAGGAACACGTGCAGAACGTGACCGCCTATCTTGGCGTGAATACCCATAATAAGGCATCACTGCGGTAATCCGTGATGCGGAAGCGCGTTTTAGCGCGTCTATCATCACTAACAACTCCATTAAATTTTCGTTGGTAGGCGAACAAGTTGATTGGATTACAAAAACGTCTTTACCTCTGACATTCTCCTCAATCTCAACAGCAACTTCACCATCACTAAACCTGCCGACTGCCGCCATCCCTAGGCGCATATTCAACTTCTTAACGATACCTTCGGACAAGTCCAAGTTAGCATTTCCAGAAAACACCATCATAGCGGTGTCATTCATTCAAGCTCTCCCACACGAATTTAACTTAAATGGATGAAATGGCTGGGTCGCAAGGATTCGAACCTTGGTATGCGGAGATCAAAACCCCGTGCCTTACCGCTTGGCGACGACCCAATAATTAAGATAACGAAGCACCTGACTTCACCAGGGAAAACAGGGGGGACTCATTGACAGACTTGGTTAAGTATACCTGCCACTTATTTTTTAGTGACTGGTAGGCTTCAAGCGCCTTGAGTTCGGAATCAAACTGTGCAAAAACACAAGCCCCGGTTCCAGTTAATTTTGCATCTGAAAACTCAGACAAATCAACCAATGCATTTTTTACGGATGGATAACGCCCACAAACTGCATCAAGACAATCGTTGTTTTGATACTGACCCGCTGTAAAGTTAGATATTTTGATGGATTTACTGTCGCGTGTCAATTCCTCAGCGCAAAAAATTTCTTTTGTATTAACGTGACAATCCGGTTTTATAATTACAACCCATTGCTCATCAACAACTATTTTCTGAATTTTTTCACCAACACCTTCCGCCCACGCCGCATGGCCGAAGACAAAAATAGGCACATCCGCGCCCAATGACAAACCCAGTTCCATCAATTTTTCGGTGGGCAATTGCAAGCCCCACAGCTTATTCAAAACAACCAAAACCGTCGCCGCATCCGAACTACCACCGCCTAAACCGCCTCCCATAGGCAAATTCTTTTCAACATCAATCGTTACGCCGTATCCGCAGCCTGTGGCCGCTTTAAGCAACAAAGCCGCCCTCACCGTCAGATCGGCAACTTCGGGCACATCAGGCAAAGGATTTTTCAAGCCGACATGTCCACTGGCATCAGGATAAAAACGAATCCAATCACAAAGCTCAACAAACTGGAACACGGTTTGTAGCAAATGGTAACCATCAGCCCTGCGGCCTACAATTCTTAGCATCAAGTTCAATTTTGCCGGGGCAGGCCATTTTGCCGCCCATAATGCCGGATTTGTTTCAATTTGCGCCATTTACCACCCATCGCTCAATAATTAATTTCAATTTGACCTGACCGTTCATAACGGTCATTTTTCGCGGCAGCACTCGGCCAGCGGCTGGCTGCATTTGCTTGTATTCTATCAACCAGTCCGATTGGTGAAATCCAGAAGGCGTATCGACAAACGGTTGCCCTGGCTCTGGAAGGCCTGCAATCCAATAGCGCAGGGCGGTAATCGGCACAGACATGCCTAACTGTTGATTGACAAAATCTTCAGGCTGATCTGATACCTGCACATTACCGCCACCCCTGTCTATAGTGACTTGCTTGCCAGACAAGCGCACTACGGTTGCGCCCTGACCCAGAGGGCCGGATAACTTAAGATTGTCTTCAGTAGATTCATGCGCCCACGACAAGTTTGCAGACCAAGAATCCTTGCCTCCACTTAACGCCAAGCGGCCATCCAAAGACCATTTGTCCATAAGCACTTGCCCCGATACAAGTTCTCTGGAATATGAACCATCAGGGGCAACATCAACGCTCGAACAGGCAACCAACCCTATCGCCAACCAAGCCATCCCTAAAGGCCTTAATGCCCCAAAACGCGCCATTATCGAGCCTTATCCAATACCCGTACCTTAAAATCCAATAAGGTACTGTCATCAGGCGATTCTTTGAAGGCACGGTCAAAAACTTTCTTGGCCTTCTCCTTTTGGCCAACTGACCATAATACCTCCGCATAATGCGCGGCTATTTCGGCTTCTTGCTGGCCTGTATAAGCCCGCTCCAAATATTGCAAAGCGTTGGCGGTTTTGCCTTGCTTAAACTGCAACCAACCATAGCTGTCCAATATGACCGCTTCGTCAGGTGCCAGCTTTAAAGCACGCAATAAATACGCTTCCGCTTCTTGATAACGTTGTGTCTTGTCGGTCAGCGTGTAACCCAAGGCATTTAAGGCTTCGGCATTATCAGGATGTTTGGCAATGATTTTTTTCAAATCCGCTTCCAACACATCCAGCTTACCGATATGCTCGGCCATTAAAGCCCGGCTGTATAACAAATTTTTATCATCAGGCGCATCCAGCAAACCTTTGCTTAACAAATCGAATGCCTTCTGGTAATCCCCTTGACGGTTCAACAACTCTGAATGCAGCAACAAAACGCGGATTTTTTGCGATGGATATTTTTTCGCCAACGTCTCCAAACGCTGTTCGGCTTGGGCGAATTTCCGTTCTTTGCCCAACAAAGCAACGGATGCAGCCCCGGCTTCCAAGCCCAAACGCTCATCCTTGACTTTATCGTACCAAGCTAACGCTTGATCGACATCATCCTGTTGCTCGGCAATTTTGCCCAAATAATAAGTCGCTTGCGCCCGCCATTCAGGATCGTCGAGCAACTTTTCAAACGCCTCTTCCGCTTCATCAAACTTGTCTTGCTGCAAATACACCACTCCCAAAGACATCAGACTGTCATGCTCTTTCGGGTTAGCTTTGACAAGGGACTGATAAACGGCGATAGCCCGGTCATAGCGTTTATCTTTGATCAACACCTGAGCCAACATTTTTTTGATCTTAATATCATCCGGGAATTTCTGGACGGCATTTTCCAAAACCGCAATGGCTTTATCAAAACGGCCTGATGCCATAGACAATTGCGCCTGCAACATCAAAGCCTTATCCCAACCTGGTTGGACTTTTAAAGATTGCATGGCTTTGGTTTCGGCAAGCTCTTGCTTATCCAATTGGGCGGCCAATAAAGCCTGGACAAAATACACCATGGCCTGATCTGGGTTCTGGGAAGAAACCGTATCCAACACATCAATAATAAATTCGGCCTTATTTTCCTTTTGCAGTATTGTCGCCAACTCCAACATAGTCTTATCAAAACCAGCCGGATCATTTTTCAACAATGACCCTACATGCCCGACCGCTGCCGCTTTATCACTGGCCTTTAAAGCCGATAACGCAGCAAATTTCCGGGCGGTGATATTATTGGCATCCTGCTTTAGCCATAATTTGACCGACTCATCCAATCGTTTGCCATCTTTTAGATACATCGCAATCATCGCGGCCCGTTCGGCAAAACGCGGGTCACGGACACGTTTGGCCGCTTCCATATAACCTTCCAAAGCGATGCCATATTGTCCGCGCTGCCCAGCAAGCTCTGCGGTCAACAGCATAAACATCACATCTGGATCGATGGCCGTGGCGGCTTCTTTGAGTTTGGCTTGCGGCGGCGCTTCAACGGGCTTGGCAGGAGCCAAGGATGTTTCAGGTTGCTGTGGCTTTTCCGGCGAACTGGCGCAACCATAAAGCAAAACCAGCGATATGGCGGCGGATAATCTAAAAATAAACGGTTTAAAAATTAACACTCACAATCCTATTTTAGGCCACAAAAGTTGGCATAGATTAGCAGAAAAAGCCCTTGATTTAGAGAGCTGATTGCACCAATTTCAATAAGCTATTCTATTTCTGGGCATACAGCGGGATAATATACGGGTAATTTTACAAAAAGCGACCGGCCCGCCCCTGATTAATGCCATCCGGGCGCAAACCCAATCAAACACTGTGACCGCCCATTGACTGCTTATTCCATGACACTGCTTGCCGTAGGGATCAATTACCAAACAGCCCCGGTCGCCATCCGCGAACGCCTGTCTTTCCCTGCCGACGTTTTGCAACCCTCATTGCAAGAACTGCACAATATCAGCGAAATTTCGGAAGCGGCCATCCTTTCGACCTGCAACCGCACCGAACTCTACTGCACCACTAGCACCGCCAACCAACAAGTCATCATTGATTGGGTGGCGCATAATAAACACCTCAAGCCCACTGAATTTTCCCCTTACCTGTATTGCCATACAGACCAAGCCCTGATCCGCCACATGTTCCGGGTCGCCTGCGGCTTGGATTCCATGATTTTAGGTGAGCCACAAATTTTGGGACAAATGAAGACCGCCTACCAAGCCGCTTGCGATGCCGGCACACTAGGCAAACAACTGGGCAAACTGTTCCAACACACCTTCACCGCCGCCAAAAAAGTCCGCACCGACACCGCCATCGGCTCCAGCCCGGTTTCGGTCGCGTTTGCCGCCGTGCAACTGGCGCAACAAATTTTTGACAAACTCAGCGAACAAACCGCCCTGCTCATCGGTGCCGGGGAAACCATTGAATTGACCGCACGGCATCTTAGCCAACAAGGCATAGGCCGTATCATCATCGCGAACCGGACGTTCGACAAAGCCCACTCCTTGGCGGCACAATTTGGCGGCTACGCGATTGACTTGTCAGAACTGCCCAACCATCTTGCCGAAGCCGACATCGTCATTTCCTCCACTGCCAGCTCTTTACCGATATTAGGCAAAGGCCGTGTCGAAAGCGCGTTAAAAAAACGCAAGCACAAACCCATGTTCATGGTCGATTTGGCCGTGCCCCGCGACATTGAGGCCGAAGTCGAACAATTGCGTGACGTTTACCTTTACACGGTCGATGATTTGCAGCACACCATCGACCAAAACATGAATTCACGCAGGCTGGCCGCACAACAAGCCGAAGAAATCATCGACACCCAAGTCGGGCATTTCCTGGCTTGGCTACGCGCCCAAGGCGCACAATCGACCATCCGCGACTTCCGCCTGTCTGCCGAACAAATCCGCAACGAAGCCCTACAAAAAGCCATGCTGTCCCTAAAAAACGGCGCATCTCCCGAAGACACCCTAAACCGTCTCGCCCACACCCTCACGAATAAACTAATCCACACGCCCAGCACCCAAATCAGGATCGCCGCCGAAAACGAACGTCATGATCTGGTCGCCGCTGCCCGCGAAATTTTTAAACTCAGCGATACCCAATGAAAAAATCCATACAAACACGACTTGAAAACCTCTGCGAACGCTACGACGAAATCGCCGCCCTGCTCTCCGAACCGGAAACCCAAAACAACCAAAACCGCTTCCGCGCCTTAAGCCAAGAATACGCGCAAATAACGCCATTGGTCGAATGCTACAAACGCTACGAACAGGCGTTGGAGCTGCTGGCTTCCGCTAAAGAAATGCTGGATGACAGTGATGCTGAAATGCGCGAGTTGGCCAAAGAAGAAACCAGGGAAGCGGAAAACAAAATCGACTCGCTCGACCACGAACTGCAATTGCTGCTACTGCCTAAAGACCCCAACGACAACCGTAATATTTTCTTGGAAGTCCGGGCTGGCACGGGCGGTGACGAGGCGGCGATTTTCTCCGGCGACTTGGCACGGATGTACCAACGCTACGCGGAACGCAAAGGTTGGCAAACCGAAATCATCAGCGAAAGCTTGGGCGAACATGGCGGCTACAAGGAAGTCATCCTGCGGGTATCAGGCCGCGACGTGTATTCACAGCTTAAATTTGAATCCGGTGCCCACCGTGTCCAGCGCGTCCCTGAAACCGAATCGCAAGGCCGGATCCACACGTCTGCGTGTACCGTGGCGATCATGCCCGAAGTTGAAGAAGTCGACGCCATCGACATCAACCCGGCGGATTTGAAAGTTGACACCTACCGTGCGTCCGGCGCGGGTGGCCAGCACGTCAACAAAACCGAATCGGCGATCCGCATCACCCACATCCCGACGGGCGTGGTGGTGGAATGCCAAGACGAACGCTCGCAACATAAAAACCGCGCCCGTGCCATGTCATTGCTAGCTTCCCGGCTGCTGGCGGCTGAACAGGAAAAACACCATGCCGAACAGTCCGCGACCCGCAAATTGCAAGTCGGCAGCGGCGACCGCTCCGAACGTATCCGTACTTACAATTACCCACAAGGCCGTTTGACTGACCACCGCATCAACCTGACTTTGTATAAACTCGATGACATCATGCAAGGTGGTCTGGAGCAAGTCATCCAGCCACTCATCAGCGAACACCAAGCTGAATTGCTGACCCAATTAGGCGATGATTGACCGCGGCCCCGATTAACACCATGCCTTCCATCCAAAACCTCTTGGCGCAAGCCGCACAGGCCTTGGCCACCACCAGCGAATCCCCGGTTTTGGATGCGGAGGTTTTGCTGTGCCATGTCTTACAAAAAAACCGCCCGTTTCTTCGAGCATGGTGCGACAAAAACGTAGGCGAAAGTGAATCGGCACATTTTCAAAAGCTTTGTGGGCAACGCCAACAAGGCCATCCCATCGCTTATCTGGTCGGACAGCGCGAATTTTGGTCACGCGATTTTTGGGTCAATCCGGCTGTGCTGATTCCTCGGCCTGACACCGAATTGCTCATTGAACTGGCCTTGCCATTAATCCCAAACGACATGCCTTGCCACATCCTTGATTTAGGCACAGGTTCAGGGATTATCGGCATCACCCTCGCCGCCGAACGGCCTAATGCGCAAGTGATTGCCACCGATTTCAGCGTAAGCGCATTAGCTGTCGCCCAAGCAAACGCCAAACACCATCAATTAACCAATATCCGTTTTTATCACAGCGATTGGTTCAACAGCCTGCCACCACAACGCTTCCAAATCATCGTCAGCAATCCGCCGTACATCGCCGCCAACGACGCGCATTTACAACAAGGCGATGTCCGCTTTGAACCAGAATCGGCTTTAGTTGCCGCCGAAAATGGCTTGCAAGACATCCAAACCATCGCCGGATGCGCCAAAAATTGGCTGGCCAAAAACGGGCATTTATTGGTCGAACACGGTTATGACCAGGAAGCAGCCGTTCAGGCACTATTTACGGCTTGTGGCTACCAAAATGTGCAGACCCATAAAGATTTGTCGGGGCAGCCTAGAGTGACATCCGGCACAAACTAAGCCCGTTGTAAGCACATATCTGCGTTAGTCCAAAAAAACTTGGCTTACAAAATGTTTACACACTGTCAACTATCCGTCTAAACAAGGTTATAATCCCCAAGCTTAAACCCTACCCGGTTAATTGTTTTGTTCCTTTATCGTAAAAAAACGGGATTGACTATGCGGAAACCTTATCTGCCAAAACTCGCAGTTGCAGCTGCATTCTCCATCATCACACCACTGGCACAAGCCGCGCCACCCTCGCTCACGACCTCAAGCTTCATTAAACATGACCTCACTTTTGAACAGTGCCAACTGAAAAGCCGGGAAATCATGGAAAAAATGAATTTGGAAATTGAAGACCACGGTAATGGCACTATCGGGGGATTTGGCGAGCAAAGCGTTGCCGTCGTCAATTGCCACCGGGTAGACAAAACCACGTATGTACAAATTGCCGTTTCCAGCCAAAAACAGGAAGCGGCTGAAATGATTATGAATTATTTGGTAGGTTATTTACGCTCCAGCAACGCAAACGAAACCAGCAAGCCTATCGACTCAACAAGCAAACCCGCTTTGGGACAATAAGGAAATACGATGAAAATTAAGGCTTTGGCGTTGACAGCATTATTATTGGCCGCTTGCACGCCAGTGGAAACCAAAAAAGAAACCGGTATCCCGCCTTTATCAGCCGTAACATCACATATCAGGCAAGGCATGGGGCAAGCCGAAGTCGATAAAGCCTTAGCAGGACACAAGCCTTTTTTACAATTCACCCACAACAGCCATGCCGTTTGGGAAATTGTCGAACGCATCAACAACCCTAAAAACAATTCAATGAACGCCAACCGTTTGACGATTGAATTTGACCAAGACGGAAAAGTGGCCGAATCGTCATCCATTTTTTGTTTTCTGCCTGATCTCGAACCGATGCTAGGCAAGTCGCCTGAAACCAAATGCTATCAAAAACAACTGTATCCATTTGAAAAACAACTGACTTACGATGCCATCAAACGCTTACTGATTATTTCGAATTACCAAGTGGATCACTCCGATGCCGCCTCGGAAATCATTTCCGCAACCGGAATGCACGGTATCGAGGGCGATAAAGACAAGATGATGTTCATCAAGTTGTCGATCATTTTTTCAGCACAGGCCAAATCGACCGAAGTGGTGATGTCCGCGACCTTCAGCATGTCAGAAAAACAATCGACCTGGGTACAGGCCGGTTTTGGCGGCGTCACCCTGCCCGTGCCCTTGCCATTCCAAAGGACTGAAGAATGGATAGACAGCGGCATTGTCACGCCTAAATTTTATTTGGAATTCTACGATGCCCTATCAAAACTGATAGCCCGTGAATATCTTCCTTACACGCCCATCACCAGCACATCCAACGTCCCCGCAAAACCTGCGCTTGCATCGCCACCAATTCCCGCACCGGGCAATCCGGCCAGCAAACCTATCGATGTTTATACCCCGACATCACCAAAATCCAACAACACCCTAAAAGCATTTGATGCCGAACTTGAAAACTTGCAAGGTCCGATAGACGGTAGCACACCACCGAAAAACCTATCGCCCAAAGAAGCTGTTGTCCCTGAAGAAAATGACATTTTCATGGAACTCAAAGGCAAGCCGATTGATAGCGACAAACTGAAAAAATAGCAGAATTAATGGCTTGGCGAGAAAACCATTCCACCAACAGGGGCATCATCCCCACAAATGCTCAAGGGAATTTCAAAAGATACACAACTGCCGACCAGAATGATGGCCTACAAGTTGTCGGGAAAGGATAAAAAAACAAGCCGGAGCGGCTTGCCACTCCGGCCTTGCGTCAATCGTGTGCCAAAATTAAACCGAAACGTTTACTCAAGCATCACAACGTTGTGCGCCGTTAGCACCACAGCAATCAGCCATGTTGCCACCGTGTTTAGCGCAATGTTCGGTATCACAAACGTGGCCTTCAGCACCTGGATGAGCCGCGCAGTTCATCGTGGTACAGCTTTTTGCAGCCGCTGCCAAATGGTCTTCGCAGTGGTTGCCATCGCAAGCGTGGGATTTATCGACCGCACCGACTTCACAATGTTTGGCGCAGGCTTGATCTTTTGCACCTGGATGTTCTGCGCAATGTTTGGCACAATCATGGTCGCCCGCTTTACTATGCACATCACAATGCTGCGGGTTAACAATCTTGACAGGCTCAAGCGCCATAACATTGGTTGAAACTAAAGAGATAGCCAACAAAACAGTGGCAAAAAGGGATTGTGTTTTCATGAGAGTATCCTCCTAACGTTTTTGGGTAGGTGCTTAGTTTATCAAAACTAAAAATAAATTTTTAATTAAACTGTGTTATTTAACGCAATTTAATTAATTTCAGTTTTGCAATTCATCTATTAGACCCATCCAAAAGACCTCCTTGGAAATGGCTTTTTTATCTCATATCACTTAACTTATCTCACCTTCTCAGGACTTGCTGAACACTGGCGGAAAAAATGGCCACGGATGGTTTATTTCCACCAGCTAACCGCAACGCTTGCCGATTACAAGCCATTTAACATAGTTAATTAAGCCAAATAACCGGATTTAATAAAACAGCATTATACCTGATGTCACTTCGCCACAAAGCTCGGATGACCACAGAATAGCCGCCTTCAGGCAATTTCCAAGCCCACGTCAGGCCAAGTGCCAACAATTGCACAAAAATTGCTGATGGGAATGTTTTTAAGTTTCCCGCAAGCAAGCATGATGGAATGTACCGCTGACACTATCGCCTATTTGATGCAGCAGCATCGGGGGGAATTATTACGTTTTTTGACCCGTAAAGTGACTTGCCAGGAAACGGCGCAAGACATTTTCCAAGAAACCTTTATCCGTTTTGCCTGTTACCGCGAAAAACACACCGTTGAAAACCCACGGGCTTTTATTTTCCGTATTGCCGCGAACCTCGCCGCCGATTATTTACGCAGCCTCGCCCGCCAAACCTATGAGCCTGAACATGGAACCCTGATCGCCGACCTCGAAGCTCCGGCGGCCTCAGTTGAAGCATCCGTCATTTCACAACAGGAATTTGAATTGTTGATGGTGGCCTTGATGGAATTGCCGCCCAAATGCCGCGAGGTGTTCATTTTATTGCGCCTGAAAAACTACAGCTACGCCCAAGTGGAACAAGAATTGGGCATTTCCAGCACCATGATTTTAAGGCACCTCAACCGCGCCCTCAGCCACTGCCGACAACGCTTAGAAGCGGACAACGGATAATTTTCCAAACAGGTTGCATTTTCCGGTTTGGAACTCGTCTTATAATGACTGGACGTATCATCCGGTTTTAGGCATATGAACAATCCCCCTCCAACAGACACGCAAAGCACCCGCGCCAATCAAGCCGATTATTGGCTAACCTTGCTGCACTCGCCATTATTTGACGCGAAACAGCAACGCGCCTTGCGGCAATGGCTGGCCGCACACCCGGATAACCTCACCGCATTGCGAAAATCCTTAGGCTTTTGGCAGAAAATGGGCACACTCGACACCGCCCAAATCGCCTTATTGGAACAACGCCTGGCACACTCCGCCCCGAAAAAAACCACTCAAACCCGTTTATCAAAAAGTTTATGGCTGATTCCTGCCCTAGCCAGTTTATTGTTGATGGCCAGCCCTGCCCTGCAATTTTTAACCCTCTATTTTGCCGACTTCCGCACCGCCGTCGGCGAACAACGTTCCATCGAATTAAGCGACGGTTCCAGCGTGTTCTTGAATACGGATACGGCCTTGTCAGTTGATTTCACGGCACAACACCGCAACATCATCTTGCATAGTGGCGAAGCCCATTTTAAAGTCGCGAAAGATAAGGTACGGCCTTTTGACGTGACTACCGACAGCGGCACAGTCCGCGCCTTAGGCACGGCCTTTGATGTCCGGCAACTGGATGGCGACATGACCGTCACCGTCACCGAACACGCCGTAAACATTACATTAGCAAACGGGGAAACGCTTGCGCGTTTAGCAGAAGGCGAGCGGGTCAGCGTAAATAAACACCACTCCAACCCTATCGAAAAGATCAACATCAAACAGGCCGAGGCTTGGCAACAACAGCGGCTAGTGTTTAAAGACCAAGCCTTGCAACACGTGCTGGCAGAACTGTCGCGTTATCGGGGAGGCAAGATATTAATCACTGACAACGCACTCGCACAACATCACGTCACAGGCACATTTGATACCACCGACACTGAAATAGCCTTAAAAACCATAGAAAAAAACCTAGGACTTCAAGAACTGCGCCTGACCGACAGGCTGATTTTGCTATCCAAATATTAATGGCCTCAAGGGCTTGCGGAATAGATTTAACGAATTGAAGCCATAAGTGACCGCGTTTTTGGAAAATTAAAAGCTACAACCCGGCTTTATAATTTGCCGCCTTTTTGGCTAATGTTGCCAAGAACGAAAAAAAGTTTCCGACAGGGTTATAAACCCCGCACTTGTAAACGTCTTAACGGATGAACCACGCTGATTCATCAGAAACCAGCATCCTGTTTCCGTCTTTTAGGAGTTTCCATGAACCCATCCTCCACGCTGACCTCTGCTTGGCTAAGTATCGCCTTAGCTCTTTCAGCCCCAGTATCGGCATCAGAAAAAGCAATGGCTTTCAACATCCCTGCCCAAGCTTTATCAGATGCCTTATTGGAGTTTTCCCAAAACAGCGGGCTAAAAGTGTTTTTTAGTTCCAATGACGCCCGCAACCTCTTAAGCCCTGGCCTCAAAGGTCATTACACGGCCACCCAAGGCTTACAGAAGTTGTTGGCGGGAACCCATTTGCAGGCACAAAACAGTAGTGATGGCGTAATCACCTTAACCAAACAAACCGTCTCAGAAACCGCCACATCCCAGCAACCGATAACCTCCTTGCCAACCGTCACCGTGATAGGCCAAACGGTGTATGATGATTTCGCCGAAGATTCCCCTGACAATCCGACCTACAACAAAATACAAGCCAGCACCGCCACCAAAACCGACACGCCCTTGATGGAAACACCCTATTCCGTCAAAGCCATCCCGCAGCAAATCATCAAAGACCAGCAAGCGGTACGCTTGGAAAAAATCCTGCAAAATGTCAGCGGTGTCACCCGCGAACCCGCAGGCAATTTAGCGTATGAAAGCTTTAACGTCAGGGGATTCCAAAGTTGGCTGATTTATCGCGACGGCTTGCGCCTGAACGATTTAAGCTCGCCGCGCGAAACCGCCAATTTAGAGCGCGTGGAAGTATTGAAAGGGCCGGGGTCCATCCTCTTTGGCCGCTCCGATCCTGGCGGCATCATCAATCAAGTCACCAAACAACCTTTGGCAACGCCCTATTACGCGTTGCAACAACAATTCGGTTCGTTTGATTATTACCGCACCACCCTCGACACCACCGGCCCGATTAACGGCAATGAAAATGTCCTGTACCGTTTCAATATGGCCTACGAAGATAGCGCATCCTTTAAACCCTTTAAGGATAGCGACCACATTTTCCTGGCCCCTGTGCTGAAATGGCAAATCACCCCCAGCACCCAAGTCGGCTTGGAACTAGAATATCTCGACAATAGCATGAGGCCAGATGTCGGTATCCCTGCCATCAACGGCAGGCCAGCGAATGTGCCAAGAGAGCGTAACCTAACTCAACCCTGGTCAAAGTTTGATAATAATTACGCGTTAGTTGGCTTGAACTGGTCACATGCGTTCAACGAAAACTGGACAATCCGGCATCGCTTCAACACCCAACAATCATCGGCTGACATGATGAACATAGGCCGTGACTCAACTGATCCTGACGGAACCGATTATTTATGGTACGGCGGCCAAATCCAAAATATGGAAACCTATTTCACGACCGTGGATTTGACAGGCAAATTCAGCACCGCAGGCATCGGGCATACTTTACTGATGGGCGGTGATTATTTCCGCCTGAATGACCACGGCCAATACATTGATCCGATTAATGCCGCCGGAGACTATGACTTATTGAAGATTGACATTTATAACCCCACTTACCTATCAAAGCCCCCTACCAACGTGGTTTGGGAAACCAGTGACTGGAGCAACACCACCGATTGGTACGGCTTATTCATCCAAGACCAAATCAAATTGCCTTTTGACCTGCACGGTCTCGCGGGCATCCGCTATGACAATGCGACAACAACGGACAATTTGGCGCATAGCAGCTATGACGAAGACAAACTGAGCACCCGTGGCGGTTTAGTGTGGCGGCCTGTCAAAGAATGGTCTTTGTATGGCAGTTACACCGAAAATTTTGGCCTCAACAATGGCGTGTACAACGCCGATAACAAACCATTGCCATCACAGACGGCTGAACAATGGGAAGTGGGCATGAAAACCGAACTGCTGGACGGGCGGTTTACCGGATCGTTGGCGTGGTTTGAATTGACCAAACAGAATTTGCCGGCCTTAGACCCCGATTACAACGGCCCAGGCCAGCGTTATGTGGCGATTGGCGAAGTGCAAAGCCGTGGCTTAGAGTTGGACATCGCCGGAGAACTCCTGCCGGGTTGGCGGTTGATGGGTGCTTACACGTACATGCCCGATGCGACCGTCATTAAAGACTATAACCGTAGCGACCAAGGCGAAGTCAATAACGGCAATCTAGGCCGCCGTAATCCTAATGCACCCATAAATTCGGGCAGTTTGTGGACAACTTACGAATGGCAAGCCGGACAATTGCGCGGCCTTAATGTCGGGGCGGGAGTCGTGGCCGTCGGAGAACGGCAAGGCAGGCTCAACAATGATTACCAAATGCCGGGCTACGCCACCTTAAACTTATTGGCGCGTTACGGCCTGAATTTTGGCCATGCCAAAACAAGCCTACAACTGAACATCGATAACATCACTGACGAAAATTATTTTTCCGGCAGCAACGGGGGCAGCAACATCCATTTCGGCGCACCACGCACATTCATGGGCTCGGTTCGGGTCGAATATTAAAATGCCCCGCAAGCCACTACGCAAAATCTGGCTAAAGCTACATGCGTACTTGGGGCTGGTGTTGGGTGCGCCTTTAGCGGTAATTGGTTTGACAGGCAGCCTGATCGTCTTCGGTTGGCCGTTAGATGCTTGGCTGAACCAAGACCTGATGCGTGTCAATGTGCCAGTTAATGCCCACCCCCTGCCACCCCAAGACATCATCGACGCCGCCCGCCGCGTATTACCACCAGCAGCCAGCCCTTTGGATTGGCTGCAATTCCCAACCGGGGCGGATGGCGTTTTTCGGGTCAGTTATACCGTACCGCCATCGCCAGACAGTTATGAAGTGTTTATCGACTCTTACACAGCAAAGGTGTTAGGCCAACGGTTATGGGGCGATTTTGGCAGTTGTTGCAGTTGGCATGGCCCGTTAATGACCGTGCTTTATCGTTTCCATGATTCATTTTGGCTAGGCGAAACCGGGCAAATCATCGTCGGCGGAATTGGCTTGGTGATGTTGTTATCGCTACTGAGCGGCATCGTTTTGTGGTTCCCAAGTCCCGGCCATTGGCGGCAAGCTTTGTCGCTAAAAAAACACGCTAGTTGGGAAAGAAAAGTATTTGATTGGCATAAACTGATGGGTGTTTACTCAATCGCCGTGCTGGCAGGACTGTTTTTTACGGGGGCGTACTTAAATTTTCCTAAACAAAGCCAAGCCCTCGTCAATCTGGTTTCTCCCCTAACCCAACCCCCTACGGCATTAAAATCCCAAGCTAAAACGGGCTTGGCCGCACTCAATGCCAACGACGCCTTACAACAGATGCGGCACTATTTCCCGGACAAAAAACTCTATGCGATGAGTTTGCCGATTGCTCCCGATGACGCTTACGAATTTTATTTCTTTAGTGGCTTTGAACTCATGCCGGACATCGCCGAAAGCGTCGCTTACCTAGACCCATACAACGGCGAATTGCTTTATGCCCATAACGCAGACCACCCTAGCGCAGGGGATGTGTTTAATAAATGGCAATTGGCTTTGCATAGCGGCCAAGCGTTTGGCCTAGCCGGACAAATAACCGTCATGCTATGCGGATTGGCACCCTCGGTATTGTTTGCCACAGGATTGATCCGTTGGCGGCAAAAACAGCGAAGCAAACGCCAAAAAGCGGCCTGAAGGCTTGGACTTTATTCAGGCAAAACCGCCCCAGACATGGAATAATAGCCTTTTTTAAAACCGAGGAGCCTGACGATGAAACGTATTGCTTTGCTGATGAGTGTCATTTTATTGCCTGTTGCAGGTTCGGCAACCGCCGGAACCTTGTTGAACGGTGGTTGGAAACCCAATAGTTGCGGCATCAAACCGATTGCCCCAACCATAGATGACAGCAGCGTCGAAGCCTTTAACAAAAGCGTCACGGCCATCAACAATTGGCAACAACAAGCCAAAACCTATTTTGAATGCCTGATTAAAGAGGCCAATGCCGACAATTCCGTCATCGCCGACACTGCCAACCGTGAACAATCCGATTATCGGCAAAGCGTCGAAAAAATCAGCAACGCCGCGAATGATGCGAAGAAAAAATTAGAAAAAAAATAACGCTGATTTAACCACCCGCTTGGTGCGCACTGCCATTAAGTTAAGAAAAAAGCCCCTTCTCCCTCAGGGAGAAGGTTGGGATGAGGGGGATTTAAATAATTGATTATATTAATAACTCCCCCAAAACCCTACTTTATGCCCATCGGATACACGGGGAAAGGGAGCATTTTCCCTTTAACTTAATCGCCCTGACCCACTTGGTGGCATTTTCCATCTCCCCCAAAATGTCCGCCCATTAGCCCTAGCCTTCAAGGTAAAATGGCCATTTTTTGATAAGCCCCCCAGGACAACACCATGCCAAAAATCATTTTCGCCACCTTATCCTTTGCCCTGCTGTCTGCTTGCAGCAACGAAAGGCTTTATGACGTGGCCCAAGGCGCACGTATGAACCAATGCACCCACATCGCCGACAACGCCGAACGCGCCCGCTGCTATGACAACGCCACCCAATCGTATGACCGCTACGAACAAAACCAACAACCCAAGCAATAACCAAGCTATTCCAAGGCCAAAATAAACTGCCATTGTGCCTCAGTCACAGGCATGATCGACAAACGGTTGCCACGCCTGACCAACGCCAAATCGCTTAACTCCGGCTTTAGCTTCAACTCCTGCAACGTAATGGTACGCACCAGGGTCTTGACATGCCTGACATCGACCCGCATCCAACGCGGATTGGCGGGGTCGCTTTTCGGGTCAAAATGCTTATCATCAGGATCAAAAGCAGAACTGTCAGGATAACCCTCCCTAGCCACTTCCATAATCCCGACAATGCCCGGTTCGGCGCAATTGGAATGATAAAAAAAGATCAAATCGCCCAATTTCATATCATCGCGCATCATATTCCGGGCCTGATAATTGCGCACACCGTCCCAAGGCTCGGTGCGGTCAGGGCGTCCGTACAAATCATCAATACTGAACGTGTCAGGTTCAGACTTCATTAGCCAGTAGTTCATAAGCGTCCTATTCTTTAAAGTGGATCATGCACAACGCAAGAAATCCGCGTTTTGCCGTGTGGATTCAGGCGATAGCTTGTATAATGCCGGGCTTGCTGCACCCTGTCCTTAACTTAACCGATTATCTGAAAAATTACTATGGCACTGTATTGTGGAATCGTGGGTTTACCCAACGTAGGCAAGTCAACCTTATTCAACGCCCTGACCCGCGCAAAAATCGCCGCCGAAAACTACCCTTTCTGCACAATAGACCCCAATGTTGGCGTAGTCCCGGTGCCTGACCCCAGAATCGACAAGCTCGCAGAAATCGTCAAACCCGAACGCACCTTGCCCACCACCATTGAATTTGTCGACATCGCAGGCCTCGTTGCAGGCGCGTCAAAAGGCGAAGGCTTAGGCAACAAATTCCTCGCCAACATCCGCGAAACCGATGCCATCGCCCATGTCGTGCGCTGCTTCCATGATGAAAATGTCGTCCACGTCGCCGGCAAAGTTGACCCCATTTCTGACATAGAAACCATCAACACCGAACTGGCATTGGCCGACATGGCTTCGGTAGAACGGGCGTTGTTACGTGTCAGCAAAATGGCAAAATCCGGCAGTAAAGATGATGTCGCCAAAAAAGGCGTATTGGAACGGGTGCTGAAACAACTCGAAGCAGGCGAACCCGCCCGTGGCCTGAACCTGGACGATGACGAAAAAGCCCTGATCCGCGACCTATGCCTGATGACCATCAAACCCACCATGTACATCGCCAACGTCCAAGAAGACGGCTTTGAAAACAATCCCTTACTGGATAAAGTCATCGCCCTGGCCGCCAAAGAAAACGCCCGCGTCGTGCCCATTTGCGCCGCCATCGAAGCCGAAATCGCCTTGCTGGATGAAGAAGAACGCAAAGAATTCTTGGACGATTTAGGCCAGGAAGAACCCGGCTTGAACCGCGTTGTCCGGGCGGGCTACCAATTATTGGACTTGGCCACCTACTTCACCGCAGGCGTCAAAGAAGTCCGCGCCTGGACCATCCCGGTCGGCGCCTCCGCCCCACAAGCTGCTGGCGTGATCCACAGCGACTTTGAAAAAGGCTTCATCCGCGCCGAAGTGATTTCCTACGAAGACTTTATCGCCTACAAAGGCGAACAAGGTGCAAAAGATGCCGGAAAATGGCGTTTGGAAGGCAAAGATTACGTCGTCAAAGACGGCGATGTCGTGCATTTTAGATTTAATGTTTGACACGACCAAGGGCCGCCATTATAATAGTCGGCTCTTTTAGGGATTTATGAAAGATTGGTGATATAGCTCAGTTGGTTAGAGCGGAGGATTCATAACCCTCAGGTCGGTGGTTCAAATCCACCTATCACCACCACCTAAAATTACAAATAAATTCAAGGAAGACCATAAACCTGCAAGCCACAAGGCTTAGCGGGTTTTTTTGTGCCTAACGAAATGGCATAAGTTTGGATAAAGCATCTGAACTAGCCATAAAACCGATCACAAGGCATCACTTTTAAAAAGTCTTATGATACACATCGCTTTTGGGCTTGAGTTGCTCAGGGAAGTATAATAAAGCCCGACAAGCACAAACAGGGGCAAGATATGACAACCTTAGAACTCGACAACGAAACCACCGCCTTGCTGGCGGAAATGGCGGAACAGGAACATACCACCTTGGCGCAACTGGCAAACAGGCTATTGACCGAATGCCTTGAGGACTGGCAGGACGCACGGGCGGCTGATGAAGCGTTGGCAAAACTTCAAAGCGGCAATGGTACGCTTTTGGCATGGGAAGATGTTAAGGCGGGGCTTTATGACGTGGACAGTTAAGGTCGATGATAAAGCCGCAAAGGTTTTAAAATCGTTAGACAAGCCACAAAAACAAAGGCTGGAAGCATTTATTGACGGCTTAAAGACAACAGGCAATCCACGCGCCACCGGAAAAGCTCTACAAGGCCAACTTGCCGGATATTGGCGATACCGTGTCAGTGATTACCGCCTTATATGCCAAATTAAAGACGGCGAACTGCTAATTTTAGTAATCGAAATCGGACACCGGAAAGACATTTACCGCTGACACGCGACATGCCCTTTTAACCTAGTCGTCCGATGAAGCAACTGGATGCACCGGAAGTTTGGCGGACTAAGAACTTGCTTTTTCCTCGCCATTGCCCCACCCAATGGCCTGCAAACAACCGCCAAACTAACATCTTTTAAGCCAAGCGCTGACATAATCCGCTCGAAAATATCTGCTAGAATGTCGGCAGGAGGCTAATTATGCTAAAAAAGGAAGACCACAAACCTGCAAGCCACAAAGGCTTAGCGGTTTTTTTTGTGCCTGATGGAAAGATTTACAAAATTAACTGAACGGCTTAATTAAAGAATTGTGCATAAGTTTATATAAGGCCTAACACAAATCGTTGGCTTTATTAACCAATAAAGCTATTTCATCTATGCAATTTTTTAAGCAAAACTAGCCACTCAATACAATTTTACGGACACATTTTGATTGATTTCAATTCAGCTATAAGCTTTTTCTGTGTTTTGTCTCTGTTATCGAACCAATCATTACTCCAAATACGAATGATCCGCCAGCCTTTGTTTTCTAAAATATTTTGCCGCCAAATGTCATTAAGCCTAGCCGTCCAGCTACTATGGTATTGCCTACCATCGCATTCAATACCGAGGGTATCCTGAATTTTGTGTAAACGGGTTTGTTAGTGGTTCGGCATTCGG
>CAYUQV010000009.1:0-83475 GCA_964446885.1 uncultured Methylocucumis sp.
AACTTCCATTCTTTCAGGTTTTTCAATAGGCCGCTCTTTTATGTCGAACTCAGGTTAGAATAAATGCGTCCCCCAGGTCGCTTGTTGATAGGCTTTCTGCCCTTAATTTTGATAGGTTATTGCAGAGATATTTCCATCCCTTATAGAATTTATCCATTGGCGACAATCTAAAAGCCTGGAGCCAAGTAGCTAGACCCTACCCCAACCCATCGGATAATCGGCTAAGCGAGGAACACAAAAACTGTCATAAAATCAATCATATTTGGTGTTTTTTTGCCTTTGCCCAACAAGAGCAAAAAGGTGCATGATACTTAAGATTGCATTTCGAAGTTGAGTCCATGAATTGTTTGATACCAATAGCCCCAGCCTTTTCTATTGAATGCTTGTAAACCCTTATAATGGCGTACCTTAACCAGCAAAATCCATATGACCACACCTTCCCAAACACCTTCTTTAACACATCGGCCAGCTTGGCTAGCCTTACTGGCGCACCATAACCAAATAAAAGATGTGCACCTACGGCAATTATTTATGGATGACCCCTCGCGTGGCGAGCGGTTTGCCGTTGATGCGGCTGGCCTTTATTTCGATTATTCGAAAAACCGGATTACTGCCGAAACCTTGAGTTTGCTGGTACAGCTTGCCGATGAATGCGGTTTAGCCGGAAAAATCCATGCCATGTTCAAAGGTGAAACCATCAATGTCACCGAACAACGGGCGGCTTTGCACATCGCCTTACGTGCGCCCGAAACTGAACGCATCTTGCTGGATGGCGTGGATGTGGTGACGGAAGTCCATGATGTGCTGCGTAGGATGGCGGTTTTTTCCGGGCAAGTACGTAGTGGCGAATGGCTGGGCTACACGGGCAAACATATCCGTAATATTGTCAATATTGGCATTGGCGGTTCTGATTTGGGACCGGCGATGGCTTATGAGGCCTTAAGGCATTACAGCCAGCGCGACCTGACGTTTCGGTTTGTGTCTAATGTCGATGGTACCGATTTTAGTGAGGCGACATTCGATCTTGATCCCGAAGAAACGCTGTTTATCGTTTGCTCAAAGACCTTCACCACCTTGGAAACCCTGACCAACGCCCGTGCGGCGCGTGATTGGTGTTTACAGTGTCTAGGCGATAGCCGCGCCGTGCGCCAGCATTTTGTTGCCGTATCGACCAATGCTGAGGAAGTGACGCATTTTGGCATTGACCCGGATCATATGTTCGGGTTTTGGGATTGGGATGGTGGCCGTTATTCCATGGATTCGGCGATAGGCCTATCGACTATGATCGCTGTCGGGGCAGACAATTTCCACCTCATGTTGGCAGGTTTCCATGAAATGGACACGCATTTTTGCACCGCGCCGTTTGCGCAAAACATTCCGGTCATCATGGGTTTGCTGAATATTTGGTACAACAATTTTTTTGATGCCAGTTCCGTTGCGGTGTTTCCTTACAACCAATACCTCAAACGTTTTCCCGCCTACTTACAACAATTGATGATGGAGAGTAACGGCAAACACATCACCGTAGAAGGTGACCATGTCGGCTACCAGACTTCGCCGATTTATTGGGGCGAACCGGGGACGAACGGGCAACATTCGTTTTTCCAATTATTGCATCAAGGTACGCGCTTGATCCCTTGCGATTTTATCGGTTTCTGCCAAACCTTAAACCCACTCGGCAACCAACACGATTTGCTGATGGCAAACTTTTTTGCCCAACCGGAAGCGCTGGCATTTGGCAAAACCGAAGCGGAAGTCAAAGCTGAAGGCATCAACGATTGGTTAGCACCACACCGCACGTTTGAAGGTAACCGTCCATCGAATACCTTACTGCTAGAACAATTGACCCCAAAAACGCTGGGCTTGCTAGTCGCACTGTATGAACACAGCGTATTTACTCAAGGGGCAATTTGGGATATTGATTCATTTGACCAATGGGGCGTTGAATTAGGCAAGGCTTTGGCGCAAAAAACCGCCGCCGAACTGCAAAGTGTCGATGCGCCGTTGCTGAAGCATGACAGTTCAACCAATACCCTAATCAAGCGTTACCTGCAATTTAAACAAGCCTAAAGCACCGCCGCTACGAAGGAGTGCAGGAAGCGTTCGCTAGTGGAGCAGTGTACGCACGCCCCCCTGGATCGGGCGTGTTGACGAAGCTGGAGCGCAAGCAGAAGCGTAGTCAATATGCAAGGCCATACGACACGGCATCAAGTCATTTGCGTAGGCCAGTGGTGCACAGCGTACCGGAGGGGATTTGTGCACCACTGCCAGAGCAGGACGAACGCGGGCAGCCGAAAGCAATAATCGCCAGGAAAATTTTTTGCCGCTAAAATCGGATGAATCCCATTTTAGCTTTCGCGAAAAATTCTGGCATGCCTGAATTTGCAGTGGCTTGTGTTCATGTTGTCAGGAAGGTTGTCTTGTGAGCAAATGTCTAATCAAGCATCACACCTCCCAAATACCGGGCATCAGTATCAAATATCAATAAACCATTTCGATATTTTGACTGTAATAAAAAATAAAACACATCGTTGGTGTTTTTTTTATTTTTTTGCAAGACTGGCAACAATTGATTTTTTACCTCTGGGCTTTTTACAAGAACCTCGTCTATGTTCACTTGCTGGGGTTTTATTTCAAAAAAATGATCTTTGAGCGGGCGGTATAGCCCAGGTTGATGATGCGGGGGGATATGTTGTTTTAAAATCACATCCATCATATTTTTTAAATCCTCAAGTTTTTTCGGCTTCTTGGCATAAACCATTGGAGGTTTATCATTACTTAAGATATTCAAGTTTTCCAAGGAATAAGCCTGCTCCTTGAGTGCGTAAGCAGGCACGGTCATAAAACTGTTTTCCCAAAATACTACAGCAACAGGCCTTTGATCAAATAAGGCATAAACGCCCCACAATAAAGCAATAACCTGCCCGATAACAATAACACTAATGTCCGTTTTTAATTCAGGCAGTGTCTTTCGAGGATTGAAAACAATCGACATAAGCAATGGCCCTAAAACCACATCAACGCCAGCAACAATTTTGATGCCTTGCAAACCACCAGAGCTTCCAAAATAAATACCTGGATACCAGATACTTATCAGAATTACAAACATCAGAAAAAAAACAGCCAAGCTAATCGAAAAATGAAACAAAACCGCATTTAACCGACTAATCTTTTTTAGATTCAATAACATTATTTTAGAGTTAGGTAGCAAAACCTATAAAATCAAGCAATCTAGGTTCTGTTGACGTTTTGATAAAATCAATGCTCTATTTTTCATAATGTTAAAAAATTAACTTTGATTTTATCACATCATTCCAGCATGGACTGCCGGAACCCAGATTACAAGGAGGGCTTTTCTAGCTGCATGAGGAAAACTTGTTGAATTTCCCTTGATGAAACATCAACAAAATCTAACATGGATAATAGACTTGTTTCTACGGTAATATTTTATATTTCAATAACTTATATTTATAATTTTTACATACAAGGAATCCAAACCCTAGGGCTTTGACTCCTTTATTTCATAAAAATCAACAGGTTACAATAATTTATTGTCAATCCCGTTTTTATGTAACTTATTGATTAATAATGTTGAAACATGTCTAATAAACAAAAAACCGCACATTGCTAAACATGCGGTTCTTATTGAAGATCAAGCATTAAACTTTAAGGATTTTACCTTCGGCATACCGCCATTCAAAGCTTTAGCATATTCCTTCGGTAACGCAGCTAGCAGTTAGGTCTTTAGTCCATTTGACCGCACCATCCGCATAAGCACCAGTTAATTTATAAATTTGTCCGTTCAGGCCGTTTGTAGTTACCGCAGTGGCTTGAATGTCAGCAGCAGCAAAAACGACAGTGTCAACATATTGTCCTTTACCGGCACCATTTGCTTGTAGTACAGCATTTGTCACAGAGGTGTCAGCATCGCATTGACCAGCTTGAAGTGGATCATTAGTTGCACTACCTAAAGTTTGTGCACAAACGTCAACAGCTGACTTTACACCTGCGGTTGCCAAAACAACTTCAGAAAATTTAGCTTTAGCCGTATAAGTTTGATAAGCCGGAATCGCAATAGCAGCCAAAATACCGATGATCGCGACAACGATCATTAACTCGATTAAGGTAAAACCTTGTTGAACTTTTTGCATTTGATTTTTCATAATGTATCGCCTTTTATTGGGTTGAAATGAGATGAGAAAACTCGTTTTAGTTAAAGCATGATGTATGCCATAGATTAAAAATTAACTGTTAATATTTTTGCCCCCCTGTTTTCTCGCCGTCTTAAAACAAAATTAGACCTAAATCTGACTCTGTTACCGATAAAAAACTAACTAATTGCCTTAAAAACCCCAGCAAATCCAGCGTATAGACATGGCAACCAAGGTCAAATTGTGACAAAAAATGTCAACTTATGCTTTTCATCGACAATTCAAGCATTTTAAAAACAGAAGGTGGATTAAGGCCGAGGAGAATCCATAGAATAAGTGCAACACTTCGGACAGTTTTTGAAAATAATAGGAGGGGAACCTTAAATCCAGAGGAAAATGTAGTTTCTGACACCCCACCGCCTCCAAAACTAAGGTTCCCATGCCGCTACTAGAAACGATTTTAGGAAAAATGTCCACCTTGTCCAAACCGCAAAAAAATTTTTGGTGTGCTGTTGGCCTGCCTGTTGGGTTTTCGGGGTAGGACCAACTACACCAGCTTGGCACGCCACAGCGGCCTGTCTGAAAAGGCCTACCGCCGCTGGTTTGGCAAACGGCTGGACTTTATCGAGTCCGACCGCATCGGCAACGCCGAGACAATCCCAGCCGAAACGGAAAAAGTGGCGGCTTTGGATGCCAGTTTTGTCAGCAAGGGCGGCGGCAAAACCTTATGTCTTGATTCTGAACTATCAAAAGCTCAGAATCCCCGATTGATCATCGGGAGGATAGCGGGGAAGTCGTACCCGCCCTGAGGCTTTAAAGCCTGTCTCGTAGATTGAACTCCTCGCTATCCACACTTGCTATTGTAGTTCGAACGGTATTCTTAGGCTTAAAGCTTGTACTCATAAGGTTGAACATAGCGGTGCTTCCGATCATTAACCCATTATTTATATTTAAGTTTCTTAGGATATCATCATGACCCCAACCCCATTTTCAATCACCATCGGTGTTGATATTGCCAAGAAAACATTCGATGCCGCCAGTCTGATTGACAGCAAATACAAACACAAAACGTTCGATAACAACGAACTTGGCCACATTGCCTTTATCGCTTGGTTTCTGCCGCTTTGTGGCGACATTAAGCCATTGATTTGTATGGAAGCAACGGGGGCTTATGGACTTCCTCTGGCTGATTTTCTGGTCAGTCAAGGCCATGCGGTCAGTTTGATCAATCCGGCTAAAATCCACAGCTTTGCCAAAAGCGAATTGAGCCGCGCTAAAACCGACAAAGCCGATGCCAAACTGATTGCCCGTTACGCTTCCATCATGCAACCTCCTTTGTGGGCCCCTCCTCCTGCCAATATTCGCGAATTGCAGGCATTGGTACGCCGTGTCGAACACCTGTTGGAGATGATCCGCATGGAACGTAACCGTCAAGATACGGCTAATGCCAAGATATCGGTTCCATCAACACGGTTCTGGAAACACTCGAAGCAGAACTGGAAGCCACGCGCAAAGCCATCGGTGACCATATCGACAACCATCCCGACCTCAAAAAACGCGGTGATTTGCTCGACACCATTCCTGGGATCGGTGAAGCCAGCATTGCCCATTTACTGATTGCATTAAGCGGACATCATGGTTTTACCCATGCAAAACAAGTGGTTGCTTTTGCCGGGCTTGCGCCTGCATTGCGCCAATCTGGCCAGTGGTCTGGCAGTACGCACATTGCCAAAAATGGTGATGCGTTGTTACGCAAAGCGTTGTATATGCCCGCCCTTTGTGCCTTGCGTTTTAATCCGTTAATCCGCACTTTTTCTGAACGCCTTAAAGCCAATGGTAAAAACGGGAAAGCCGTTGCTTGTGCCGCCATGCGTAAGTTAATTCATATCGCCTTCGGTGTCCTTAAATCAGGCAAAGCTTTTGACCCAAATTACGCCGCTTAAATATCCCTTGATTTTGTTTAAACAAGACGGTATCTACGGGCTGGGCAACTTTTACAACGGCAAACAAGGCAAGGCCGAAACGGGTCTGGAAATATCCACCTTGGCGATAGTGGATGTCGGCTTTAATACCGCCTATCACGTGTCGACGCGGCAAACGCCCGTCAAGACAAAGGATGCCAACGGGTCGCGTGTGACGGCGTATTTAAGCCATTTCAAAACGGACTGCCACGCGTTGCCGAAAGACATCCGCTATCTGGTCACCGATGCCTATTACAGCAAGCAACAGTTCACCAACGGCCTGTTGGGCTGCGGCTACCACCCAGTCGGCAAGCTCCGTTGCGACGCCAACCTGCGCCATCTGTACACGGGCGAACAGAAAGCCAAAGGACGGCACAGGCGCTACACGGGCAAACTGGTCATTGGCGATGTCAGCCAGCCCGATTATGTCGGGGAAAAGGACGGGGTCAAGGTTTATACCGCGATCGTCAATTGCGTGAACCTCAAGCGCGACATCCGGCTGGTCTATCTGCTCAGGCACAACGGTTATGCCGTGTTGTTTTCCACCGACACGGAATTGGAAGCCATGACCCTCCATCGCTATTACCAAGCCCGCTTCCAGATCGAGTTCCTGTTCCGTGACGCCAAACAGTTCACTGGCCTGAACCCACTGCCAGGCACGCTCGGAAGCGGCTCTGCACAGCCATTTCAACGCCTGTTTCACCGCATTGAACCTGATCAAATGGCACGACAGGCAACAGTCGCCCCAGCGGAAGCCGATTTCGGTCGCCAGTTGGAAAACTAGGTTTTTCAATGCTTTATTCATTGAACGGCTTTCTTGCAAATTTGCCATTGACCTGAATTTGATTAAATCATCGCCAGCCTACGCCGAGTTGTGTAACTTCGGGGCACTGGCGGGCTAAAATCTGTCCGAAGTATTGAAGTGCATAAACTTATTATTTGTTGATGCAGCCGTAATGATAGGCACATGAAGCTTTGCATCAATTCAGACCTACTGCTAACCCCAAAAAAAACCCGCCAAAAGGCGGGTTTTTTACTTCCTTGTAAGGGCTAAATTATTTGCCCATCCAAACCAATTCAACGCGACGGTTCAATGATCTGCCTTGTTCGGTCACGTTATCAGCAATAGGTTGGCTTTCACCATAGCCTTTGGCCGTCAAACGGTTCGTGACACCTTTCAATTTCAAATAATTCACCACTGATTGCGAACGTTTTTGAGACAGTTTCAAGTTGTACGCGTCGCTGCCTTCACTGCTGGTATGGCCACGCACTTCAATATCGTCTTTTTCTGGGTAGCCAATCAAACTGGCGGCAACACCATCCAAAATTCGCATGGCGTTAACAGTCAATTCAGCGGAATTAACTTTAAAGTTTACGCCTTTAAGCTCTAAGCTAATCGGGCAACCTTGGTAATCGACTTTGCTGCCAGCCATGGTTGCAGGGCATTGGTCAGCACAATCATTGACACCATCAGAATCGGAATCCATTGTTGAACAATCAGGTGCTTTAGGTGTAGGCACAACAGGTGCTGGCATTTGAAACTTAACTGGCTCGGCAGGTTTTGGGCCAAATGGCACGACAAAACCGACATTGACCACCATATCATGGAACTCGTCAGTGCCACGGCCAAAAGTGGTGTCAAAATTGTTGTTATAGCGGTAACGCACATCACTGCGCAACAAGAAGTTGTCATTCACTTCATACGTCAAACCGGCACCGGCTTCACCAATAAACGAACCTTCTTCAACACCGCCCACGGAAGTGTTCATGCCACCTGCACCAATGACAGTGTAAGGAGCCACTTTTTCACGTGAGAAGAAATACATCAAATCAGCAGTACCGCCCGTAACATCCCAATCACCTTGGTTACTTTCATAATTTTGGTAAAAACCTTTCAGCTCAACGTTAAAATGCTTGTTAAGCATTTTTCCGAAGCCCATACCGGCCCCCCAACCATCATCGGCACCACGGTCACCGCCCGTGTTGACAAAACTGCCAAAAGGGGAAACATACCATCTGGTATCGTCAACTGAATCAGCATGGGCAACTGAAACGGCACCCAAACCAGCCATTATGGCTAACGTTAATAAATGTGATTTTTTCATATAATTTTCCTAGAGAGAGTAAGGAGCGAACACAAATTTACAAAAATATTGTTGATATTTTTGAGCCAAACAACAACTGCAAATACTTCAAATCGACAACGAACAAAACCAAGTGGATGGTGACAATTGCTTTTTTACAACCACACACAACAATGTTGCTACTTTGATAATTATAGTGGTTTTATTGATACAAAGTATATCTTATAAACACGCTAATTCATACAATTAGCGCAACGCCTCATGGACAGAAACAAACGGCTCACCCTTCATCAAGACCCAAAAAATTCATATCCACCCCCTCAATCTCCTGCCAAAATCCCCCTATATCACCTGTAAATCCCTATATGCCGACAGTGGCGTTCATTACCCGCTCGATTTGTGATTCGCACGGCATCGCTCTCTTTTAATACACCGTGCAGTTCCGCCAATTTGCGGCTTTTGTGTTCCAGTTCCAACGCGGCTTTGGCTTTGCGGCTTTCTTCGGTGATGACGTAGGCGCGTTCGGCATTGAATTGTTCGCTTGGCTTCGGCAAGTGCTTGTTGCTGAGCTTGCAAGCTTTGCGCTATCACCGCGTTTTGGTCAGCCAGTTGTTGTTCAAATTGTTGGCGGGTGACGACAATCAGCGGCGCGGCTAGGGGATTAGGTCAAACAGATTTCGGTGGCGCAATAATAGCCAATCCAAAATACTCTGATAAGGACTGCGCGTCCTCACTAGTACTCCTTGTGGGTAAAGGACGGGCAGTCCTAGCTATCGCCTTTTTGACACCATCAATTCATATCGGATTGGCTATAGTTAGTTCGTTCATTGCTAATAGTGCGTAGGTTATGCTGTTACGAGGCGAGATACACCAGACGGCACTAATGTAGCGGCATTGTGGTGCGGAATGGCATCAAGATAATGGCGGCTGGACGTGGCTTTGCTATACAATCAAACCTTGACCCTTTCTTGGCATGGCTATGTTTAAAAACCGCTTCGTTAAACAATTGTTGAGCAGCTCCTTAGATTTGCTGCCGATCTTGAGCGTGGTCTTGTTTTTCCAAATAGCCATCATCCGCCAACCGATCCCTGATGTTGCGAATTTGCTTAAAGGCACGTTGTATGTGATTTTTGGTTTGACGCTGTTTGTCCAGGGCTTGGAGCAAAGTTTGTTCCCGTTGGGCGATTCGTTGGCGTATGCGTTTGCGCGTAAGGGTAGCGTGCTGTGGTTGTTGGTGTTTGCGTTTTGTCTGGGGTTTGGCTCGGCGATTGCCGAACCGGCCTTGGTGGCCATCAGTGACGAAGCCGCACGGATGGCCAGCCAAGGCCGTATGATCGCCGATTCTGAGTTGGCGAGGGAAAATTACGCCTGGGGTTTGCGTCTGACGGTGGCCTTGTCGGTGGGTTTGGCGATTTTACTGGGTGTGTTGCGGATTATCCAAGGCTGGCCTGTGTATTATCTGATTATCAGTGGTTATGCGGCGGTGGCTGCGATCACTCCGTTTGCCCCGGCCAATATTATCGGCATTGCTTATGATTCTGGCGGTGTAGCGACCACGACCATCACCGTGCCGCTGGTGGCGGCGTTGGGCGTGGGTTTGGCGACGGCGATCAAAGGCCGCAACCCGATGAGCGACGGTTTTGGCTTGGTGGCGTTTGCGTCGTTGTTGCCAATGGTGTTTGTGATGGCTTACGGGATTTTGCGATGAACCTCGTGATCACTAGAGCCGACGTATGGGCGCTGTTGCACAGCCTGTTGGCGTGGGCCAAGCATTTTGCCGATATGTTGCTGCAAACGGGTTTGGACGTTTTGCCGATTGTGGGGATTATTTTAGGTTTCCAGTTTTTGGTGATCCGTAAACGCTTGGCCAATCCGCGCAAAATTTTGATGGGCTTTGTGTTGGTGTTGCTGGGCATTGTGTTTTTTTTGGAAGGGCTGAACGTGGCCTTGTTCCCGCTTGGTAAGCTGATGGCGACACAACTGACCGCGCCAGAATTTTTAGGCATCCCTGCCAACGCGCCGCGCACTTGGCTGACGTATGGCTGGGTGTATGGCTTTGCCGCCAGCTTAGGCCTAACCACCGCTTTGGCTGAACCGTCTTTATTGGCGGTCGCCAAAAAAGTCGAAAATGTGTCCGGCGGCACGATACGCGCCTTGGGGCTGCGTATTGCCGTGGCGTTGGGCGTGGCCTTAGGTTTGGCTTTAGGCACATTCCGCATCGTCACGGGCACGGAGCTGTATTTTTATATCATCGGCGGGTATGTGCTGGTGGCCATCCAAACGATTTTCGCGCCTAAAGTGATTCTGGCCTTGGCGTATGACATGGGCGGAGTGACCACGTCGACCGTGACCGTGCCGCTGGTCACGGCCTTGGGGCTGGGGCTGGCGGCTGCTGTGCCGGGGCGCAATCCGGTTTTGGACGGATTTGGCCTGATCGCTTTCGCCAGCCTGTTCCCTATCATCGCCGTGCTTGCTTACGCCCAGTTGGCGCACTGGCTTGGCAACCGCAAATCTAAACCTTGAGATTTTTATGCACTTTAAATTGATTATTGCTTTTGTCGAAGACGACAAGACGGATTTGGTCCTGGCCACGGCGCGGGAAAACGGCGCGAAAGGCGCAACCGTGATTAACAACGCCCGTGGCGAAGGCCTGAAACAGTCAAAGACGTTTTTCGGCCTGACGCTGGAAACCCAGCGGGATGTATTGCTGATGTTGGTGGAGGAGCATCTGAGCCGCCACATTTTGGAAAAAATTGCCAGTGTCGCGGATTTTGACAATAAACCCGGCACGGGCATCGCTTTTCAGATTGATGTTGAAGATGCCATCGGCGTGACCCGCCAGATGGCGATATTAAGCCATGAAATTGAGGATAAATTATGATCGAAAAAACGCGGGTCATTCGTGTCAAAGATGTCATGAAGACGGATTTTGGCCGGATTGATGGCATTGCGACGGTCGCAGAAGCGTTACGCGCCATGAAAGCCCAAAAAACCTCCGTGCTGATTGTCAACAAACGCCATGAAGATGACGAGTACGGCATCATCAATTCCGGTGACATCGCCCGCCATGTGCTGGCCAAAGACCGATCACCGGAACGGGTCAATGTTTATGAGATTATGAGCAAGCCCGTCATTTCGGTGCATCCTGACATGGACATCCGTTACTGTTCGCGGTTGTTCGCCGATTACAATCTGGTACGTGCGCCTGTCATCGCTAACCGCGAAGTGATCGGCATGGTCAGCCCGAATTCATTGGTCTTGGATGGCCTGTATTTGCTGACTGAACAACCGTAAAAATGGCAAAAAAATGGATGATTTTGTCGGTTTTGTTCCAAGAAATGGCATCAACCGTAAAATATCAGTACAATTGCCGCGCACAGAGTAAAGATGTTGAGCCAGTGGAAGTTCCTTAATAACGCTTATCCGGTTATCAATATTGTAGTTCTGGCTTTAACCATAAGTTTTAATTTCAGGAGTTTTCCAATGGCAACAGGTACTGTAAAGTGGTTTAACAACACCAAAGGTTTTGGTTTTATCGCACCGGCTGAAGGCGGCGAAGATGTATTCGTACATCATTCCGTAATTCAAGGCGAAGGCTTTAAAACCTTGACTGAAGGTCAAAAAGTCACTTTCGATGTCGAATCCGGCCCTAAAGGTTTGACTGCAACGAATGTAAGCACTAAGTAAACCGCGTTTACATCGGCCTTAAAAAAGCTTTTGTGACCCGTCACAAAAGCTTTTTTTATGCCTATCCTAACCCGCCCATCCGGCCTGACGCGCCAACCACATCACACCTAGCTTCTTCAGCCAAGTTATCCATTGGTATTTTCCGCAAGTGCCGCTATATTAGGCAGTCTGCGTATGGGCGCTCCGCCCTGCGTTAAACCTTGCGAACCAGGCGATTGCTTTTGCCGCACCTGACTTGGCAAATGCCATAGCCTAAAAACTATAATAATAAAGAAGAGATAGAGGCAATTTATGAAAAAATCCATGTTGATGGCCGTTTTGGCCTTATGCTCCTTATCAACGGCGTATGCGGTTGACCATAGCGCCCACCGTGGCCCTGCAAGTGGTGCAAGCGGCGGTGGTGCGACCATGGGCACGTGCATGAAGGCCAAAATATCCAATTTTAGCCCCGACCATTTGGCGAAAGTCATTCCCGAAAGCGAAGTGTCTTTCCGGGTCATGAACATTGAAAAACCGAACCAAGTGTCAATGACCATCAAAGAAATTCCGGTTGAAACCAGCGCGGAATTCAAAGACCCTTATTTTTTGGTCAAAGCCAAATTGCCTGCCAGCTTGCGTAACACGGCGGCTCGGATTAATGTCAGGATAGATGCCAAAGCCCCGCATTGTGAAGCGGAAGGCGGCTGGTTGGTGCTGATTTCCGAATAAATACTTGTATGGCCCGGCATATTTATGGAAGCATCCATAAATATGCCGCCCGACTGGATAGTACCCGTCACCGTAATTTTTCAATTTCTAAACAACCGCGTTCAATTTCCGAAAATTTTTGTCGGTTTGTTTCATCCAAGACGTAAAATACCGCACTTTGTATTCACTTTAAGGGCATTCCATGTCTGAACAGACTGCCACACAGCAATGCGCAGCTTTTTGCCTCGCCCAAGGGTTTGATATTAGTGCGTTGGCCAGGGTGATTTCCGAAACCACGTTGATTCGGATCATTAAAGGTGCGCTGCTCATCGAAGATGATCGCGCTTGGTCGGTTGTGTTTTCTTATGGTGCGGTGGTGCATTGGAATGTCACTGCCGAACAGCAAAGCAAACTGCACCAATTGCTGCTGGGCCATGCCAATAATCCGTTAGCGTCAATTGAAGAAGATAATTTTACGTTCCAACTCGATTGTCCGGTAACGCGCATTGTTGAAGACCATATCGAAGTCGAATCTTCCGACCCTATCCTGCTGTTTTCTTTGTCCCAAGGCATGGCGCAGTCCATCAAGCTGGCTTCCTTTGAAACCAATGCGATCACGACGATCAACAACACCAATTACATCCCCAAATCATTGGCGGAAAATGGGCGCATCAAACTGAGCCGACATAACATCGCCAAAATTCGCGGACAATTGTTCCTGACCAAAAGCGACATTATCCTTAATTACGATTTGCTCGATACACCGGATTTCTTTTGGGAGTATCCTGAATATGAAGATTATTACAGCATCACGGCCAAATATTTGGAAATTGCCCCAC
Source organism: uncultured Methylocucumis sp. (assembly GCA_964446885.1). Lineage (GTDB taxonomy): Bacteria > Pseudomonadota > Gammaproteobacteria > Methylococcales > Methylomonadaceae > Methylovulum. The sequence goes on from CAYUQV010000009.1 coordinate 13,410, forward strand.
GGACACAGGTGCTGTCGAAAAAGCTGGAAACCATCCACGAATTGTTTGAAATGCTGGCCGATGAGCAAAAACATCGCCACTCGTCGATTCTCGAACTTATCATCATCGGCCTGATTGCCTTTGAGATATTCATGACCTTGTTCGATAAAGTGATTTAACCACGCCGCTGATTGATTAGACTGTCCAATATCAGCACCATTTATGGAAATAGCCGTCATTTACGTCATTAAGCTTTTATTGCTGCCGCCCGCCAGCTTGCTGCTGATGGCATTAGCTGGATTGCTGATGCGCAAGCATGACTGGGGCTTACCGTTAAGCGGCATCAGCATTGTGCTGTTGATTGTCCTAAGTTTGCCTGCAACTGCCGGATTTTTGGCGGAAACCCTAGAAACCGACCCTGTCCTGACCCCAAAAAAAATAACGGGCTTCCGGCCTCAAGCGATTGTTGTCATCGGTGGTGGCGGCTTGTCGGGCAATGAGTACCAACAAGGCTGGACGGTCAACCCCCCTACGTTAGTCAGGTTGCGTTATGCCGCTAAACTGGCCCGTGACACCGGGTTGCCGATTTTGGTGTCAGGTGGCAAAGCCTCTAAAGAAGAAAAACATTCAGAAGCGCAAAACATGACTGACATTTTGCAAAAGGAATTCAATGTCCCGGTCACCTGGCAGGAAGAGGAAAGCCGCACGACTGCCGAAAATGCCCTGTACAGCCGGAAAATATTGCAAGCGGCGGCAGTGGACAAAATCCTCTTAGTCACCCAAGCCTACCATATGCGCCGTGCGGCTTGGGCGTTCCGTAACGTCGGTTTTGAAGTCTTGCCGGCTCCGACCGCATTTGTTAAGGACACAACACCCGGCGCATTAAATTTCATACCATCCGCCAAAGGCATGGAAAGGTCGTTCCTTGTTTGCCATGAATATTTAGGCTTATTTTGGTATCGCTGGTTCTAGCCTTTTAATCCCCCATACTTTATCCATGCTCAGTTATCGCCACGCTTTCCATGCCGGCAATTTTGCCGATGTCCTAAAACACACTGTTTTGGTGCAAATCCTCCGTTACCTTAGCCAAAAAGAAAAAGCCTTTTGTTATATCGATACCCACGCAGGACCAGGGCATTACGCGCTGAATAGTGACTACGCGTTAAAAAACCGTGAATTTGATAATGGCATAGGGGCATTATGGGCTAGGGAGGATTTGCCGCCCGTGGTAGAAGATTATGTGCAGCAGGTCAAAGCACTGAACAAAACACCGCAATTGCTTGAATATCCTGGCTCCCCGTGGTTTGCAAAACACTTGCTGCGCCCGCATGACAAGCTTTGGTTGCACGAATTGCACACGACTGAACAACAGTTGTTACAAACGGCTTTTAAGCGCGACAAACGCGCCAGAATTATGGCGGAGGATGGCTTGAAACACGCCGTCAGTTTGTTGCCGCCGGTTGAGCGGCGCGGTTTGGTTTTCATTGACCCTTCGTATGAACTAAAGACCGATTATGACACCGTGGTGGAAACCCTGATAAAAATGCACAAGCGTTTTGCAACAGGCACGTACGCGTTGTGGTATCCGGTCATAGACCGCAAGCGCAACCAACAATTGGAACGCGCCCTGCAAAACTCAGGGATTGCTGACATCTTATTATTGGAATTGGGTATCAAGGCTGATTCAAACGCTCCCGGCATGACATCCAGTGGCCTTATCATCATCAATCCGCCATGGATTTTACAAGCCGATATGGCCGCCAGTTTGCCTTGGCTTGCCGAGACCTTGGGCGAGGCAGGCGAGGGATTTTACCGGATACAATCCCTATCCAACCCTCCCAAATAATGGGCGTTACCGTACCACCATTTTCTGCGGATTTTCTACCATCGTACCCCGCCTTCTTATTTCACATGCTTCCGTCTGCGACTATTGCCACCAATCCGGGCATTTTGCAGTGTCGCGGGCAAGCTCTCACCCATGATCTAACGGCGGCGACATTTTTTAACCTTGGCTAATCAGTTACGTTAAAATAGCGGCTTTTCTCTGCTTACTGTTGCCAGCTTATGTTGAAAAAATATCTCCCCGCGCTACTGGTCACTACGCTATTGACCGCATGTGCCACCAGCCCTACAGGCAGAAACCAATTTATTATGTTGCCTGAGGCGCAAATCAACCAAATGGGTTTGCAATCTTTCAGTGCCTTAAAAAGGCAAAAACCGATTAGCCGCAACCCGCAATATAACCAGCTCACCCATTGCATCGCCAACACCCTGACTCAGCAGACAGGCGGCCACTGGGAAGTGGTGGTGTTCCAAGATAATTCTTTTAATGCCTTCGCTCTGCCCGGCAATAAAATCGGTGTTTACACCGGATTGATCCAAATGGTGGGCGGCAACCAAGACCAATTGGCGGCGGTCATCGGCCATGAAATCGGCCACGTTTTGGCGCAGCACAGCAATGAACGGGCTTCCCAGCAAATGGCCGTGCAACAAGGTATGGGGGTCATCAAACAAACGACGCTAGGGCAAAACCCGACAACTTTAGGCTTATTGGGTATAGGCGCACAATATGGCCTACTGATGCCATTCAGCCGCACCCAAGAAAGCGAAGCCGACACCATCGGCCAAGAACTGATGGCAAAAGCCGGTTTTGATCCCAGACAAAGCGTTACCTTATGGCAAAAAATGGCGCAAAGCTCAAGAAGCCAAGAGCCTGCGGAATTCACCTCCACGCACCCATCCCATGCCACCCGTATCCAAGAATTGGAACGGCAATTGCCCAAAACGATGGCGGTATTCCAACAAGCGCAAGCGGCAGGCAAACGTCCGCATTGCCATTGATATAGCCTGCTTTTTTGCACACCCGATACCTGATCTTATCCATGAACCCCAACCTAGCTGCTTTACACCCTTACCCGTTTGAAAAACTGGCCCGGCTGAAACAAGGCATCACCCCGCCCCACGATAAAGCCCATATCGCTTTGTCAATTGGCGAACCCAGCCACCCTACCCCGCATTTCATCCAAGAAACGCTGTTGGCGCACAGTGCCGGATTGGGCGTTTACCCGACCACCAAAGGATTATTGGAATTGCGGCTGACGATTGCGGCTTGGCTGTCCAAACGGTTTGCCATTCCGGCAGCAGCCCTTGATGCCGACAGCCACATCTTGCCCGTCAATGGTACACGCGAAGCCTTGTTTTCTTTCGCCCAATGCGTGCTCGACGCTTCCGGCCCGCAAAAGCCCATCGTCATCATGCCCAACCCGTTTTACCAAATTTATGAAGGGGCGGCGTTGTTGGCGGGTGCAGAGCCGTATTTTTTAAACACCACCGAAGCAACGGGCTATTTGCCGGATTTTGACAGCGTACCGGAAGCCATTTGGCAACGTTGCCAATTGCTCTATGTCTGTTCACCAGGCAATCCTAGCGGCGCAGTCATGGGACAGGCGCAACAGGAACAACTGCTGCGTTTGTCTGAACAATACGGTTTTATCATCGCCTCGGATGAATGTTACAGCGAATTGTACGATGACGAAGCCAACCCGCCATTGGGTTTGCTACAAACCGCTTACCAAATGGGCAACACCGCTTTCAAACGTTGCGTGGTGTTCCATAGCCTGTCCAAACGCTCCAACGCGCCCGGTTTACGGTCTGGGTTTGTCGCGGGCGATGCCGACATTTTGCGGGCGTATTTCCAATACCGCACTTACCACGGTTGCGCTATGTCCCTACCCACCCAACACGCCAGTATCCGGGCATGGCAAGACGAACACCACGTCATTGAAAACCGCCATCTTTACCGCGATAAATTCAGCGCATTTGTCACACTGTTATCAGATGTCTGTGAGATCAGTAAACCACCCGCCAGCTTTTATGTCTGGCTTAAAGTCCCCGCCAATTGCCAACTGGATGTGTTGCCCGGTGAAACCAACGATTGTGCGTTTGCCCGGCAATTGTTCGCCCACGAAAACTTGACCGTCTTGCCGGGCAGTTATTTGTCACGCGAATCTGCTGGTGTCAATCCAGGCGCAGGCCATGTCAGGATCGCCCTGGTCGCGCCCTTGGATGAATGTATCAAGGCGGCACACCGTATTAAGGATTTCCTGTTTTTACTGAGCCGATAAAATGACCATCCATTATGAAACAGACATTGTGGCTTGGGCCAATGAGCAGGCCCAACTGCTCCGCACCCGGCAATTCACGTTGCTGGACATCGAACATCTTGCCGAGGAAATAGCCGACGTGGGCAAAAGTGAACAACGGGAACTGGCCAGCCGCATGGCCGTGTTGCTCTGCCATTTGCTGAAATGGCATTATCAACCAGCGCGGCAAAGCACCAGTTGGCAACTGACCATCAAAACGCAACGCGAACGCATCAGACGACGTTTGAAACAAACACCCAGCTTAAGACAGTGTTTAAGCGATGGCGATTGGTTGGCCGATGCGTGGGATGATGCCCGCGATTTGGCCGAAAAAGAAACGGCCATTTCTTATGAGAAATTTCCAGAAACCTGTCCATGGCCGATGGATGATGTGTTGGGCCAAGATTGGTTGCCCAACTAATGATTTTTTAACCCCTTAACATTAAGCAAACACACATGACAACATTACAACAAACCATTGAAAATGCTTTTGAAAACCGCGCTGACATTACTCCGGCCAGCGTTTCCGCCGAAGTGCGCGAAGCTGTCACCAAAACCTTAAAATTGCTCGACAGCGGTACGTTGCGCGTTGCTGAAAAAATTGACGGTGATTGGGTCACACACCAATGGTTGAAAAAAGCCGTGCTGTTGTCGTTCCGCATCAACGAAAACCGTTTGATGGACGGCGGCAACACCCGTTATTACGATAAAGTCGAATGCAAATTCTCGACTTACAGTGAAGAAGATTTCGCCAAAGCGGGCGTGCGCGTCGTTCCAAACGCCGTGGCGCGTCATGGCTCTTACATCGCACCCGGTGCGATTTTGATGCCGTCTTATGTCAATATTGGCGCGTATGTAGACAGCGGCACCATGGTTGACACCTGGGTGACAGTCGGCTCTTGCGCCCAAATCGGCAAAAACGTGCATTTGTCCGGCGGCGTGGGTATCGGTGGCGTGTTGGAGCCGTTGCAAGCCAACCCTACCATTATTGGTGACAATTGCTTTATCGGCGCACGGTCTGAGATTGTCGAAGGCGTGATTGTCGAAGACGGTTGCGTGATTTCAATGGGCGTGTACATCGGCCAAAGCACCAAGATTTTCAACCGCATGACTGGCGAAATCAGCTATGGACGCATCCCCGCCGGTTCCGTAGTCGTGTCCGGCAACTTGCCGTCAGCCGATGGCAAATACAGCTTGTACTGCGCAGTCATCATCAAGCAAGTCGATGAAAAAACCCGCAGCAAAACAGGCATTAACGAATTGTTGCGCGATTAAGTATTGGCGGGTTCCCAAGTTTGGGCTTGGGAACCACTAGGCTCCGGTTTCGGCAGTTCTGGAAGTTGGAACCTCCGAAACGGCATTCCCAAGCGCGAACTTGGGAATGGGCAAAACACATCAAGCCCTTAATTCCACCCTGATATTGTCCCCTTCCACAGCCACCAATTCAGCAATGCGTATTTGGTTTTCCAGGCTGTCATCCTGACTTATCACCGCAGCGACTTTCAAATAATTCGGTGTATAGCCAAACACCCGTTGCTTATCGCCGTCCAGCGGTTCGCTGTACGCTTCCCATAACACCGGAAATTCCTTACCGACATTTTCCAAGGCAAACGCCTGTTTCATGGTATCAGCCAGCGCGTGCAGCTGTTGGCTGCGTTGCTTTTTGATTTCGGCACTGATTTGATTCGGCAAACCTGCCGCTTTTGTGCCTTCGCGTTTGGAATACGTGAAGATATGGATATGCCCGAAACCAACTTGCCCGATAAACGCGAGGCTGTCTTGCCATTCTTGCTCGGTTTCGCCCGGAAAGCCGACAATAATGTCGGTGGTGACGTTAAAGCCTGGGACTTGGGCGCGTAACTGGCCGACAATTTGGGCAAATTCTTCGGTTTTGCAACGCCGCGCCATACGCCTTAACACACTGTCCGAACCGCTTTGCAAAGGCAGGTGCAGGTGCGGCATCAGGCGTGGGTTTTGGAATAAGGCAAAGAATTCATCAGTAAATTCCCACGGTTCCAACGAGCCTAAGCGCAGCCTTGGGATAGCCGTTTGAGTCAAAATGGCTTGGATCAACGCTACCAAATTGGTTTCCAAATCACTGCCATAACCGCCCAAATGCACGCCTGTCAGGATCACTTCGCTGATGCCTTGGGCGTGCAAGGCATTGATTTCATCAACCACGGCCTGCACCGGGCGGCTAGATTCTTCGCCCCTCGCCACCGTGACAATACAAAATGTGCAACGGTAGCGGCAGCCGTCTTGGACTTTGACAAACGCCCGTTGCCGTCCGCGTGTGAACAGGGAAATTTCGCCAGGCTCGGTGGACATGGCTGGCATCGTGTCCATATCCAATTCAGCCAAGGCTTTTTCGACCAGTTGATTTTTGTCCTGATTGCCGACCACCAAATCCACGCCCAACAAATTGGCGGCTTCATCAGGGTTTAAGGTGGCATAACAGCCGCTCACCACCAATTTGGCTTGCGGATTGTCGCGGTGGATACGCCGGATCAAGTTGCGGGATTTACGGGCGGCATCTTGGGTGACGGCACAGGAGTTGATGACCACTAATTGCGCGGCTTGAGGCTCACGGGTGATCTGATGGCCAGATTTTTGGAAAGCCTGCGCCCAGGTTTCCAATTCGGCTTCGTTTAAGCGGCAGCCTAGAGTTTTTAGATGTACGAACATGGATTTGCTAAAAGATAAAAAATGCCGGATTGGCTATAATGCGGTAAATGCTTGAATTATCACAGGACTTGCACCGTTTATGTCAAAAAAACCGTTTCACGCTCCGCTCGATTACAACAACCGGATGTTTGGCTATTATTTAGGCCAAATTGACCAACAACGGCGTATTTTGCAACAGGTCAGGCAATGTTTGCCGGACAATCTGGCGAAACATGCTTGCCATTGTTTAATCAGCGCCAACACCTTGTTGGTTTACACGGATTCAGCGATATGGGCTTCGCAATTACGGTTTTATCACCCGGCTATTCTGGGCAGTGCGGCCGGATTGGCGAAGGGGACGGTAACTAAAATACAGGTTAAGATTATGACCCAAACAACCGGAGCGGCATCGTCGGCGATGGGTAAAACCAACATCCCTAGCCTGGCAACGCTTGAGATCATGCAAAAACAAAGCGGCCTTATCAGCGACCAAACCTTACAAAACTCCCTGCAACGCCTCAATGCCACTTTGCGACGGCTAGCCGCACAGGCTTAAAACGCACATTTTTTAAATGTCCCTATACGCAAAAAGGACGGGCGATTAGACCCGTCCTTTTAAGGTGCGCCAATAAACCAATGGTTATTTGGACTTCATGATGCTGATGCCTTTGAGTAAATTCAAAGCTTCGGATAAGGCGTAGTCTTTGACTTCGGCCTCATCTTTCGCTTTGTCTTCTGGCAGAGCGGATGCACCGTTAGTTTTGCTCTTGTTGTTTTGCAAATGGCCTGACAAATCAGCCTCTTTCACAGGAGTAAAATCGTTCTTGTCCAATGATTCCAATTTGACCCGTGCCAAAGCTATGTCAGGCTCTATGCCTTCAGCCTGGATGGAACGACCTGAGGGCGTGAAATAACGAGCCGTGGTCAATTTGATCGCCGCACCGTTGGTGGTCGGCAAGATGGTTTGCACCGAGCCTTTACCAAATGATTTTTCACCCATGATGAGCGCACGTTTGTGGTCTTGCAACGCCCCTGCAACAATTTCGGAAGCCGATGCGGAACCGGCATTGATCAAAACGACAATCGGTGCACCGTTAATCAAATCATCAGGCGCAGCGTTGAAACGCATTTCTGAGTTTTCAATACGGCCTTCGGTGTAGACGATCAGGCCGCCCGTCAAAAAGGCATCACTGACTTTGACCGCCGCATCCAAAACACCGCCTGGGTTGTTACGCAAATCAAGGACCAAGCCTTTTAGATTGCCGCCGTTTTCTTTTTTCAGGGCTGCCAAGGATTCTTCAAGATTGTCGCCAGTGCCGGATTGGAAGCTGCTGATACGGACATAGCCGTAATTTTTTTCCAGCAATTTGTTTTTGACGCTTTTGACTTTGATGATGTCACGGGCGATGGTGAATTTCAAAGGCGTTTCCGCACCTTCTCGCACCACCGTCAATAAAATCTTGCTGCCGGGTTCACCGCGCATCATTTTCACGGCATCCGCTAAGGACATGCCTTTGACAGGTTTGTCATCAAGCTTGACCACCAAATCGCCTGCTTTCAGGCCTGCTTTTTGGGCCGGTGTGTCGTCAATCGGCGATACGACTTTGATAAAGCCGTTTTCCATCGTGACTTCTATGCCCAAGCCGCCGAACTGGCCTGTTGTGCCTTCTTTCAGTTCTTGGTATTCATCAGCGACCAAATAGGCAGAATGCGGGTCTAGGCCGCTTAACATGCCGCGAATCGCGTCTTCGAGCAATTTTTTGTCAGAGACCGTTTCGACATAATCGCGTTTGATACGGCCAAAAATTTCCGTAAACGTCCTTAAGTCTTCGAAAGGTAACGTATCCGATACGGGTTCGCTGTTATCTTTATCAGCAAAGACACTGCCACAATTTCCTACGACAACACCTAGCATGATGCCTAGGGACAAAATAAATACATTTTTCTTTTTCAGCATGTGTCTTAAGACTCCAAATCCTCTATTTGTCTGCACCCACTCAGTGTAAGCGGATAGTTATACCATCTAATAACTGCGGCACCATAGCAACGGGTCAATGGGCGCGGCTTGCTTGCGTATGCCAAAATAAAGCCCTGGGTGGCTACGCCCACCACTTTGGCCGACTGTAGCAATAATTTCGCCCGGTTTCACTATTTTATTGACTTCGGTGGCAAGATTTTGATTGAACGCGTAAAGCGTCATATAACCACCGCCGTGATCAATAATCACCAAATACCCGTAACCCCGCATCCAATCTGCAAACGTCACCTTACCTGCGGCGACAGCATGGACATCCACCCCTTCTTTCGCTTCAATCAGCACTCCGCTTTGTGCGCCACCCGTTTGCAGATTATTGAAACTCTTCACTAACCTGCCCTGCACTGGCCAAAGCAATTTACCTTTTAAATCATCAAAATTACCTTGTAGGCCTGCGTACTTTTCAGCTTCCTGACCATTGGCCTGATTGGCTTCATCGGTTTCCGGCACATGAGACATGACCGACCCAGCAACGATGCCCAATTCTTGTGGCAGGGAAGCGATCAAGTTCCTTAATTTGTTTTCGTTTTCGGTAAAGAGGCGCAACTGTTCTTCGTGGGAAGTAGCCAAGGTGTCTGCCAACAAGGATTTTCGTTGCTGCCTGACTTGGTTCAAAGCGGTTTGCTGCGTTTTCTTTGCTTGCAGATGCTGCTCTAATGAGCGGGTTTCGCTTTGTTTTTCCTGATCCAACCGCTCCAACTCGCTAATCGAGTGTTCTAGTTGGGCAATTTTGGCCATCCGCGCCTTATTGATATAACTGTAATATATCATCATTCGGTTGGATAAGGCGGGGTCTTGCTGATTCAAAAGCAACTTCAATTGTTCTTGTTGCCCCATTTCATAGGCGGCTTTGACCTGACCCGCCAACTCCTTCCTTTCTTTTGCGATAGCCCTTTGGGAAGCCAAGATACTTAGCTCTATTTTGTCTATGTTGTGACGGTTGGTGTCGATTTGCTGTTGCAATGACCGCAACGTCACGGCGATTTCACCGTAACGTTTTTCAACATCAGATAACAGTTGCTGCAAGTTATCTTGCGTCTGGGCAATGTCTGGCGTTGTGTCCCCAGCATTTTCTGCGGGTTCCGCCTCACCAGAAATCACCTCAGCATCTTGGCCGCTATCTTCAACAGCGTGTGCGGGTATCCCAAAAAAGCAAATCAGCAATAAACAACATAACTTACTTTTCATCCGCTGGTTATGCGGCTTTGAGCAAAGATTTTCCGGTCATTTCTACTGGTTGGTCGACACCTAGAATGTCCAACATAGTGGGTGCCAAGTCGGATAGGCTACCACCGGAAAGCAATGGCATGTCACCGCAAACATAAACCAAAGGCACTAAGTTGGTGGTATGGGCGGTGTGTGGTTGCGCCGTATCAGGATCAACCATTTGTTCAATATTGCCGTGATCGGCGGTCAGCAACATTTTGCCGCCGACTTGTTGCAAGGCTGGCAAAATGCGTTGTAAGGCACGGTCAACCGCCTCTACCGCCAGCACTGCCGCCGGAATGACCCCAGTATGGCCCACCATATCGCAATTGGCGTAATTACAGATAATCACATCATATTTTTGGCTGGTGATCGCTTCAACAATATGGTCAGTGACTTCAACCGAACTCATTTCCGGCTGCAAATCATAGGTGCGCACATTCGGCGATTGCACCAAAATGCGTTCTTCGCCTTCAAAAGGAGTATCCACGCCGCCATTCAAAAAGAAAGTGACATGGGCATATTTTTCTGTCTCCGCCAAACGCAGTTGCTTAAGGCCTAAGTTCGCCAACACTTCGCCCAAGCCGTTTTTCAAATCCACGGACGGGAAAGCAACATCATAATCAAAGGCTTCGTGATATTCGGTCAAGGTACAGAAATAGCCAGGATGCGGCGCACGTCCCCGTTCAAACTGGTCAAACGACTCGGAGGTGATGGCTTGGGAGATTTCGCGGGCACGGTCGGCACGGAAATTCATGAACACCACGGAATCTTGCGGATCCAATTCGACAGATTTGCCGTCGGCATCAAGAATCGCTGTTGGCATAACAAACTCATCGGTTTCTCCGCGTGCATAAGCCGCTTCCAGGCCTTGCACCGCAGACATGGCGGTAAAGCTGCCTTCACCTTTGGTGATCAGGTCATAGCCTAACTTAACCCTATCCCAACGTTTGTCCCTGTCCATCGCATAAAAACGCCCGACGATACAAACCGTGCGGCCCACGCCTAATTTAGCAAAAGTCTTATCTAACAGCTCCAGAGATGACTGCGCACTTTTAGGCGGCACATCGCGTCCGTCCAAAAAAGCGTGCAAATAGATTTTTTGCAGGCCACGGTTAGCGGCCAATTCAACCATTGCAACGATTTGCTCTTCATGGCTGTGGACTCCACCTGCCGACAATAAGCCCATGATATGCAAAGCTTTGTCATTTGCTTTGGCCAAATCGACGGCACGGCAAAGCACTGGATTGTTGAAAAAACTACCATCTTCAACCGCGTCATTAACTTTGGTGAAATCCTGCGGTACATAACGGCCCGCGCCGATATGGACGTGACCCACTTCCGAATTGCCCATTTGGTCGTCGGGCAAACCGACATCATGCCCTGAACAGGTCAGCAGGGTCATCGGATAATCTTTTTGCAATTGATCCCAACACGGGGTATTTGCCATCGCAATGGCATTGTCGGTTTGTTCCGAGGTATAGCCAAATCCATCAAGGATCAGCAAAACTAAAGGTTTCGGTCGGGTCAACATGGTTCAATTATCTCCTGACATTAAAAATTAAAATCTATGGCTCCAAATGAGGCGGGCAAACGCTTAAAGATTATCCGTTACCTTAAATCCAAAAAAGTAAGGTATCATTTCGCCCGCTCTTTGGACTATTGTAATCCATTGAATTAAACAGCATAAAAAAAATACCAACCGCCTAACTAAGAAATTGATATATTAATGCTTAGGCTTGCGGACATTTATCGTACCGCAGATATACATCCTGACTATTTTGAATGGTTTCACGCTTGCTGAAACCGGCATCTTATGACATCAACTACTTGTATGGACACTAAAAACGAACACATTTTATACGATGATGCCAACATCGCCAAAGCCGCCCGCTGTTTGAAGGCCATGTCACACCCGTTACGGCTAAAAATCTTGTGCATCCTCGGTAAAAACTCAGTGAGCGTACAAGATATTGTCGAACAAGTCGGCACTAGCCAAAGCAATATTTCCCAACATTTGTCGATACTTAGGGAAAAACATATTCTAGGTTCCAAAAAGGAAGCCAACCGGGTCTATTATTATATAGACGACGAACGCACTCTCCAACTCATTGAAATGATGCGGGATGTCTTTTGTTCCCGGCACTAACCACCTTTCCAGCCATCCACCCATAAAAACCAACGAAATCCATGGACCGCTACATAGAATTTATCCTTAACCACTATATATTATCGCTTGCCGTTATTATTGTGGTTTACCTGCTCATTCAGGACTTGTTCGAAACTGTATTTAGAAAATTTACCGCCATCTCACCCTTGCAAGCCGTGACCAAAATGAATGATGAAGACACTGTCGTCATTGATGTGCGTGAACCCCTTGAATTTGCCGCAGGCCATATCGAAAACGCACGCAACACCCCGCTCAGCACATTCTCAGAAGAACTGGCCGCCTTGCAAGCTTATAAAAAGTCCCCATTACTGGTAGCCTGCCTGTCAGGAAACCGTGCATCATCCGCCGCACGGCAACTGAGCAAAGCAGGTTTTGAAAACGTTGCCGTCATTACGGGCGGTATGCAAGCCTGGGAAAACGATTATAAATTGCCGGTAAAAATCAGTAAGAAAAAACCAAAAAACTAATAACCTAACTTAACCAACCCGACACCTCATATCATGGCCGAAGAAAACAACGCTGTAGAAAAACAATTTTCCATCCAAAAAATTTATACCAAAGATTTGTCTTTTGAAACCCCTAACACCCCAAGCATTTTCACTGCCAAATGGGAGCCTGCGGTCGATTTTAACTTGGCAACTAACGTTTCGCCGCTAGAACAAAACTTGTTTGAAGTCACCTTGAAAGTGACCATCACCGTCAAATGCGCGGACGTGACCGCCTATTTGGTCGAAGTCAACCAAGCTGGTATTTTTGCCCTCGGCGGTTTCACTGATCAAGAAATGGGCCCAATGATGGGCAGCTTCTGTCCTAACATTCTGTTCCCTTATGCCCGTGAAGCCATCTCTGATCTGGTGACCCGTGGCGGCTTCCCGCAATTATTGCTGGCACCTGTCAATTTTGATGCCTTGTATGCACAACATTTGCAACAACAGCAACCTGCCCCCGGCACACTCAACTAAGCTGGATGGATAAACGCATATCCATTTTAGGCGCAGGTTCTTGGGGAACCGCCCTTGCCATTTTGGCAGCCAGAAATGGCTGCCAAACTTTATTATGGGGCCACGACCCCGAACATATCAGCTCATTAGCCACGGCAAGACAAAACCTCCGCTACCTGCCGGGGCAAAACTTTCCTAGCCCCTTAAGCGTCACGACCCAATTATCGGACATCGCGGATTTTTCGGATGTGCTATTGGTTTGTGTGCCTAGCCATGCCTTCAAAAGCACCTTATTGAAGCTGCGTCCGCTCCTGCCCGAAACTGTAAAAATTGCTTGGGCCACTAAAGGTTTTAATGCTGACAATGGCGCATTACTGCATGAAACGGTGGCTGACAGTTTTTCTGCGGCAACACCTGCCGCCATCATTTCCGGGCCATCATTTGCCAGCGAAGTTGCGGCAGATTTACCGACCGCCATTACCATCGCTTCTTTTCAGGCCGATTTCGCCAACCAATTGGCAGGCATTTTTCACAGCGGACGCTTCCGCACTTACACGAGCGCCGATTTGATTGGCGTAGAAGTAGGCGGGGCAGTGAAAAATGTCCTCGCCATTGCGGCCGGCATAGCAGATGGCTTAGGGTTTGGCGCGAACACCCGTGCGGCAGTGATTACCCGAGGACTGACCGAAATTATCCGTTTAGGTATCCAACTCGGTGGCAAACAGGAAACGCTGATGGGGCTGGCAGGCTTGGGGGATTTGGTCCTGACCTGCACAGATGACCAATCAAGGAACCGCCGCTTCGGACTAGCCCTAGGCCAAGGCAAAAGCTGGGAGCAAGCGACCTCAGAAATCGGCCAAGAAATTGAAGGGGTTTGCGCGGCCAAACAAACCTATTTGTTGGCGCAAAAGTATGGGATTGACATGCCCATTTGCGAACAAACCTATAAAGTCCTTTACGAAAATCTTGACCCGCTTATTGCCGTTGAAAATCTGCTGTCCAGGGAAGTCAAACCGGAATCATTTTTGGCTTTGTGAAGTGTCTGCTGTAATCGTAATCACGGCCTGACCACGGGCGATGCCCTGCAAGACCCAAAAGGCAGCCTTACTTATTTAACCACTGCCTTAATTTTTGTAATGCCGCCATATTCCATTAAAATGGCCGGAACATTCATATCTCAGACTAATAAATATGGTTTGGAGTCAATAGCTTATGGACTTACTGCGTTTAGGTATCATCGCCTCCTCGACCACGGAAGAGGAAAATTCCATCATCAAAAATGCCTTATCCCTCGCCATCTTATGTTCAGAAGATGCTTGGAGCCTGGTCGAGCCTGCCACAGCCAATTTGTTATTGATTTGGATCAATACTGAAAAAGATTTAATGCTATTGCATGGCTTACAGGCAAAATATCCCTCAGAACGTCTGATTGTTTTGGCAAATAACGAATTTTCCGTCCAAGCCCGTTGGTATTTGCCTTTTTTGAAGCAAAATGTCGTCCCCAATATCTTAAGCCTCGTCGGCCTTTTGACCCGGGTACAAAGTTTTTTCCTGCCCGCCTTCCGTACCGAAATTGCCAAAGATTACAACCCTTACGATTTTTTGCCGACTATTGTCAAAAATGCTTTGGCTGACAATAAAGGCCGCATTTGTTCCTATCCAACCTGCCCCGAAGTCTATCTATTCCCAAATGAAAATTCCTTTTATTTCAGTGGTCGGTTAGAACAGTTAATACCCATGGTATTGGCGGGGCACGAAGACATTTTTGTCCAGGAAGCCACCGATCAACAAATCATCAAAACCGTCAATTATGTAAAATTCTCATCGCGCTTATCAAGCTACCTCACTGTAGACGACGAAGAAGTATTTGAAAACATAGAAGTAAAAAAATTCAAACGCTATTCCCTGACCGAATTGATATGGTTTGCCATCTTGATAGGTTCGCGTGGCCGCCTGATAAAAGGCAACTCAATTGATGAAAAAATCCTGCTCAAACAACTGCCCGAATATCTGCGCTTAGACTACTACGGCAAAGAATATAGGCTAATTGCCAGTTGTATGAACACCCACACCTTAACACTAGCGGAAGTCAGCGCCACAACTAAACGCCCGTTATTTGAAGTGATTGGTTTTTATAATGCCTGCCTCATTTTAAACCTCATCGAACGCGGCGAAACTGCACAAAAACTAATTGAGAACAATGAACGCACCCGCAAAGAAATTGGCGCGATTTTTGAGCCTGTGGAAACTGGGTCAAAGAAACGGATAAAAATCGTCATTGCTGGCAGCGTAGGGTCTGGAAAAACCACGGCCATCGCAACACTCAGCCATTTTGCCCCGATCAGCACAGAAACCCGCCCTAGTGACGGCGTGACCAATAAAAAATCCACCACAACCGTGGCAATGGACTACGGCGAAATGCGCTTTGATAATGGCTTAAAAATATTTTTATATGGTACGCCCGGACAAAAACGTTTCGATTTCATGAGCCAACTGCTGTTTGAAAATGCGTGGGGCATCATCATGCTCATCGACAACACCGAAGCCGACCCAATCGCCGAATTGGATTATTATTTAAATACTTACCTAAAAACCGCCAACAAAAAACACATGGCGATCGGCATTACCCATTATGACGAAAAACCAACGCCCAGCATTGACGATTACAACCGCCATTTACAACAAAAAAACCTTTCGTTTCCTGTCATCCAAACAGATGCCCGCAACAGCACCAGTTTAGCCAATTTGCTGGCAAGTTTGGTCAGCAGCACATAAATCTGGTGCAAACCCATCTTCACTTGGCTTGACAACAACCTACACGTAGCCATCTAGCTTAGCTCCGCTCAGGTTCCCACGACATTGGTCGGGCACCATCAGAACTATTATCGGCAAGCAAAAAGCGCGTCGCCCCACTTGATAAAACGGCACAAGGCATGAGCCTCCTGCTATAAAAGCCATTCTCCCCTATGTTATTATCGCCATAGTCAGCCATTAATTTACGGAACGACATGAAAACATATCTGGTTGGTGGTGCGGTGCGCGATAAGTTACTGAACCTTCCTATCACTGAACGCGATTGGGTGGTGATTGGCGAAACGCCTGAAAGCCTATTGAAACAAGGTTTCCGCCCGGTCGGCAAAGATTTCCCGGTATTTTTGCACCCTAAAACCCAAGAAGAATACGCACTGGCACGCACTGAGCGCAAAACCACCCACGGCTACAAAGGCTTTAGTGTTTACAGCGCCCCGGATGTGACCCTAGAAGAAGACTTGATCCGCCGCGACTTGACCATTAATGCGATGGCCATGTCCCCAGAAGGAGAGGTTATCGACCCGTATAACGGCCAACAAGACCTGGAACAGCGCGTGTTCCGCCATGTCTCGCCCGCTTTTGCCGAAGACCCGGTACGGATTCTGCGCGTGGCGCGGTTTGCCGCCCGTTACGGCGCCTTAGGCTTCACCTTAGCGGAAGAAACCCGCGCCCTGATGGCAACAATGGTGGATGCAGGGGAAGTGGATTATCTGGTCGCCGAACGGGTATGGGCGGAACTGTTCAAAGCCTTAAATGAAAAAACACCAGCGGCTTTTTTTACAACCTTAAAATCCTGCGGCGCATTGGCAAAGATTTTTCCTGAACTTGACAATTTGTTTGGTGTGCCACAACCACCCCAGCACCATCCAGAAATTGACACTGGCATCCATAGCCTAATGTGCCTGGAACAAGCCGTACGCCTATCTGACAGCCCGGAAGTGCGTTTTGCCGCCTTAGTGCATGATTTGGGCAAGGCTTTGTCGCCTAAAGACAATTTGCCACACCACTACGGCCATGAAACCAAAGGCTTGCCAGTCTTAGAAGCCATGTGCCAACGCTTACGGGTCCCCAACCACTTCAAGGCCTTGGCACAGCAGGTCATGCAATACCACACCCATTGCCACCGGGCTGCCGATTTGCGCCCTAGCACATTGACCGACACCCTAGCGGCCTTAGGTGCCTTTAAACCCACCAATACTTTGGCAGCATTTTTATTGGCATGTGAAGCGGATGCCCGTGGGCGCACGGGATTTGAAGACCGCGAGTATCCCCAAGCTAATTTGTTCAGGGCGGCCGCCAAAGCCGCCACATCGGTTGACATTTCCGAACTGGTCAATGGCTCGCTACAAGGTGCGCAAATCGGCGAGGCAATCCGCCGACTTAGGATCAAAGCCGTTACCGACATTATCCAAACTCACGGCAAAGCATTGTAAAATGAACCCGAAAACCACTCCATTAACCTAAAAACATCAAACGTTATGCCCTCTTTTGATATTGTTTCCGAATTTGACAAACACGAACTCAAAAATGCTGTTGACCAAGCCCACAAAGAAGTTGAGACCCGTTTTGACTTTAAAGGCACGGATTCTTCAGTAGAACTGGCCGAAGACAAGATTGTGATGGTTTCCGAATCCACATTCCAATTACAACAAATTTTCAGCATTGTCTGTTCAAAATTGACGCGGCGCGGCATTGACATCGCCTGCATGGAAGTTGGCGATGCCAAAACTAGCGGTAAGGGTATGCGTCAGGAAATCACGTTAAAACAAGGCATAGACAGCACATTGGCCAAAAAGATAGTCAAGCTTATCAAAGATAAAAAACTCAAAGTGCAAGCCGCCATCCAAGGCGATCAAGTACGGGTGACGGGCAAAAAACGTGACGATTTACAGGAAGTGATACAGATGCTCAGACAAGAAAACCTGGAAAGGCCCCTACAGTTTGAAAATTTCCGGGATTAAGCCTGCTTTAAAAATCCAAATCTGGGTGATAGGCCGTTGCAATGCCCCGGCCTTGTTGTTTGCTGAAATACATGGCCTTATCGGCTTTTCCCAAAAGGACATTCATCGTGTCGCCATGTTCAGGAAAATTGGCAACACCGATGCTGGCACCTAAATTTATGGGGTCACCCTGATAGCGCACAGGGGTATTCTTGAATTGCTCAAAGATTTGTTGGGCGACCAACATACCGCCATTAGGTTGGCAATCGACCACCAAAACCACAAATTCATCGCCACCATAACGCGCCGCAATATCACTTTCCTCAAGCACGGCCACCAAACACTGGGCAATGTTCGACAACAGCACATTGCCCGCCTCATGGCCATAATTGTCGTTAGTTTTCTTCAAATTATCAGCATCAATCATCAGCACCGACACATTCCAATTATGCCGCTTGGCCTGATTGAGCAATTTTTGTGAACGGGTATTAAATGTCCGGTAATTAAATAACTTGGTCAGTTCATCTATTTCCGACTCGGATTTCAGGAAATTAAAGCCTCTTTGAATATCGGAGGTCAGCATCGTTGAAATATAGCCCACCAACAACATCGGAAAAAATAGCATCAGCACATCACTGCTACCCGTCATCGAAAACAAAACATCCATATTATTTTGGTGAAAATTGCTCCCCAAATACATAAAAATGGAAAAAATCAGCCCTACTTGCAATAAGGTCACAAATTTGCCCAAAGTGATGGCACTGGCCAGTACCGGCAACAAATACAAATTAAACAAAGGGCTTTGCAACTTGCCCGTGTACCAAATCACCCAGCTGATAAAAATAATCATCACCCAGCTTTGCAAAGCCAGTTTCCATTGTTTGGCTTCCTTGAAAAAATCCCAATATTGAAAAGCCGCCACCCCGGTTGCGTACAAACAAGATGCCAGGATAAGCAATTG
Source organism: uncultured Methylocucumis sp. (assembly GCA_964446885.1). Lineage (GTDB taxonomy): Bacteria > Pseudomonadota > Gammaproteobacteria > Methylococcales > Methylomonadaceae > Methylovulum. Next base: position 32,259 of record CAYUQV010000009.1, read on the forward strand.
TTTAGCCGTACTTTCTATTTGGCCGACGACCAAATAAAACAATATCAACACCAATAAAAGCCATTCTATTTCACCCAAAGTCCGGCGGAAATTATTGATGATTTCAGGTTCACTATTTAAGCTGTAATAATTTCTTTTTTTCATTGCCAACTTCTTTCATCGTCTGCTTATATTCCAGTATAACGCTTTTTATCCAACTTTTAACAGCTTAAGCCCATAAAGCGAACCCGGTCTGTTTTTGCCAATTCCGCCACCATCGGTTAATTCCTGTTTACACACCACAATCCTGCATAAATTTGCCACGAAAACGATTGTGTCCGCCTTGGGCCTAGCATACACTTTAGGCCTTTAACTAAGGGAACGGTTAACCTGTCCGCAAAATTCCCATTTTTTTACCCCTTTCCTACGGCTGATTGCCGAACTACAACATCCCATCGGAGCCAATAAGTGAATTCAAACCAGACTGACCACTGGACTATCCAACAATCCGCCCAAACTTACGCGATAGACTTGTGGGGCGACAGTTATTTTTCGATCAACGGGAAAGGGCGCGTTTGCGTACGACCCAGTGCAGACAAAGATATAGAACTGGACTTATACGAAATAGCGCAATCCTTAAACGACAAACAATTGTCCTTACCCGTACTGGTACGCTTCACCGACATCCTCAAAGACCGCGTCACCCGCCTGGACAACGCCTTCAAAAAAGCCTGCGCCAAATTGGCTTACACAGGCCATTACACGCCTGTTTATCCGATTAAGGTCAACCAACAACGGCAAGTCGTCGAGGGCATTTTGGCGGCAGATAACATTGGTTTGGAAGCGGGCAGCAAACCGGAATTGCTGGCCATCATGGCCTTGTCGCACCAAGGCGTGGTGGTCTGCAACGGCTACAAAGACCGCGCTTACATCCGTCTCGCGCTGATTGGCCTCAAAATGGGCCTGAACCTGCATCTGGTCATCGAAAAACCGTTGGAACTGGAATTGATCATCGAAGAAGCCGCCAAGCTCAACGTCCAGCCATCGCTGGGCGTGCGCGTGCGCTTGTCGAGCATCAGCGCGGGCAAATGGCAAAACAGCGGCGGCGAAAAATCCAAATTTGGCCTCCATGCCTACGAAGTCCTGCAACTGATCGAACGCCTCAAACAAGCCAACTTGCTCGATTGCCTAAAACTCATGCACTTCCATATGGGTTCACAAATCGCCAACATCCACGACATCAAAATCGCCCTGAAAGAAGCCGGACAATTCTATGTCGAACTGCGCCGCCTGGGCGCAGCGATACAGATCGTCGATGCGGGCGGTGGCTTGGGCGTGGATTATGACGGCAGCCGCTCGCGCCGCGAATCATCCATCAATTACAGCCTGGACGAATACGCCCACAACATCGTCCGTAGCTTTGCTGACATTTGCGCTGAAAAACAAGTGCCGCAACCGGACATTATCACCGAATCAGGCCGCGCCCTCACCGCCCACCACGCCGTGCTCATCACCAACGTCACCGACATTGAGTCCGTGTACAGCAACGGGCAAGCCGCTGACCTATTACCAGACAACCGTAATTTGGTCGAAGCCTACCACGATGCCTATTTCCAATTATCCGAAGCCCGCGCCAAATTCGCCCGAGACCAACTCAACATCAACGGCTTAGCCGAAGCGGAAAACGACTACGCGGTGTTCTGCCGACAATTGCAAAACACCCTGAACCCGTTCAATCAAAACGAAGCGGAAATTTTGCAAGAACTCAGCGAAAAGCTCGCCGATAAAATTTTCTGCAATTTTTCCTTATTCCAATCGTTGCCGGACATCTGGGGAATAGACCAAATCTTCCCCATCATGCCCATCCACCGCTTGGATGAAAAACCCACCCGCCGCGCCGTCATCCAAGACTTGACCTGCGATTCCGACGGGCGCATCGACCAATACATCGACGGCCAAAACCTAGAAAAAACCCTGCCCGTGCATGAAATCGACACCAACCCGCCCTATCTGATCGGCTTTTTCATGATCGGTGCGTACCAGGAAATCCTAGGCGACATGCACAACCTGTTCGGCGACACCCACGCCATCAACATCAAACTCGACGACAACGGCTACCATTTCTTCGACCTACAAGAAGGCGAAGACGTGTCCGAATTGCTCGATTATGTACACATCAGCAGCGAAGAGCTGAAAGCTGCATTTAGAGAAAAATTGGCGAACAGTGATTTGAGTGATAAGCAACGCCAGGAGTATGAGCAGGAATTGGTGGCGGGGTTGAATGCTTATACTTATTTGGAGAAATAAATCCTCTGATTAAACCAGCCATGATAAAAACCTTTCCGCACAAAAACAGGAGAATCACATGCAAGTTGGATTTATCGGCCTAGGCGCAATGGGCGTAGGAATGGCACGCAACCTTGCCAAAGCAGGTTTGCTGGCGGGCGTGTATAACCGCACCGCCGTAAAAGCGCAAGATTTGGCGGCGCAATTGGGCGTGGCCGCTTATGCAGACATCGCCGCACTTGCCACTGATATGGATGTGGTGCTGACTTGCGTGTCGGCGGACAGCGATGTGTTGGCGGTGATCGGGGCGATTGCCGAAACCGCCAAAGCGGGTACGGTGGTGGTTGATATGTCCACGGTCAGCAGCGCAACCGCAAAACAAGCGGCGGCGCTGTTGCAGGAAAAAGGCGTGGCTTTTTTGGATGCGCCTGTATCTGGCGGCGTGGAAGGTGCGAACAATGGCACATTGTCGATCATGGTTGGCGGTGCTGCGGATATTTTAGAGGCGGTGCGCCCGGTTTTGGCGGCGATGTCTGCCCGCATCATCCACGTCGGTCCGACGGGTTCTGGGCAAGCGACTAAGGCGGCCAACCAAATCATGTGCGCGGGCATCAATCAAGCCGTGACTGAGGCGTTGGCGTTTGCTGCGGCGCAACAATTGCCAATGGATAAGGTGATTGATGCTGTGGCGGGTGGCGCGGCGGGAAATTGGTTTTTGGATAAACGTGGCAAGACCATGACCAGCGGCACATTTGCCCCCGGTTTTAAATTGGCCTTGCATCATAAGGATTTGAAAATCTGCCAAGCGATGGCGGAAAACGCCAATGTGGCGATTCCGCTTTCAGACATGACCGTCACGGATTATGCGAAGCTTATGTCGGCAGGGTATGGGGATGAAGACATCTCGGCCTTGTATCGCTTAAAAAAGCCTGATTAGCGAAATCTCCGGCAGCTTGGAAAGCCACCGGATGGGCTTTATTGTGCTTTAAGCCAGTTTGAGGTTATCCAAGATCGCCAAAGTCAACGCAGATTGGTTCATGGTGTAAAAATGCAATCCGGGAGCACCGTTATCCAACAGACGCTGGCAAAGGTCGGTCACCAATTCCAAGCCAAACGCTTGGATGGACGCACGGTCATCGCCGTAGCCCTCTAGGCGTTTGCGCATCCAACGCGGGATGTCAGCCCCGCACATTTCTGAAAAACGGAACAATTGCGTGTATTGGATAATCGGCATGATGCCTGGAACAATCGGAATATCCAAACCGCTTTTTTCACAGCGGTCGACAAAATAAAAATAAGCTTCGGCGTTGTAAAAATATTGGGTGATAGCGGCATTGGCGCCCGCTTCCACTTTGCGTTTGAAATTGTTGAAATCATCGTTGCCATTTTGGGCTTGCGGATGCACTTCGGGATAGGCGGCAACGTGGATTTGGAAATGGTCGCCCGTCTCTTCACGGATAAATGCAACCAATTCATTAGCGTAACGGAATTCACCCGCCGACATCATGCCGGATGGCAAATCACCGCGCAACGCGACAATTTTGCTGATGCCGTGGTCTTGGTAATCTTTAAGAATGGCGCGGATATTGGCTTTTGTGGATGCGACACAGGACAAATGCGGCGCGGCGGCGATGCCTTTGGACTGGATGTCCACGACCGTGTCAAAAGTCTTGTCACGGGTGGAACCACCGGCCCCGAACGTCACCGAGAAAAAATCAGGATTTTTTTTCGCCAATTCGGCATGGACGATTTGCAGGTTCGCCGCACCTTCTTCGGTTTTGGGCGGGTAGAATTCGAAGCTGAACAATTTTGAAGTAGGTTGCATATTATGTGGTAGGCCGTTTTATAGTGACAGGCTATTAAGTTGATTTTAAACCGGACAATCAGGTGGATTTTTGCCAATTTCATAGCTGCGCCCGAAGAGCTTTTGGTCTTTAGCGTCAGGCGATTTGATTTTAAAATGTAAGGTATCAGTCGATTGATCTTTAGCGACACATTGAAATGCTTTGATGACACCTGCCATCACTGAACTTTTTGGACACCAAGACCCTGGCGGTTTACCAAAATTTTCAAGGTCAATGGTTACGGTTATCGAAGACCCTGCTTTATCATCATGATCATAGGATATGTATTCACCAACGACACCATGATATGTCGCCACATTCCACTCTGGTTGATTGGATTGATCGTACCCAGGACTTGGAATAATGTGAGGTGCTAACACGCTATCAAATTGTATATTGGGAGACGCAGAATAAGTGCCAAAGTAGACCGGAACAATCCTAAACGGACTACCGCTATTTTCATCGTCACATTTTATAACCTGAAACGTCCTCGCCACGCGGTCTTCAGTGGCGTAAGCGGTTGAAAACACGGTAAGCATCGAAAATATCGGCAATAAACTACGCATTAGCCAACCCCAATTGATATTTGTAACACAATCAGCCATTAATTAACTGATGGCAACCAATTTTCTGCAAGAATGTTTTCAATTGACCAAGGACAGGTTTCCGGTAATTGGTCAAAAGCAATACCAGCTTCTTTTTCAGTCGCTGTTTTAGCATCTAACCAAACATCTTCCCACCACTCCCTATCTTCTAGTGTGGCATTTAAGCTGGGCGTTTTCTTTAAGCGGCGCAATATGGCCTTGCGTTGTTCTTTGATGGTCAACGACCAGCTTGAACCTTGACGTTCCGGCTGATAGTGCCATTTCAACAAATGCACCAACAAAACCACCATGCGGCTAGCCAATTCCCGCTGTTCGCTCTTGCCCACGTCCTCTATTTCCTCGGCAATATGTTCGATGTCAATGGCAGACAAGAGGCCTGAACGCAACAAATAAGCCTGTTCATTGGCCCATGCGATAATGTCAGTTTCATAAGTAGTTGCCATGTTTGCGCCCAACAAAGCGGTAAATTTATACAAATTCAGTAACTAGCGGATTAATGGAGACTAATCCGCTAAACCAATAACAGGCTTAATAACGGTAATGATCCGCCTTATAAGGCCCTTCAACCGGCACGTTGATGTATTTAGCTTGTTCTTCGGTCAAAACGGTCAGGTTGACACCAATTTGCGCCAAATGCGAACGCGCGACTTTTTCATCCAATTTTTTCGGCAAAATATAGACTTGGTTGGCGTATTGGCTGGAGTTTTGCCACAATTCGATTTGCGCCAAGACTTGGTTGCAGAATGAGTTGGACATGACGAAGCTAGGATGTCCGGTGGCGCAACCTAAGTTGACTAAACGGCCTTCCGCCAAAATAATCAAACGTTTGCCGTCAGGGAAAATGACATGGTCAACTTGGGGTTTGATGTTTTCCCATGTGTATTGGCGCAAGGATGCGATGTCGATTTCGGAATCGAAATGACCGATATTGCAGACAATCGCTTGGTCGCGCATCGCTTGCATGTGGGCGTGGGTGATGATGTGGTAGTTGCCTGTTGCCGTTACAAAAATGTTGGCAATCGGTGCGGCTTCTTCCATCGTCACGACGCGGTAGCCTTCCATCGCCGCTTGCAATGCACAAATCGGGTCAATTTCAGTGATCCAGACGGTTGCACCTAAGCCACGCAAGGATTGGGCGCAGCCTTTGCCCACATCACCGTAACCACAAACGACGGCGATTTTTCCGGCGATCATCACGTCAGTGGCGCGTTTGATACCGTCAACTAAAGATTCGCGGCAACCATATAAATTGTCGAATTTAGATTTGGTGACCGAATCATTGACGTTGAAGGCAGGGACTTTTAAAGTGCCTTTGGCAACCCGTTCATACAAACGCAATACGCCTGTAGTGGTTTCTTCCGACAAACCTTTGACATCGGCCATCAGTTCAGGGAATTTATCGTGCATCATGTTGGTGAGGTCGCCGCCATCATCCAAAATCATGTTAGGCCGCCAGCCGTTCGGGCCGACGATAGTTTGTTCTATACACCAATCGGCTTCGGCTTCGGTTTCGCCTTTCCACGCAAATACAGGCACGCCTGAGGCGGCAATCGCGGCGGCGGCATGGTCTTGGGTGGAGAATATGTTGCACGAAGACCAGCGCACTTCTGCGCCCAATGCCGTCAAGGTTTCAATCAAGACGGCGGTTTGGATGGTCATGTGCAGGCAACCTGCAATGCGTGCGTCTTTTAAAGGTTGTGCCGCGCCGAATTCCTGACGTAAAGCCATCAAGCCGGGCATTTCGGTTTCGGCAATGTTGATTTCCTTACGGCCCCATTCGGCCAAAGCCATATCGGCTACTTTGTAATCGTGTTCACTCATTTGTATTGTGTCCTGTTGTGATGTCCAACGTTTAAAGTGGCTGGACAAAAGTAAAGCCTATCGGTTGATAGGCTTTCTTGTTTATAAACCCGCAGCGCCTTTCAAGGCTTCGGCTTTGTCAGTTTTTTCCCAGCTGAAGCTGTCTTCAGTACGGCCAAAATGCCCATATGCGGCGGTCGGCAAGTAAATGGGTTTCAACAGATCAAGTTGGGCAATCAGGCCTTTAGGTCTCAGGTCAAAATGATCCCTGACAATTTGCACCAGACGGTCTTCGCTCAGTTTGCTGGTTCCGAAGGTTTCAACGCTGATTGACGTAGGTTCAGCCACACCAATCGCATAAGAAACCTGAATTTCGCAACGTTCGGCAAGACCTGCGGCAACGATGTTTTTCGCGACATAACGAGCCATATAAGCGGCGGAACGGTCAACTTTTGACGGGTCTTTGCCGGAGAACGCACCGCCACCATGCCGCGCCATGCCACCATAGCTATCTACGATGATTTTACGGCCTGTCAAGCCACAGTCGCCGACTGGGCCGCCAATGACGAAATTGCCTGTCGGATTGATGAAATATTTGGTGTCTTTATGCAGCCATTCTTTAGGCAAGACATGCAGGATGATTTCATCCATCACGGCTTCATGCAAAGCTTTGGCGCTGATTTCAGGGGAATGCTGGGTGGACAAAACTACGGCATCAATCGCCACAGGTTTGTTGTTTTCATAACGGAAGGTGATTTGGCTCTTGGCATCAGGACGCAACCAAGGCAAAGTTTTGTTCTTGCGCACTTCCGATTGGCGTTTCACCAACAAATGTGAATAGGTGATCGGAGCTGGCATGAACACGTCGGTTTCGTTGCTGGCATAACCAAACATTAGGCCTTGATCGCCTGCGCCTTGTTCGTGGTTTTCGCCTTCATCAACACCCATCGCAATATCAGCCGATTGTTTGCCGATGGCGTTCAATACTGCACAGCTATTGCCGTCAAAACCAATTTCACCGTTGTCATAACCGATGTCGCAGACGACTTTGCGCACCAGGGCTTCCATATCCACCCAAGCGTTGGTGGTGATCTCACCTGCCAAAATGACCATGCCGGTTTTTACCAAGGTTTCACAAGCTACCCTGGACTTGGCATCTTGTTCCAACAACGCATCTAATACCGCATCGGAAATTTGATCGGCTACTTTGTCAGGATGTCCTTCGGAAACCGATTCTGATGTAAAAATAAAATTATTGCTCATTACTGCCGCCTCATTATTGATAAACCCAGATACACGAAAGGCTGCAAAAGCAGCCTTGTGTTTTTTTGATATGGTGGGCCATGTAGGACTTGAACCTACGACCTGCCGATTATGAGTCGGACGCTCTAACCAACTGAGCTAATGGCCCTGTATTTTTATAACCTATTCACCATCAAGAAAGCATCTTAACTGCTCTGAGCGTGACGGATGCCTTAATTTTCTCAAGGCTTTGGCTTCAATTTGGCGTATCCGCTCACGGGTCACGTCAAATTGTTTGCCGACTTCTTCCAAAGTATGGTCGGTATTCATGTTGATACCAAAACGCATACGCAACACTTTGGCTTCCCTTGCCGTCAATCCCGCCAAAACATTTTGGGTCGACTCACGCAAACCAGCAATGGTCGCCGCTTCGACTGGGGACAATACTTTACCATCCTCAATGAAATCTCCCAAATGGGAATCTTCATCATCACCAATCGGCGTTTCCATTGAAATCGGCTCTTTGGCTATTTTCAATACCTTACGGACTTTGTCTTCAGGCATTTCCATACGCTCGGCCAACTCTTCGGGGGTCGCTTCCCGCCCCATTTCCTGCAAAATTTGCCGTGAAATGCGGTTCAATTTATTGATGGTTTCAATCATGTGAACCGGAATACGGATCGTCCGGGCTTGGTCGGCAATCGAACGGGTGATCGCCTGTCTAATCCACCAAGTCGCATACGTGGAAAATTTGTAACCACGGCGGTATTCAAACTTATCAACGGCTTTCATCAAACCGATGTTTCCTTCTTGGATAAGATCCAAAAATTGCAAACCACGGTTAGTGTATTTTTTCGCAATTGAGATAACCAAACGCAGGTTAGCCTCAATCATTTCTTTTTTGGCGCGTCTGGCTTTCGCTTCACCAATCGACATGCGGCGGTTAATGTCTTTTAGGCCATTAATGGTCAAGCCATACTGCGCTTCTATATCTGCCAAAGTTTTTTGTGCTTTGCGCAGGTCTTTTTCATAGGAAAGCAGGCTTTCTGAATATTCATGGCCTGTTTCTAAAAATGTGTCCAGCCATGCCGGATCAGATTCATGATCGGTAAACGATACGATGAAGTTTTTACGCGGCATTTTGGCGTGTTTGATGAAAACTTCCATGATGAACTTTTCTTGTTCACGCACAAGAGCCACACCGTTTGGAATAATTCCGGTGAGTTTTTTCAAATATTGCGGAGTCCATTTGAACTCCATAAACAAGTCAGCGAGCACTTCAAAGGCAGCTTCCGTTTCGCGGCTGACATAGCCATATTCCTTAATGGCATCAGAGGCAATACCCAATTGGCTGCGCAAAGTTTCAACTTTTTCTTGGACTTCTTCGTAAGTCAGGCCTTTGAGCTCATCTTCAGACGAAGCATCAACAGGAACATCGCCTACCGCTTGGGATGCCATCAAATCTTCTGGCTCGGTTGACAGGTCAACGAAACCTGAAATCAAGTCAGTAAGCCTGACACCACCTTCATCACCAGAAATGTTGTCAAACGATTGCAGGAAATCTTCGACCACTACGCATGAACGGGAAATGGCCTTGACCAACTGCTGCTGGCCTTCTTCAATGCGCTTGGCTATTTTCAATTCGTCGGCACGGGTCAACAACTCAACCGAACCCATTTCACGCATATACATGCGCACTGGATCGGTGGTGCGGCCAAATTCGCTATCGACAGAAGCCAGTGCCGCAACTTCTTCGGCATCTTCGTCGTCAGTGGTGACTGTCGCCGAATCGGTAATAAGGGAATCTTCATCAGGAGCAACTTCATAGACTTGAATGCCCATGTCATTGATCATGGCAATGATGTCGTCTATTTGCTCAGGATCAGCAATATCACTTGGCAAATGGTCGTTAACCTCGGCATAAGTCAGGTATCCCTGCATTTTGCCTTTGGCTATCAATTGTTTAAGCTGGGACTGCTGTTGTTCTTGATTCATTGTCATCTCACTGAATACCCTGTTCAGCACCACTTTGCTGAACCAGTAATTATACTACAAGTTTTTCTGGATTCAATAGCCACTTATTTACTTATTGTGCATTGAGATTCTTTGGAACTCCTTCTTTTCCTGCTCGGTCGCGCTGCCCGCCTCAACTTTTGCCAATAGACGGCCAAAACGGGCATCCACCCCTTGAGCCAATAACTTTTCCCACGCCCCGTTAAATTCCTGCTCCACACCTGTTGGGGGCATTTCCAATTTTATGGCCGCCAATTGCTTGATAATAGCGGCATCAGAATGATCCCGATAATGCTCCAACAATACAGCGGTGCTGGCAGGCTTTTCCGCCAAAATCACTTGCAAAATGGATTTAAATTTATCGGAGCCTTTAAAATCCAGCCCGTCCCAATCCACCCCTTTCTCTTCCAGCAACTCAACAAGACCGGGATTTTGGACTAACATCGCCAACGTCTGCCGTTCTAAAGGAGGACGGCTATTTTTCTGCGGAACCCGATTCGGAATTTTATTAAGCCTAGTTGTTTTATTAGAATTTTCCAGAACAGATTTACTTAGCTCCTGCAAACGCGCCAGCATCATACTTTTAAAAATGCCGTCAGGAAGCTTTGCAAGATAGGGCTTGGCCTTGTTGGCAAACTGCGCCCGTCCTTCCATTTCATCTAAATTAAACTCTTGCCCCAAACTGCCAAAAAAATAATCTGACAACACCTGCGAAGCTTGCACCTCTGCAACAAACTGCTCTACACCCTGCTCCCGCACCCATGAATCAGGATCGTGGGATTGCGGCAACAACATAATGCGAACTTGCCTGCCGTCCTGCAAAACCGTAAAGGCCGGATCCATTGCTTTCCAAGCAGCTTCGCGGCCAGCATTATCACCATCAAAACAAAACACCAGTTCGGAGGTATAACGGAACAGCAGCTCCAAATGCGCTTGCGATGTCGCCGTACCCAAAGCCGCCACGGCATAATCAATACCCAGCTGTGCCAGAGCAATCACATCCATATAACCTTCAACCAACAGGATGCGTTGCGGCTTTGGATTTTTCTTTAACAGCTCATAAAGGCCGTAAACTTCGCGGCCTTTATGAAATAGGGGTGTTTCAGGAGAATTCAAGTATTTGGGCAAAGAATCATCCAACACCCTACCGCCAAAACCGATTACCCGCCCCCGCTTGTCACGGATCGGAAACATGACGCGGTTGCGGAACCTCGCATATACATTGCCGTTATCATTTTCTCCCAGCAAACCGACTTCAATCAAAGCTTGCCGATCAAACCGATCCAATAACGTTTGGGCATCGGAAGGCGCGTAACCGAGCATAAATGTTTTCGCGGCATCGTTACTGATGTCACGTTTTTTCAGATACGCCACCGCTTGCTTTCCTAAGGCACTAGCGCGTAATTGCTGGACATAAAATTCGGCAACCTGTTCCATCAGGTCATAAAGTCCCTGCAAATCGGCTTTTCCGTAAGCGGGCGTAGCAAATGCGGCTTCCCTAGGCACTTCAACACCAACAAATGTCGCCAAATCTTCAACCGCCTCGACAAAATCAAGATGGTTAAAATCCATCAAAAAACTGATGGCATTGCCACTAACGCCACAGCCAAAGCAATGGAATAATTGTTTATTTCGGTTAACGGAAAAACTAGGGGTTTTTTCGGTATGGAACGGACAACGGGCAACATAGTTGCCACCCGTTTTTTTGAGGGGGACGTGCGAGTCGATCAAGTCAACTATGTCAACCCGCACTAACAGATCGTCTATAAAGGCACGAGGGATTCTGCCGCCAGACATGGCTATCGAAGTAAAGCCGGCTTCAGCTAGGCAATGCCGCCTTGATTTTGACGCCGACTACAGACATGTCGGCACGGCCTTGCATATCGGCTTTCAATAAGCCCATGACCTTGCCCATGTCCTTAACTGACACCGCCCCAGATTGGGCAATGGCCGCAGCAATCATTTGGTCAATTTCAGCATCTGATAAAGCTTGGGGCAGAAAGTCCTGGATCACCAAAATCTCGGCTTCTTCGACTGCGACCAAATCATCACGGCCTGCGTCACCGTATTGCCTAATAGATTCACGGCGTTGCTTCACCATTTTGTCCAACACCGCAATGGTGCGCTGGTCGTCCAAAGCAATCCGTTCATCGACTTCAACTTGCTTGATCGCTGATAAAATCAGGCGAATGACACCCAGACGGGCTTTCTCGCCGCTTTTCATGGCGGCTTTCATTTCGTCTTTAATGCGGTCTGTCAATAAACCACTCATAATCAAACGGCAGGACGGCCACGACGCAAGTTTTTCAACGCATAACGCTCACGCGCCAATTTTTTCAAATGCCGTTTGACTGCCGCCGCACCTTTACGTTTACGCTCAGCGGTTGGTTTTTCATAAAACTCACGGCGGCGGACTTCTGCTAAAACACCCGCTTTTTCACAAGCGCGTTTAAAACGGCGGATGGCGATGTCAAAAGGTTCGTTTTCTTTAATTTTTACTGACGGCATTATGTTGTTCCAAGTGTGTTAATATTAAATTGTGTGACCCAGTTAGCAGCTGAGCTAAAAAGCCCTGAATTATACCTTTACTTTGGCCATTTTCAAAAACTCAATGTACGTTTTAGGCATAGAAACTTCTTGCGACGAAACAGGTGTCGCCATTTACCACGCGCAACAAGGCTTAATTGCCCATTGTTTATACAGCCAAACCGAGATGCACAGCGAATATGGCGGCGTTGTCCCGGAGCTGGCATCACGTGACCATATCCGCAAATTAGTGCCGCTCATCAAGCAGACCTTGCAAGATAGCCATCTATCGCCCGGCGACATCGGCGGCATAGCGTATACCGCAGGCCCTGGCCTGATGGGGGCATTACTGGTTGGCGCAGCCACCGCCCGTAGCTTGGCTTGGGCCTGGCAAGTCCCTGCCGTAGCCGTACATCACATGGAAGGCCATTTGCTCGCCCCCATGCTGGAAGCTAATCCGCCGCAATTCCCGTTTGTCGCCTTGCTGATTTCTGGTGGGCACACGTTGCTGGTGCGCGTGTCAGGCATTGGCGATTACCAACTATTAGGCGAATCTTTGGACGATGCCGCTGGTGAGGCTTTCGACAAAACCGCCAAACTGCTTGGGCTGGGTTATCCAGGTGGCCCCAAATTGTCAGAGCTGGCCGGACACGGCAACCCCAGCTTTACATTTCCGCGCCCGATGACTGACCGACCGGGTTTGGATTTTAGCTTTAGCGGCTTAAAAACCTATACTTTAAACACCTTTAATGCCTCTGCCAAAACAGCTCAAGATAAAGCCGATATTGCCGCCGCGTTCCAAACTGCCGTGGCCGACACACTCAGTATCAAGTGCCGCCGGGCTTTACAGCAGACTGGATTAAAACGCTTGGTAGTCGCGGGCGGGGTCAGTGCCAATCAGCAAATCCGTGCAGCACTCACCGACATGGCAGCAAAGGAACGGGCGGACATTTATTTCCCAAGATTGGAATTTTGCACCGATAACGGTGCAATGATCGCCTATGCGGGTTGCCAACGCTTATTGGCAGGAGAACAACAAGATTTGCGCATATTTGCCAGGCCACGCTGGCCGATAGCGGAATTACACGCGTTATAAAACGGGTAACTAACTTTCTTCGCCAGCCAATAACCGTTGAATATTGGATTTATGCCGCCACAACAAAAAAACCGTCATCACAGCGGTTGCCGCCGTGATATTGGCATCACCCAGCATAAACCACGCATAAAACGGCGACAAAAAAGAAGCGACCAATGCTGACAACGACGAAATTTTGCCTATTTTGTACATCAGTAGCCAAGTCGCCATAGTTGCAAGGCCTAACAACCAAGAAAACCCTAGCAATACGCCTACCGAAGTCGCAACGCCCTTCCCGCCCTGAAAGCGAAAAAATATCGGGTACAGATGCCCCATAAACGCCGCCAAACCAATCACTGCCAACATCTCGCCGGGCAACCCCAACAATTTTGCTGCGTAAACAGGCAACAAGCCTTTCAGCATATCACCCAGCAACGTAATTGCCGCCGCCTTTTTGCCACCAAAACGCATCACATTAGTTGCCCCTGGATTTCCAGAGCCTTGCTCACGCGGATCAGGCAAACCCATCAAATGGCACACCACAATTGCACTACATACCGAACCGATCAAATACGCCAAAGGGGCAAACAACCATTCCATTACTCTTTAAACCCTCAAGATGTAAGCTGCAATCACAGCGAAAATTATATGTGGGCTTGATGGGACACCAGCAAGCAAACGAACTAAAGGCATATTGTAACCATTTAACACCACCATCACCGCCCTTTTTGGAAAAAGCGCGGAATTTTAGGCCGATGCGCAGATTCACGTTGCGGGCAAGCCTAAAATTGCAAAGCAGATTCCTGCACATGCTATCCAGCGTTTCAAAAATATCCAAGGTGTTGCAGGAAATATGTATGTTGGCATCAACAGGCCTATGGCAATCGACACTACAATCGATGCCGATTGACCGCCAAGCCAGTACCAAGGGAACCACTATCTTTATAGAATAGAACGGTACAAAATTGCTGATTTGACCAGTATAAACAGAACCGCTAAGCGGCAGCTGCGCCATACACTTAGCTACATATACTTTATTGATGAGAAAAAAACCAAGGCCTGATGCCTAAAGTTTCTTAATAGGGAATTGAAATAATGAGGATTTTAAAGCCACTAAAAAGCCCCTCGATTTGGCAAGTTCAGCCAAACCGAGGGGCCTATTAATTACTTGCCAGAGATTTGAGTGGCAGTAGCGTTGTTGCTGGTGTGTCTTTTTTCAATTTTAGAAAAAGTTTCTGTTTGCAACTGAGCAACCGCACCACTTTGTAAGTGTTTGGTTTCGTCTTTTTTCAACAGAACAACCAACAGGATAATGCCAGCGATGCATCCGCCAACTACATACCACAGGGTGTTATCATCATCTTGAGCTTCAGCCATTTTAAAATCCTCATCTATAGTTATTGATTTTTGTTATTTCCCCTTTCTTCAAGGGAGCAACCCTAAATTGTTATTTATGAGTTGGTTGTTGGAAGTTTTTCTTAAACAACGGCGTAATTTTTATCATGATAAACGTATTGTGTCAAAACTATAAATGAAAAATTACCAGATAATTGTCGGATAATTTGTAGCGTTGCCTGCATATAATTCGCAACAAATTGAAAATAAATAAGAAATAATGACATCGCCACAAAGCAACTTGTCGTTGGCAAGTTTTTTTAAGGCCATCCATCACCCAACCCACATCCATCACAACCTTTGCCCAAAAGGGCATGCCCTCACCAAGAAAGAAAAATATCGTCAATAACTGATTTTATCGGCAACATCCCCGGCAACCCAAACCTCCGATCAATCCACAAATAATTGTTTTTATTGATACAAAACACCCCAACCTCAACTACGAAAGGATACCTGTCTAGGAAAACCCCTTGTTAACGGTTATGATAACTGGAAGAGGTTATCGGTATGGCGTAAACGTTTGATACCGATTTTTGCCCCCAAACTTGCATTATCGTTTACAAGGCCTCATCTAGGCCTGCATACCATCAACCATCCTGTTCGAGATCACTATTATGAGTATTTCATTAAGCAAAGGCGGCAATATCAGTTTGTCAAAAACTGACCCTAACTTAAAAAATGTCATTGTGGGTTTAGGCTGGGATGCAAGACCCTCCGACGGCGCGGATTTTGACCTGGATGCCAGCGCATTCCTGGTCAAAGAAGATGGCAAAGTCCGCTCGGACAATGACTTCATTTTCTACAACCAAACCAAATCAAGCTGCGGCTCAGTCGAGCATACTGGCGACAACCGCACTGGCGCGGGCGATGGCGATGACGAATCCCTGATCGTACTGCTCGATAAAGTGCCCGCCGACATCCAACGCGTCATTTTCACCGTCACTATCCACGAAGCCGACCAGCGCAAACAAAATTTCGGCCAAGTCAGCCGTGCGTTTGTCAGGATCGTCAACAAAGATACGGGCGTGGAAGTCACCCGTTTTGACCTAAGCGAAGACGCATCCATCGAAACGGCGATGATTTTTGGCGAAATCTACCGCCACGGCGGGGAATGGAAATTCCGCGCTGTCGGCCAAGGCTATGCGGGCGGCTTAGGCGCATTGGCCCGCCAATACGGCATTAATGTTTAAATTATCACAACAACAAACACACGAGGCACAACAACATGGCAATATCACTGACCAAAGGCGGCAACGTCAACTTGAGCAAAGAAGCCCCTGGCTTGAACAAAATCATCGTCGGCTTAGGCTGGGATGCCCGATCCACTGACGGCGCGGCATTCGATTTGGATGCCAGCGCGTTCTTAGTAAAAATGGACGGCAAAGTCCGCTCCGACAACGATTTTTGCTTTTTTAACAACAAAGTCGTGGCTGATGGCGCCGTCCAACACATGGGCGACAACACCACAGGCGTGGGCGAAGGCGATGATGAAGTGGTGAAAGTCGAACTGGCCAAAATCCCTGCCGATTTGGACAAAGTCGTGTTCACCGTGACCATTTACGATGCCGAAACCCGCAAACAAAATTTCGGCCAAGTCAGCCACGCCTACATCCGCATCGTCAACGAAGAAGGCGGCCAAGAAATCGCCCGTTACGACCTGAGCGAAGACGCATCGGTCGAAACTGCGATGATCTTCGGCGAAATCTACCGCATTGGCACCGATTGGAAATTCAAAGCCGTAGGCCAAGGTTTTGCAGGTGGCTTAGGGCCATTGGCGGCCTCCTTCGGCGTTAACGTATAAGGCACAATCATGGCAATTAACTTACAAAAAGGCCAAAAAATATCGTTGGCCAAAGAATCCGGCGGCGCGTTGAGCAAAGTCATTATGGGCTTGGGCTGGGATGCGAAACAAACTGAGAAAAAAAGCGGAATGCTGGGCGGATTGTTCGGAGGTGGCGGCAATGCCAGCGATGCCATCGACTTGGACGCATCTTGCGTGATGTTCGATGACAACAACAAATCTGTGGACGTGGTCTATTTCGGCCACCTGAAAAGCAAAGACGGCAGCATCACCCACACGGGCGACAACCGCACAGGCGCGGGTGACGGCGATGACGAGCAAATCCTCGTTGATCTTGATAAAGTGCCCGCCAACGTCAAATCCTTAGTGTTCACCGTCAATTCGTTCACCGGACAAACCTTTGACTCAGTGGAAAACGCCTACTGCCGTATGGTCGATAGTAGCAGCAAAGCCGAAATCGCCCGCTACACGCTCAGCTCACAAGGCCCGCACACCGCGCAAATCATGGCTAAAGTCTACCGCCACAACGGCGAATGGAAAATGCACGCCATCGGCGAAAATGGCACAGGCCGCACCATTGAAAACTTGCTGCCGCAAATCATCCCTCACCTTTAAAAAAAACGAATGCGCATTTGGTTCAACAAAACTTTTTCCACCATCAGCGCAGTTTTTAATAATCTTCACCTGACCGGACGGTCAGGTGAAGTGACAATAATCTGCACCCACACCCACCCGACCGCTTCCGCTTTTTTGGCGGCAGACGAAAACTATCTCGAACCTAACAGCCTAACAGGCCAGGATTATCTGGATTGGTGCTTGGCGTTTTGCCAAACTCATCGGATTGACCTGTTCTGGCCCGGCAAAGAAGCCGCGTTTATCAGCTTGCACCACGCATCGTTCAACGCGATAGGTACACAAGTCCTATCCGTTGCCGATCATGAAACGCTGACGTTGCTCGATAACAAAGCCGAATTTTACGCCGCACTGCATCCTGACATCGCCCAAACGATGGAATTTATCGCCGTGGACAATCTGGACGCGTTCGACCAAGCTGTCGCGGAGCTATCCAGCCGCCACGACAGCCTGTGCGTCAAACCCGCCGTGTCAGTGTTTGGCTTAGGCTTTCGCATCCTCGATACCCGCCGCGACAGCATCACGCACCTGCTAAAAGGCGTTGAATACCAAATCCCTCTCGAAGAATTGCGCCAAGGCATGATAAACACGCCCCATTTCGGCACATTACTGGTGATGGAACATCTGGCCGGACATGAATGGAGCGTCGATTGCGCCGGACAACACGGCAAATTGCTGTGCGCTGTGCAACGCAAAAAATCCCTGCTCGTAGGCCACGGCCAAGAAATCGACAACAACGCCGAAATTCAAGGCATGGCCGAACGCCTGACCGCGCATTACCGTTTGAATGGCCTGTTCAACATCCAGTTTAAGGAAGGTAAAAATGGCCCTCGGTTATTGGAAATCAACCCGCGCCCATCCGGCGGTTTTGGCATGGCGTGTTTGGCGGGGGTGAATCTGGCAAAATTGGCTTTGCAGTCATATCGGGGCGAAGCCATCACTATCCCTAACATCCATTATGGTTTGAAAGTCACCGAAGTGAATCAGCCTGTCATTTTGCGCAATAGTGATAATTTCGTGTAACAAACATGAATTTTTTTATCCACATTGGCACGCACAAAACAGGCAGCACGTCATTACAGCACTTCTTTTTACAAAATCGTTTAAACCTTATAAAACAAGGCTTTTTATACCCTGAAATAGGCATTAAAAACGCAGGCCACCATAAAATTGCTTGGGTTGCCAGAAATGGAAATGAATCAAATCGGCTCAAAAATATAATCGCCCGGATAAAGATTCAAGCCGAGCGGGCCGATTGCGAAAATGTCATCCTCAGCTCCGAAGAATTTGAATTCGTCCATCATTTAGAGCCTTTAAAAGCAGCACTTGCCGGGCATCATTGCAAAATTATCGTGTTTATACGCAGACAAGATACCTTGCTGGAGTCTGAATACAATCAACACGTTAAAATGCCTTCTATAAAATATGCCGATAGCATCTTTAAATTTCATTTTGACCACGACTTTAGCCAACGTTTTAATTACAAACATCTATGCGATATTTGGAGCCAAACATTTGGCCAAGAAAATATCCACCCAATCAGTTTTGACCATTGTTCAAAACAGCCACAAGGCATATTTAAAGCCATTTTTAAGCTTATCAATATGACTTTGGGTGATGGCTTCGACTTTCGCCAAAACCATCAATACAACACCAGCCTGCCTAACAAAGCCACGATTTATTTGGCCAGACTCAACAAACTACCGTTAATAGCCCCCCAACACCATGAGGCCATCCGTTTGCTCAATGAATTGTTCCCAAAAAAATTCGACAGACCTTTGCTATCGTTAAATGACCGCAAAACCATTTGGAAACGATACAGATCAACAAACGATTCTTTAGAACGGATATTGAATACCCAATACTTTGATGAACCCTCCGAAACTGAACATCATGGCGAACCAATCGATTTTTACAATGAATTTGACGCAAGCATTTATGCGTCTTTGCTGTTCAGGCTCTCCATGCCCAAAGAAAACTGACTGCCTCCCGCCAAATGCGGAACTTTATCGGATAACCAAACCAAGTCCTTAGCCAACCCCCAAACGGACTGCCTCGCCCTTAACTTTAAAACACTCCAACATGCCCCAAACCCACAACATCCCCTTAGCCACTGGTACGCTCCATCTTGAATTGCGCCCCGGAAAAATTCCGCTCCACCGCCTGCTTGGCTTTGCCGCACGGGTCAGCAGCAAGCGCAAATTTTTGCTGGTCAGCAAAATACTAGGCAAACATTACCCCGTTTCCCCCCAAATGATGGCTTGGTCTTACCGGGCCTTGGCGCGGATGGTGCTGGACAACGCCATCGCCGCACCCTCGTTATGGTTGGGCATGGCGGAAACCGCGACGGGCTTGGGTTATGGCGTATTCGCCGCCGCCCATGCCGAGAGTTTGCAAAATGCCTTGTTCATGCAAACCACGCGCTATGTGTTGGACGGCCACCCACGCCTAGCATTTGAAGAAGCGCACAGCCACGCGACTGACTTTTTTCTGTATTATCCTAAACAAGAAGCGCACCAACAGCTTTTCAAAACCGCCCGCACTTTAGTCCTGATTGATGACGAAATCAGCACCGGCAAAACCTTTTTGCGTTTGATCAAAGCCTATCAGGCCGTCAATCCGCAATTAACTAAAGTGTTCATCGTCAGTTTGGTGAATTTTGCCCATGCCGCTGACCGGAATTTTTTAGAAACCGAAGCGGGTGTTGCCGTGGAATGGGTGTGTTTCCGCGAAGGCGCGTTACGTTTTGAAGACCAGCCTAACCCGGAACTGGACGACATCACAATCAACGTCTCCAGCAATGGCGGTTGCAAAAAACATTTACTGGCCTGGCCTGGACGCTTAGGCATGACCGCCCCCATAAGCTGGCAACCAAGCACGATTGAACGCTTATTACCGTTCTTAAACAACCCAACGAACGACACGCGCCCGGTCTTGGTGCTGGGTACAGGCGAATGCAACGCCCCGGCGGTGATGCTGGCGCGGGATTTGGAATTACGCGGCCTGAACGTCAAAGTGCAAAGCACCACGCGCTCGCCCATCCATCCCGGCAACACCATCGCCGCCGTGTGCGAGTTCATCGACAACTACGAAGACGGCATCCCCAACTTCCTCTACAACTTAGATTTATCTGCGTATCGGCAGATCATTTTGTGCCACGAAACACCGCTAAACGAAGCCATACTCAGCCGCCTATCCGCTTGGCAAGCCATCAGCGCCCGATTTGAACTCACCGACGAAGCCCACCATGCAACGCTACATTTTTTTAGACCTTGACGACACCCTGTTCCAAACCTTAAGAAAATGCCCCGATGCCGACGACCCGCGCCTGCAAGTGCGGGCCTATTTGGCGGACGGAACCCCCAACTCCTACGCCACCGCCAAACAGCAATGGTTATGGGATTGGTTTGCACAAGGCTTCAAAATCGTCCCCGTCACCGGACGCGATGCGGGCGAATTTGCCCGTGTGCAACTGCCATTTAGCGAAGAAGCCGTCATCATCCACGGCGCGGTGATTTTAGATAAGCAAGGCCAAGTCGATGCCGCATGGATGGCGCACATGCAAAGCCACTTGCCGGATTATTATCAAAAACTGCTAGTAGTTTGGCAGGATGTGGAAAACTTCGCCACCCAACACCCAGGCTACAAACCGCGCTTAGTCAACGAGTTTGAAGTTACTTGGTACGGTGTCATCAAACACAGCGAAGGCAAAGAAGACGCACTGCGGCGAATGCTCGATGCCGTCATCATCAACCACCCGCACCTGCAAGACGGCAGCCTGTATTGGCATTTAAACGGCAACAACCTCGCCGTACTGCCCGACATTATCCGCAAAGAACACGCCGTTAATTTCTTACTGGATCGCTATCGCCAGCAACACCCCGAATTGCTCACCTTCGCCGCCGGTGACAGTCACACCGACGCGCCGTTTATGGCCTTGTGTGATTATGCGATTGTGCCTAAGGATACGCAGTTGTATGGGCGGTTGGTTGGGGAGTAATGGGTTGATGGGATTTATGTAGAGTGGTTTCGGGTTCGCGAGAACAGGTTCAGGAGATTTGAGACATGTTTTTTAATGATAGGTGGGCAATTTACATAGATACGCGATGCTCAACTTTAAATGACTTGAAGACAAGGCCGCGACTCCCGTAGAGTTGTTCTACCAAAAGCAACTTTATGAGGGAGAAGGGCCATGTCAGTAGAAGACTTTATCATTCATGTGTACTGCTGTGTAGACGACATCTGCCAAAAAATCGTTAAGCAACGGCTAAGAGGCCGAGGATTTATGCCCAAGCTAAGCGATGCTGAAGTCATCACGATGGAAATCGTGGGCGAGTTCATGGGCAAAGACCATGACAAGGGCATCTGGCGATATTTCCGTAACCACTGGCATGGTTGGTTCCCTAACTTGGGTTCGCGTGCCAACTTTGCCAAACAAAGCGCCCTAGTGCCCCGTGCGGGCAAACTTATGGGAGCTGAAAAAGCGCATACAGGATCACATGGCTTGGCAAACCGGGGCGATAGACGACCCCGTCCACTTGGTTGACGGCTTCCCGATGCCCGTCTGCAAGTATACCCGAGCATCCGGCAGCCGTTGTTTCAAGGGCGAGGCAGGGTTTAGCTATTGCGCGGCGAAAGATGAGAAATATTATGGCTTTGAAGGGCATGTGCTGGTCAGTTTTGACGGCATCATCTGTGGCTACGCTCTTGCCGCCGCGAATGTGGACGAACGCGATGTGTTGCCGGAGATGGTTGCCGGCCTGCACGGGTTGCTGATCGGGGACAAAGGCTATATTCGTCCCAGCCTAAAGCAAGAACTGGCACAGCAAGGCATTGATTTGCAGACACCTGTACGGAAAAATATGCCAGACTTAAGGCCAAAGGCGTTTGTCGGCCAACTGATGGCCAGCAGGCGCTTGGTGGAAACCGTCATCGGGCAGTTAAGCGAACGTTTCCATATCGAAAAAGTCCGGGCACGCGACACTTGGCATTTAGCTAACCGCTTTATCCGTAAACTGCTTGCCCATACTATGGCGTGCTTCTTGGGAAAACTACTTGGCAACCCGCCCTTGCTTTTTGAGGCATTGGTTGAGGTTTAAAAGTCGAGCATCGCGTATAGATATAGAAGGCTTTTCGAAGAACTATCAGCATAGCCAAAATCGAAAAAATTTCGCAATTGACGCACTCAATGAATTGATGCGTTCTATCTTGTTATCCTGGTGACTACACTATCAATGAATCTGATAGGCTTTTTGCACATCAATTTGGTGATGGTTTCATTATTTGTTCAGATTTTCCTGAGCCAGATGCTTTACGGGCAATTTCAATAGCCGTCGCTTTAATGCGACACATGATTATTGAGGGTTACGCTACAAAGGCCGCAATTTCTGCGGGCGAAATGACATCTATAAAAAGCTGGTATCCAGATTTTGCAAGCAATGCGGAAAATGGCGACATTGCTTTAGGTGCTGGGGTTATGACCATAATGCCAGTTATGGGGACAGCCTTGACCAAGGCTCATAAACTTATTAGTAAACAAAGAGGGGCAGTATTAATAGTTGATGCTGAATTGGCAAACCTTAGCTTACAAGAAGGGATTGAGCTAATTAAGCTAAGTGATGATGCTAGTTGCATAAATTGGATTTCAAGTAAATTACCTTTATCAGATCAAATCGCTGAAAAATCAGGGCTTAACTCTGCATCTACAGAAAAACTTAACATTTATTTAGAGTCTTATTTTAAAGTAGAACCTTGCCCTCTTAATGATTGGATTGAAGCCACGCGCAAGAATTTAGATATGAACACAAAAAACTAAGTGTGATACAGCTCATGCAACCTAAGAACTTATAATTGAGGTCGACCAAATGCTCGTCAGAAAATCGTTTCTTTCCATCAAGACCGTTTTACTGCTTTTCTTTACAAGTTCAATAAACGCAGAATGTAGAAATACGACAAATCTTTTAATTGATTTTCAAACAACAAGTTCAAACTTGGTTGAAATGATGCCTAGTTTTCACAAGGACTCTATTGAATATGAAATGATTGCAACCATTAATATTACCCTCGGAACCTCATTAAATAATCTTGCAATGACAGCTACGCTTGCAACACTGCAAGGAGAGATGAAACACCCTGATGATGCGGAGAAATTCACAAAATTGATCGATTTATCTGCTTCAATAGCCACCAAAGGGTTGTCCGCTAACAATGATTTACTAAATAGATTCCTCCCACATCTTAGCAATTCGGCAGTTTTGAAAGAGGTATACGCCGCCCGCGAACGTATCCAAGAACTTTCTCGAACACTAAAAGAGTTCTGTGGGTTTAGCTGATAGCGAGCAAGGCGCAATAGAATTAGCCTTTTTATCGTTCCTACGCTCTGCGTGGTAACGCATCCAGCAACGCTCCGGCGTTGCGTAAGGCGACGCTGGAGCGTCACGGGCGGCATTCCCACGCAGAGCGTGGGAACGATGGGCTCTCTACAACATATTTTTATCGTTCCCACGCTCTGCGTGGTAACGCATCCTGCAACGCTCCGGCGTTGTGTAAGGCGACGCTGGAGCGTCGCGGGCGGCATTCTCACGCAGAGCGTGGGAATGATAGGCGTTCTACTACAATTCACTTTCTCTAATCCCCACCACCACTATGGGCAGAAGCCGTTACCTCATCACCGAAGCGGACAAGCCGCATTTTATGACCTGCACGGTGCTGGAGTGGTTGCCTGTTTTTACCCGCCCTGAAACCTTCAACATCATCGTCGATTGCTGGCGTTACCAACAGCAACATTCCGGCTTAAAGCTGTACGGTTACGTCATCCTAGAAAACCATCTGCATTTTATTGCCCAAGCACCCGATTTACGCAAGTGCGTGGACAGTTTTAAATCCTATACGGCGCGGCAATTGATTGATTATCTGCAAGCCCAGCAAGCCACGCGGTTATTGGATAGGCTGCGCTTTGCCAAACGGGCGCATAAAACCGACCGTGAGTTTCAGTTCTGGCAGGAAGGCGTCCATGCCGAGTTGGTGTTTAGCGAGGCGATGATGCGGGAGAAGTTGGATTATATCCACTACAATCCGGTGAAACGCGGGTATGTTAATCTGCCTGAGCATTGGCGTTATTCCAGTGCGGGGCATTATGCGGGGATGGTGGGTGTGCTTGAGGTTGCTGTTTGGTGATGGCGACGCTGGAGCGTCTGGGGAGGCATTCCCACGATGGAACATCACTGCCATTAAGTTAAGAAAATTATATGAACCAAAGATTTAAACCGTTCGTGCTGAACTTGTCGAAGCATGAGTGGTTTAAGTCTTTGCTCACGGAATTTTCCGTTTTATCGTTCCCACGCTCTGCGTCACTGCCATTAAGTTAAGAAATAAAGCTATAAAAACATTATGTTGTGAATTTAAAAATCCCCCTCAATCCCCCTTTTTCAAAGGGGGAAGATCGCCTTTTTACAATCCCAGCGAAGAGGTCATTTATTCCCCCTCTTTGAAAAAGGGGGGCTAGGGGGGATTTATCAAAATAACTATTTGTTTTATTGACATTTTTCCTTAACTTAATGGCAGTGACGCTCTGCGTGGTAACGCATCCTGCAACGCTCCAGCGTTGCGTAAAGCGATGCTGGAGCGTCACGGGCGGCATTCCCATTTATGCCCTTTGGGTACGCAGAGCGTGGGAACGATGCGTTAGTACGTTCGATACACAGCACATTTTATTAACCCTATACCATTGCAAACCCCAACGGGGTGACAGGTTTATAGAAATCGACAATATCCATTCACAAACCCCAAAAGGGTGACATAGCCACAAACAAGCATTTTCCACCGTAATAAATATTTCACCCCTTTGGGGTTATGATGATTGACCGTTGTGATAGCTATAATCATGGCATCCCTTCGGGATTATGGTTTTTCATGTTACTGAAAGTATCTGCGTAACATCCGTTAAAATAAAATGATTCCCGCCCGTGTCCTTCGTATTTTTGTACGCTACACCCCACTCCACATTGTTCAATACCCATGACCCCTTTTTCAGGCAGCTACCCCCCCGATGATGTTGAGTTCCTGCTCAAACAAATCACTATCGACAATACCCCCATTGCCATCAAAGAAGCGTTGATCCAATCGGGCAAAAAGCATTATTCACAGATGCTCAGCCATGAGTCCTTACCTTCGGCGGCGTATGTGGACTTGTTCCGGCAGGCGATGGCCACTAACAAAAAAAGGCTGGCGGCGGATATTCTCAGCTTGGCGGCTGGGATCGTGGCAACACGCCCGCACGGTATCACGCTGGTGTCGTTGGCGCGGGCAGGCACGCCGATTGGTGTGTTGTTGAAACGGGTGTTAAGCACGTATCACCAGATCAATGCCCCGCATTATTCCATTTCGATTATCCGTGATGTCGGGATTGATGCTAATGCACTACGGCATATCCTACGAAATCACGCGCCAGAAACGCTGGTGTTTGTTGATGGTTGGACAGGCAAGGGCGTAATCGGACGGCAATTGTCTGCCAGCTTAAAGGCGTTTGCCGAAACCGACGGCGTGAGCATCCCAGCCGAGCTTTATGTCTTGGCGGATTTGTCGGGTACGGCGGCGGTGGCGGCTTCGGCGGAGGATTATTTGATTCCGTCGTGCATTTTAAACGCCACCGTGTCCGGTTTGGTGAGCCGCTCGGTGTATGATCCGGCGACGGCGGGCGCGTCTGATTTCCACGGTTGCGTGTATTATCAGGACTTTGCCGCGCAGGATTTGTCAGGCTTTTTTGTCGATGAAATTCTCGCCAGCGTTGCCAGACAAGTGGGCCTAGCCATCACACCCGCCCACTATCAGGCCGGACAAGCGGCGATTTCAGAGAAACTGCTGGCCGATTTGGCAACAGGTTATAATGTCAGCCAACCCCATTACATCAAACCGGGTATCGGCGAAGCGACCCGTGTGTTGTTGCGCCGCGAAGCCCGTTTATTGCTGTTACAGGATGAAGCCTGCGAAGCCACCTTGCATTTGCGTTGGTTGGCCCAATCCCGCGCCATCCCGATAACGGTCTGCCCTGATTTACCTTACCGCGCCGTCGCCTTAATCAAAGAGATGACTTTATGACCCTGCTCCACCCTTCCCTCTTAGAACCCTTTTCGCCGTGGGCTTTAGGCGCACCGTTATACATGCCCGCGCATCGGCGTGATTTGGTGGCGATTGCCAACGGCGAGAAACTCGATTTTTTAAAGTCGATGATTTTTTGTACCGAAGATGCCGTGTCCAGCCAAGACATTGACAGCAGCTTGCAGCATTTGGCCGATTGTTTGCCACAATTTGAAGCCACACAACAACGCTACCGTTTCATTCGGGTGCGTAACCCTGAGGTGTTGGCGCGGTTATTGGCTTTGCCGCACATTGGCAACATTGATGGTTTCGTGTTGCCCAAATTCACCGAACAGGTCTTTGACGCGTATTTTGACCAGCTACACGGCACAGATTTTAAAATCATGCCAACCTTAGAAACCCGCGATGTGTTCGATTTTCAGGCGATGCTGCGTTTGCGTGACCGCCTGACGCACCCGGACATTTTCCCGCGTATTTTAATGTTGCGCATTGGCGGCAATGATTTGATGAACGTGCTGGGCATCCGCCGTCCGCGTTCGCTGACTCTGTACGACACACCGATGGGCTACGTGATTTCGCAACTGGTGACGCTCTTTAAGCCGCATGATTTTGCCCTGTCCGCGCCCGTGTTTGACTATCTCAATGACACGGCAACCCTGCAACGCGAAATACTGTTGGATTTGGCGCACGGCCTGACGGGCAAAACCGCCATCCACCCTGACCAAATCCCCGCCATCGAAGCGGCATATGCCGTAGAACGCGAAGATTACGAAATGGCGTTAAGCCTGAACGATGATGATGCCCCGGCGGTCTTTAAAATGCACAACAGCATGTGCGAAGTGGCCACCCACCAGCAATGGGGCAAAGCCATCCTGCACCGCCAGCGTTACTACGGTGTTAAAATGCCTAAGACGCGGGATCATTACGCGCACGTGTCGAATTAATTTCCATCCACACTAAAACTAACGAGGAACACACCATGAGTTTTGACAGCTTTTTAAACCAACTGAAAACCAAAGCCAGCGAACTGAAAACCGAAGCTTTAAAATTTAAAAACAAAGATTTTTTGAATGCCGCGATGGCCGGTTCGGCGTTGGTGGCGATGGCTGACGGCAGCGTCAGTTCTGAAGAAAAACAAAAAATGGTCAAATTCATCGAAGGCCACGATGCCCTGTCCATTTTTACCACCAGCGACGTGATTAAAGCCTTCCAAGATTTTGTCGGCCAGTTGGAATTTGACAAAGACATCGGTGAAGCCAAGGCCTATCAAGCCCTGGCAAAAATGAAAACCAACGTCGAAGCGGCGCGTTTGCTGATCCGTATGATTATCGCCATCGCCGCCTCTGACGGCAATTTTGACGACTCCGAGAAAAAAGTCGCCACGAAAATCGCTAAAGAATTAGGTTTGAATCCGGCAGATTTTGAATTGTAACCGCCAAAATTCACCTATACCCCCATCAGGCCATCCAGGTTTTGCCAATCTGGATGGCCTAAACACACCACCATCACCCTGAGATAAACCATGCCTATTGATATTTTAATTGCCATTATTGCCGTATCAGTAGTGCAGTCGGTTTTTGGGGTGGGGACACTCTTGTTTGGCACGCCCATCTTGCTTTTGCTGGGCTATGATTTTGTCAACGCCTTAAGCGTCCTGTTGCCCGTTTCCATTGCCATCAGCACCTTGCAGCTCATCAAACACCATGAAGAAATTGATTTGGGCTTTTTCAAAAACCTGCTGGTCTATAGCCTGCCGTTAGTGGTCGCCTGCTTGGTGCTGGTGACAATGGTCAAAATCAGTATCGGCATCGCCATTGGCACGTTATTGGTTTTTGTCGCCCTTAAAAGCGTTTTGCCGCCCGTCGAGCGGTTGCTAATCGCCATCATGAAATACGAACGCCTGTATTTCATGGTGTTAGGGCTAATCCACGGCGTGAGCAACCTGGGCGGCTCCTTGCTGACCGCGCTGATCTACGCCAAACACTATTCCAAAGACAAAGCCCGCGTGACCGGAGCCGCCAGCTACGCCACCCTGGCACTCTGCCAATTAGTGACGCTGTTATTGCTAGGCACTGAATTCAGCATCCCCTATTCAGACCGGGTATTTTTCGTGCAAGTCGGCATTTTTATGTTCTTGATGACCGAAGAAATGCTTTACGGGCAAATCGCCAATGAAATCTACAGCAAACTGTTCGCCGTGTTTTTATTCGCTTCTGGGATTATGTTGATAGTAAAGTCGTTTTAAGGCGGGAACCGCCACTAACCTTGCTCCCGCTTGCCATCAGGCGACCCATTCCGTAAGGTTTTGAGTAGCTATTAACATAAAAAAACATTAAGGACTGGGTGACAAACCCAGTCCTGCACCAGCAAATCACTCGGCAGGCGTTTGCCCTGAAGCTTCCAAACGTTTTTCTTCAATATATTGCTGGTAAGCCTCGGCTTGGGAATTGATGGTTTTGACCATTTCATTGTGTTGCGTTTCCAATCCCTTAACCGACGCATTAATCTTTTGGATGTCATCATTGGCCTCCTTGGCAATGCACTGGAAATAATTCACCGATTCGCGCTGCCACGCATTCGATTCGGCGACACTGGCATTAAACGTTTTCACCGATTCAAAATTCAGCTCCGGCGGAACGGGTTGTGCACCACACTCAGTGCCCGCCCAACCTTCTTTCGCCAACGTCCCGGCATAGGTTAACGTGGTCAAGCACACAAACAGGCCCATAGCCTGACAGATGATCTTTATCATGAATTTTCTCCAAATATCGGTGACAAATAAGGCTACATGCCATCAATTATAGGCCACGTCCGATACTTTGACCTGACCGCTTCCGGGCAAATTTAGTTATTACGCAAATACGCTTGGGCCGTCAACAGCCATTGCCGGGTATACACATTATCAAACCGCTCATGCAAACCCTCAATATCCGCCAGCAACAGCTTTGCCAAAGACCCGGCCATCGGCTGTGGAATCTCAGGGTAATCATGCGAATTGATCTTCTGATGGATCAAATCGGACAGATGCAGGCTTGAATCGTCAATGGCCAAAAATTGGCAAATATCCTTAATCAATTGCCCTGGATCATCGCGTATCTGGTCTTGGAAGCCGATAAAAATCTGTTCCGAACCGTAAAACTTTTCCCAACGGTGCAGATTGTTGATGTAACGGGAACTCGCCAGATGTTTGGCATTTTGAATAAATTTATCAATTTCTTCCGCTGTGGCCGTATGCAAGCCATCAGAACCGAAACGGGTGCTATTGAACATCGCAAGGTCTGACCAGATGCGGTCAATCGGATTGCGCAACAAATAAATAATCTTGCCATTGGGCATCAGCTGATGGACTTTGGCAATGTGTTTTTCGCCCAAAATCGCATAACGCGGCGTGATTTCACCGGCTATTTGCTGCGCGGCGGGCTTGAACAACGACACATACCAACGCTGGGTGCGCACCCCAATATAGTATTTCAGATACCAACCCAAGCTTTGCTCACCGCCGCGCACTTTTTTAAAATCACGGATCATGCGGTTTTTTGCCCAACAACGCACAGGCCGTTCGGGCGCAAACAATAAAAAGAAAAACGGGATGAGCGGCGGGAAATCAAAAAAATGGATTTCTTTTTCAGGCGGCAACCAAATATCAGGATGGCTGCGTAAATTGCGGTCTAACCAAGTCGTACCGGACTTTTGTGCGCCGATAACCAAAAAATCAGGAATCATGTAGAGGAAATTATGCCATCGTAATTAAGGAAGGGTTCCATCTTCCCAGGCCGTTTGTCAAACTTGACGCAAAAGCCTGTTGTGAACTGGAGGGACTAGTACCCCTTGTGGGTAATCGCGCAAGACTGCCGCGCAGATTGGACATTATCGCATAACTTAAACCGATGGCAGGCAAACGCTGCAATAAAATGGCTAACGGGTACTATTTCCCTAAAAATGATGGGGTTAAGCACTATTTATAGGAATATAAGTGGGTGTTCATAACTTTATTAACATTTATAAACGCGAGCTGGAACGGGTTTATTCCAACAGTAGGCGCATTTACCCACAAGGGGCACTAGAAGCGACCCGTTCCGTAACGTTTTCAGTACCTATAATGACTTTGGAACCTTAAGGACGGGGTATTGAAACCCCGTCCTGCCGCCGTTACTCATGTTAAAAGACTTTTGCACCACTACTTAGCAGCGTGTTGTACAGGATTACCGACAAAATCCCGTGCCATCTGCAAACTGCCACAAAGGCAGTTTTTTTTAGGGAGCGAACCTGTCAAAACCAGGATGCGGTTCGGCAGGTTCAACCATTGTTGCTTGAGCGGATTTTTGCTGGCAATCCGCTAAGGGCAATCAAATACCGTTTCCGCTTGGCAATTGTCGGCACCGACACCACCATTTGCGGTGTCATTGCCGTTACCGCCAATCAATTTGTCCTTAGCCCCGCCGCCCATCAAAAAATCGTCGCCGTCACGCCCATACAACGCATTCCTGTCGCCTGTGCCGTTCAATAAATCGGCATACGGTGAGCCGTAAGCGTTTTCGATATTATCAAACCCGTCTTGACCACCATAACCATCTGACGACGGATTGCTATTATCCAAAAATACCGACACACCGCCTGGGCTGCTTCGGTAATCAACCGAATCATTGCCACCGCCTTGGTCAGCAAAATTATCATTTCCAGGGCCGCCATTTGACGTGTCATTGCCTGCTTCGCCATCCAATAAATCATTGCCGCTACCGCCGCAAATCAGGTCATTGCCATCATCGCCGTAAATTGAATCATTGCCCGCCAATCCGGCAATCACATCGTCACCGGGTGTGCCATAAAGCGTATCATTGCCAGGGCCTCCAATGATCGTAGCAGGTTTGCCCAAACAAGTGACAACGGCCCAAGCGGTTGGGCTAAGCATCAAGCCAGCCATACCCAACAGCATGGCTGATAAAACTGTGGTTTTCGTTTGCATGGTGTGTTCTCCGTGGTGATATTTTAGTTATAAGGGATTGATAGTTATGCCTATACAACGCCTTTAATTGCCATTTAACAGATAGTAAACAAACCATTAATCCAAGCGATACGGCTAGGCAATAGATTAAGGTTCAGGTGCAATCATAGTACAACTTTAAAATAAAGGGATAGCATTTAGGGCGTAATTTAAAAGTGGCGGTAAACTACTTTTTGATTAACAGCAAAACGCTGGACGAGCTGATAGAATCAGGCATTTTCCACCAAACGCAGGACATTGAATGAACAAAAAACCACATATTGTAGTGATTGGGGCTGGATTAGGCGGCTTGTCGGCGGCCATTTCCTTAGCAACGGAAGGCTTTAGCGTCGATTTGCTGGAAAAAAACGACAAGGTAGGCGGTAAGCTGAACATTTTGCATAAAGACGGTTTTGCCTTTGATTTAGGGCCGTCCATCCTGACCATGCCGCATATTTTCCGCCAGTTGTTTGAGCGAGCCGGAAAAAATATGGACGATTATGTCGGTATCGAAACCGTTGAGCCGCATTGGCGCAATTTTTTTGAAGACGGCAGCACCTTAGATTTAAGCTCCGATCCGGTGGTCATGAACCAGGAATTGGCTAAATTAGGCTCGAATACGGCACAGGAATTTGCGGCGTTTTTGGCTTACTCCAAACAATTGTGCGCAGTCACCGAGGAAGGTTATTTCGCGCAGGGCTTGGATTCGTTTTGGGCGTTGCTCAAACATTACGGCCCGGTGAAAAGTTTGTTGGAATTTGATGTGTTCCGTTCTATGGATCAAGGAGTCAGGCGTTTCATTAAAGACCCGAAATTGGTGGATGTGCTGAATTACTTCATCAAATATGTCGGTTCTTCGCCTTACGACGCGCCAGCGTTGATGAATTTATTGCCGTATATTCAGTTCGGCTATGGTTTGTGGTACATCAAGGGCGGGATGTACGGCATGGCGCAAGGCTTGGAAAAATTGGCCATCGAATTGGGCGTGAATATCTCCGTCAATACCGAAGTGCTGGAAATCCAACATCAAGCAGGCCGAGCCACGGCAGTGCGTCTAAATGATGGCCGTGTGTTGGCGGCGGATATTGTCGTATCGAATATGGAAGTCATCCCGGCTTACCAAAAATTGCTCTCAGGCCAGGAATCAGCCATCCGCCGCGTGGAAAAATTCGCGCCCAGTTGCTCAGGGCTGGTTTTGCATTTGGGCGTAGACCGGATTTACCCGCAATTGGCGCACCATAATTTCTTTTATTCGGATCACCCCCGCGAACATTTCAAGGCCATTTTCCACGATCACCGCTTGTCCGAAGACCCGACCATTTATTTGGTCGCACCGTGCAAAACCGACCCCAGCCAAGCACCGAAAGGCTGCGAAATCATCAAAATCTTGCCGCATATCCCGCACCTTGATCCAGAACGGCCTTTGTCAGCCGACGATTATGCGGCGATGCGCGAACGGGTGCTGATTAAATTGGAGCGCATGGGCCTGACGGATTTGCGCAAGCACATCATCTGCGAAGAATATTGGACACCTGTGGACATCCAGGCCAAGTATTATTCCAACCAAGGTTCGATTTACGGCGTGGTCGCAGACCGATTTAAGAATTTGGGCTTTAAGAACGCCCAACGTAGTGATGTGTTAAAGAATTTGTATTTTGTCGGTGGCAGTGTCAATCCGGGCGGCGGTATGCCGATGGTGACGCTATCCGGGCAATTGGTGCGGGATAAGATTTTGGCGGATTTGCAAGCTTAAGGCTGTAAACCAGCCTTTAAATGGGGTGAAAGCGTTTTCACCCCATTTAAGCCTTTACAAACTAAAGGATCAAAAACGGTAAAGTCGGCGGCACCATCGCAGACACCTGAATAGAAAAATCCGCTTCGGCATCGCCGTCAATATCGCCAGAGAGCGAACTTGCAGAAAAATCAAAACGCAACTCGCCTTCCACGCCAGAAAACGCATTCACGTTGATATAAGTAAACGCTTGGTTGCCAGCTTCATTGCTCACCGCATCAATGCCGGACACATCAATTTTGTCGCCGATGGAAAAATCAGTGATGGAGTCTTGATTGAACGCATAATAAATCGGCGATTGGGGCGTGGCCACTTCATCTAAGGATTGGAATTTAAACACGTCATTGCCCGCACCGCCTGTCAGGGTATCAGCACCTTGGCCACCCACCAGTATGTCATCGCCGTTATCGCCCAACAGCTTATCATTGCCTGTCGCCCCTGTGAGGGTATCGTTGCCATCACCGCCTTCAAGCTTATCGTTGCCTTGGCCACCATTTAAAATATCATTGCCTCCCAAGCCTTTTAAGGTGTCATTACCATTGCCAGTGGTCTTATTGTCAACCGCCGCAGTGCCTGTAAACACTTGGTCAACGGCAACGACGAGGCGATTGCTGCCGGGTGCGCTTTCTTGCAGCATCTTATTGAAATTAAGCAATTCAATGCTGGTGTCCGTTTGCCCGTCACCATTAAAATCAAAATCCACATGCGGATTTTCATTGTTTATGTAACCGAATTCAGAGCCTTGAACAAAGCGATATTGGCCCATTTCGCCCGTAAATTCAGCATCACCAATAAAATCCCCCCATAATTGGAAGTCTTTTATATTAATGAATATCTGATCGCCGCTCACAAAATCAGTGATCAAATCGCCGTTAATGGCATCGGGTTCGGTAAATTGGAACACATCCGTGCCAGCACCGCCTTTATAAAAATCTTTGCCAAACCCGCCGTCTAAGGTGTCGTTGCCATCACCGCCAAACAGATGGTCATTCCCTTCCCCACCAACCAAGATGTCGTTGCCCGCCAAACCTGAAATACGGTCATTGCCCGCGCCTCCAGTTAAGGTATCTGCATTCGCCGTACCGTTTTTTACTTGATTGGGCGCGATCATCAATATCCCTGAATTGACCGCCGTTTCCATCAAATTGACTTGCTTGCTTAGCATCATTGCCGCATCGGCTTCGCCATCGCCGTTGCTGTCAATTTCAATGAACGTCGCCTTTAAATCGCTGAGATCTGAAGGATATTGATTGTAATCGTCACCATAACGGATTTCCCCGGCCACACCGTTAAAGTAGGCGTTGCCAATAAAATGATGAGGAATGGCCGAAAAATCGATCCGGTCAACATCAGTGAAGCTTTCAATCACATCACCCATGGCATCCAAGGCATTTTTGTATTGGTAAATATCATTGCCAAGACCGCCATGCAGCTTGTCATGGCCAGCGCCGCCTTCCAAAATATCGTTGCCCGCACCGCCTGACAACCAATCAGAGCCCGTGCCGCCCCGCAAAATGTCATTCCCGGCCAAGCCGAACAAGGCATCCGTACCTGCTGTGCCAATCAAATTATCCACGCCTGCTGTACCGACTTTTATTTTGATGCTCATAAACTTATCCTCGTGTAAAAATGGTGGGTGCATATTTAACATTAATTTTCGGCGGCTTTATGGATTATTGTCACAGATCAAGCCCTGATACAAGCTACGCCGCCCGCCGTTGCGGCATACTAAAACAGAGCAAATACCTTACTACTTATACGCTTTTAGATCATCATTTCAAGCAGATTTAAACCTACCAAACCTTAAGTTAACGGGATTTTACTCCCTCTCCCTGAGGGAGAGGGTTGGGGTGAGGGGGAATTAAACAACGAAAAAAGGCTTTTTACTCGACTCAATGGCAATCGAACTAAACCCTACAAACCACGCAACAAATCATTTTTGATGTCTTCGATATTTTCCAAACCCACTGAGACACGGATCAGGCCATCTTCAATACCTGCCGCCTTCCGCGCTTCCGGGCTTAAACGGCCATGCGTGGTGGTCGCAGGATGGGTGATGGTAGTTTTCACATCGCCTAAATTAGCGGTGATGGACAACAAGCGCGTCGAATCAATCAACCGCCACGCCGCGTCTTTACCGCCCGCCACTTCAAAACTGACAATTCCGCCAAACAAAGTTTGCTGACGTTTGGCCAATTCATGTTGCGGATGTGAAGCCAAGCCAGGGTAATACACTTTCGCAACACCAGGCTGTTGTTCCAGCCACTGCGCCAACGCCGACGCATTCTCACAATGCGCTTTCATACGGATCGCCAAGGTTTCCAAACCGGACAAAAACACCCAAGCATTAAACGGGCTCATAGTTGCCCCGCCCGTGCGCAAATACGGATAAACATATTTTTCGATAATCTCATCGCTGGCAATCACCGCACCGCCCACACAACGGCCTTGGCCGTCAATGTATTTGGTCGCCGACTGCACAACAATATCCGCGCCCAAAGCCAAAGGTTTTTGCAAGACAGGTGTACAAAAACAATTGTCCACCACCAACAAACTGCCGTTCTGGTGCGCCAAATCCGCCAACTCGGCAATATCGGCAATGCCCGTCAACGGATTGGAAGGCGTTTCCAGAAACAAAAAGCGCGTGTTAGGCTTAATCGCCGCCGCCCACGCTGCCGTGTCGGTCAAATCGACAAAATCACAACTCACGCCAAACTTGCCGAAATAATTTTCAAACATCAGCACCGTATTACCGAACACACCACGGGAACAGACGATATGGTCGCCCGTTTTCAGCAGACTCATGCCCACCGCCATAATTGCCGCCATGCCCGACGAAAACGCCAAACACCGCTCGCCTTGTTCCATCAACGCCAAACGCTCCTGCAACGCCCGCACAGTCGGATTGGTGAAACGTGAATAAATATTGCCCGGCTTTTTACCCGTAAAGCGCAACGCCGCGTCTTCTGCGCTGGCAAACACATAACTGGAAGTGGGGAAAATGGCGATGCTGTGCTCGTCTTCATGCGTACGCCGATGCCCGGCGCGGATCGCTTGGGTTTCTAAGGAATAATCGTTCCAATCAATGTCGTTCATAGTCTATAAGTTAGCTGGAAAAATAGGTTTTGTTAGTATAGCAAAGCTCCTATACAAGCGAATGGTTTCGGGGGTGATTTGGGTCAAAAACCAGTTTGATGGTTTTTTTGATTGCTAGGCCGCTTCCAGTTTCCGAAACAATCAGCTATTTTAGTCAAAAATCAATTTAATCTGACCCAATTGAGTTGATTCTTTATGATTTTAATTTTTCATTGTTTCGGGCATTAACGCATGGCTACCAACGAACACATTAAGGAGTTTTTAGACTATTACTGCGACTTTAAAGCCCCACCGCAGTACGCCGTTTTATTGAAGGGAGCTTGGGGATGTGGCAAGACTTGGTTTATCAAAGAATTTGAAAAGAATTTCAAAGAAAATCACCCAACGGATTCCCCAAACTTCCTTTACTTAAGCCTTTACGGTATTCAATCGCTGCGGGATATTGATTCGGAATTGTTCTGTCTTTTGCATCCAGTGCTCACCTCTAAGCCTGTTGCCTATTTGTATCGCTTCGCAAGAAGTGCGCTAAAAACCACCATCCATGTTGATATAGACGATGATGGCAAATCAGATGGCAGTGTTTCCGCTGGGATTCCAACTGAGCGGCTCATCGAAAAATTATCATTAAATCCCAGCCATATCCTCATCGTTGACGATTTGGAAAGATGCTCACTCCCAGTAGCTACGGTGCTTGGCTATTTAAATTATTTTGTTGAACACGGTGGCGTTAAAGCCATTGTTATTGCCAATGAAAGTGAATTATTTAATCTCGATGACAAAAAAACTGATGAAAAAAATAACCCTTACGCGCTTATTAAGGAAAAACTAATTGGCCGATCATTTGAAATTGCGCCCGACACGCCATCAGCACTGCGGCATTTCTGCAAGGATTTGCCGGATGGAACGGCTAAAAAAATCATAGAAAATCAATATGATTTAATTGAAAAAATTTATGATTGTTCCAGTTATAAAAATCTGCGGCTAGTCCGTCATGGACTTTGGGAGTTTGAGAGGCTTTCACGCACCATTGATGTCATTGCATTGGCATCTGACCCGCTCATGGTACATGTGCTTAGTTTGTTCCTGATGTATTTTATCGAAATCACTAGTGGAACATTAAAAGCTGATGAATTACCGAACTTGCAAGAGGAACACGCATATTATCTCCACAAAATATCGTCAAAAAACGAACCCAATCCATATCAAAAATATCGCGATGTTCGGGAAAAATATGCAAGCTTATCCCTAGATTTTTCCCTTGTTGATGCAAAGCTTTGGCAGTCCATATTTCAATCAGGCTCAATTCCCCGTGAGCCATTAAATGAGTCGCTTCTTCGCAGCAAGTATTTTTTCAATAACCACCAGCCGAATTGGATCAAATTATGGCACGGCAAAAATTTTTCTGATGACGAATTCGCCGATATACTTTCTGCGGTTGAATCAGAATGGCATTCGAGAAGTTTTGACAAACTACCTGAAGTTATACACGTAACGGGGATGTTTCTTCATTATGCAAAACACGGCATTTATAACAAACAATCAGACGAAATCATCCAATCTGCTCAAGATTACGTTAGGCAGTTAATTGCCAATGGCAAAATTCCGCTTAGACCACCAAACGGCACGCCGCCTTTTGGCTGGGAGGCAGCAAGCGGACTTGGGTTTTATAGCCGTGACGATCCTAAATTCATAGAGTTTCGTAAATTTGTTTCACAGGAAACTACAAAAGCGTTTGAAGCCGATTTACCAGATCAAGCATCGAAGTTACTTGAGCTGGTTGGAGCAGATACATTGCTGTTTACACAGCGACTGATTCTTAGCAATCACGCCGAAAACTTATATTACAAAATCCCCATTCTTCATTTATTGGAAGTCTATTCATTTGTTGACAAGCTATTAACGGCAAGCCTTGATGATAAACAGATCATTTCGGAAATGCTAAAGCAACGCTATTGTTTTCAGGAATTCAACACATTTCTTGTAGAGGAATTACCTTGGCTTAAACAAGTTGCTGAAAAGCTTGGTGCGGAGGTTGACACAAGGGCAGGAAAAATAAGCTCGCTCACAATCAAAGATTGTCTTGCAGCTATTGAAGAAGCCATTTCAAACCTTGAACCAAAGTCCTGAGCGAATTGGGGTTGTGCTTGTTCCCAAGCCCCGCATTGGGAATGCAGTAACCGAAGCTCCAGCTTCTTATAAGATTGAATATCCGGGACGAGCTTTGCAACCTCGCCTCACATGTTTTAAAAACTGGCGCTCCAATTTAATTTTACCGCCATAAATTCTTTGGCTATCACGGTAAATGTGGATTCGTACGGAAATTTTTAGGCAATAAAAAACCCGCTAAGCCTTATGACTTGCGGGTTTTTGGTCTTCTTTGCATCTTTGCGGATGCTTAATTGGCGGAGAAAGAGGGATTCGAACCCTCGATACGTTGCCGTATACACACTTTCCAGGCGTGCGCCTTCGACCGCTCGGCCATCTCTCCTAATTCGTTCTGTAGGGCTACAGATAGCCCGATAGAATAATGCAGATTGCGGTTGCTTGCAATCAATTTTGTAAATTTTATGCCTTTTCGAGCGCGTCGAGTTCGTCCCAGCGTTGGAAGGCTTGTTCGAGTTGTGCTTCGAGTTCTTTCAGGTCAGCCAGGGCTTGGTTGACTTGGTCTTGGGGCTTTTTGTAAAAGTCAGGGTCGCCAATTTGTTGGCTTAAGGCAGCTTGTTGGGTTTCGAGTTGGTCGATCAGTTCGGGCAGTTGTTTGAGTTCTTGCTGCTCTTTGTAGCTGAGTTTTTTCTTTTTGGCGTTGTTGGGTTCAATCGCTTGGATAGGCTGGTTTTTCTTGGCAACTGGGGCGGTTTGTGCGGGTTTGCTGTCTTTGTAGGCTTGCCAATCGGTGTAGCCGCCTATGAATTCTTGCACTTTGCTGGAACCATCTAACACAAAAACGCTGGTGACGACGTTATCAAGGAAGGCGCGGTCATGGCTGACCAATAATAACGTGCCTTCAAAATTGATGAGTTTTTCTTCCAGCAATTCTAAGGTTTCCAAATCAAGGTCGTTGGTCGGTTCGTCCATGACAATCAAATTGGCGGGTTTGGTGAACAAACGCGCCAGCAATAGGCGGTTTTTTTCGCCACCTGACAGGCTTTTTACGGGTGATCTGGCACGGGCGGGTGCGAACAGGAAATCCCCCAGATAGGACATGACGTGGCGTTTGTTGCCGCCTATTTCGATATAGTCGCTGCCGTTGCCTACGGTGTCGGCGACGGTTATTTCCGGGTCGAGTTGGTCGCGCAATTGGTCAAAATAGGCGATTTCCAAACGTGTACCCTGCTCTACGCTGCCGGAGTCGGGTTCTAGCTGTTTGAGCAGTAATTTTAACAAGGTGGATTTGCCAGCACCGTTCGCGCCAATCAGGCCGATTTTGTCGCCGCGTTGGATGAGCGTGGAGAAGTTTTTGATTAAGGTTTTTTCGCCATAGCCAAAGCAGATGTCTTTGACTTCGATGACTTTTTTGCCGGAAGCGTCGGATTTTTCCAAGGCCATTTTGGCGGTGCCTTGGGCGTTGCGGCGTTGGGCGCGTTCGGCGCGGAGCTTTTCTAGGGCGCGGACGCGGCCTTCGTTGCGGGTGCGGCGGGCTTTTACGCCTTGGCGTATCCAGGCTTCTTCTTCGGCGAGTTTTTTATCAAATTCGGCGTTTTGGTTGGCTTCATCTTCTAACGCGGCTGCTTTGCGGCGCAGGAAATCATCGTAGGTGCCTTGCCAGGACACGAGGTTGCCGCGATCCAAATCAACAATGCGGGTCGCCAGTTTTTGCAAAAAGGCCCGATCATGGGTGACGAACAAAACCGCGCCTTGGAAGGCCAATAATTGTTCTTCCAGCCAAGTGATGCTTTCAAAATCAAGGTGGTTGGTTGGTTCGTCCAGCAACAGCACTTCCGGCTCGATGACCAAGGCCCGCGCCAACGCCACGCGGCGTTTCCAACCGCCTGAGAGGCTGTTCACATCCAGCTCGCCGGGTAAGCCGAGTTTGCTTAAGGTGGTTTCGACGCGTTGTTGGAAATGCCAGCCGTTATGGGCTTCGAGTTTATGCTGTAAATCGCCCAATTCATCTAAGGCCTTGGGGTCTTCGTAATCCATAGTCAACGATAAGGCATGGTAACGGGTGATCCAATGCCCCAATTCACCCAAGCCATCCGCTACGGCATCGTAAATAGTCGAGCCTTCGGGCAGTTCCGGGGCTTGTTCCAGCCACGCCAGACGTAATTCGGGTTGCCGCCAAATATCGCCATGATCCGCGTAGATGTTGCCGGCGATGATTTTCATCAGGGTGGATTTGCCTTCGCCGTTACGGCCCAGCAGACCTACGCGCTCGCCTGCGTCAAGCTGGAAATTGGCATCTTTTAATAAGGCATGGGTTCCAAACGCGATGGACGTGTTGGTTAAACGTAATAAAGGCATGAATTGACATCTAAGAGAGGGAAAGCCGCCTATTATATCGGGTCGGCGGCTTGGGGATTTTGTTTTTTGCGGAAAATGTGTTTAGGCGTTTTCTTCTAAAGGTTCATAGCCATAAGGCTGGGCCGTGAAGAATTTTTTAAACTGCGGCATGAAACTGGCGGTAATGGGAATGGAATACAGGCAGTAAATGGCGCCCGCTTCCCCGGTGGTCACACCAAATAACCACTGCGGGACATATAAGGTAAAAATGGCCATGACGAAATGGTACGTGGCGATTTTTTTGTTGTTTTTCCAGACAAAACCGCTCAAGGCTAAAGCAAACAACGAGCCGTACATGACCAATTCACCAAACGCGCTGGCGATGTTGTAGGCGATGTGGTATTTGCCGCTACGCATACAGGCGACAAGGTTGCCGATAAACGTGGTTTCATCGGTGAACAGTTGCCACGAAGTTGGCATGAAGCTACAGACCAAAAAGATTGCGCTTAAGCCACCGCCTAACATCGTCGCACGGCGCAAAGCACTGGGGTCAGATGAATAAGTCGCCAATGCAGGCATGATGGCAAAGGCTTGTAAGGCAATGTGGTAGGTGGACAATTCGCTTAACAATAAATTGGCCCCGTAACCGCATTGGTCAGCGACCGGATAGGCAAAATATTGGATCAGTTCCATCAGGGAAAAATGAAAAATGGCGTACGCCCTGGCGGTGCGTACCCAAAAGGTCTCTTTTTTATCAAGAAAGGTGACAGCGGAGGCGGCAAAACCGACCACGCCCAAACCGAGTGACATAGTTGCGCTAAAACACATAAGTAAACCTATCGTTTATTTAATTTAATGTAAAAGTGGGTAAGCCAGTCAGTAGACTAGCCTAGGAGTATAAGCGGCTTAGGTGCGGATTGTCGAGC
This sequence comes from uncultured Methylocucumis sp., assembly GCA_964446885.1. Lineage (GTDB taxonomy): Bacteria > Pseudomonadota > Gammaproteobacteria > Methylococcales > Methylomonadaceae > Methylovulum. The sequence continues at coordinate 73,789 of CAYUQV010000009.1, forward strand.
TTACAACAAGGTTTTTCAGGTATACAAATCACCAGAAAATCAGTTATTTTGTGTAAATTTAAGCAACAATAGCAGGTTATAACCTTGTTATTTATAAGTTTTTCAAAACAAACCGCCTCAAACTGGCCAGCACTCATAAGCCATGAGATTTCGTGCTATAGTGCATACGTGCAATACTATTTGGATAATGTTATGGCAATATTAACTTCTGGAACCAGCATCAAAATCATCGGTGCAAATGGGCAAATTTCTCTAGGCAAACAATATGCAGGCCGACAAGTTTTAGTTGAAGAGCAAGAAGCGGGCGTTTGGCTGATCCGCACAGCAACTGTCATCCCTGATAATGAACGTTGGCTACAAGAACCACAATCCGCACAAGATTTGGCGCAAGCTTTGGCATGGGCGCAAACCCACCCGGCGGCTGACTCCGAGCTGGAAAGCGTTTTGGCAAAGCTCCATGAAGGCGAATGACCCCATCCCTGTGCGGGTACGCCTTGACCTGAACAACCCTGTTTTTCAGGAAAACCTGTTCGCCTTACAAAAAACAGAACGCCATGCCGCATTGGATACCTTGAATAAATTAAGGCAACTGACATGGCTGCAAGTTTATCGGGACAGTGGCTTGAAGTGGGAAAAAATTGCCAGCGTCAAACCACCTACTGGGATTGATTCCCTCTATTCCTTACGGATAACCCAGTCACGACGGGCAACAGCTTACCGGGACGGCGAATTTATGCGTTTGCTGACGATTGCCGCCGATCATGATGCGGCTTATGGCAAAAAAATGAACTCAATCGTTTTCGTAAACTTCGCGCCTCATTTCTAAAGCACACAAAAAAGGGCCTTGCGGCCCTTTTGTTTTTAACCGGACAACTTATTCTTTGTCGGCTTCTTTCATACTTAAGCGGACACGGCCCTGGCGGTCGATTTCCAGAACTTTTACACGGACTACATCGCCTTCGTTGAGCTTGTCGCTGACTTTATCGACATGTTCATCAGAGATTTGCGAAATGTGTACCAAGCCATCTTTGCCGGGCAAAATGGTGACGAACGCGCCGAAGTCCATCAAACGGACGACTTTGCCTTCATAAACCTTACCCACTTCGACTTCTTCGGTGATTTCTTCAATCATGCGGCGGGCTTCTTCACCTGCGGCCTTATCAACAGAGGCGATCTTAACGATGCCGTCATCCGTCAAATCAACGCTTGCGCCAGTGACTTCGGTAATGCCACGGATCGTTGCACCGCCTTTGCCGATGACTTCGCGGATTTTGCTAGGGTCAATTTTGAAGGTGATGATACGCGGTGCGAAATCGGACATTTCTTCGCGGGTCGCGGACAAGGCTTTGTTCATTTCGCCTAAGATATGCAAACGGCCTTGTTTGGCTTGTTCCAACGCAGTTTTCATGATTTCGGCGGTGATGCCGTCAATCTTGATGTCCATTTGCAAAGCGGTGATGCCTTGTTCGGAACCTGCCACTTTAAAGTCCATATCGCCCAAATGGTCTTCATCACCCATGATGTCTGACAAGACGGCGAAACTGTCGCCTTCTTTAATCAAACCCATCGCGATACCAGCCACCGGTGCGCTAATAGGCACGCCTGCATCCATCAGGGCCAAAGAACTGCCGCAGACAGAAGCCATGGAGCTGGAACCGTTGGATTCGGTGATTTCAGATACCACGCGGATGGTGTAAGGAAATTCTTCCATGTTCGGCAATACGGCGGCAACACCGCGTTTTGCCAAGCGGCCATGACCTATTTCACGGCGTTTGGGTGAACCGACTTGGCCTGTTTCGCCAACGCTGTACGGAGGGAAATTGTAGTGCAACATGAACGGTTCTTTGTATTCGCCCGCCAGCGCATCAATGATTTGTGCATCACGTTGTGTGCCCAAAGTCGCTACGACAATGGCTTGGGTTTCGCCGCGTGTGAACAGGGCGGAACCGTGGGTGCGAGGCAAAACGCCCGTACGGATGCTGATAGGGCGGATCGAATCTAAAGCACGTCCGTCAATCCGTTTGCTTTCGTTTAGGATTGCATTACGGACGATGGTGTATTCCAGATGTTCGATGATCGCACGGATCGCATTCACGGTGTAGTCACCGTCAGCAGTGAGCTTTTCAACGGCGGCGTTACGGATGGCTTTAAGCTGTTCTTGTCTGACCAGTTTTTCTGGCACTTGATAAGCCGCTTTAATGTGTCCTTCAACTTCTGCCGTGACCAAAGCCACCAACGCTTCATTGGCTTCTGGGGCTGTCCAGCTGACCGCGCCTTTACCAGCGGCATTGGCGAATTCGTTGATGGCATCAATGGCAATTTTTGACTGTTCATGTCCGAACAAAACCGCACCGAGCATGACTTCTTCTGACAAACCAGCGGCTTCGGATTCAACCATCAATACGGCATGGGCCGTGCCTGCAACCACTAAAGTCAATTGTGACGTTTTCAGCGTGGCTGGTGAAGGATTGAGCAAATATTCGCCGTCTATGTAACCGACGCAAGCCGCGCCGATAGGGCCGTTGAAAGGCAGGCCGGACACTGCCAAAGCAGCCGATGCGCCCAACAAGGCAGGAATTTCTGGGTCTACTTCAGGGTTTAATGACACCACTGTCGCGACGATTTGGACTTCGTTGGTATAACCTTCAGGGAAAAGCGGACGGATCGGCCTGTCTATCAGACGTGAAGTCAAGGTTTCCTGTTCGCTGGGACGGCCTTCGCGTTTAAAAAAACCGCCTGGAATTTTGCCCGCCGCGTAGGCTTTTTCTTGATAATTGACGGTAAACGGGAAAAAATCCCCACCGCTGGCTTCTTTTTTGGCAACGACAGTAACCAATAGGGTTGTGCCGTCAACGTCGATTATCACAGCACCGTCAGCTTGACGTGCGATTTCGCCCGTTTCCAGCTTTACTGTGCGTGCGCCGGACTGAAATTCTTTCCTGATAGGATTCACTATAAGATTCCTTTGTGTAGAGGTTCGGGTAAGGGCATTGCAACAAGGCCCTTACTGAGGTTGTAGCGTTTTGGATGGGGGCGCACATTATGCGCCCCCGGATACAGTCTTACTTACGCAGACCCAAACGTTCAATCAATGAACGGTAACGGCTTATGTCTTTGTTTTTCAGATAATCCAACAATTTGCGGCGTTGGTTGACCATACGCAACAAACCACGGCGGGAATGGTTGTCTTTTTTATGTTCGGCAAAATGCGGTGTCAAATGCGTGATGTGCGCGGTCAACAAGGCAACTTGCACTTCTGGGGAGCCGGTGTCGGTTTCTGATAAACGGTAAGCTTCAACAACCGCTTTTTTTTGTTCTGCTGTAAATGGCACGATGATAATCCCTATAAGATTAATGTAAAAAATAAAGCCGCCATAAGGCGACCTAGGAAAAATCCTGCGCCACGATAGGGTGTAGCGCAGGAAGGGTAACGTAAAAATGCGCTTGTACGCATTTTTAGCTATTCATATTAAACAATTTTTTCGGAGCTATTTTACCATCCAATAGCTTTTCGCCCAACCCCAAAAACACCTTGCCATGATATAAACGGACAGCACCGGGTTCGGCATCTGGATAAACGATAGCTTGGCCAAAACCAATGCTAGCGGCTTGCGCATCGGACAATCCGGCTGCCGGAATGCCACCTAATGGCAAATCCACAGGTAACAGCTCGGCAAACAAACTGGCCTCATCCATCGCCGCCAATTCCTCGTAGGTTTTCGCTTGGGCAATGGCAAATTGCCCGGCTTTCACGCGGCGCAAGGCGGTGACTGTACCGCAAGTGCCTAAGGCATGGCCTAAATCTTCTGCCAAAGAACGGATATACGTGCCTTTTGAACACGCAACTTCCAAATGCAGTTGGCTTTCGGTGCGCCCTAGCAAAAGCAATTCATAAATATGGATGCTACGGGCTTTACGTTCAATCGTTTTGCCTTCGCGGGCCAACTCATACAGCTTTTTGCCTTCATGCTTTAAGGCTGAATACATCGGCGGCACTTGTTCGATGTCGCCCCGAAACTGCTGTAAACCTGTTTCAATATCGGTAAGCGTCAACGGCGGCACAGGCTGGGTGTCAATGACCACACCTTCGGCATCGCCAGTATCGGTCATCACACCCAATTGCACGGTAACTTGATAACGCTTGTCATCATCCAGCATCATCGCCGACACTTTGGTAGCCTCGCCAAAACACAAAGGCAGCAAACCGCTGGCCAGCGGGTCTAAAGCCCCGGTATGCCCGGCTTTATTGGCATTGAACAAGCGGCGGACTTCTTGCAAGGCTTTGTTGGAGGACACGCCCAAGCGTTTGTCCAATAGGATGATGCCGTGGATGTTACGGCCTGAGGTGCGTTTGCTCATGAATCACTTGGCACTTTTTGCTGCGAAAGGCTTCTGGATACAGACCTAAACTTCGTCTTCAGGCTGTGCCTTGTTGACTTCACTCAACAACTCCGCCACCCGCATCCCGGTATCAAACGAATCATCGTAGTAAAAACGCAATTCGGCGATGTGGCGCAGGCGCATCCGTTTGGCAAGCAGGTGGCGGATTTGTGGCGCGAGTTCGTTGAGTGCTTTCAGGTTGGCTTTTTTCCCGGCGGCATCAGCGTTCAACACGGTGAAATAGACTTTGGCGACGGCGAGGTCACGCGTGACCTCGACTTCGTTGATAGTGACGAACCCTAAGCGCGGGTCATCGACCTCGCGTTGCATAATGAACGAGAGTTCTTTTTGCATTTGCGAGGACACCCGGTCTTTGCGGCCATATTCATTTGCCATGCTTACAACACCCGTTTGACTTCAGTGCGTTCAAAGACTTCGATTTGGTCGCCCGCCTGCACGTCGTTGTAGTTCTTCACGCCGATACCACATTCCATGCCCATTTTGACTTCGGCGGCATCGTCTTTGAAACGGCGCAACGATTCCAACTGGCCTTCAAAAATAACCACGTTGTCACGCAAGACGCGGATGGGCAGGTTACGTTTGACGTAACCATCAACGACCATACAACCAGCAATCGCACCAAATTTCGGTGAGCGGAACACGTCGCGGACTTCGGCAAGGCCGACAATATGCTCTTTGATTTCAGGGGCCAGCATACCACTGATGGATTTTTTGACTTCATCAATGGCATCGTAAATGACGCTGTAGTAATGCAAATCCACGCCTTTTTCTTCGATCAGGCGGCGGGACGTGGCATCGGCACGGACGTTAAAGCCGATCAAGATAGCCCCAGAGGCCAAGGCCAAGTTGACATCGCCTTCGTTGATGCCGCCGACTCCGCCAAAAATGACTTTCACTTCGACTTCTTCGTTCGACAAAGCGACCAAAGAACCGCGTAAAGCTTCCAAACTACCTTGTACGTCGGTTTTGATCACCAAGTTGACGCTGGCCAATTCACCTGCGGTCATGCGGGAGAACACTTCGTCCAATTTAGATGCTTGTTGCGCGGCTTGACGGCTAAATTTCTTGCGGTCTTCACGGTGTTTCGCCAAGTCTTTGGCAACACGTTCGTTTTGCACCACGAGGAATTCATCGCCCGCATTCGGCGTACCGGACAAGCCTAAGATTTCGACCGGAACCGATGGACCGGCTTCTTTGATGGCTTTGCCGTTTTCGTTGAACATGGCGCGAACGCGGCCATATTCGTGGCCACACAAAACCATTTGCCCATTTTCCAGAGTACCTTTTTGGATCAATACCGTAGCAACTGCGCCACGGCCTTTATCTAAACGCGATTCAATGACGATACCTGAAGCCGCGCCTTCGATAGGTGCTTTCAGTTCGAGAATTTCGGTTTGGACAATCAGCGATTCAATCAAGTCGTCAATACCTTCACCCGTCTTTGCAGAGATTTTTAGAAATTGGACATCACCGCCCCACTCTTCAGCCAAGACGTTGATATTCGACAACTCCTGCATGACGCGGTCAGGATTAGCTTCGGGCTTGTCGATTTTGTTCATCGCGACGATGATCGGCACGTTTGCGGCACGGGCATGTTCGACAGCTTCTTTGGTTTGCGGCATCACGCCATCATCGGCTGCAACCACAACAATGACCACGTCAGTGACATCCGCACCCCGCGCCCGCATGGCGGTAAACGCGGCATGGCCTGGAGTATCTAGGAAAGTGACCGCACCGTGGTCAGTTTTGACTTGGTATGCACCGATATGCTGGGTAATGCCACCCGCTTCGCCAGCGGCAACGCGGGTTTTACGGATGTAGTCGAGCAATGAAGTCTTACCGTGGTCAACGTGGCCCATGATGGTGACAATAGGTGCACGTGGCAATTCGGCACGGTTGTCATCGGACAGCACCTCGGCGAGCATTTCTTGTTCAAGGTCGTCATCGCTTTGCAAAATGGCTTTGTGACCCATGTCTTCCACCAAAATCGCCGCCGTTTCTTGGTCGATGCTTTGGTTAATGGTGGCCATAATGCCCAGCTTCATCAAATGCTTGATGACCAAGGCCGCTTTGACGCTCATTTTTTGCGCCAAATCCGAGACGATAATCATCTCAGGGATGGTGACATCCTTCACGATAGGCGCGACCGGCATTTCAAACTGATGGCGGTTTTCGGACGGGTTATTGACGCGGGTATTTTGTTTGCCCTTTTTCTTGCCTTTTTTGCCATCTTTGCCAGGTGTACGCAACGAACCTTCTTCTTGTTTTTTCTTAGACATTTCTTGTTGTTTCGCGGCTGCTTGCTGCCTTACTTTCTCGGCGTTTTTCTTGATGGACTCTTCAAGGCGACGTTCTTTTTCCTGCTGTTTTTTCCTGACTTCGTCAGACTCTTTAGCTTTGATCGGTTTGTCTTGCTTAACTTTTTTATCGTCTTTAATTTTGATCGTAGAAAATTTCTCTTCTGGATCAATTTCATCTATAAATTCTGGCTCAGCCGTTTTCTGAACAACTGCAATAGTAGTAGGCTCAACGGCAACAACATCAACAGCCGCGATAGCTTCCACTTGCGATTTGGCATCTGGTTCAACATGTCCTTCAACGGAAGCTTGGGCTACCGTTTCAACGCTTTTGTCAGCGGGAACCACCTCTTCCTTAATCGGTTCTGGAATAGGAGCCGGTGCAACGGGCGGTTGTGTTGCCACTACAGGCATTTCTTCAACCTGGGCCTGTTTAGGTGGCTCAATCGGTGCAGGCGCGTTTTCCCCTTCAACGGTTTCAGGCCGTTTAATGTAGGTTTTCTTTTTACGGACTTCAACACTGATGGTCTTGGCCGAACTGCCGGGGGCAGTGGCTTGTTTGATTTCCATCACTTTGCGGCGTTCCAGCGTGACCCGGCGCGGCGACGCGCCTGTTTTGTCTTCTGGTTTGCCATGTCGCTTGCGCAAATGCCCAAGCAATTGCATTTTTTCATCTTCACTGATGACATCATCAGGGGAGCTGGCAGATAATCCTGCTTCTTTCAATTGTTCCAATAATCGTTCCAAAGGTATTTTGACTACCTCTGCTAACTGCCGTACTGTTTTATCGCTCATGTGCTCCCCCTTTTACTCGCTCTGTGCCTCGGCAAACCAAGGCTCACGGGCCTTCATAATCAATGCAGCCGCCCGTTCCTCTGTTATACCTGAAAAATTCAACAAATCATCTATTGACTGTTCTGCCAAATCATCCATGGTGATAATGCCTTGGCTTGCCAATTCATAAGCCAAATCGTCATCCATACCATCCATTGCCAATAAGTCTTCTGCCGGATGCGCCGTTTCCCTGGTTTCTTCCATCGCAATCGCACTAATCAACAAGGCATCTTTGGCGCGGCTTTTCAGCTCTTCAACCAATTCTTCATCAAAACCTTCGATGTCGAGCATTTCACTGACAGGCACATAGGCAATTTCTTCGACAGTGTTGAAACCCACTTCCGCCAAAATCAAGGCGATGTCATCATCAATATCCAATTGTTCCATAAACAACTGTTTGACTTTGGAAATTTCGGCTTCGCTGTTCAGTTCAGCTTTGGATGCGTCAATGACGTTCAATTCCCAACCCGTCAATTGTGAGGCCAAACGGACGTTTTGACCGCCCCGCCCTATCGCTTGCGACAGGTTTTCTGAGCCTACCGCCAAATCCATACTGTGTTTGTCTTCATCAACAATAATAGACTGGATTTCTGCCGGCGACATGGCGTTGATGACAAATTGGGCTTCGCTAGGATGCCACAAAATAATGTCCACTCGCTCGCCTGCCAATTCGTTGGTGACCGATTGCACCCGTGCGCCCCTCATGCCGACACAAGAGCCGACAGGATCCAAGCGCGGGTCATTGCTTTTGACCGCCAATTTGGCGCGTGAGCCAGGATCACGGGCAGCACCCATGATAGAAATGGTGCCTTCGGCGATTTCTGGCACTTCCAAACGGAATAAGGCAATCAATAATTCAGGATCGGTGCGGCTGACAAACAATTGCGGGCCACGTTGCTCCAAACGCACGTCTTTCAGGTATCCTCTGACGCGGTCGCCGATGCGGACAGCTTCACGGGGAATCATGTCTTCTTTAGCGATGAACGCTTCGACATGGCCGCCCAAATCCAAAAACACACTGCCTTTTTCTATGCGTTTGACGATTCCGGTAACCAATTCACCAATACGGGAATGGTAGGCATCGACAATTTTTTTACGCTCCGCTTCGCGGACTTTTTGGATAATGGCTTGTTTGGCGTGTTGCGCGGCAATACGGCCAAAATCGACTGATTCGATTTCTTCTTCAACCATATCACCCACTTGAATATCCGGGTCATCCATTTGCGCCACTTCCAACAACACCTGGGTGGTTGGAAATTCCACATCGCCTGCACACGCAGGATTTGGGGCGACCACTTCCCATTGCCGGAACGTTTTGTAATCGCCTGTTTTGCGGTCAATAGCGACCCGTGCCTTAATGGCGTTTACATTACGCTTGATCGTGGCAACTTCCAAAGCCGATTCAATCGCTTGGAAAACGATTTCCTTGTCAATTTCCTTTTCGTTGGAGAAGACCTCCACCACCAATAAAATTTCTTTATTTGCCACTTCGAGCTCCTTTTTCGATGCTTGGGTTAAATGTACTGTAATCAGGTACCAGACGCGCCTTACTCATGGCACTGAATGGCACGTCGAAAATCTGTCCGCCTTCCATAAGCGAAATGACATCATCGGCGACTTTTTCAATTGTCCCCTTGATTTTTCTACGATTTTCTATGGGTTTGAACAAATTGACCAGCACTGTCTGGCCGATGTAGCGTTCAAACTGGCTGACTTTAAAAAATGGACGGTCATCACCCGGAGAAGAGATTTCCAATTGATAATTGCCAGGAATAGGGTCTTCGACATCCAACACACCGCTGACCTGATGGCTGACTTTGCTGCAATCCTCCACCAAAATGCCGTTTTCACTGTCAATATAAATGCGTAACAGACCGTGTTTAGGGTGCGGATGGTAGTCTATACCGACACATTCATAGCCTAAACCTTCAACAACTGGCTCGATCAAGTTGACCAAATGCTCAGGAGCCTGTTTCATTTTTTCCTCGCTTACTTGCACACAAAAAAAAAGAGCCAAAGGCTCTTCCATTAACAACCGATTGTCAGCTTCCGATGACCGAAGCCCTAAAAGTAAAAAACCCCAAAATGGGGCTTTTTGATTTCTGGTAGCGGGGGCAGGATTTGAACCTACGACCTTCGGGTTATGAGCCCGACG
>CAYUQV010000010.1:0-5204 GCA_964446885.1 uncultured Methylocucumis sp.
CGCCGTTCTTTAGGTCAACTTTGATGATGTGGAAATTTAGCATCTGTGTATCCTCATGCTGAGGGTAATAAAACAAGACTACTATTAAAATCACTGTAGTCGATGATTTAGTACACAGTTACCAAAGCTTTTTTATCCTTAAAAAGCTAATTAACTCAAGGAGTTAAATGGTGGGTCGCATGCGATTCGAACGCATGACCATCGCATTAAAAGTGCGGTGCTCTACCGGCTGAGCTAGCGACCCGACAAAGAATGCCTATTATAGTGATGTTTTTTGGTTTTGCAACACTTTTTTATTGATAATTTGTTGGATCGGTAATTTTTGCTTCTTGGAAGCCTATTTTTCTGAGGCGGCAGGCATCGCAGACACCGCAGGCGCGGCCTTGGGGATCGGCGCTGTAGCAGGAAACGGTGCGGCTGTAGTCAACGCCTAGGGCTGTGCCTTGTTTGATGATGTCGGCTTTGCTTAAGGCGATTAGGGGCGTGTGGATGGTGATGGTGTGGCCTTCTACGCCAGCTTTGGTGGCCAAGTTAGCCAGTTGTTGGAAGGCGTTGATAAATTCCGGGCGGCAATCGGGGTAGCCTGAATAATCAACGGCGTTCACGCCAATAAAAATGTCCTGCAAGCCCAGCACTTCGGCCCAGCCTAAAGCAAAAGACAGGAAAATGGTGTTGCGGGCCGGGACGTAAGTGACCGGGATGCCTTCTTGGGCTGTGTCGGGTACGGCAATGTGTGTGTCGGTGAGGGCTGAGCCTCCTATCGCATCCAAACCTAAGTGGATGGTTTTATGTTCGACGGCTTGGTAGTCTTTGGCGATTTGGCTGGCGGCGACCAGTTCGGCGTTATGCCGTTGGCCGTAGTTAAAGCTTAGGGCGTAGCAGGCAAAGCCTTGTTGTTTGGCAATCGCCAACGCGGTGATGGAATCAAGCCCGCCGGATAGCAGGACAATAGCGTGTTTTTGCATAAGTGGTCATTTGCCTTGGGCATCTTGCCAAAGCAGTTTATGGAGTTGGATTTGAAAACGCACGGGCAGGCGGTCACGGAGAATTTTTTCCGCCAGTTCCGTGGGGTCTTGTTGCCCGGCAATGGGTGAGAACAGCAGTTGGCAGCGTTGTGCCAAGCCCTGTTCTGCCATGATGGCTTTCGCCCATTGATAGTCTTCATCATCGCCGATGACGAATTTAACTTGGTCTTGGGCGGTCAGGTGGGCGATGTTGCCGTAGAGGTTTTTGGCCAATTCACCGGAACTTGGGGTTTTTAAGTCCATGACTTTGATGATGCGCGGGTCTACACCTGAAACATCTATTGCGCCGCTGGTTTCCAGCGAAACATGATGGCCTTGATCGGCCAGACCGCGCAGCAAGTCATGGCAAGTGGCTTGTGCCAACGGTTCGCCGCCCGTGACGGTGACATGGTGGCAACCATAACTGGCGACTTCGGCGAGGATGTCCTCCAAAGCCATTTTTTTTCCGCCTGTAAAGGCATAGGCCGTGTCGCAATAGGTGCAACGCAACGGGCAACCCGTCAGGCGCACGAAAACGGTGGGCAAGCCAACGGTGTTGGCTTCACCTTGTAACGAATAAAAAATTTCAGTGATGCGTAAGGATGGATTCAAGGCTAGTGACCGCCATCAAGCATCAGCAATTTTTTGGCGGCTGAACGGCCTGCAACGGTGTTGGGATATTTGGCGGTGACTTGGTTGAAATAGTCACGCGCCTTGTCGTTGTTTTTTTGTTCCAGTTCAATTTTTCCGAGCATCAGCAGGGCATCGGGCTGTTTTGAGCTGTTCGGATATTTTTCCAGCACGGTGTTGAAGGCTTGTTTGGCGGTGTCAGTATTTTTGTTGACCAAGTACGCTTCACCTAGCCAATATTGGGCATTGCTCGCCAAGCCGCTATTGGGGTAAGTGTCCAGATAATTTTTAAACGCGGCGATAGAGTCGTCGGTATGGCCGCTCCGTAAGGCCAGGTAGGCGGCTTTGTAGTCTTTGTCTTCTGCTTCTGACACTTTGGGTTTGGGTGTGGCCGGAGCAGGGGTTGGGGCCGCTGTCGCCGCTGGCGGTGCGTTGTTGCTGGCCTCAGCGGCGGCAACGGCGGCGGCTGGTGAGGCCGTTTCGGCTACCGCGTCAGGTTTGGCTTCGGCGGAGGCTTCGGCTGGTGCTGCCGTACCGCCATCAGCAACGGCAGAAGATTTGTTTTCAATGGTTTGTAAACGGTCTTCAAGGTCTGCCAAACGGGCTTTTTGCTGTTTTTTGAGTTCAGCAATCGTGTTGGCTTGTTCTTCGACTTTTCCGGTCAGTTGTTGCACTTCGGTTTGCAATTGTTCCAAACGCCCCGTCATTTCCATAAGTGAATTGGTGGATGGCGAAGCGGGGATATTGTTTCCGGGTATCGCGGAGGGCGGATACGCGGAATTGTCGATCACTTCGGGCAGGGCGTAAGCGTTGGCGGTTAGCCCACAATACGCGCCCAACAAAATAACGAGGCGTTTGTTCATTTAGCGGCCCTGATAGTTGATTTCCACACGGCGGTTCAGTTCCCAAGCCGCTTCATCACTGCCTAAGGCGGCGGGTTTTTCTTCACCATAACTGACGATGTTGATTTGGCTGTCAGACACGCCTTGGATTTTCATCAGGCTGGCGACCGATTTGGCGCGTTGCTCACCTAGGGCGATGTTGTATTCGCGTGAGCCGCGTTCGTCACCGTGGCCTTCCAGGGTAATGTGTTGGGAAGGGTTGGCCAATAAATATTGGGAATGTGCGGCAATGACCGGAACGAAGTCTTGTTGGACTTGGAAACTGTCGAGCATGAAGTAGACGGTGCGTTTGGACAGCGGGTTGTTCGGGTCACTGAATTCAGGCCCTAAGCTGCTGGCGCCATCCCCGGAACCGTACATACCGGAACCGCCCATTTCTGAGCCGTTCATGCCCATGCCATTATTAAGTCCGTTTGTGGAGGCATCACCGATGCCGTTACCCGCTCCAGCACCGTCCAGCAAGCTGGCATCTTTTTCTTCGGTATCGGCACATGCGCTCAAAAGCAGTGTGCTAATCGCCATGATTAAAAGGGTTTTATGTAATTTCATGATGTTGTTCCAGATATAAATGAAAAAAATTCGATAAAGTGGATAAGTCAGGGACGGAAGCGGCTTGTTGATTCAGGCTTTTGCCGCTTCTTGTATTTGCTGCCGGACTACTGGGGCGACCAAGCCGGTTCGCGCACTTCGCCGTTGGTAAACTCAAGTTTTTGTTGCATTTTACCATCAACTGACACCGCCGATAAGAAACCTGAGCGGCCTTTTTTGGAGGCATACAAAATCATGCTGCCGTTAGGGGCAAAACTGGGCGATTCGTCAGAAGGCCCGGATGTCAGCACACTGATGCCCCGGCTTGCCATATCCATGACGGCGATGCGGTAGCTGCCGCCATTGCCATGTACCATAGCGAGGCTGCGGCCATCAGGTGAGAAGCTGGCGCGGGCGTTGTAGTCACCGGAAAAGGTGATGCGTTTTTCGTTGCCGCCTTGACTGGAAACCATGTACAACTGGGGTTTGCCGCCCCGGTCAGAAGTGAACACGACTGCGCTGCCATCGGGTGACCAGACTGGTTCGGTGTCAATCGCGTTGCTTTTGGACAGTTTGGTCAAAGAGCGCGAACCTAAGCTCAGCACGAAAATGTCGGGGCTACCATCTTTGGATAGGGTCAATGCCAAGCGCGAACCATCGGGCGACCAGGATGGTGCGCCATTGATGCCTGGAAATTCGGCGACCCGTTCGCGTTGCCCGGTGGCTAGGGTTTGGACGTATATTGCGGCCGTTTTCCGTTCAAAAGAAACGTAGGCAATGCGCTTGCCGTCAGGTGACCACGCGGGTGACATCAAGGGTTCGGGTGATGAGGCGATGGTTTGCGGGTTAAAACCATCGGCATCGGCGACTTGTAGTTGTTGGTTTTGTTTGCCGCTGGTGGTGATATAAGCAATACGTCCGCTAAAAACGCCTTTTTTGCCCGTCAGTTTTTCAAAGATCAAATCGCTGATATGGTGGGCGGTACGGCGCAGGTCATTCGGTGACGAGGCCATTTTATAGCCTAGCAATTGCCCGCCTTTGAACACATCCAACAATTGGAATTGGACTTCGTATTGGCCACCGTTTGGGTTGACGCGGCCTACGGCCATGTAATTTTGCCCAAGGGATTGCCATTCTTTGTAGTTGACTTCGGAAGCCGTGCTGGGACGGCTAGGCATGGCGTGTTGCGCCATCATTTTAAAATAACCGCTGCGTTCCAAATCCGCGTTGACTATCGCGCTGATGTCCACTGGTGCGGCATTTGAGGCAAATGGGACGATAGCGACAGGTAACGCGCTTTCAGTGCCTTGGGTCACTTCAATGGTCAGTGCCGCGTAGCTATTGGAAATGCCTAGGCATAAGCCAATCAATAAAATTTTTCTAAGTAAAACCATAGGGTTACCTCTATATTCAAAATTTGGCGGTCAAGTGCCTGTTTAATGACAGGTGGGCGCGGCAGAAGGGGGAGTGCCGCCGCGCTGTGATAGTTTGTTGAAAATGCGTGGAATGGGCTTAAATCCTTATTACCTGGGGTTAAATTTAAATTTAAGTGGCCTAAATTCTTTTGCAAACAGCTCCTTATCTTTCGGTACGGGTAATGGCGATGCCCGGTTTACCGCGTTAATTGCGGAATTGTCGAACATCTCATCGCCACTGCTGGAAATGATTTCTGCATCCAATACCGTTCCGTCAGGGCTTAACCGGACTTGGAGGGTGCAATGCAAACCTTCTGAAGCGTCGGGTGGGCGTATCCAACTTTGTTCCACTTTACGTTGGAGTTGCTTAATCAACGCCGCCAATTCGGCTTTGGCTTTTGCTGCGGCCTCAGCTTTTGCTTTGGCATCCGCTTCGGCTTTGGCTTTGGCCGCAGCAGCTGCGGCAGCTTCGGCTTTCGCCTTTTCAGCGGCTTCCGCCTTGGCCTTTGCGGCAGCTTCGGCTTTCGCCTTTTCGGCGGCTTCGGCCTTGGCCTTTGCGGCAGCTTCGGCTTTCTCCGCTTTCGCCTTCTCAGCGGCTTCGGCCTTGGCCTTTGCGGCAGCTTCGGCTTTCTCCGCTTTCGCCTTCTCAGCGGCTTCGGCCTTGGCTTTGGCGGCAGCTTCGGCTTTCTCCGCTTTCGCCTTCTCAGCGGCTTCGGCCTTGGCTT
>CAYUQV010000010.1:5304-5394 GCA_964446885.1 uncultured Methylocucumis sp.
TGGCGGCAGCTTCGGCTTTCTCCGCTTTCGCCTTCTCAGCGGCTTCTGCCTTGGCTTTCTCGGCCTTTTCCTCTTTGGCCTTTTCAGCGG
>CAYUQV010000010.1:5494-72973 GCA_964446885.1 uncultured Methylocucumis sp.
CCTTTTCAGCGGCTTCTGCCTTGGCTTTCTCGGCCTTTTCCTCTTTGGCCTTTTCGGCGGCTTCGGCCTTGGCTTTATCGGCCTTTTCCTCTTTGGCCTTTTCGGCGGCTTCGGCCTTGGCTTTCTCTGCCTTTTCCTCTTTCGCCTTTTCGGCGGCTTCGGCCTTGGCTTTCTCTGCCTTTTCCTCTTTGGCCTTTTCGGCGGCTTCGGCCTTGGCTTTATCGGCCTTTTCCTCTTTGGCCTTTTCAGCGGCTTCGGCCTTGGCTTGAGCTTCTTGGGTCGCTTCCTGCTGGGTCTGTTGTTCGGCAGCTTTGGCGGCGTTTAAGGCTTGCTCTTGGGCTTCGATTTCAGCCGCGTCAAACATGGTGGCGTGGATGATCTCCGGGTCTGGTTGGGCCAGTTCCGAGCGTTGGGGTTTTATCAGCGCACTGAGGGCAAAGAGCATGAGCAATACAAGGTGTAAGGCTAATGCCAGCAGGAAGGCGCGTAAATAGCGTCGTTGACTATCCATTTAACTTATTGGTCTTCTGGCTTCGCTTTGGTGCTGAACCCTACTTTATCGACTCCGGCATTTTTCAGGTCGGCCATGACAGTGATGACCGCGCCATATTCGACGCTTTTGTCGGCGCTGATGTAGACCTGAGTGCCGGGTTTTTGGGCGAGTGCGGCGATCACTTGGTCTTTGATGTCTTCGGGAGCGACCGGTTCATTATCGCGGTCATCAATCTTAATGTAGTGCTGGCCGGATTTTTCGATGGAAATGATGATGGGCGGATTATCGGTGGTTTCGACGGTTTTGGATTCTGCTTCCGGCAAATCAACTTCCACGCCAGTTTGTAACATGGGCGTGGTGACCATAAAAATGATCAGCAACACCAAGGTCACGTCAATATAGGGGACGACATTGATTTCCGCCATGGGTTTGCGGCGGCCATTTTTTTTGCTGAACTTACTCATTTGCTGTGTGCCTGCCTTTGCAATAACACGACAAATTCTTCCACAAACAATTCGTAGCGGCTGGTGAGCCGATCCAAACGGGTGGAAAAGCGGTTGTAGGAGATGACCGCAGGAATCGCCGCGAACAAACCTATCGCGGTGGCGATCAGAGCCTCGGCGATACCGGGTGCGACTTGCGCCAATGTGGCTTGTTTGACGCTGCCTAAGGACATAAATGAGTTCATGATGCCCCAGACTGTACCGAACAGACCAATATAAGGGCTGATGGAGCCAACGGTGGCAAGGAAAGACAAATGCTCATCCAGCCGTTCCAGTTCGCGCGACAATTCGATGCGCATGGCACGTTGGGCGCTTTCGACTTGTACCATCGGCTCGACATTGCCGCTTTGGCGCATTCTGGAAAATTCTTTGTAGCCAGCCAGGAAGATTTTTTCGATGCCTTCCGGTTCAAAATCTTTTGCCGACAATTTGCGGTAGAGGTCGGCGAGGGCGATCCCTGACCAAAACTGTTCTTCAAATTCATCGGTAATCTGCACCGCCCGGTTCAGTTCTTTGCGTTTGGTGAAAATAAAAGTCCAAGAAGCCAATGAGGCGGTCGCCAAAATCAGCATGACAAACTGCACGACAAAA
The DNA here is from genome assembly GCA_964446885.1 of uncultured Methylocucumis sp. Taxonomy (GTDB): domain Bacteria; phylum Pseudomonadota; class Gammaproteobacteria; order Methylococcales; family Methylomonadaceae; genus Methylovulum. Next base: position 7,082 of record CAYUQV010000010.1, read on the forward strand.
CTGGCTTCTGTGACCAGATGAAAAATGGATAAATCAGTGTTCATTCTTTAACTGCTCTAATAAATAGTGGGGAATAACGGTGGGGCGCATGGTGCCGGCATTTAGGCAGGCAATGCGGATATGGCCTGTTGCCAAGACATCATCGCCACGCAAGACGGTTTGGGCAAAAGTCAGGCTGGCTTTTTTCGCCTGGATGACCTCGGCGCTGACTTGAAGAAGCTCATTAAAACGGGCAGGGCTCAAATAGTCAACCTGCACCGAACGCACGACAAAAATAATGCCTTCGCGGTTGAGCAGGTCATCTTGCTCATGGCCCATGTCCCTAAGCATTTCGGTGCGGGCGCGTTCAAAAAATTTCAGGTAGTTGGCATAAAATACCACGCCACCCGCATCGGTGTCTTCGTAATAGACCCGGATAGGCCAGACAAAAGGCGAGTTGTCCATTAAGCCATCACTCAAAAATATCGGAGGAAATGCCGAAGCTTTTAGGCACGGACAAACCAAAATGATTGTAGGCATGTTGGGTCACGACCCGGCCACGCGGGGTGCGCATAATAAAGCCTTGTTGCATCAGGTAAGGTTCCAGGACATCTTCAATCGTGCCGCGTTCTTCGCTAATCGCGGCGGCTAGCGTGTCCAGACCCACCGGGCCGCCTGCGAAGTTTTCGATCATCGTCAATAATAGCTTGCGGTCTAGCGCATCAAAGCCGTTGCTGTCCACTTTTAACATGTCCAAGGCTTGCATCGCGACGTGTTCAGTGATGATGCCGTTGCTTTTGACTTCGGCGTAGTCGCGCACCCGGCGTAACAGGCGGTTGGCGATGCGTGGCGTGCCGCGTGAACGGCGGGCGACTTCAAAGGCGCCTTGGGGTTCCATACTGATGCCTAACACTTTTGCTGAGCGCATAATGATGCTGGTCAGTTCGTCCAGCGTGTAAAACTCCAGGCGTTGGACAATCCCAAAACGGTCACGCAACGGCGAAGTCAGCAGGCCAGCACGGGTGGTCGCACCCACTAAGGTGAAAGGCGGCAAATCCAGCTTAATGGAGCGGGCGGCAGGGCCTTCGCCGATCATCAAATCCAGTTGGTAGTCTTCCATGGCCGGGTACAAAATTTCTTCAACGGCGGGGCTTAAACGGTGGATTTCGTCAATGAACAATACGTCATGGGCTTCAAGATTGGTCAATAAGGCCGCCAAATCCCCGGCTTTTTCCAGTACCGGCCCGGACGTTTGGCGAATGTTAACACACATTTCCACGGCGATTATATTGGCCAAGGTGGTTTTGCCCAAGCCTGGGGGGCCAAAGATCAGGACATGATCCAAGGCTTCTTTCCGTGCCGTGGCGGCTTGGATAAAAATGTCCATTTGCGCACACAGCTCTTTTTGCCCGACGTATTCGGAGAGGCGTTTCGGGCGGATGGCGCGGTCTTGACGCTCTTCGTCAATACGTCCTGTCGCTGTGATGATGCGGTCGCTTTCAATCATTTCAGTGTGCCTTGCAAGGCCAAACGGATAATGTCTTCACAGGATTTGCCTTCGCTATTGACGGCTTGCACCATGCGGCTGGCATCGGCAGGTTTGTAACCTAGCGAACACAATGCTCCGATGGCTTCTTGTTTGGGATGGCTGGCTACGGGTGTTGTTTGCGGGACAGTCTGTGAACTGTCTTGCGCCAAATCAGGCAGCCGGTCGCGCATTTCAATCACTAAGCGTTCGGCGGTCTTTTTGCCGACACCGGGTAAACGCACCAAGGCTTGGGTGTCATTATTCTGGATGCAGCGGTGGAATTCTTCCGCGCTTTGCCCGGATAAAATAGTCAACGCCAATTTGGGGCCGACGCCGTTGACTTTAATCAGCGTCCTGAACATAGCGCGGTCAGATTCTTTTAAAAAACCAAACAAGCTATGCGCGTCTTCGCGTATCACCAAATGGGTGTACAGGGTGATGTCCACGCCCGTCAACGGCAAGTCATAGAAGGTCGTCATCGGGGCTTCGATTTCATAACCGACACCTTGCACGTCCAATACGAGTTGTGGCGGCGCTTTGTGCACCAATTTGCCGCGCAAAAAACCGATCATGAGTAGCCTTGTGTCAGGCGCTGGGCCGTCTGTTGATAATGGGCATGGCAGATGCTGATGCCTAGCGCGTCGCTGGCATCAATCTGTAGTTCGCCTTGAATGTTAAGCAATATTTTGACCATGTGTTGCACTTGTAGTTTGTCGGCGTTGCCTTTTCCGGCGATGGCCTGTTTGACTTGCCGCGCCGCGTATTCAAACACGGGCAAACCTAAGCTTTGCACTGCGCAAATTGCCGCGCCACGTGCTTGCCCCAATTTTAAGGCCGAATCGGCGTTTTTGTGCATAAAGACTTGTTCTATCGCCATTTGTTCAGGCTGATATTGTTCAGTAATTTGGCGGATGCCGTCAAAAATTTGTTTCAGGCGGTCAGGAAAATGATCCGCGCTGATGCGTATGCAGCCGCTGGCGACATAGCGGTAGCCGCGTGGCCCGTGTTCGATAATGCCGTAACCGGTCAGCCGGGAGCCAGGGTCTATGCCTAGGATTCTCATTTAAGATAGTTTTTTAAGTCAAAACGCTAAGGTTGCGGCACACGCCGGATGATTTGTAAAGGTTGCGCTTGCTGACCGCCTATTTCTGATTATTCCAAGCCTTGCATAATCTCCTCGCTGATGTCCGCGTTGGAATAGACATTTTGCACATCATCCAAATCTTCCAGACGGTCAATGAGTTTGAGCATTTTCTCGGCGGTTTCGGCATCTAAAGCCACGCTGGTGGCCGCTTGCATGGTCACTTCGGCGTTGTCAGGCGTAAAACCTGCGGCGACCAAGGTTTCTTTGACGGCTAAGTAGCTTTCAGGTGAGGTGATAACATCAGCCGAGCCGTCTTCGTTGCTGGCCACGTCATCGGCTCCGGCTTCTAAAGCCGCTTCCATCAGCGCGTCTTCATCCACGCCGGGTGCGTAGCTCAGTATGCCTTGTTTGTTGAACAAATAAGCCACCGAGCCGTCCGTGCCCAAGTTGCCGCCCGCTTTGGTGAAGGCATGGCGCACTTCGCTGACGGTGCGGTTGCGGTTGTCGGTCAGACAATCGACCATCACCGCCGTGCCGCCAGGGCCGTAGCCTTCATAACGGATGGCTTCGTAATTCACACCTTCTTGTGCGCCGGACGCTTTTTTGATGGTGTTGTCGATGGTGTCGCGGCGCATGTTCGCGCTCAAGGCCTTGTCTATGGCGGTGCGCAGTGACGGATTGCTGGCGGGGTCAGGCCCTGAGGTTTTGACCGCGACTGTGATCTCGCGCAACAGTTTGGTGAAAATTTTCCCGCGCTTGGCATCTTGCCCGGCTTTGCGGTGTTTGATATTAGCCCATTTGCTATGTCCGGCCATGGTATTTTTCTAACAGAACAGTTAACGGTTGATGGATAGTTAAGAAAGCCGCGCCACGGTTTGCGGCGCGGTGTTTGGAATTATTGGAGATAAGGCAACACGGCGGTCAAATCGCTGGCTGCGACATAGGCATCCGCCAATTCCCTGACAATAGCACGGTCAACGACCCCGCCAAAACCAATCGTGTAAGCGCCCGCCTGTTTGGCCTCCATATCGGTTTTGCCGTCGCCGATCATGGCCATCGTTTCGCCATTGGTTCGCAATTGGGCGCAAACCTCGGCTTTGCCGCCGTTTCTGGCCAGTGGCGAATCTTGTTCATAATCGCGGTAACTGCCATCGTCATGAAAATAAACATCGACGGCGTGGACGTGGGAATCAGGCAAACCCAAATGTCGGGCCAGCGGCAACAGGGCAGGGCGCAAGCCTCCGCTGATGATATGGACTTGTTTGCCCTGCTCCAGCAATTGGGTGAACACCGCTAACGCCCCATCAACTTGTTTGGCGATATATTCATCCGCCACCCAGCCGATATTGGCGCGGTCAGGCCGGATGAGCGACAGGCGTTGCCCGTACACGGCTTCCAACGGCACTTCACCGTTCATGGCGGCATCGGTGAGCTTGGCCATCGCATCACCCAAACCGACGCGTTTGGCGAGTTCGTCGATGCCTTCGATGTGGCTTAAGGTGCTGTCGCAGTCAAAACAGATGATGTCGAAATTCATATACTCTGAACGATCCAATTTTTGGGTGTTAGTGGGAAGGGGAAGGAGCGCGGGCATCCTGCCCGCCAATTGCGGGCAGGATGCCCGCGCTCCTTCCCGCTGTTGTCATAGGTTGATTTGGGTGACTTTGTGGACAGGGTCGAGGTCGGCCAGTTGTTGCAGGATGGTTTCGTCCACGGGTTCGGAAACGCTGATGACTGCCATCGCTTCTTGTTTTTTGTCGGCAATGCTCACTTGCATACGGGTGATGTTGATGTTGGCATTCCCTAACACGGCGCTGATGGCGGAAATCACGCCGGGTTTGTCATGATGGCGCGTGAACAATAATGTGCCTTCGGGGACGACTTCGATGTCGAAATTATTGATGCACACCAGACGTGGCTGGCGGCCTCCCAATAATGCGCCTGACACGCTGATGGTTTGGCCGCTGCAAAAGCCTGTGATTTTAATTAAGGAGATGTAATCACGCGATTCTTGCGTGACTGATTCCACGAGCGCAATGCCTTGGCGTTTGGCGAGGTTTTCGGCGTTGACACGGTTGACCGGGGTGCTGGTTTGTTCGCTTAATAAGCCAATCAACGCGGCAATGGAAATAGGCCGCACGCCAATGTCCGCCACCCGGCCAAACGTCGCCACTTCGATTTTCTGGAGCGGTTGCGATGCCAAACCGACCAGCACTTTGCCCAAAATGCCTGCCAAGTTGATAAATTTGCTGGATTTTTTGATTTCTTCCGCAGATAGCCGGGGTAGGTTTAGGGCATTGACGGCTTCCCCGGTTTTCAGGAAAGTGACGGCTTGCCGGGCAATCTCGATACTCACGGCCACTTGTGCTTCGGTGGTTGATGCGCCTAAATGCGGCGTGAAGACCGTGTTGTCCAATTCCAGTAAGGGCGAGCCTGTCGGCGGTTCGTGTTCGAACACATCCAATGCCGCCCCTGCGATTTTTCCGGCTTTTAAAGCCTCGTACAAAGCGGTTTCATCAATCAGGCCGCCACGGGCGCAATTGATGACCATGGCAGATTTTTTCATCATCGCCAGTTGTTTGCTGCCAATGATGTGGTGGGTCTTTTCAATCAGTGGGCAATGCAGGGTCAAATAATCGGCGCGGCCAAGCAGTTCCTCAAAACTCACCGCTTCCACGCCGTATTCGGTAAAAATTTCCGGGGCGACAAACGGGTCATAAGCAATCGCTTCCATTTTCAGGCCCAACGCCCGTTGCGAGATAATCCGGCCTATTGTGCCAAAGCCTAAAATGGCGAGGGTTTTGTGGGCGACTTCCGTTCCCATGAGGCGGGCACGATCCCAGTCGCCTGTGCGGACGCTACGGTCGGCGGCGGGCAAGTGGCGGCTTAAGGACATTAGGTGCGCGATCGCCAATTCAGCAGTGGTGGTGGCGTTGGCATCGGGCGTGTTCATGACGATGATGCCCAATTCAGTGGCCAGCGGGATGTCCACATTGTCCACACCGATGCCGGCCCTGCCGATGAGCTTAAGGTTGACTGCCGAATACAGCACCGCCGGGGTGACTTGCGTGTCGCTGCGGATCAATAAGGCATCGTAATCGCCAATAATGCGGCACAACGCGTCTTCGGTCAGGCCGATACGGATGTCAATGGCGATGCCTGGTTGTGCTTGGAGATAATCAATACCTGCGGGGGCCAGTTTGTCAGCAATCAGGATTTTTTTCATGGAGGTTTACGCCGGCGGATGCGCTAAAAAAGCGCGTAGTTTAACAGCTTTGTTATAATCACGGAATTTTGCATCATTCGTCAGGCAATAAGCTTTTTGGTCATGGCCTTCCATTTTCGCGTACATATCCATTTAGGGGCGCATAAGACCGCCACCACGTTTATCCAAAATTGGCTAAGCCAACATCAGGCGTTTTTACAGGAAAACCAGATCGCTTACATTCCGTTGAGCACCTTGCGTAAACAATTTACGCCGTGTTTTTGGGAGTTGGCGAACGGTAAGGCCGATAATCCTGCTGCTGCCGTGCAAAAAATACGTGCCATTTTGGAAGCGGACATCGTTGCCTCTGGTTTTGATTTGGAAAAGACCCGGTTATTGGTGCTTTCCGAAGAAAATTTATTGGGTTCGTTGGCTTCATTAAGCAACAAAGGTGAGCTTTATCCAGGCTTGGCCGGGCGCATGGTGCATCTGGCGGCGATTTTTGCCGGGTGTGAGGTGCAAACCTTTATGTCCATACGCAATTTCCGTGAGTTTTACCCGTCCGCTTATGCCGAGACGCTCAGGCATGGGCCGATCAAGCCTTTTGACCGTTATCTTGAACAGCTTAATCTCACGGGCAATTCGTGGCTGGATACTGTGGATGCCATTGAATCGGAGTTAGGGCCGCTCAAACTTTGGCCTTATGAACAGTTCCGCAGCTTTGCCCCGGATATTTTGTCGGCCTTGTTGGCAGTGCCTGTGGGTGCGCAGATGATAGGTTCTGACAGTGTGGTCAGACCGTCTTTGACGCGGAAAGGCTTGGATGTGGTCATGCGTTGCCAGGAATTGCTCACGCCCCAAGAGACTAAGCGGTTGGTGAACCTATTGGTGGAAAAAATGGTTTTTGAAGGCTCGGATGGACGTATCTGTATTGATGATGCCGATTTGAACGCCCAATTGGATGCGCAATACGCCGATGAATGGGCCAAATTGGCACAACGTTTTGTTGTCGATGACGCAGGTTGTGCTAGCCCACCGCTACGATAACGTACAATAACCACCTAATTTTTAAATAGTTTTAAGACATTACTTTCAGGACAATCAAACATGACTAATTTTGCTCTTACCGCCATTTCCCCTATTGATGGCCGCTATGCCGACAAAGTCGAAAAACTGCGTCCGGTGTTCAGCGAATACGGGCTGATCCGCTATCGCGTGGAAGTGGAAGTACGCTGGTTGCAGGCTTTGGCGAAACACCCTGCGATTACAGAAGTCAGCCCATTTAGCGCAGCAGCAGATAGTTTGTTGGATGGCATCGTCGGGCAATTTTCAGAAACTGATGCACAACGCGTCAAGGCTATTGAAAAGACCACCAACCATGACGTGAAAGCGGTCGAATATTTATTGAAGGAAAAAATTGCCGGATGCGCCGAATTGGAGAAAGTCAGCGAATTTATCCATTTTGCCTGCACGTCCGAAGACATCAACAATCTGTCTTATGCCTTGATGTTGAAAGCAGGCCGCGAGATCATCGCCGCGCAAATTAGCGACTGTATTAACGCCATTAAAACCATTGCCAACGATACTGCCGGACAACCGATGCTATCGCGTACGCACGGGCAATCGGCGACACCGACGACGGTGGGTAAGGAATTTGCCAATGTCGCGGCACGTATGCAACGCCAGTTGGCGCAACTTCAAGCGGTTGAGTTGCTGGGCAAAATCAATGGCGCGGTCGGCAATTATAATGCCCATAGCGTTGCTTACCCTGATGTTGATTGGGCGCAGTTTGCCCAAGATTTTGTCGAATCTTTAGGTTTGCAATTTAACCCATACACCATCCAAATCGAGCCGCACGATTATATTGCCGAGTTTTTCCATGCCCTGGCGCGTTTCAACACCATTTTGCTGGATTTTGACCGCGATGTCTGGGGGTATATTTCTTTGGGCTATTTCAAGCAAAGAACCATTGCGGGCGAAGTGGGTTCATCGACCATGCCGCATAAGGTCAACCCGATTGATTTTGAAAACTCGGAAGGCAATTTAGGTGTTGCCAACGCCTTGTTTGGCTTTTTGGCGGAAAAACTGCCCGTATCGCGTTGGCAGCGCGATTTGACCGATTCGACCGTGTTGCGCAATATCGGCGTCGGTATTGCCCACACCAGCATCGCCATCCAAGCGACTTTAAAAGGCATTTCTAAACTGCAATTGAATGTGGATGCAATAGAAGCGGATTTGAACGCGAATTGGGAAGTGTTGGCGGAACCGATCCAAACCGTAATGCGCCGCTATGGTATTGAAAAGCCGTATGAAAAATTGAAGGAGCTGACCCGTGGCCAACGTATCACGCCAGAGCAAATGCGCGTGTTTATTGAAGGGTTGAATATGCCTGCCGATGCGAAAGCCGCATTGTTGGAACTCACGCCGCGCAGTTATACGGGTTATGCGGAAAAACTGGCGAAAGGCGTTTAGACAAGCAAACGGATGATAGATGTTATGTGCTACAGAATGTAGCCAGAAATTAAGTTGACTTAATTATTAAATGAATTTAATATTTTGCCGTGGGTCGTCCACGTCAACATCAATATACAAGAGAGGATAATATCAATGGATATTTTTGGTAGCAAGACTCAAAAGCTGCTCGCGGATGCTCAAAGCTTGTTGCAACAGGCTCAGCAGGAAATGAGCAAAGACATTGAAGAGCTGAAAGTGAAGCAAAACGCTACAGATGCAAGGTTAGAAAGGTTGGAAACACAGCAAGACAATTCCGCTCGAGAGATTGGTCGCTTGCAGCAATCGCTAGACGATTTAAGAGATAGTGCGATTAGAGGAGAGGTCGCAAGTGGTCAAAAGACAAAAGACGTTGCTGAAAAATTCAATATTACACCAGCCAGAGTTTCGCAGATAGCTCCCCGCAGAAAGTACAACAACGGGTAAGTTTACATAGCATAGCGCTCAAAGGGACGCTCCGATTTGCTACGCGCCCCTTACCTCTACGTTATCCATAACAAAAAAGCCGCCGCATTTTTCAATGCGGCGGCTTTTTTTGTGCATCCGAAAAACGCGCCGTTTATTTCGCGCCTTCTTGCTTAATTAAGTTGTCCATGACTTCGATCATTTTTTCATGTGATCCGGCCAAAGGGCCATTGGTCAGGTATTTGCCGTTAATGATGACGGCAGGTACGCCTGTGATGCCGTAGCGGCCAGCGATAACAGGGGCTTGGCGCATTTTTGCATCAATTGCAAACGATTTGAAGGCTTCATGGAAGTCAGCTTCTTTAACGCCGTGCGCGGCAAAGAAAGCGGCCAATTCGTCTTCGGTTTCCAGTTTTTGTTTTTTGTTTTGGATGGCATCAAAAAAATCGCTATGGATTTTATCGACGACACCCAATGATTCGGCGACAAAAAACGCTTTGGCGTGTTTGCCCCATAATTCACTGAACACGGCGGGTTGACGGATAAATTCGACGTTTTTGGGGAGTTTTTTCACCCAGTTTGCCAAATCCGGTTCAAACGCATAGCAATGCGGGCAGCCATACCAAAAGAATTCGATGACTTCGATCTTATCGGCGTGTTGGGTCGGTTGTGGAGATGAGAGGGTCTCGTATCCCGCAGGTTCGGCTTGTGATGTTGAGCAAAACAGCAACAAGGTCAACAAGCTGGCTTGGGCGATTTTCTTTAGCATGGTTTGGATGGCTCCGTAAGTGTGATGTAAAAGCGGGTCTTATTTCATCATGGACATGTAATAGGAAACGGCTTTGATTTCTTCCAAGGTCATCTTCTTGGCAATCATGTGCATCATGTTTTCTGGATTGTTGCTACGTGCATCGGATTTGAAATCGGAGAGGGTTTTGATCAGATAATCCGCGTGTTGGGATTTGACCAGAGGGAAACCAGCGGGTTTGTTGCCTTCACCTAAGGGGCCGTGGCAAGCGATACAGGCTGACACTTCGCGTGGCAGGTCGCCGTTGCGGTATAAGTCGCTGCCTTGTTTGATGAGGGCTTGTACAGTGTCTTCGGGTTTTACGCCCGGTTTTTCATCTTCTTCAGCTAAAACAGGCAGGGCGTTGTCGTCAATGGTGTGTTCTTCATAATAGGCGGCAATGTCTTCCATATCTTGATCTGACAAGCCAGCGGCCATGGCTGACATCATCGGGTCTTTGCGGGCGCCATTTTTGAAGGCTTGGAGTTGTTTTACCAAGTATAAAGGATGCTGCTGGGCAAGCTTGGGGAATGTTGCTACCATGCTGTTGCCTTGTTCGCCATGGCAACTGGCGCAACTGGCGGATTTTTCTTTTCCGGCCTCAGCATCGCCTTCTGCGTTTGACATAGTGGACATGCTGGCGAGTGCCAGAGCCAGTGAAAGTGCCAGCCATTGTTTTTTCATCAGTTTTTCCTCATAGGAATAATGTGTTTGGTTGATGTGACCGCCGTCAAACCTCCGCGTTTGCTTTCATGAAAAAGCTTGCAGGAGGATAGCTTAAGCCGTCCGGTACATCATTTCGTTATAATAGCCTTTAACTAGATGCAGGCAGTGTTATCCGCCAAATTCTACCCTAATTACCCAGCTTAAGCGAGGCAACGATGAATCCAATTTACCACCAAGCAAAATTCCTGAACAGTTCACCGAATTTGAAAAGCACCCCGGAAGATAACGGTAAGGAAGTCGCTTTTGCAGGCCGCTCGAATGCTGGTAAATCCAGTGCAATCAATACCTTGACGCGCCAAAATTCCTTGGCCCGCATCAGTAAGACCCCTGGACGCACCCAAATGCTGAATTTTTTTGAAATTAACGAGCAGATGCGGTTTGTCGATTTGCCTGGGTATGGGTATGCGAAAGTGCCGCTGGATGTCAAACAAGATTGGCATAAATTGATGGAAACCTATTTCATTGGCCGCAAATCTTTATGCGCGGTGGTCTTAGTGATGGACGTGCGGCATCCTTTGACTGATTTTGATTGGCAAATGGTCGAGTGGTGCCAACATAGCGGTTTGGCACTGCATATCTTATTGACCAAGGCCGATAAGCTGACGTATGGCGCGGGCAAAAACACGTTGTTGCAGGTAAAAAGGGAGTTGCAAGATTTGGCGATACCTTTTGGTGTGCAATTGTTTTCGGCCTTGAAAAAAACCGGGATTGATGAAGCCCATTTGGCTTTGGACGCTATGTTTGCGGCGGATCCGGTAGAAGAAGCGGTGGTTTGAACCGCTGAAATAAAGAAAGCCCCGATGCTGGAGAAAACACCGGGGCTTGAAGGAAGCCAGCCGTTTAACAAAGGGGGAAATGCGGCTGGCCGTCGCCGTGGAAGGCGAACGCAATTAAGATGCGTGAAAATTGCTAAAGTTCCATACGGATAAAATTTTTTTTTGGAAAATAATCTGACACGGCTGTTTAAGGACTGCCCTTAATGCGCCTCGTCCCAATTCTCACCCACCCCAACGTCCACCACTAAAGGCACTTTCAGTTCGGCTGCCCCGCACATCAGGTCTTTGATGCGTGCGACATGGGTTTCCAAGTGCGCTTCCGGGATTTCAAACACGAGTTCATCATGCACTTGCATGATTATTTTGATGTCAATTTTTTCCTGTTCCAGCCACTGGTCAGTGGCAATCATGGCGCGTTTGATGATATCGGCGGCTGTGCCTTGCATGGGCGCGTTGATCGCCGTGCGTTCGGCATATTGGCGGATATTGGCGTTGCGTGATTGGATGTCGGGCAAATACAAACGCCGCCCGAACAAGGTTTCGACGAAGCCTTGTTCCCGTGCCTGTTCACGGATGTTGTCCATGTACTGTTTGACACCCGGATAACGGGCAAAATACAGGTCGATATACGCTTGCGCCTGATTGCGCCCCAAGCCCAGTTGTTGCGCCAGGCCAAAGGATGACATGCCATAAATCAGGCCAAAATTGATGGCCTTGGCGGAACGGCGCAAATCGTGCGTGACCTGTTCGAGCGGTACGCCAAACACTTCGGCGGCAGTGGCTTTGTGGATGTCTTCGCCTAGCCTGAATGCCTGCAACAAACCTTCGTCCGCCGACAAATGCGCCATGATGCGTAGTTCGATTTGCGAGTAGTCAGCGGCCACGATTTTATAGCCGGGCGGGGCGATGAAGGCTTTGCGGATTTTGCGGCCTTCTTCGCTGCGGATAGGGATGTTTTGCAGATTAGGGTCAGACGACGACAAACGCCCCGTGGCCGTCACCGCCTGATGGTAAGAGGTGTGGATACGGCCTGTTTTGGCATCAACCTGTTGCGGCAATTTGTCGGTGTAGGTTGATTTTAATTTGCTTAGGCTGCGGTATTCCAAAATCAGTTTGGGCAAGGGGTATTCCAAGGCCAATTCTTGCAACACCGATTCGTCCGTTGATGGTTGGCCTTTGGGGGTTTTTTTTAGGACAGGCAGTTTTTGTTGGTCGTACAAAATGTCTTGGATTTGTTTCGGCGAGCTTAAATTAAACGCCCGTCCCGCCAGATCATGGGCGTGTTGTTCCAAGGTGATGATGTGGCTGGACAATTCCAGGCTTTGCTGGGCGAGCATCGCCGTGTCAATCAGGACACCGTTTTGTTCAATCCGTGCCAGTACCGGTACTAGCGGCATTTCGGTGTCTTGGTAAAGCCGGTACAGGCTAGGTTGTTGTTGCAGCTTAGGCAATAAGATCTGATGCAGGCGTAGCGTGATGTCGGCATCTTCGGCGGCGTAAGGTGCGGCCTGTTCAATGGCGACTTCGGCAAAGCCGATTTGTTTCGCGCCTTTGCCAGCCACGTCTTCATAGTGGATAGTGTCCACGCCTAGGTATTGTTTCGCCAAATCGTCCATGTTGTGGCGGCTGGCGGTGCTGTTGAGCACATACGATTCGAGCATCGTGTCATGGGCAATGCCGTGCAAGCTAATGCCGTGGTTAGTTAGGACATGCGCGTCGTATTTGAGGTTTTGCCCGACTTTGGCTTTAGCGGGATTTTCCAGCAAGGGTTTGAGTTTGTTTAATATTTCGTCACGATCCAGTTGTTTGGGTGCGCCCGGATACTCATGCGCTAATGGTAAATAGGCGGCGTGGCCTGCTTCTGTGGCAAAAGATACGCCGACAATTTCGGCTCGGCTGTAATCCAGGCTGGTGGTCTCGGTGTCGAAAGCAAACAGTTCGGCGATTTCCAGGCGTTTGAGCCAAGCATCAAATTGCGCTTCGCTGAGAATGGTTTCGTAAACAGGCGTGTTGATGGCCGAAGGTTCATTCGCTTGGACTTTAGGCGGTTCCTGAGAGGGTTCGGCATCCAAGATTTTAAGCCAGGATGAAAAGCCGAATTCAATTAACAACTCGCGCAACTCGGCTTTATTAATGGCTTGTTGCTTTAAGTCGTCCAAGCCAAACGGCAAGGCCAAATCGCAACGGATGGTGGTCAGTTCTTTAGAGAGCGGCAATTGCGCCAGTGCGCCGCGTAAGTTTTCGCCAATTTTGCCTTTGATGTCATCGGCATGGGCAATCAGGTTTTCCAGCGTTCCGTATTGCTCCAGCCATTTCGCGGCGGTTTTGGGGCCAACTTTGGGCACACCGGGGATGTTGTCTACGGTGTCGCCCATTAATGCCAAATAATCAATGATTTGTTCGGGTTTGACACCGAATTTGTCCATCACGCCTTGGACATCCATGCGGGTGTTGGACATGGTGTTTTCTAGGATGATTTGCCCGGTCACCAATTGCGCCATGTCTTTGTCACCCGTGACAATAATCACGTTGTGTCCGGCGGCTTGCGCCTGGCAGGCTAATGTGCCCAGCACATCATCCGCTTCCACGCCCGATTCCATCAGTAAAGGCAAACCCATTGCACCAATCAGCCGATGCAAGGGTTCAATTTGTACCCGCAAATCATCCGGCATCGGCGGGCGATGGGCTTTGTATTGGTCGTAAAGGTCGTTACGGAAGGTTTTGCCGGGGGCATCAAAAATAACTGCGATATGCTCGTCGGCGTAATCGCTCATGAGCTTGCGCAGCATATTGCTGACACCATAAATGGCATTGGTGGGTTTGCCGTCAGGGCCAGTCAATGGTGGTACGGCGTGGTAGGCGCGGAAGAGGAAGGAAGAGCCGTCAACTAAGATGAGGCTATGATGTCGAACCATATAGTCGTTGCTGGGAAGAGTGTTGGCTTTCTTTTGAGGATTGCCCTTAAAAGCAAAACGGGATGAATCCTTTCGAATTCATCCCGTTACTAATCAAAGAGACGGTTTAAAGTATTTTAAACCATTTCAACGCAATCGTAGAACCATTAAGCCCTACGGGATGCGGATGCCCGGAATGCCAATGCCCCTAAGCCCATTAATACCAATACTTCAGGTTCTGGCACGTTTCCGGTTGCTGACGAGAATGTCGCAAAAAGGCCAGCCGCTGCCGCGTTGGCGTTAGGGCCGTTATAAAACACAAAATCCACCGTGTTCAGGCCGGCATTTAATGCGTTTAAGCTTCCTAATATCGTGAAAGTTTCTAAGGATGATGTGCCTTGGTTTCTGTCGTTTAAACCATCAGCTGCTGTTGTTGTGTTGTTATAGCCGTATTGCGAAACATTGATTTCCACACCGTTGACAAATATGCCCCGGCCTCTGTTATCACTGGCCCAAAGCCCTTGGATATTGACAGAGGAAGGTGTGATGCCTGTCAAGTCGAACGTGGTACGGTAAGAGTAATAGCTGTTCCCAACATTGCCTGTTCTAAAATCGGCGTTGGTGGAAATCCAAGATGAACCGCCGGTGCCGTCAAGGTCGGTAGGGGCGTTAGTCGATGTGGTTACTGCCGTAGCGCCGAAAGGAGTCAGGCTGGTGTTGGTTTGGATGGTGTTAGAGGCACCGTAACCGCCCCAACCAGGCGATGGGCGAAGCGTGTTTTGCCAAGTATAAGTGCCAACCCCTGTTCCTTGTATGTTAATTGGTGTTGCATCTGCTTGGCTGAACAAGCCTAAAAAAGAAAAAGCAATGACTGCTTTGGAAAGGGTAAAATTTATTTTTTTCATGATATGTTTCCTAAATTGAACGTTTACATTTTGTCCGAATAATCTATCAATTATTGTGCCATTATTTTATAGTCTTTTTTTATCAAGTAGATAAAAAATTCATTCACTAATGATGAATGTGTTGCAAGTGGTTCTGTAAAAAAAACTGACGTTAAATACAATTTAAGGTGAATTTTATGATGATTTCTGTTCATTTACCAAAGACTGCTGGTGTAAGTTTTTCTAACGCTTTGGAGGATATATTTGGTCAAGCCTTATTAAAGGATTATGAAGATTATCCCATTAATACCGATCCTTATCAGAGAAAATTAGCGGCGTTGAAGGCAAGCATTGAATATGGCGAGATCGATTTTGCCCATGTACCATGTGTTCACGGCCATTTTTTACCCTTGAAATATTTGCTGTTGGCAGAACGGCGGAAATTGACGTTTGTTACTTGGATGCGGCATCCTGTACAACGCCTATTGTCGCATTATTTTTATTGGCGAAGAAGCTATAGCCCTGATACAGCTAAAGTCCTTCACCGAAGGGTTGTTGAGGAGGATTGGTCGCTGGAGAAATTTTGCCTAAGTCCTGAATTGGCGAATCTTTATAGCCAGTTTCTATGGGGATTTCCTCTGGAAATGTTCAGCTTTATTGGTATAACAGAGCATTACAAGGAAGATTTAAAGTTTTTTTCAAACAGATACTTAGATAATGATCTTGGATATTATGAAGAAAATGTAGGTGATAAGCAGAGAGAAGGATATTTGATTAATGATGATTTATGCGAAAAGATTGAACTTCATCATAAATTGGATATGGATTTATATCGAAGGGCATTAGAGATACGTAGCCGTCGTTTAGCTTAGGCGGGGTAAGGCTTATACTGGACAGTCGCGTCCGCTTACTAAACTGTAGTTTTCAGACACTTCGTGTTTATGATAATGGGTCGGGCAAGCGCTTTATTGGGCGAATGCAATACCGATTTTGAATCCGCGAGAGCTTATTAAGTAATAAAACATAAGTTTCATGGTATATAAAGATATGTAAGGTACTGTTTTTAAATTGTTATCAGTTAATTTTATACCGTGAAACTTTTGTGTAATTACTTATGTGAATGGCGGATGTTGGAGGTTTTATGCTTAATGTATTGTTTAATAGGAGGTTTTTAGGGTTTACTGGCGGGCATTTTAAGGTATGGGATTACTTTAATCATGTCAGGTATTCAGGAACCCATCAGCCGCAAATTTTTTTTTCTAAGGAATCGGTTTGGGATGAAAGCAATCCGTGGTCAGGTCTAAAAGGGAATGTTTTAAAAGAATGGGATGCAAAAATCGCCGATGTGTTATTTATGGAAGGCATGGATTGGCACTGGTTGGGTGTTGAAGGTAGTGATTTTGATAAAGCCCTGCCCATTATCAATTTGATACAAGGGGTCCGTCATGCCGATCCTGATAATCCTAGGTATGCGTTTTTAAAGAATAAGGCTATCCGCATTTGTGTCAGTCCAGAAGTCGCATTGTGCCTTACGGCTGATGGTTCTGTAAATGGGCCTGTATTCACCATTCCTTTAGGGTTGGATACAGCCCTTTTTCCTACGCCGTTACCTGTTAACAAGCGTGATTTCTCTGTGCTGATCATAGGAAACAAAAATCCATCTTTTGCCAAAGAGCTTTTAAGGCGTTTAAATGAATGTGGAATTGATGCTCAAGCCAGTTACGACCATTTGCCTAGGGACGTTTTTTTAGAAAAGATTAATCATGCTGCCATTTGCGTATTTCTTCCGATTCAAGAAGGGGAGGGCTTTTATATGCCCGCTTTAGAGGCAATGGTGCTTGAGACTTTTGTGATTTGTCCTGATTGCGTTGGCAATAGGTCATTTTGTCTGGATGGGGTCAATTCATTGCGGCCCGGATATGATATGGACGAAGTTGTTAACGCTGTTCTGCGGGCCTGTTCGTTGGATGAGGCCGATCGTAGCCGCTTTAGGTCTGCCGCGCTAAAAACAACTCAGGATCATGCTTTGCTTAAAGAGCGTTTTGCTTTTTTGCAAATACTGGAAAATCTCGATCAAATTTGGTGAGGCTTAGTAGCGGGCTACAATTGTTATTACTTGATTTTTTTTACAGATAAATTTTTAATTTTTGAATATGAGCGTCTTAGCATTTATTTTTTGTTCACCGCGAAGTGGTTCGACGCTTTTGACGAGGATATTAAATTCCCATTCCAACGTTGCCGCACCTTGTGAAATTATGTTGCCAAAATATTTTGAGTATGACATTCCTGAGGTGCAGGCACTGGCGGCTGAAAAATTTGAGATTATTTGCCAGTATTATCAGGTCGACAAGGAAATGGGGTGGAGCAATTATGATTATTTTGTTTCCACAATATTGCAAAAGGAGAATAAGCAGGCATTAGTTATAAAGCATCCCCGCTATTCTTTATATCTTAAGCAACTTACCGAAGACTTCCCAAACGCCAAAATTGTCTATTTAGTGCGTGACGTGCGTTCTGTTGCTGCTTCCGTGTTTTTTGGCGGTAATGTCTTGGCTGGTGTGAATAAGTGGTGTCAATTTAACAATGCTGCCCTTTCCCAGTTTCAAAGCTTGCCAGACAATAAAAAAATGCTTATCCGTTATGAAGATATTATCGCCAGTAAACATGAATCCATTAAAAAGCTAATCAATTTTCTAGGTTATCCCTTTGAGCCGGACATGTTGGAATATGGGAAACACCATCATGCTGATGATTTTATGGCGCTTTGGGGGGGTAAAATCCCTGCTGATTCATTATTGCAAAAAAAAATTTCCGTCGGTGAAATCCAGTCAGATGTGCCTGTGATCTCAGAGGAGGTCATGAGAATATTTTTGGAAAATAAAACAGCTAGGGCTTTAAATAAATTTTTTGGTTATCAGGAATAAATGTAAAGATTTCAAAGAATTCGGATAGGAATGCTTTCGGTTGGGTTAGTTTGTTGGCAATATTTAGTTTGAGCGGGTAAGCCATTCTTAAAACAACTGCAACGCCAACATAATCGCATCTTCCCGGCCATTTTCAGCGGGGTAATAGTTTTTCCTGATGCCGATTTCATTAAAGCCCATGTCGTTATAGAGGGCAATCGCTACGGTGTTTGAGGGGCGAACTTCCAAAAATACCGTTTCTGCACGGCCTCTGGCGGTGTCAATCAAATGCTGGAGCATTTTCCGGCCTATGCCTTGTTTTTGTTCGGCTGGATCGACGGAGATATTAAGGATGTGTGCCTCGCCCACGGCAATTGACAGTAAGCAATAACCCAATACTTTGTCCATTTCTTCACACACCCAGCAGCTGTAACCCATTTTTAGGCAATCTTCAAAGATGTCCTCTTCCCAAGGGAATGGGTAATTTTTCTTCTCGATAATAAGCACTTGCGGCAAATCGACGGTTGTCATCCTTCTCATACGGAACAAATCCTTGCGGGGTACGGAGTCCGGGAATATCTTGGCGTAGAACTCTTTGTCAGCATCATAAACGACTAAGGTTTTTAGCCTATCAAACAAATCACGCATGGTTAGCCTCTTTATTATTGTTGTTTTGTAGGGTTCGCATTGCAAATTGCAGGTCTTGCCAAGCTTTGCGCTTTTCCGGCAAAGACCTTAATAAATAAGCCGGGTGATAAACGACCACCAGCGGGATGCCGTTTAACGTATGCACCTGGCTTCTGAGTTTGGATAGCGGGGCATCGGTGTCCAACAAGGTTTGGGCGGCGATGCGGCCCACTGCCAAGATGATTTTCGGCTGGATCAGCGCGATTTGCCGTTGTAAATAATCATGACAGTTGCTGACTTCGTCGGCGTGCGGGTCACGGTTGTTGGGCGGGCGGCATTTGACGACATTGGTGATGAACACACTGTCACGGCTTTCGCCTAGGGCGCGGATCATTTC
The DNA here is from genome assembly GCA_964446885.1 of uncultured Methylocucumis sp. GTDB lineage: Bacteria > Pseudomonadota > Gammaproteobacteria > Methylococcales > Methylomonadaceae > Methylovulum. Next base: position 25,788 of record CAYUQV010000010.1, read on the forward strand.
GGTCAACAACTGTCCGGCATTACCTACAAACGGCAAACCTTGCTCATCTTCGTGCTGGCCTGGGCCTTCGCCAATCAGCAACCAATCGGCGGTTTTATTGCCTGAGCCAAACACGGTATTTTTGCGCGTGGCGCATAGGCCGCAACGGGTGCAAACCGCCACTTCGGAGGCCAAAGTGTCCCAAGCATCGCTTGATTGAGCCATCGCCGCTTCGGGTATGCTTATCGGCATATCCGTAACAACCGCTTCAGGTTGGGGGGCGGTTCTTGACACCCAGGCAGTGATGCCCATAGCCTCTAGGTACTGCAAGCGTTGCGTTTCGTCCACCGTGTCGCCTTACACGTCGCCTTTTTGCGGATGTTGCCGCTGGTTCGGCTGGTGCAATTTATTGACAGCGTTGATATAGGCTTTAGCGGAAGCAATGACAATATCGGTATCCGCACCTAAGCCATTGACGATACGTCCCGCCTTTTCCAGGCGCACGGTGACTTCGCCTTGCGCGTCCGTACCGTTGGTGATGTTGTTGACCGAATATAAAGCCAAGGTCGCCTTGGTTTTCACTAAAGACTCAATCGCTTTCAGTGTGGCATCAACCGCGCCGCCGCCTTCCGAGTTGCCAACCACTTCCTTATTGTCAATGCGCAAAGTAACTTTGGCATTAGGGATTTCGCCCGTTTCGGAGCAAACTTTTAAGGAAATGAGTTTGACGCGCTCGTCTTCGGCTTCGATATTCGTTTCGGAAATCAAGGCTTGCAAGTCTTCGTCGAAAATCTCGTGTTTTTTATCCGCCAGTTGTTTGAAGCGCATGAAGGCTTCGTTGATGTCCTCTTCGGAATCAAATTCAAAACCTAATTCCATGATGCGGCTTTTGAAAGCATTGCGGCCAGAATGTTTACCGAGCACCATACGGTTGGCTGACCAGCCAACATCTTCCGCCCGCATGATTTCGTAAGTTTCGCGATTTTTCAACACGCCGTCCTGATGGATGCCCGCCTCGTGGGCAAAGGCGTTCGCGCCGACGATGGCTTTGTTGGGTTGAACCGGGAAACCAGTGATGGTGGAAACCAGTTTTGAGCAGGTCAAAATTTCGCGGGTGTCGATGCGGGTTTGGCAAGCAAATACATCATGGCGGGTGCGCACCGCCATCACCACTTCTTCTAATGACGCATTGCCCGCCCGTTCACCTAAACCATTAATGGTACATTCGACTTGGCGGGCGCCGTTCATGACGGCTGATAAGGAGTTGGCCACCGCCAACCCTAAGTCATTATGGCAATGCACGGAGAAGATCGCCTTGTCGGAATTGGGGATGCGTGCAATCAGGTTGGCTATGGTTGCGCCAAATTGTTGCGGGATGCTGTAACCAACGGTATCGGGGATGTTTAGTGTGGTTGCGCCTGCGTCTATCACGGCTTCTAAAATCCGGCACAAGAAATCTTCTTCCGAGCGTCCGGCATCTTCAGGGGAAAATTCGACATCGTCAGTGTATTGCCGCGCCCGTTTCACGGCCTTGACGGCGTGTTCGATGACTTGCTCCGGTGACATGTTCAGCTTCATCTGCATGTGGATAGGCGAGGTGGCGATGAAGGTGTGGATGCGGCGGCGTTCGGCGTGTTTTAAGGCATCCCCGGCGCGGTCTATGTCTTTGTCCAGTGCGCGGGCCAAGCCGCAGACGGTGCTGTCTTTGATAATTTTAGCCACGGCTTGCACGGCTTCAAAATCGCCGGGGCTGGCGGCCGGGAAGCCAGCTTCGATCACATCGACCCTTAGGCGTTCCAAGGCTTTGGCGATACGGACTTTTTCGTCACGGGTCATGGACGCGCCAGGGCTTTGTTCGCCATCGCGCAAGGTGGTGTCAAATATAATCAATTGGTCTTTCATAAAAATTCCATATAAGGGAAGCCATCAACATACAAGTTGACGCGTTGGGTAAAAATTATTGGATATATTTGTAGTGCCTATGCCCGTTAGTGGGTGATTTTAGCGAGTAAAAGAATAGATATAGTGCACGGTGGTCACGGGCTTTTAAAGCTATGGTATTCATTTATGGCTAATTGGAAGGCACTAAAAATGTGTTGCTCGGCATCAGGGTATTTATGCGGGGCCAACATAAGTGACAGATAATAGCAGTCCTGGCCATCGCGCATTTCAGCGTCATATTTCTTAAAACCTTCTCCATGTTTTTTTGAACCAATTGTTAAAAAGGATATGCCTGTCCTTTTGCTTGTCGTCTTTGCTTTCACAGACAAAAATAATAATGTTTCCATTCTGTAAAGACGTTTTGACAATATCAACAATCGTCAAACTGACTCTGCTGTCATGGCGAGAGGTTTTTTGAGAAGGTTCAAAGGCAATTTCGTAACTTGATATGGTTGTAAGGCAAGCACCTGAAAAATATACGCTTGCGTCAGTGAAAGCGACTTTGTATTGCACACCTTCGTGGCTATGGAACGTATAGGCTTGTAAGGCTTGATCAAACGACCAATTATAAGGGACGTGCAAGCTTGGCACCTTTGCTTTCCAATTCATCTTTGGACATTTCACCACGCAAATAGGCCTGCACTAGCCGCTTGTTTTCAGCCATTTTCTTAACTGATGGAGGCATTTGTTCCACGTAAGAAGTAAGTTTCATTGTAAAAGGCTGTGGCTTTTTCATGGTTTTCCAATTTTGCTTGAATTTTGCGATGGTCACGAATATACCCGAACCCATCATTTGCCTCAAGGACGTTAACCTTTGCGTTCCTGCATGATGCGCTTGCGTTGCACTAAAGTGATGACAGGGCCTGATATGGCATAAGCCAAGAACAACAAGAACAACATGGTTTGCGGTTGTGCCATGATGAACGCGATGGCCAGCATGATGGCGATGGCGACAAAAAAAGGCACTTTGCCTTTCAGGTCTATGCTCTTGAAGCTGGTGTAACGGAAATTGCTGACCATCAACAGCCCCGTGCTGATCGTGAAGCCAATTGCCACATATTTCACCATGTCAATCGGATATTGGTGTTCCAGGCAAATCCAGATAAATCCTGCCAAAATCGCCGCCGCTGCCGGGCTGGCCAACCCTTGGAAATAACGTTTGTCAGCCGTTTCCAATTGGGTGTTGAAACGCGCCAACCGTAAGGCAGCACCTGCCGTATGGACAAACGCGGCAAACAGGCCTAAACGTCCTAAGCTGGAAAATGCCCACAAATACATCACTAAGGCAGGGGCAATCCCAAACGACACCATGTCGGATAAGCTGTCATATTGTGCCCCAAATTCGCTTTGGGTGTTGGTCAGGCGGGCGACCCGGCCATCTAGGCCGTCCAGGATCATGGCCACAAAAATGGACACTACGGCGGTTTCAAAATGGCCGTTCATTGCCGATGTGATGGCATAAAAACCGGCAAATAAAGCCCCGGTCGTAAACAAATTAGGTAATAAATAAATGCCTCGACGGCGTATGGAAGTCCTATCAGGTTTCATGCTTCAATTGGATCCTGCTCATGTGGTGTCATTTGCCGAATTATACAATGTGTGACTTAGGCAATGGCTTATTTTTATGATTTTTTTCATTTGATTCATGACAAGATGCGCTTGATTTGGTGGGGGTGGCGGTTTGCGCTAATGTGGCCGGGCTTGAGGATAAGTCATAGTTTGTCAGATATTTTTGAAACACACTGTTGCCTGATCAGGCTATTATTCTAATGCGCATCAGCCATTTTCCTGACAGAATAAGCACTTTTTTGATTAATCGCACCTTGTGATGGGGTGTGCGGGAGCGGCATGGCGGTCAAGTATTTTTTTAAACTGGCGTTGCTGGTCGGTTTGTTGTTTTTCGCAAGATGGTTGCCCCGTGAGTCACTGGATCAACAGAGGCCGAATTTTTTACGCGCCGAACAATTGTTGGAACAAGGCCATGATGCGGCGTTTTTGGAGTTAAGCGAAACCTTAAGCGATTATCCCTTATACCCGCATTTGCAATTTGAATGGTTAAAAAAACACTTACAAAAAACCGATAAAGTCACCGAGTTTCTGGCGCGTTTCAACGATACCCGCTATGCGCCCTTATTGCGGGCGAAATGGCTGGATTATTTGGCCAAACATAACCGCTGGCCAGAGTTTGTTGATAATTATCAAGGCACTGAAAACCCTTCCCGCGAGTGCTATTATTATTGGGGCTTGTATGAAACAGGCAAAAAAGACCAGGCGTTGGCGGAAGCCAAGCATTTGTGGCTGACTGGCGAAAGTCGGCCCCAGGCTTGTGATGCGCTTTTTGTGGAATTTATCAAATCACCGGCATTTAGTCCCGCGTTGGTTTGGCAACGTTTTGCTTTGGCTGTGAATGAAGAAAACTGGCCATTAGTCGATTATTTGCGCCGTTATTTGGATGAGCCTGCACAAAAAATGGCTGATTTTTGGGTGCAAGTCCATAAAACGCCTATTTTGGTCAAAGATAGCAGCTTATGGATTAACATGGATGCGTTGACCGGGCGTATATACGCCGATGGCATTGCCCGCTTGGCAGCTTTTGATGTGGATATGGCCTTGCGGCTTTGGGATGGGCGTAAACTCTATTTGTCATTGGACAATCAGGTTGTTGATGACGTTGACAGAAAGTTGGCTTTGGCGCTGTTTAACCGCCGTGACGTCCGCGCTTACCCTCGCTTGCAGCAAGTGCGCTTGCCCGATGAAAGGGTTCAGGAAGCTAAGGTTAGGGCCGCGTTATTTGAGCAAAACTGGCAACATGTCCTGGAGGCCTTGGCGGGCTTGCCTGCTGACGGACAGCAGGAACCTGCTTGGCGGTATTGGCGGGCGAGGGCACTAGAAGCCCAAGGCAAAAGCCAGCAATCCCAAGCTGTTTATGTGCAATTGGCCGACGACCGTAGTTTTTATGGTTTTTTGGCGGCTGATAAATTGGAGCGTGGCTATGCCATTTCCGACCAACCGATTGAAGTGAATGACAATGATTTTGACACATTATTAGACCTGCCAGATTTTAAGGCCGTGCAAGAATGGCGGGAATTAGGGCGTGATTTGGAGGCACGTCGGCAATGGTTGTTTGCCATTGGCCGTCTTGATAAAACTTCGCTCAAAATCGCCGCGAAATTGGCCCAACAATGGAACTGGGATCAAATCGCCATCATGACCTTGGTGAAGGCCGATTATTGGGATGATATGGCCGTGCGTTTTCCGCTACGTTATGTGGATGACGTTCGCACGAATGCCTCGCGCCAACAAATTGATCCGGCGATTATTTTCGGGTTGATCCGGCAAGAAAGTATGCTCGACAGCAAAGCCGCGTCTACGGTGGGGGCAAGAGGTCTGATGCAGCTCATGCCGACCACAGCAGCGCAAGTGGCGGGTAAGCTAAATGAAGTGTGGCATAGTGACGATTTGTTATTTAGGCCGGATTTGAACATCCGGTATGGCAGCTATTATTTTGCCGAATTGTTACAGCGCTTTGACGGGCATCTTGCGCTGGCTATCGCCGCATATAACGCAGGCCCGAACCGGGCAGCAAAATGGCTGCCTGTTGGCCATACCTTGCCAGCAGATATTTGGATAGAAACAATTCCCTATAAGGAAACGCGTAAATATGTCACTTCGGTATTGTCTTACGCGATCATTTACCAATACCGCTTGCAGACCGAGGCTTTGAAAATAAAAAATATGTTGCCGCAAGTGCCCGCTAATGAAAAATTGAGCTGATTTTTCTTAAGCGATGTTAGATAATATAAGGTTCCATAATAAGAATAATCACTAGGCAAAAGGATACACAATGGGGAAACAGCATAGTTTTACGCGCGAAGAATTGTTAATGTCGGGGCGAGGGGAATTGTACGGCCCCAAAAATGCGCAACTGCCGCTACCTAACATGCTCATGATGGACCGGATTACCCTTATTACGGATGAAGGCGGTTTATATGGCAAAGGCGAAATCATCGCGGAACTCGACATTACGCCTGATTTATGGTTTTTCGCTTGCCATTTCCAAGGCGACCCGGTCATGCCCGGTTGTTTGGGTTTGGATGCGATGTGGCAATTGGTCGGATTTTTTCTGTGTTGGATGGGCGGGCCTGGAAAGGGGCGGGCGTTGGGCGTCGGTGAAGTTAAATTTACCGGACAAGTTTTGCCGAACGCCAAAAAAGTCACTTACCGTGTCAACCTTAAGCGCGTGATCATGCGCAAATTGGTCATGGGCATTGCCGACGCGACGATGGATGTGGACGGCAAGACGATTTATGAAGCGACTGATTTACGGGTTGGTTTGTTCACTTCTACAGAAGATTTCTAGGGGCTATAGTCATGAAAAGAGTCGTGGTGACCGGTTTAGGTATTGTTTCCAGTATTGGCAACAATCAGGCCGAGGTTGTCGATTCCCTACGGGAAGGCCGTTCAGGAATCGTCTTTGCAGAGGTTTATAAGGAATTAGGTTTCAGAAGCCAGATTCACGGAGCCATTTCCATCGATTTTGATGAGTTTATTGATCGTAAAATAAAGCGTTTTATGGGGGATGGCGCAGCCTTCAATTATATTGCCATGCAACAGGCCATTGATGACTCAGGCTTGGAAGAGGCTGACATTTCTAATGTCAGGACAGGCTTGGTCATGGGTTCTGGCGGCCCGTCCACATCCAATTTGGTTGAAGCCGCTGACATCTTGCGCAGCAAAGGTGTCAAAAAAGTCGGCCCGTATATGGTTCCACGAGCCATGTCCAGCACCAACACGGCTTGTTTGGCAACGCCGTTCAAGATTAAAGGTGTCAATTATTCGATTACATCTGCGTGTGCCACCAGTGCCCACTGCATAGGCCACGCGATGGAACTGATCCAAATGGGCAAACAAGACATCGTGTTTGCAGGTGGCGGAGAAGAGGTGCATTGGTCTATGTCGGTCTTATTTGACGCGATGGGGGCCATGTCATCCAAATATAATGACACACCTACTACAGCATCGCGGCCTTATGACAAAACCCGCGATGGTTTTGTGATTTCTGGTGGCGGTGGCGTGTTGGTCATTGAAGAGCTGGAACACGCGAAAGCCCGTGGCGCGAAAATTTACGCGGAATTGACGGGTTATGGCGCAACCTCTGATGGTTATGACATGGTGCAGCCGTCCGGTGAAGGTGCCATCCGTTGTATGCAGCAAGCGATGGCGACTGTGCATAACAAAGTGGATTATATTAATGCCCACGGCACCAGCACTCCCGTAGGCGATAGCCGCGAATTGGGCGCTTTGCGTGAAGTGTTTGGCCAACAAGAGATGCCTTGGGTCAGTTCCACCAAATCATTGACCGGCCACGCCTTAGGCGCAGCAGGAGTGAATGAGGCCATCTATTCATTATTGATGATGAAAGAAAATTTCCTCAGCGCTTCTGCGAACATTACCGAACTTGACGATGAGGCGGCAGGCATTCCGATTGTCCGGGAACGCCAAGACAACATCACCCTCAACACGATCATGTCCAATAGTTTTGGTTTTGGCGGCACTAATGCCACGTTGATTTTTGAACGTTACCCAGCTTAAACCTTTTCATCTTAAGTGTGGCCGGAGAAGGCCACACTTAACCTTTACCCAAGCCAAGAACCCTTCCGCTGTTTTCCCCCCTTTTATGATGACTTGCTGACCATGTCAGACGATACGCTTTCGCAAAAATCCCGTACCCAATTCAACAAACTGCAAAAACGCCTACGCCATCATGTCGGCGATGCCATCGCCGATTACAATATGATCGAAGAGGGCGACAAAATTATGGTGTGCTTGTCGGGCGGCAAAGATTCTTATACCTTGCTGGACATTTTGCTGAATTTGCAAAAGACCGCGCCTGTCCGCTTTGAAGTGGTCGCGGTTAACCTCGACCAAAAACAGCCGGGGTTTCCTGAGCATGTCTTGCCAGAATATTTGCAATCCTTAGGTGTGCCTTACCATATTATTGAAAAGGACACTTACAGCGTCGTCAAACGGGTCATTCCTGAAGGCCAAACCACCTGTGGCTTGTGTTCGCGGTTGCGGCGCGGCACTTTATACGGTTACGCGGAAGCCAATGGCGTGACAAAAATCGCTTTAGGCCATCACCGTGACGATATTTTGGAAACCTTTTTCCTGAACATTTTTTACGGCGGCAAACTTAAGGCCATGCCACCTAAGCTATTGAGCGACGATAAGAAAAATATCGTCATCAGGCCTTTGGCTTATGTGCGGGAAAAAGACATTGAGCGTTACAGTGCTTTTAGGGACTTCCCTATCATCCCTTGTAATTTGTGCGGTTCGCAAGAAAATCTGCAACGGGCGGCCATGAAAGTCATGCTGAAAAGCTGGGACAAACAATTTCCAGGCCGCCTGGAAACCATTTTTACCAGCCTGCAAAACGTTGCCCCGTCACAATTGGCGGACACTAAATTATTTGATTTTGTGGGTTTAAAATTGGGACGTGACGTAGAAGATGATGGATTGGACGTGGCGGATGCTGGCTTGGATGTGTTGGCCTTGTGATACTTTCTTTTAAACGTCGTCTGTAATGGGTAACCCATTTTTTATCATTGCTGCGGTGATGTCCATTTCTGGCAGCAGGTTGGTTTGTGATCCGGCTAATTGCCATTTTTCCACCCGATTCAATTTTTTGATCGCACTTTCGCGTTGGCTCGCGGAACTGCGGTCGTGGCCGTTTTCGACGTAGAACAGTTGCTTAGGCTGCTTGCTTCGGAAATATTTTGCCCCTTGCCCGTTAGCATGTTGGGCAAATCGCCTTGGCACATCGGTTGAGATTCCGGTGTACAGTGAGCCATCACTGCACAAAATAATATAAACAGACCAATTCATTGTTGTCGGGGGGAGTCATGTCAGAGTTGTCGCCGGAGAGTCCGGTATTGGGGTGGCGTGAATGGGTCGCCCTGCCGGAGTTGAACATTATGCGGATTAAGGCCAAGATTGATACGGGCGCCCGTTCGTCTGCGCTACACGCCTTTTTTATAGACCCCTACCAAAAAGCCGGGGAGCCTTGGGTGATGTTTGCGATACACCCTATCCAAAAAAATACCGACTTTGTCGTTGAATGCCATGCGCCCGTCAAAGACCGCCGCATGGTGTCCGATTCTGGCGGGCATAAACAGCTGCGTTATGTCATCGACACGCAACTGCATATAGGCGCATCGCTCATCACGGTAGAAATGACCTTAACTAACCGCGACAGCATGTTGTTTCGGATGTTGCTTGGACGCACCGCGATGGCGAAACGCTTCCACGTCGCCCCGGGCGCGTCCTATTTACAGGGTAAGCCGTGTTTTGCTGAGGCTGGCTTGTCAGAAGAAACGTTGGTTAAGTAAGAAATGGGCGGCAATGCTGCCAAAATAGCCGATCAAGATAATCGGCATCCATTTTAAATGGGTGCTGAAAGAATAAAGCCCTTTAGCTTGGCCCATCAAACCGACACCAGCCGCCGAGCCAATCGCCAATAAGCTTCCGCCCACGCCGGCGGTCAACGTCACCAACAACCATTGGCCTTGGGAAATGTCAGGGTGCATGGTCAATACGGCATACATGATGGTGCCGTTGTCTATGAACGCCGAGAAAATGCCCACCAAAATATTTGCGATGGTCGGATCCATCTGGTCATACAAAAAGCTTGAGGCAAAACCTAAGTAGCCTAAAAAGCTTAAGCCCGCGACGCTCATCATGACTCCGTAGAAAAATAACAGCGTATCCCATTCCAGATGTGCGACTTTTTCAAAGACATCAAATTCCTGTTTTTCCTGATGGGTCAACAATTCAGGCGGCATTTCCATATCGTCCGTTTTCAGGGGAGTCATGGCATCAACGGTTTTTTCCGCCGTTTTTTGCATGTAATAGCTAAAAAATTTCAGATACGTCAAGCCCATCAACATGCCCGCTGCGGGTGGCAAGTGCAGGAAGTTTTCAAAGCAAACAGCCGTGATGATGGTCAGCAAGAACAAGATGATCATGGTTGTGCCGCCGCGTTTCATCATCGGCTCTTCAATGGCGGCAGCGGGTTGTTCTTTAGGCACCCAAAAGTGCATCAAAGCCGCTGGCAAAGCAAAATTGACCATCGCCGGGATCAGTAAAGAATAAAAGCTGGTGAAGGGCACGACCCCTTTTTGCCAAACCAACAAAGTGGTGATGTCGCCAAAGGGGCTGAATGAGCCGCCTGCATTGGTCGCGACCACAATATTGACGCAGGCGATGCCAATAAAACGGCGGTTGCCTTTGCCCATTGCCATGACGACCGCCCCCATCAACAAGGCAGTCGTCAGGTTATTGCAGACCGATGACAGGAAAAATGACATCCAGCCTGTGATCCAAAACAGTTTCCGGTAACTGAAACCTTTGCTTAATAGCCAAATCCGCAGGTTTTCAAAAATGCCCCTATCTTCCATCGCATTCAAATAAGCCATGGACACCATGATGAACAAGAACAATTCAGCGAAGCCTTCCAATGCGATGCGGAATGATTGGCCCGACAGCTCGCTCATACCATTTGAAACGTAAATGGCTGAAATAAAGCACCAAATCAAACTGGCCGCCAACACCATGGGCTTAGATTTGCGCAACTCGGTGACTTCTTCCAGCATGGCCAGCACATAAGCGCCAGAAAAAATCGCGATAGCCAAGTAGCCAACCCAATGTTTGGTCAAGTCTAATGGCGTGGTGGTCATAGCGTTTTCTGCGGCAAAAACACAAGCAGGAAAACCTAAGGTGATGGCAAAAAATAAGAAAATGGGAAGGATACGTCTGGCCATACGGATTTTACAAAGTTAACAAATGAATGGGTGACACTTTACTGGAATAATTCTGTCCCTGCCAGTTAAAATGCAGGAAAATCATCATCTCCAGGGCTACCGGCTCCTGGGCGGATACCCATTTGGCCGTGCTAGTAAAGCTTCCAAAGCTTGGTATCTCAAATTGCCGGGCTTATTTTACGAAGCAAGATTTTTCGGCATAGGCTTCGGCTTCTTTAAGTTGCGCCCGTAAATCCTTGGATTGTTTAGGATCACGGAAAACGCCGCCACTTTCACCCGCCGTGCTTTTTAAGTAACTGAAGGTTTTTGCTGATTCATAATCGCTGAAAGTCATTTTCTCGGCAATTTTGTCGATCTTGCAGCCACAGGCATATTGGTTGATGTAGCTCAAGCCGCCGTGCTGGGCAACACAATTCAAGACATATTCAACGCGGTCGCGGGTAGGGAAATCATTGACGAGTGTTTTTTCTTCCACAGCGGGAGTGGTTTGGGCGACGGGTTCGGGCGCACTGGCGCAACCAGCGACTAAACTGATTAAAGCACTGATGAAAATGGTTTTTAGTGGTGTGTTCATGGATGATGCCCTTTCCAAAATGACGGTTAAATGGACTGAAACACTGCGGTTTCAGTTTGTGGCGTGTATTTTAACTGAAAAACGTAGGAGCCCTTCACCCACGTTTACCAAGTAAAATCAAAGCGGTTTTAAAATATGCCTTATCGGCAAGTTTATGTGGATATAACGGTTTTTTATGAAAGCGAAAGAAAAAGTTACGGGGGTGATACTCGCAGGCGGCATGGCGAGGCGGATGGGGCATCAGGACAAAGGGCTAGTCCTTTTCAAAGGCCAGCCATTAGTGAGTTACGCCATTGCCGCTATGCAGCCACTGGTTGACGGCTTGTTCATTAACGCCAACCGTAATATTGCCCGTTACCAACAATTGGGCTTTCCGGTCATCACTGACCAAACCGATACGTTCGATGGCCCGTTGGCGGGTCTGTTGGCGGCCATGCGCCATAGCCCAACCGATGTGTTGTTGGTGATGCCTTGTGACTCGCCCTTCATGCAAACCGCACAATTGCAACGTTTGCTTGATAGCCGTAGCCTGCAAGATGCGGCTGTCGCGGTTGCAGTGGAGGCCGGGCGTTGGCATCCGGTGTTTTTAGCTATAAAAACAAGCCTTTGTGAGGATTTGCAAGCTTATTTGGCAGATGGCGGAAGGAAGATGGAAACGTGGTTGGCGCGGCATAACCCGGTGCTGGTTGAATTTGGCGACCAGCCAGAGTTGTTTTTTAACATCAATACTTTGCCGGAACTGATTGCGTTGGAAAAGCAGGCTTAATGCCTTTGGCCTAGTCGTATCAACTTACCGTTTACAATGGTTTGTTGAAGCTGTAAATGTAGTAAAGCAATAGCCGTGTTCTGCTTAACACTTCCGCACCTAGTGTTTCAAAGGCCGCGCTTTTGCTGACGATGTTTTTCTGTTGGCGTGCCAACCTTCTTAAATAACGGTAAGTAGGCAAGGTATTGGCTGTGATGTCACGTGCTTCTGTGCAGGCAAATGCGGTTTTTTCGGCCAGTGCTTGGTAATCTTGGGCAGTGAATTGCAGATTGCATTGGCCGTAAAACGTCCACGCCGGTAATTTCAGGCGTGTGAACGGCACTAGGTATTTGTCGGCGACAAAATCCGACAAGGCCAAATAACCGCCCGGTTTCAGGACGCGGTGGGCTTCTTTAAAAAATTGCAAGCGGTCGGGAAAATGGAAAATGCACTCCACCGCCAGCACCACATCAAACGATTGGTCAGGAAAAGGCAAGGCACAGGCATTGCCGTGGACAAATTCGATACGGTTTTGACCTAAGGGTGTGACCGTGGAGCGGGCGCGTTCCAATTGCCGTTCATCAAGGTTCAGGCCGACCAGCTCCATTGCCTGATACCGTTCATTGATGTGTGCGACCGTGCCGCCAAAGCCGCAACCGACATCCAAAACCTTGAGGCCATCGCGGATATGTCCCGCTGAGCAGACTTGTGCGGACAAGTCTTCGGCGGCTTGGCTGAATGCTTCGGTGGTCAACGTGGCTTGGCTTGGCGTTTCCCAATAGCCCCAGTGGACATGCCGGCCAAAGCTTTGGGTGACGGCTGCGTTGCCGTCTTTTAATAACGCCAGCAAATAATCAAAATAAGGCAATTTGATATGTGGGGAAGGCTTTGCCGAACTCATGGTCAGATTCCGTAAGACATTGTTTATGATGGCCTTCAATTTTAGCAGACCGATGGGATTATGAAGATTTTATTGCTGTTCTGGCTGGTCTTATCAGCTCATGTCCATGCCGACGTTTACCAATGGCGTGATGAAGAAGGGCGGCGGCATTTCGCCGATAAGGCCGTCGAACCAGACGCGCAAAAGCTGGACATCAAGCCCGGCTATGAATTTGTCCATGTCCAAACCATTTACGATGGCGATACCGTGGTGTTGCAGGATGGCCGGAAAATAAGGCTGTTAGGGGTGAATACGCCCGAAGTCGCGCATCGGGGCAATAAAGCCGATGCAGGCGGTGATGAAGCGAAGCAATGGTTGCAGCAAAAACTGCAAAATGCCCGTGTGCGCTTGGAAATTGGTGTTGAAAAAACGGACAAATACGGCAGGACATTAGCGCATATTTTTACTGAAACTAAGGGTCATATCAATTTGGAATTGGTCGCCCTAGGTTTGGGTTCGGTGAATGTTTTTCCGCCCAATTTAGCTTATGTGCGGGAATTGGAGGCGGCGGAGCGGCAAGCCGAGCAAGCTGGAAAAGGCATCTGGAGCCGCCCGGACTACGCGCCTTTAACCCCCGAGCAAGTGGACGAAAGCGTTTATGACGAACATCATTGGCAACGGGTCAAAGGCCCAGTCAAAGAAGTCTATGCCGCCGGAAAATCAGTGTATTTGAAATTTTCCGACACTTTTGCGGCGCGTATTGAGAAAGATAATGTGCAGTTTTTTCCTGAGTTGCAGTCATATCGCGGCAAAACCTTGGAAGTGCGGGGCTGGCTCAATAAAAATAAAAACCGCTATGTCATGCTGCTACGCCATCCGAGCGCAGTCCGGTGATTGGTTGAAATTGGGCTATGACCAAATAACTTTCTTGCTACCTAAATAATAGCGCCATCGAAATGGACTTGAATAAATCATTCGCCTATGAATCCCGAAAATTTCTGCTGAAATGAGGTGATAAAAATAGGTAGGAAACATCAAAAAATTGAAAATTAAATATTAATTTTATATTGTTGTGTCAACAGAATTTAGAGATATGGAACGATAATTTATGCAGGCAGGAACACGAGTTCGTTTAAGAGCTAATCCAGGCAGAGTGGGTGTTATTATTGGTGAGCCAAAAATTAGAGCAGACCGAAAAAAATATCAGGTTCAATTCCCCGATGGGGCGAATTGGCATAGTGATTCACAGCTAGAAACTGTCGAAGAAATGGCTGCTGATCCGTTAGAGCTTTTTGAACAAGGTCGTCTTGGAAGAGCCAAGGATTTAAGGAGTAATCTCACTCATGTAAGGCTGAATGGAAAGTTAGCCAACCTCATTTACAGTATGGAAACAACAAATACAGATTTTTACCCTTACCAATTTAAACCCGTATTAAATTTTCTTGATTCTCCTAACAACGGCATTTTAATTGCCGATGAAGTGGGGCTTGGCAAAACAATTGAGGCAGGACTGATATGGACGGAACTACGCAGTCGGTTTAGCGCAAATCGCCTAATGGTCATTTGTCCGGCAATGTTACGCGATAAATGGCAATCTGAGCTTGAAAGTCGGTTTGGTATTCAATCCGAGATTCTCGATGCAACGGATACCTTTAAGAAATTGCAGCAAGATAAAGGGGCTGCATTTGCCATTATTGGCAGTATGCAGGGTCTTAGACCTCGCAAGCACTGGAATGATGAAGATGGGCCAGCGAACGGTGCTTCTAGTGAATTAGGACGATTTCTTGAGGAAAATGCTTATCAAGAACCTTTAATTGATTTACTGATTGTTGATGAAGCGCATTATATGCGGAATCAGGAAAGTATGACCTGCCAATTATGTAGGTTATTTAGAAGAGTTTCAGAGCATGTGGTTTTATTATCGGCTACACCTATTAACTTAAAAAGTCAGGATTTATATCAATTACTTCATCTGGTTGACGAGGACACTTTTAATCAACCTCATGTTTTTGACGATATTCTTGAAGCAAATGAGCCACTTATTAAAGCCAAAGAAGCAGTTTTAGCCAGACAGTTAGCGCAACATGAGTTTTTAGAATTAATACGCACGGCACAAAACCACTACCTTCTCCAATCCAATAGACAGATAAAAAATTTACTTATTAACCCGCCTACGACAGAAGAGCTTCATAACAATAAATTTCGCAGTGAACTTGCCGATCGATTAGAAAAATTAAATCTGTTAAGCCATTCCATTACACGCACTCGTAAGCGTGAAGTACACGAATGGCGAGTTGTAAGAGTTGCCGTACCTGAATATATTCCTATGACCACCGCTGAAAGGGAACTTTACACCGAAGTAACAGAGATCATTATCGAATTTTGTCTAGTCAGAGGTGTTCCGAACGGGTTTTTATTAGCAACCCCTCAACGTCAAATTTCCAGTTCCATGCCAGCTGCACTGAGAGCTTGGCAACAAAAAAAGAGAGATTACGCAGAATATCTTTATGAAGACATCGGTATTGAAGAGATCGAGGAAATTGAGCTAGGGCCGCTTGTGCAAAAGTTAGCTTCCATCTCAGACAGCCTTGCCAATTATGACGAATTAAAAGAAAACGATTCAAAATATCAACGGTTAAAAGAAATGCTGATCACTTATTTCCATAAGCATCCAGACGAAAAAATTATTCTTTTTTCTTATTTTAGACCAACATTAAGTTACTTAAATGAGCGATTAGCTGAAGATGGCATTTCATCTGCGGTTTTAATGGGAGGAATGAAAAGTAACAAGCAGGAGTTTATTCAGGATTTTAAAGATGATGGAAAATTACGTTTGTTATTGGCTTCTGAAGTTGCCAGCGAAGGCGTTGACCTACAATTTTGTCGAGTCGTTATTAATTATGATTTGCCGTGGAATCCAATGAAGGTTGAGCAACGTATAGGTCGAATAGACCGTATAGGACAACAGTCAGAAAAAATTACAATTTGGAATTTGTTTTATGAAGATACCATTGATGCAAGAATTTACGATAGATTATTTTTAAGACTAGGTATTTTTGAAAAAGCCTTGGGCGGACTAGAAATGATTATTGGTGATGAAATAAAAAAACTGACGACAGACTTAATGTTCCAAAAACTTTCAAACAAAGAACAAGATGCGCGTATTGAACAGACTGCACAAGCATTGGCAAATATTAAAAACCACGAAGAACAGTTAGAGGAACAGGCCAATAACTTAATTGCTCATGGTGGCTATATATTAAATCAGGTTAAAGCAGCTAAAGAACTTAATCGTATTATCCGAGCAAAGGATTTATATTTTTTTGTGCGGGATTTTATCGTTAAGCAATATCCCGGATGTGAATTTAAACAAATCAATGAAAGTGATCTTGTTTTCGATATTGGATTGTCACCAAAAGCTAAAGTTGATTTGGATGAATTTTTAAAGCGGAATCGTCTTTATAGCCAAACGAAACTGGCTTCTAATCAAGCAAAAGCAGTACGCTGTATTTTTAAAAATAAAGTAGCCTGCCATACAATCCCTGGCTCTCCAGAAATAATTAGCCAGTTCCACCCCCTCACACGATTTATTAGCTATGCTATAGAACAACAGAATGAATCTTTTCATCCAGCAGTAAGTATAAAATTAAACAATAGCCATTTTCCAGAGCTACCAAAGGGAACTTATGTGATTTTTGTTCAAAAATGGTCACTGGAGGCAATAAGGGACATAGAAAAGTTATTTTTTGTTGCCAAGCGACTATCGAGCCACCAAACACTGGATGATGAAGAGGCTGAAAAATTAATCACCCAAGCCACGTTGTATGGGGTCGATTGGATAGAAGCTAGAAATCTAATAGATTTAACCAAAGCGGCTCAAGACATTGACGATTGCATGGCGGTTGCTGACAAAAAATATGAAGATTTTGTTAAACAACTTAAAAATGAAAATGAAGATCGCGCAGAGTTACAAGAAAAATCTTTGTTGTTACATAAGGATAGGCAATTTAGAAAACTACAGGAAGTTAAGCGTATGCATGAGTTGCATGGAGAAAAAAGGCGTGGTTTGGTTAAAGCGACAGAAGGGAAGATTGACGCTTTACAAGAAAGGATGGCTATTAAATTAGCAGAAATCGATAAAAGGCGACAATTAAAACATTTCAATAAAGAAATTTGTTTAGGCATTATAAAAGTTGAGTAGTACGTTTTTTAAAATCAGGTGAGCATGATGAAAGAGAAAAAGAATAATCAAAACAAGCAAAAACCAACAAAAAAAGTTATTCAACCGGAGATAGGATCATTTGGAAGTTTACTGCAATCAGCACTCGCGCAGCAGAAGGAAAAGCCAAAAACAAATAAAGAAATAACTACAGTGCAAAACCCACCAAAATCCCAACAGAAAAAAACCATTTTAGACGTAAAATCTAAAACAATTTATCCTGAAATAAACGATAGGATTTGGAAAAAAAATGATTCCAATGAAAGTTTAAAACTTGATGTGCCGAATCCATCATCTGTCATTACGCAAGCTATTCGTAATATTAAAGGTGAAGAATTTTATTTTTCTCAAATTGCAGAAGAATTTACTGAAGAAAGTGAATTAGTTATTGGTTTAGATTTTGGTACATCCTGCACTAAAGCAATCATCAGGGACAATTCGTTACAACTTGCTTACGCTGTACCCTTCAAAGGATCAGAAGAAAATCATCAGCCTTATTTAATTTCAACGAAATTATTTGTTCGCCATAATGGAGAGTGTAGCCTTAAAAACGGTGATAACGTGATCGATGATGCCAAAATTCAGTTGATGGATAAGCCAGATGCTATTGTTTTCACCGATAGTAGGACTGGCGAAGAAATTACGGCACTTGAAGTTTCTATTGCTTATATTGCCCTGATACTCAGAGAAATAAGGTACTGGTTTTTTGAATCGCACAGAGATAAATATAAAAATAAAGAACTTTTATGGGAACTCAACATAGGCTTACCCTCACGGAGTTATGATGATAAGGTGCTTCATGAAACATTCAAATTAGTTGCATTAGCGGGGTGGAATGTTTCAACTCAAGCTGGAAAAATAAGTTTAGATACTGTTCGTCAAGTATTGAAAGAAAGTAGGCATGATTTAATTTTGTTGGCACAAAAGAAAGATTTCTTAATTGAAGATGGACAAATACATCCAGAAAGTGTCAATGCTATTCCTGAAGTTATTTCTGAAATTGTTGGCTATGCAAAATCCCCATTAAGAAGAGAAGGCTTGCATCTGTTAATTGATGTTGGTGCAGGAACAGTTGATACAACGACCTTTATTTTATATACCGAGTCAGGTAACGATCTTTTTACCCTTTTGACTACTGAAGTAAAACGTTATGGTGCATTTATGTTGCATAAACATCGCTTGAGTAAAATGAAAGAAATTTTAGAACGAAAATTGGGTGATTTATTGCATTTAGTTGATGGAATGACACCTTTACCGAAAGAGAATAAATATATGCCATCGAAGGAAGAAATGAACTTTGGCTCAATTGATGGTGAGTTTATTCAGCATCTTAGAAGCATTGTAAACAAGGTTGTTGCAACAACTAAAAATGAAAGGGATCCCCGATCAAATCATTGGAAGGAGGGCTTGCCCGTATTTTTGTGTGGCGGCGGTTCTGAATTAGAAATTTATAGGGATGCGATTAAGGATTGCTCAGCTACATTGACTAAATCTCTTCATATAGCAGACTTCGATTTTAAAAACATACCAAAGCCAGAAAGTTTAGAAGCTCCAGATTTATCAGCAAATAATTATCATAGAGTTGCAGTTGCTTACGGTCTAAGTTATACCTTTGATGATGTTGGAAGAGTAGTGCCACCCAGTCAAGTAGACAATATAACTCTTTATGCAACTACAAATGATTACACCAAAAACTATATTGGCTCGGAAATGATGTAAATAAAAACATTTTTGGATTTAATTTAATTGTAAGTAATAAAACATAAGTTTCATGGTATATAAAAATATGTAAGGTACTGTTTTTAAATTATTATCAGTTGATTTTATACCGTAAAACTTTTGTGCAATTACTTATAAAAGTTTTACAGTATAAAATGCCCCGCCTGTCTTTTAAAAACACGCAAGTCATAGTTCGCGAATTAATAAAAAAAGCGGCATTACGTAGCAGTTGCACAAATGATTGTCTGCCTTCTGCGGAGTCCAAAAACTTATTTTTGGACTCCATTTCAAGCAAGAAGCCACCTAAAACCATTAAATTTTGCGTGCTTGGGCGGCTGCCAAATGGCTTTGTGCTTGGCTACATAATGCCGGGAATTTGAGATTATTCAGAAAATAATTTTTAGCATTGCCCTCTGATCTGTTCATAACATGAGTGCTTGGCAACGCATCGCTATGGTCTTCTGCTGTAACTTCAATGATCAGAACTCTGCTGGGACGGCAGTCTGATGCGTATGGCATCACACCCATAGCCATTTTCAGGACGGTATCCCGATAAATGGCCTTACTGGTTTTTAACCGCAATCATGCAGGCAAAATTGAACCATTGGAAATACGTGTCACGGTGGGCAAATCCGGCGCGTTCCAATAGAGCCATATTTTCATCCAGCCGATACGGGATCAGCACATTCTCCAAGGCTTCGCGTTTGCGGCGGTTTTCCTCGTCGGTGTAACCGCTTTGCGATTTTTTAAAATGCAGGAAATGGTCGATGTATAAGCGGTTCAGTAGCGCATCTTTAGCCAGTATTTTCTCTGACAATAACAATATCCCGCCCGGTTGTAGGGCTTGGAAAACTGTTTTCAAGACACTTTCCCGATCAATTGGGCGGACAAATTGCAAAGCCCAGTTCAGGATCACGACATGGCAATCCGGCAAACCCTCAAGACGGCCTAAATCCCCTAAACGTAAGGAGACTTGCCCGCTGCCCACTTGTGTGGCCAATTTGGCTTTGGCTTTGTCCAGCATCGGTTCGGAATTGTCTACGCCTATGAACAAGGCGTTTGCCGGGCAATCAGGATGATTTGTCAGGTGTGCCAAGGTGGTTCCGGTGGAACAGCCCAGATCACAGACAACCCCGCCCGTTTTAGGTAAAAAATCCATGACCAAATCGGCTTGGATGCGCTGG
Organism: uncultured Methylocucumis sp.; assembly: GCA_964446885.1. Classification (GTDB taxonomy): domain Bacteria; phylum Pseudomonadota; class Gammaproteobacteria; order Methylococcales; family Methylomonadaceae; genus Methylovulum. The sequence continues at coordinate 45,848 of CAYUQV010000010.1, forward strand.
ATTTCATTGTAAAACGGCACGCTACGCGACACCATGTCATCAAAGACCTTGGCGACACGCTCATCAAAGGCAAAGTCCTCGACCCGGTGGATGTGTTTGAATAAGTGGTCTTGCTGGGGCATAAGGTAGGGTGGGGCGGAAATTACAGCTTTCCGCCCGTCTAAAAGTGATGGTCAGTTGCGGTTGAACAATTCAACCAGATGTGCCAAACGGCTGGCGCGTTCGGGCGACAATTGTTCCCATTGGAAACGCCACCGCCAGTTGCCCTCGGTGGTGCCAGGGGTGTTCATGCGGTGTTCGCTGCCCAATTCCAAAATATCTTGCATCGGGATAATCGCCAAATTGGCAACCGACGCCAAGGCGGCTTGGATCAGGGCGCAATGTAAACTGGCCAGTGGGTTGCCTAGGTATTCATAGACGTATTTTTTCTCGTCGTCATTCAGTTGGTTCGCCCATCCTACCGTGGTGTCGTTGTCATGGGTGCCAGTATAGACCACACAATTTTTTTCGTAGTTGTTGGGCAGGTAAGGATTGTCAGGGCCGCCGCCAAAAGCAAAATGTAGGATTTTCATGCCGGGCAGATGGAATTCATCGCGCAGCTCAACCACTTCATCGGTGATGATACCCAAGTCTTCAGCCACTAGCGGGATTGCGCCCAGATTGGCCTTGATGGCGTTTAATAAGGCCTTTCCGGGGGCTTTGACCCATTCACCATGCTTGGCGGTGGGTTCATGCGCGGGGATTTCCCAGGCCGCTTCCAGACCCCGGAAATGGTCGATGCGCAGGATGTCAAATTGTTCCAACTGGGTGTGCATACGTTCCAGCCACCAATTGAAGCCCGTTTTTTTCAAAAATATCCAGTTGTAATGCGGATTGCCCCAGCGTTGGCCGTTTTCTGAGAAATAATCCGGCGGTACGCCTGCCACTACGGACATATCGCCATTATCGTCGAGCTTGAACACATCGCGGTTGGCCCAGACATCGGCACTGTCATAAGAGACAAAAATGGGAATGTCACCGAACAGTAAAACGCCTTGTTGGTTGGCGTAAGTCTTTAAGGCCATCCATTGCCGGAAAAAGACATATTGGGCGAACTTGACGCATTCAATGGCATGGCTAAGGCGGCTACGCGCTTCTTTGATGGCTTTGCTGTCACGTTCCTTAAAATAAGTCGGCCATTGGTTCCAGCATTGTTGGTTGAACTCCAGGCGCAAGGTCAAAAACAACGCAAAATCATCCAGCCAAAAGGCTTTGTTATGGCAGAAACTGGCAAAATCTTCTTTGTCAGATTCGCTGGCATAGGCCAGAAAACCTTTGAATGCCTGGGCAACCCGTTCGCTTTTGTTGGCATTGTGATTGCCGGAATTCTCTAGCCAGCCTTGGGAGACAAGCCAGTTGATGTTGATGAGGTCAGGATTGCCTGCGTGTGCGGACAGACATTGGTAGGGCGAACCATCGGCGTGGGTCATGCCCAGCGGTAAGGTTTGCCAAACGCTGATGCCCGCTTTATGCAGAAAATCCACAAAATAGTAGGCATCTTTCCCAAGATCGCCTTGGTTGCCAGTGCCAGGGAGGGAGGTGATATGCAGTAAAACGCCAGCACGGCGTTTGTTTAAAAGGTCAGTTTCTGAAGGTTTCAAAGTGGCTTTTCTCAAGTGACGGAGGTTGGGTTAATGTTCAATACCTGGACGCATCGCCCCACCCATTGCAGGGGCTCCAGAACCCTGGGTAAAGGATAATGCCAGATAAGAGGGGGGCTCATCGCCTATCAGCCGATATAAATTGGCCAGATTCAGGCGGAACTGTTTTTCAAAATTGCTGACGGCTTCACCGGGGTTGTAATCGCCAAACCACCAAAACCAGTCCGAGCCTTCACAGACTGCCAATTGGATTTCGGCGGCTTTGAGTTGCTTGGCGGACAAACGTTTGCTGGCTACCGCTTGGTCAAATGCGGCTTTGGCATCGCCGAGCATGTCCCAGCCACGGTTTTTATCGGCATCGCCAATCCAAGTTGAGAACGTGCCATAGACCCAGCTGCCTGCCACCAAACGTGACAAGGGCTTGGTGGCGGTTTTGTTTTTCAGGCATTCGGAGAAAGTGGTCAGTTCAATGGCCGGATGTAAGGTGAGGCGTTTGTAAAGTGTGCTGAGAAAATGGTAACCGTTTTCAGGAAAATATTCCCAAGCATTTTCGCCATCCATGATGATCGACACTATGGTGTCTTCGGGTTCATTGGCGGCGATATTTTCCAAATGCCTGATTAAATCGGCGACCGCGTCATCCGCGTGCCATTTCGAATATTCAAAACCAATTAAATCAGATAGGCCATCATCACGGAAAAAACAGGCAATATTGGTTTTTTTGAGTTTAAAAGGGTGGTGTACGCCTTGGGGTTTTTCGTTTTCGGGCAAATGCAGGCTGTGGTGCAGCACATTGCCGCCACTTGCTGTCCACTCAAATCCAAACTCCCCCAAAATTTTTAAGGTTTCGGCACTGACGCTGCCCTCGGAAGGCCAGCAACCTTTAGGTTTGAAGCCAAAAAAACGTTTAAAGGTTTGCACGCCTTTTTCGAGATGGTACACCACGCGTTCGGCACCGCCCGGATAATTTTGCAATTCCGGCATCAAGGCATTAGGCATGGCTTCTTGGGCGGTTTGCAAATCCAACAATAAGGGCATGATAGGGTGGGAGTAAGGGGTCACCGACAATTCCAGTTGCCCTTTTTTGGCCAACACTTTATAGCGGCAAATCACGTTAGCAAGCAAATCGCCGATGATTTCGAGGATTTCGATACGGTCATGCAAAGTATAACCAGCGCCTTTTTCGATCAGGCTTTTGATGCGGCAGTCGGTCAGTTTGACGGTTTCACCTAGCCACGCCAGATGATACCAGACTAGCATATCGCTAAGAAATTGCGAGTTGATATAGTTTAGCGCATCGTAATGATGTTCTATCCAGTCGGCCATTTCCGCCAGTTTTTTGAACGCCGGATAACGGTTGATTTGGCGTTCGCGGTTAGCCCGTAAGCATTCTTTGATGAGTTTCAGGCGGGCTTCGGCATCAGCGGGAATGCTGACATCGACCAAAGCCGACAGTAAAGGGTCGGTCATGGTCACGCGGTCATGCAAATAGCTTTGCACTTGTTTTGCGTATTCTTCAATTTGCTCCAACAAAATCGGTGCGAAATTGATCACCGCTTTGGCGCGGGGCACGGCTTCAAGGTGCGCCACCATGTCCACATAATCTTTAATGACATGCAGATATGTCCACGGCAACTTAAATTCACCCGTCTGCAAATCCCGATATTCAGGCTGGTGCATATGCCAGCATAATACTAATTTCACAAAGCTAATCCTGTTAAATGGGGTTGGGTGGACACGCAATCTAGCTATTTTAGGAATGTGATTTAGCCATGATGGCTACGGGATGCACGGTAAATCGGTGCATCCCGCGTATTTAAGTTTAGGCCGCTTATCTGACGTAATGCAAGCGTTGGCCTAACATATCCGACGTGACCAGAACCACGCCGCCAGGGCTGACATGGAAGCGTTTTTCATCGGCTTCGCGGTCTTCACCAATGATCGTGCCTTCGGGGATTTCACAACCGCGCTCAATAATCGCTTTGGTGATGCGGCAATTGCGGGCGATGTTCACATCCGGCAAAACAATGGTGTCTTGGATAGTGCAATAGGAATTGACCCGGACATTAGTGAACAGCAAGGAATGGCGCACTTTCGCCCCTGAAACGATACAGCCCCCTGAAATCATGGAATCTACAGCCAAGCCACGGCGGTCATCGTCATCAAACACGAATTTTGCCGGTGGGGTTTGCGCCTGATAAGTCCAAATCGGCCAGGTGTGGTCATATAAATTCAGGTTCGGATTGACGCCAATCAGTTCCATATTCGCGGCCCAGTAAGCATCAATAGTGCCGACGTCGCGCCAGTAACTTTGCTCGCCGCTTTGCAAATCCAAGAATGGATAGGCATTGACGATGTATTTGTCGATGACCGATGGGATGATGTCTTTGCCAAAATCATGCGAAGAGCCTTTGGTGTCGGCATCTTTGAGCAATTGCTCGAACAAGAACGTGGCATTGAATATGTAAATGCCCATTGAGGCCAACGCGGTGTCGGTACGGCCTGGCATAATCGGTGGGTTTTCTGGTTTTTCCACGAAGGCTTTGACGCGGCGGTTATCGTCCACATCCATCACACCAAACGCGGTCGCATCTTCCAACGAGACTTCAATGCAGCCTATGGTCAGGTCGGCGTTTTTTTCGACATGATCGGCGAGCATTGCGCCGTAATCCATTTTGTAAATGTGGTCTCCGGCCAGCACTAAAATGTATTCGGGCTTGCGAGTCCTGAGGATGTCGATATTCTGGAAAATCGCATCCGCCGTGCCTTTGTACCAGGAATCTTCATCGTGGCGTTGTTGGGCAGGCATTAGATCGACATATTCGCCAAATTCGCCGCGTAAAAAGCCCCAGCCCTGCTGGATGTGGCGGATTAGCGAATCGGCCTTGTATTGGGTCAGCACGCCAATTTTGCGGATGCCCGAATTGACGCAATTGGACAACGGAAAGTCAATAATACGGAATTTTCCGCCAAACGGGACGGCAGGTTTAGCACGCCAGTCCGTCATATTCATCAACCGTGAACCACGGCCACCCGCTAGAATCAGGGCAATCGTATTTCTGGTCAAGTGCTGGATATTATGGTCATGCTTTTTAGGATGCGATGCCGACATTTTCATCTCCAAGTGGAATTGATTCACAATTATTGTTTTATTTTGGTAACATTTGCCCGATCATTATTCTACTAATTCGAGGCAAAGCAAAGTGAAAAAGCAATCAAATAGTACACTTGACGCTGATTCCATCAAAATCATAGCCGCCAAACACCACGACCCATTTTCTGTGTTAGGCAGACACACGGTCAATAAGCAAACCACCATCAAAGTATATATGCCTTATGCAGAAACGGTGAAGATTGCAGACAATGGAATGCCTCTTGAGCGAATTCCTGGCACTGATTTTTTTGAATACATAGACCTGAAAAATGAATTGCCCGACCATTATCTGCTAGCTTGGACGGATAAGGATGGCGGCTTCCACGAAAATTACGACCCTTATAGCTTTGGCCCGCAATTGCCTGAATTTGACCGCCATTTGTTCGGTGAAGGCAAGCATTGGCACATCTACCAAAAATTGGGTGGCCATGTGCAAATCGTCGATGGCATAGAAGGCGTGCTGTTTTCCGTGTGGGCCCCTAATGCCGGACGGGTCAGTATTGTTGGTGATTTCAACCGCTGGGATGGCCGTTGCAATCCTATGCGTAGCTTAGGCGGCAGCGGCATTTGGGAAATTTTTATTCCTGGCCTGACCGTGGGTTGTTTGTACAAATTTGAAATCCTCAATGCCAAAACCCAGCAATTATTGCTTAAAACAGACCCGTTCGGGCAACAATTTGAATTCCGTCCCAGCACATCCTCGATTGTGGTCAACGAAGCCGCTTATGCTTGGAATGACCAATCGTGGTTGGACAAACGCGCCAAATATGATTGGTTGCACGAGCCGATGGCCATTTACGAAGTGCATTTAGGTTCTTGGCAACGTGATGAACAAGGCAACTTCCTCAATTATAGGGTGTTGGCCGAACAGCTCGTCAATTATGTGAAAATGATGGGCTTCACGCACATCGAACTCTTGCCTGTCACCGAACATCCTTTGGATGCCTCATGGGGCTACCAAACCACAGGCTATTTCGCGCCGACCAGCCGTCACGGCTCACCTGATGATTTCCGCTATTTCATCGATTATTGCCACAAAAACCATATTGGCGTGATTTTGGACTGGGTACCCGCCCATTTCCCTAAAGATGCGTTTGCCTTGGCGCGTTTTGATGGCAGTGCCTTGTATGAACATGAAGACCCGCGCAAAGGCGAACACCGCGATTGGGGCACGTTGATTTATAACTATGGCCGTAACGAAGTCCGCAACTTTTTGTTGGCCAGCGCCATGTTCTGGTTGGAAGAATTCCATCTTGACGGCCTGCGCGTTGATGCCGTGGCATCCATGTTGTATCTGGATTACTCGCGCAAACACAACGACTGGATACCCAACAAATACGGCGGTAACGAAAACCTCGAAGCCATTGATTTTATCCGCGAACTCAACGCCGTCATGCACGAACAACATCCGGGCGCAGTCGTTATGGCTGAAGAATCAACCGCGTGGCCACAAGTCACCCGCCCGACCTGGACAGGCGGCTTGGGATTCTCTATGAAATGGAACATGGGTTGGATGCACGATACTTTGGCTTACATGAGCCAAGACCCGATCCATCGTATGCACCACCATGACCAGCTCACGTTTGGTTTGCTGTATGCGTTCACCGAAAACTTCGCCTTGCCGTTCTCGCATGATGAAGTGGTGCATGGCAAAGGCTCATTACTCAACAAAATGCCCGGCGACGAATGGCAGCGTTTTGCCAACTTGCGTTTGTTGTATACCTTGATGTACACCTATCCCGGCAAAAAACTGTTGTTCATGGGCTGTGAATTTGGCCAAGGTACAGAATGGAGCTTTAATAAAACCTTAGACTGGTATGTGCTGGAATACCCTAACCATCAAGGCATACAAACCTTAGTCAAGGATTTGAACCATCTGTACCAATCGCAGCCAGCACTTTATAAGCATGATTTTGATTACCTGGGCTTTGAATGGATAGATTGCCATGATGTCCAGCAATCCATCATCAGTTTCCGGCGTAAAAATGGCGATGACGAATTGTGTATCGTCCTCAATTTCACGCCTGTCACCCGCCAAAATTACCGTATCGGTGTTCCCAAAGAAGGCGTTTATAAAGAAATTTTCAACTCTGATTCGACCTATTATGCGGGTACTAACGCCGGAAATGGCATAGTCGAATCCGATCCTAAGCCTTGGATGAACTTGCCCCATTCCGTTAATTTGACTTTGCCACCGTTAGGGGGTGTGATCTTAAAGCTCAGCTGATCACGCATAGGAAGCCATAATGAAAAAAATATTGTTTGTGACCAGCGAGGCACACCCTTTAATCAAAACAGGCGGGCTAGCTGATGTCTTAGGCAGTTTGCCTAGAGCCTTGGCGGAATTGTCCCAAGACGTGCGGATTATCCTACCCAATTACCAGTCACTTAATTTGACGGGTGACGTATGGCAGGTGTTTTCTTTGCGGGTGGACAACCGGCAAATCAACATCCTTGAAACCCGCTTGCCGGATAGTGATATTCCCGTTTGGTTAGTCGATTGCCCTGAGTTTTTTGCGTATCCAGGCAATCCCTACACCGATCCACAAGGCAATCCGTGGCCGAACAATGCCGAACGTTTCGCGTTGTTTTGCCGTATCGCCGTGATTTGTGCGATGGACAAAATCGACCAGAACTGGAAACCGGATATTGTCCATTGCAACGATTGGCAAAGCGGTTTAGTGCCTGCGCTGTTGTCTTTGGAAAAAAACCGTCCGGCGACCGTATTCACTATCCATAACTTAGCCTATCAAGGCCTGTTTCCGGCCAGCCGTATGGTGTCGCTGAACATTCCAGGGCAATTGTGGAATCCTGAAGGCCTAGAATTCCACAATATGCTGTCGTTCATCAAAGGCGGTTTGGCGTACGCTGACCGAATCAGCACGGTCAGCCCTACTTACGCGCAAGAAATCCAAACCCCGACTTTCGGCTATGGCCTGGAAGGCTTGCTGCATTACCGTAGCGATGATTTAGTAGGTATTATCAACGGGATCGACACCCAGCAATGGAACCCCGAAACCGACGGATACATCCCGCAACGCTATAATCTCGATTCACTGCATGACAAAGTGCATAACAAAACCGCCTTGCAGCAACGGATGGGGTTGCCTGTCAACGCCCATGTGCCGTTATTTGGCCTGATTAGCCGTTTGGTTGAACAAAAAGGCATTGATTTGGTGATGGATTGCCTCACCGAGATGGTGGGCATGCCGATGCAGTTTGCGCTATTGGGTAGTGGCGACAAGGCGGTTGAACAGCGTCTGCAAAGCCTTGCCCAAACCTATCCCGACAAGATCGCCGTGACGCTAGGTTACGATGAAAGCTTGGCGCATCTGATTGAAGCTGGCGCGGACATTTTCCTGATGCCGTCGCGCTTTGAACCGTGCGGCCTTAACCAAATGTACAGCCAACGCTACGGTACAATCCCCATCGTCAGAAAAACAGGCGGATTGGCTGACACCGTCACCGACACCTCAGTAGAAACCCTGGATAATGGCACGGCCAGCGGTATCGTGTTCAACGATGCCAACTCCGGTGCCTTGCTTGAAGCCATCAAGCGGGTAATGTTGCTTCACCATTCGACAGAACAGTGGCGCAACATGCAAATCAATGCCATGCGCAAAGATTTCACTTGGCGGAACAGCGCAGAAGCGTATTTGCGCTTGTATGACGGCATCAGTTAGCGGTTGCACCACCTTAAAAAAAGAAAAAAGCCTGCTTAGTCAGGCTTTTTTTTGGATTCAAGCCAACGTTATAGCCGAAGCAATACACCTTTATGATCCAGGCAATTGCGGGACTATTGACGTTGGTTAATCCCGCTTAAATGGATTGGCTATCGTGCCTTAGCGGATGCCGGAACGCGTTGGTGACTGGTAAAGCAGGAAGCAGAAGCAAAGGATGGTTTTCTTAGCGGCAGACGATAATTTGTTGATTTACTTTTGATGAAACGTCAACAGAACCAAGGAAAATTGTTATAGGGGTAAAGATGGTATGGAGGAGGTAACGCAAGCAAGCGTATTGTCAGTGGTGACTACTGAGATTTAGGGCAGGGGATTATCGGGTAGGGAGCCATTTTGACATGGCGAATTTTTTTTCCATAAACTGGGCACTACAGTAATGTCTTGGGTCAATGCTCCATTCATCAGGATTGATGACATTTTTGATGGCATAGGGGTTGCCGCTTTTATCCGTAGCCATTTTTGACAAATCAATGAGTTGTTCGGGCATGGCGTTGCCTTCTTCGTCACGCAACAAGACCACTTTGGGACGAAGTTTCATTTGGTCGTTGACTTCCACGACAATCGCTAACGCCGAGTTGGTCATTTGCACGATACAACCTGGCGGATAAACGCCCAGGCTTTCAATAAATTTTATTAGCAGGTTGCGGTCGAGTTTTGTGCCGACCATTTTGGTCATCAAATGGGTGGCTTCCAGATGGGTTTTGTTGGGGAAGTTCCGGCTGTTGATCAGGGAATCGTAGGTATCGGCAATCGTCACGATTTTGGTGAAATCGGAGATACTGGCTTGTTTCAGTTGGCGCGGATAACCGGTGCCGTCAAGACGTTCATGATGGGTCAAGGCGGTTTCAAGCACGCAGGTGTCGATGTGGTCGCTGGATTTTAGCAACTCATAGCCAAGTATCGTGTGAGATTGCATGGCTTTTAATTCACCGCCTTCCAAAAGCCCATCTTTTTCAATGAGCTTGTACGGGATTTTCATTTTACCTATATCATGCAACATTCCGCATAAACCAAGGTTGACGAGGGCTTGTTCTGGCAAGTTAAGATGCCTGCCCATGATAATGGCCAGGACCCCGACATTTAGGCTGTGGCGTACGGTGTGCAGGTCTTTTTCTTTTAGACGTATTAGCCAGAGCATGGCATCGGGTGATTGCATGACGGTGTTGACGCAATCAGAAACGGCTTTTTTGGCTAACCAGCCATCAATGTTTTTGCCTTGCGCGGCGTGTTTCATAAACTCCGTCAGCAAGTTGTCTGTGTTTGAATAGGCTTTTTCGGCTTTGATAATTTCCCTTTCAAAGCTGCCGAGTTTTTTCGGAGGCTGGGTATTTTGAAGATTTATGGATTTCGACAGGTTGTTATTGTCAGCGTTGCTGGCAATAACAGGTGTGCGGCTCAGTTTTCTGGTTTTTGTCGCGTCAATGTAGACAAAAGCACAAAGATTTCTCAGGGCTTGTAATTGGTTTTGGGTGCGTATTTCAAAACCTTGGAACAAAAACGGAGATTCAAGCCAGGGCCGATCCAGCTCGACGACATACATGCCCAATGTCAAGCGATCAACGGGCATGTAGGTTTTCTCCACATATGAACCTAAATTGTGGCTTGATTTTTTAATCGTCTTTTTCTGCCGAAAAGGCCACAATGTTGAAATCATAAAAAGGTTGTAGTCAGATGTGCTTAATAATCCTGTTTTCCATGATAGGCAATTCTGAATATTAGTAAAGGTAATACCTCACAAATAAGTGGTATTAATTCACAGTTCAGCTAAAAATATCAATAGACATCCCTCACATAACGTTTGTCTTTTTTCAATAAGTTAACGTAATCAACAGCCTGTTGTTCAGTTAGCTTCCCATGTGTGGCAATGACTTCATGCAAGGCTTTGTCGACATCTTTCGCCATCCGGTAAGCATCACCGCACACGAAGAAATAGCCGCCTTGTTCTAGCCAAGCAAACAACTCTGCGCCGTTTTCGCGCATTTTGTCTTGCACGTAAATCTTTTCTTCTTGATCCCTTGAAAACGCCAAATCAAGCCGTGTCAGCAAACCGCTGGCTTGCATCGCTTCTAGTTCGTCTTGATACATGAAATCAGTCGCGGCATTGCGGTCACCGAAGAACAACCAGTTTTTGCCGGGGGCGTTCCGGAATTCACGTTCTTGCAGGAAGGCGCGGAATGGTGCAACCCCTGTACCGGGGCCGACCATAATCATGGGCAGCGTGTTGTCGTCAGGAACCCTGAACACTTTATTGGGGCTGAAAAAGCAACGGACTTCGGTGTCTTCACCCACCAAATCGGCCAAGAATGTTGAACAAACCCCTTTGTGCTGGCGGCTATAACTTTCATAGCGGACGCTGGCAACCGTCAAATGGACAGTGTCTGGATAGGCTTTGCCGCTGGATGATATGGAATAGGCGCGATGTTGCAGAGGTTTCAATAGGGCGATGAATTCAGCGGCAGAGAATTCCATTTGTGGGAATTGCAACAACAGGTCTAAGGTGTCACGCCCCCATAAATAGTCGCTAAGTTGCTCTTTTGTGCCAGTCGCCAGTATGCCGTTCAGTTCTTGGTCGCCTGAACGTTTGGCAATTTCTTCAAGCAGCTCTTTGCTGGGAGTCTTGATTTCAAATTGTGTCCGTAAGGCTTCGCGTAAAGGCATTAATGTGCCGTTGACAGGCTCTTCTTCATCGCCTTGGCAGCCTATTGCTTTTAATATGCCAGCGACCAGTTCAGGGCAATTGGTGGGAATCACGCATAAGGCATCACCGGCTTCATAGCTTAATCCAGAGCCGGCAATGGAAATTTCGTAATGGCGGGTTTCTTTGGATGAAGAAGGGACAGTTGCCCAACGGTTGACCAGCATTTTGGCCGGGTAAGGGTTCTTACGGTGATATTGGGGTTTGTCATTGGCGGCTGAGCCAGTTTCGATGTCAACCGTCGCGCCTGTGGATTGGCCATCGGCCATTTGCGGGATGACATTGCTGATCCAGATATTGGCAGGTTCTTCAAAATCCACGTCACAATCGGCACGTTCATAGATACGGGCCGCGCCCAATTCGGCAAGGCGGTTGTCCCAATCTTTGCCTGCTTGGCAAAATAAGTCATAGCTGGTGTCACCTAAAGCCAACACCGAAAACTTCATGTTCGCCAAGTTGGGTGCATCTTGTGCGGACATGGCTTCCCAAAGCATTTGGGCATTGTCAGGCATTTCACCTTCACCATAAGTGCTGGTGACGATCAACACATATTCCATAGAAGCCAGTTGTCCGGCATCAATTTCATCCATGCTTTTGACGGAGGGTTTTAAGCCGTGCGCTTTGGCTACATTCGCGGCATCATTGGCGACCGCTTCCGCGTTCCCTGTTTGGGTCCCGTAAAGGATGTTAATGACGCGCACATCAGTTTGATTGGTTGAGCCAGCCGTTTGAATTATTCGGGTATGCATACCGGAAAAAAAACCGCTTAACCAGGCACGTTGATTGGCGCTGTAAGGTGCGTCTGTGGGAATGAGAGGTGTTTTCATTAGCTCAATGGAAAATCAAGGGTGAATCAGCTTCCCGATGTTTGGCATCGGGAAGTGTAGGGTAGGGGGATTAAGTGCGAGGAATCACGCAGTTTGTTCACTCAGTAGGTCTTGGACAATCCCAAGGCCGACCAATCCGGCCAGATACGCTTCAATAGAAGGAATATCTGCCAAGGCCTGTTTATTGACACGTTCTTGTTCAATAATCCAAGCCGTTGAGCCTATTGAATAAATGCTTTGCACAGAACGGTTGATCAAGGCAGTTTTATAGTCGTTTAAGCGTTTTGCCGCCAAAATCCAGGCCAGTTGGCCGTCATTATAGTTGCTATAAGCTTCACGCGTGTTTTTAACCAACGCTTCTTGCAGTTTACGCGGACGTTGCATAATGATTTTCCGTGCGGCCTGTTCAATATGCGTTTGGGTGCGCAGGTTTTCCGGTAAATGTTTCAGGCTGTCACGCGCCAATTGTTGGGCCTTATCCAGAACGGCGTAGCTATTGATGAGCTTGTAGGTCAGCTCGGTATCGCTAGTGCCATAATCTGGGATCAGGCCGCCAAATAAAGTGCTGGCACTTTGATAAGCCTCACGGACTTGCCCGATTTGTTGGTGAGCCAATTCTTGGGCGAGTTCTTCGATCATTTCTTTACGGTCTAAGGACTGTTGCAAATACTCGGCTGTTTGGGTTTTGTAGAGCCATAAAGGGATGGCAAATTTAAAATGCTCCCGTTCATTGGCCCAATTATCCAGCAATTTTTGGGCTTTGCTGGAATTGGCATTTTGTGTATGTTGCTCCAGCATGGACAGGATGAACTGTTCATGGGCTTTTGCCGTATCAGTGTCTTCAGTCAAACGGTGCAATTCCACGGAGGATTTGTCGTAGAGCTTTTCCAAACGGTTTTCCGGGTCATATTGGTAAGCATTACCGCCCGACATGCCATTACAGAAACCTTTACCAAAGCCGCCTATGTTCAGCACGGCCCCGTTGGTCATGTATTCACAGGCAAAGTCACCGACCCCTTCGACCACTGCCATTGCGCCTGAATTACGCACGGCAAAACGGTCACCCGCTTCGCCGTTAATGAAGGCTTTGCCGCCCGTTGCGCCAAACAAGGCAAAATTGCCGATCAAGACGTTATTGCCTGGGGTTTTGATGCCGCCCCCTGGGGATTCGATCACTAATATCCCGCCGCAAGCGGATTTGCCGACGCCATCATTACAGGTGCCAAGATGTTCCATGCGCATCCCGTCATTCATGAACGCGGCGTAACTTTGTCCGGCAGAACCGTGGGTGCGGATAATGACACTGTCAGGGGCAAGGTAACGCCGTCCCCGTTCCATTTGATAAATGATGTTTGAAGATGCCGCTGTTTCGGCATCCAGTTCATAGGCCAAGAAGCGTTCAATATCAATCGCCGTTTGTCCGCCGACGGTTTTATTGCAGTTATTCAGCTTAAAGCCTTCGCCCTCAATAATGACTTGGTCTTGTTGGTCACGGAACAGGGCAGTTTTGACACGTTCAAAAATGCGGTTATCGACACTGAAATTGGCTTCCAAATAAATCGGTTTGTCGATTTTGACTTCGTTAATTTGCACTAGCATTTTGCGCAAGTCGATTTGCCCGACCATGCAAGGATGGTCAATCAGGTGCAACAAATCGGTTTTACCACGGATTTCCTGCAAACTTTTGTAACCTAATCCGGCCAAAATTTCGCGGACTTCGTGCGCCAAATTCATGAAGTATTGCGCCAATACCCGTGGGTCGCCTTTAAATTCTTCATGTGAAGTCGTCAGGCCTGCAGGGCATTTGATGTTGCAATTTTTCGCCATGACACAGCGCAGCATCATCAGGGCCGTGGTGCCGAATTCAAACGAATCCGCGCCTAATATCGCTGATTTGACCACATCCGTGCCGCTTTGGTGGGCGCCACTGCAACGCAAGATGACTTTATCGCGCAAACCATTGACAGCTAAAGCCTGATGGACTTCTGCGATACCGATTTCAGGTGAACGGCCACTGTTTTTCAAGCTAGTGACAGCCGCAGCGCCAGTTCCGCCCGTGTTGCCGGCCACGTTAATGACATCGGCTCCTGCTTTGGCGACACCTACGGCAATTGTGCCGATACCTTCGGATGACACTAATTTGACGCCAACTTTAATGCGGGCCGCTTTGGCATCGTGGATCAATTGCCCTAAATCTTCAATCGAATAGGTGTCATGGTGCGGTGGCGGGCTGACCAATTCGACTTTCGGTGTGCCGCCACGCAATGCGGCGATTTCAACCGACACTTTCGCGGCGGGTAATTGGCCGCCTTCACCGGGTTTTGCGCCTTGGGCAATCTTGATTTCGATTTCTTCTATGGTCGGATCGGCAAGATAGCCTGCCCAAACGCCAAAACGGCCTGATGCAAACTGTTTTATTTTGCATGAACGCAAGGTGTTGAAACGGCTGAAATGCTCGCCGCCTTCGCCAGAGTTGCTCATGCCCCCGACAATGTTCGTGCCTAAAGCGACGGCTTCATGGGCTTCCGCCAACAACGCGCCGTGGCTCATTGCGCCTGATGCTAAGGTTGGCGTGATTTCATGGGCAGGTTGGACATCGCTCAAAGCAATGGCATTTCGGCTAGTTTTGACTGATGTTAAGTAGGAAGCCAATAAGCTGTCGCCATCAGTGACCAGTACGTCTAAGCTCCCATCGTTTAAGGTGATTTTAAAATCATCATCGCTGAAACGTTGATTAAAATGTGCCGCCAATTGCTCCAAGCGTTGGCTGGAGCTGTTTTCAGTCAGGGACACTTTAAAGGTTGTGCCATCAGTTTGGCTGACTGCCAAGCCACGGATCAGGAAGTTGACGTTACCGTGCAGGTTTTGTTTGCCTAAGATTCGGTCAAAATCCGCGCTGGTTTGCGCCGCGCTGACATCCGCCGGAAAATCCATAATGTCGCGTAATGCCGCAGGTCGGGCATCGCGTTCCAGATAGAGATTTTTTGTGAAACTGCGGTACGCGGGTGTGATGCCAAATGTGTCCAGCTGCTCGTTGGTACGTTTTTCGTAGCCAAAATCCATGTAAGCGGTGTCGCTCGCTTCTGGGGCTTTTTCCGAACCAGGGGAGAGCGGCGTTGGCGTGTATAAAATCGCCTCGTCGGTCATGTTGATGTATTCACGTACCGCCGTGTTGCCGTAAGAATGGCCAGCTCCGTCTTGACGCTCTTTAAACAACCCCAGGAAAGGGATGTCTTTTTCTTCATGGACGCTTAAGGCTTTGTGATGCCATTCGGTTGCGCTGGCTGCGATGTCCGCATAACGGACACCACCCACGGAGGCGTGGATGTTCGGGAAATAAGGGCTAAGTTTTGGTTCGTCAGTGTCCAGGTAATTGGATTCGAAGAATTCGCCGCCGATGTAGCTTTCAACCGTACACAAACCAAATTTACCCATCGTTTTCATCAAAGACTTTTCTGTGCCTTTGACGAATTTGTCGAGGATTTTTTGCCGATCGGCAGGCGCAAAATGGCTGGCTACCCGATTATGGACACTGAGCGGGCAAATCGCAGACGCGCCAAAGCCTAAGAGGGTGGCGATGTCGTGTGGGCTGGCCGCTTGTCCCGTTTCGGCAATTAATGATGAGTTGAAACGCAGGCCTTGTTTTACCAAGCGTTGGTTGGCGGCGGCAATCATCAGCAGGGCAGGAATAGCGGCCTGCTGGCTGTCGATGTTCCGGTCGCTTAAAATGATGATGCCGATATTTTTCTTTGCGGCTTCTTCAACTTGATCGCAAACCAGTAACAAGGCTTCTTCCAAATTGTTTTCATTTTGCTTGGCATCGGCAAAATCAGGCGTATACAGCATGTTTACTGTGACGGTGCTGACAGCCGATTGGCGGCGAATTTGTTCGAGCTGAGTGCGTTGCAAAATCGGCGTGTTAATGACCAATTGTTGGCTGTGGTCATCAGAAAAATTGGGCTTTGCTCCCAAGGCGACACGCAAGGTCATCCCATCACTTTCCCTGATGGAGTCTAGTGGCGGGTTAGTGACTTGGGCGAAGCGTTGGCTAAAATAGCGCGACATGCCGCCTTCAGCATTGGATAAGGCATTAGGCGCGATGCCATAGCCCATTGCGGAGACTTTTTCCATGCCCGTTGCCAACATCGGGTCAAGCAAGAATTTGAAACTTTCTTGGTTTAGGGAGTAAGCGGTATGTTGTTGGTCAACATTAAAAATGGATTGCTCGTCCAATTCGCTTAAGTCCACTTTGGGTAACTCGGAAAGATGGATGCAGCGTTGGGTCAGCATGGCTTGGTAATCTTTTTCAGATGCCAAGCGTTCCATAACCTGATGGCTGTTGTAGGCTTCGCCAGTGCTATGATCGAAATATAACATGCCGCCCGCTTCAATCCGGCCCCGTTTGAGGACATCTTTGGGCGGGAAGTCAATTTGTCCGGCTTCGGACATGACGCACAGGTATTCACCTGTTTCCACTGAACGCAATGGACGTAAGCCTAAACGGTCAAGGCGTGCGCCGACGCGGATGCCATCATAGAAAATCAACGCGGCAGGGCCGTCGTTTTTCTCTTCATACAGGCTGAAATATTCCAGCATGGCACGGACAGGCGCGGACAAGGTGGTGTCATTTTCCCAGGCGGGGGGCATCATCGCCAATACGGCAGTGACAATATCCATATTGTCTTCGTTGATGCGGCGTGACAAGGTTTGGTCAAGACGGCCAGAATCCGATTGGCCACAAGGGAAAATGATGTTTTTGTTGTTTTGGCGGGCAATTGCGCACTCGCTTAAACGGTTCTTTTTGTCCGTGTTCAGTTCGCCATTATGCGCCATATAGCGGAATGGCTGTGCCATCGTGGTGGCTGGCGCGGTGTTGGTCGAAAAACGGGTGTGGAAAAACAGCGTGCTGATTTCGTGGTCAGTGTCGTACAGGTCAATAAAGTAAGGGATGACTTCAAAGGAATTGAGGCGGCCTTTATAGACTTGGGTGCGCGAGCTCATCGACAAAGGATAAAAACCTGCCAATTCGGTGCGTGTATAACCTTCAACTTCTATGTCCAACAAAATGGTCTGGATATATTTTTCGAATACCTCATGCGTTGCGCTGATTAGGTTTTCTGGACGGCCAAAAATACACTGTTTAATAGGGAATTGCGCATTAAGGGCGGCTTCGTTCAGGACAGATTTGTCGACAGGCACGGTGCGCCACAATAAAACGGGCAAGCCAGCCGCTTTAAAATGACGTTCAACCAGTTCTTGTGCGGCAGAATCATAATGGTCATGGTCTTCGGGAAAGAAGAAGTTGGCCACCCCAAATTCACCTAGTTCTAGCGTGGCTATTCCGGTGATTTTTCGGAAAAATTTAAGTGACAAATCAATGTTGACACCTGCGCCATCACCTATCCCTTCCGCGCTCATACCGCCACGATGCGGAATGGTGCATAGGGCTTCATGGGATTTGGCCAATAAATCATGGGTCTGTTTGCTTTGCTTGTGGGTTATAAAGCCTACGCCGCAGCTATCTTGGGACAGTTCAGAGTTATAAAGCATGGATTGTTTGTCAGTTGATCGGGGATTTGTATTCATGAGCCAGCCCGTTGTCTATTCATGCATGTAAATATGCAGCGTTTAATGTCGTTTTTTCTTGCAATGCGTGTTAGAGTCATATGTTAAAAGACCCGTGCATGGTAAGGCCACAAACTTCGGCTAAATTTCATTTAGCGAAACCCATTAATTATAAATGGTTTACAGCTATCTGTCATATCTTGACGGTTTTTGTAGAAAATTAGATTACTTGATAGTTGATTAATATGGAAGAAATTTTTGATGTCGTAATTGTCGGTGGTGGCATGGTTGGTGCTGCTGTAGCCTGTGGCTTGGGTGGAAGCAGCCTAAAAGTCGCGGTGGTGGAAGCCGCTTTGCCGACGCCGTTCGAGGAAGGGCAGCCCCATGATTTGCGGGTTTCCGCGCTCAGTATCGCGTCAAAAAATATCCTTGAAACTGTTGGGGCATGGGCTGGCGTTCTGGGGCGCAGGGTTTGCCCGTTCCGCCGGATGCGGGTTTGGGAAGCTTCCGGCGACACGGAGTTTTGCAGTGATGACATCAATTATCCTGAGCTTGGTTATATTGTCGAAAACCGCGTCACCCAATTGGCCTTGCTGGATAGGCTGCAAGAATTTGCCAACATTGAGCTGATTAGCCCCGCCCAGATCGGCAATATTTCTTACAAGCCAGGCCAGGCAAGCACGGTTGCCTTGCAAGATGGCCGGGTGTTGTCAGCTAAGTTGTTGGTCGCTGCTGACGGTGGGCAGTCCAGGGTCAGGCAGGTGGTTGGCTTGGGCGTGACCAGTTGGGATTATGGCCAACACGCTTTGGTCATTTATATTGAAACCGTTTATGGGCAGCAAGATATAACTTGGCAGCGTTTTGTCCCTACTGGGCCGCAGGCCTTTTTACCGCTGACCGGGCATTTTGGCTCAATAGTTTGGTATCACTCGCCTGATGAAGTAAGTCGGTTAAAGTCTCTTGCGCCTGATGAGCTAAAAAATGAATTGGTGGCGGCGTTTCCAGAATGCTTGGGGCAGGTTGAGCGTGTCATTGGTGTGGCGAGTTTCCCTTTAAAACGCCAACATGCCCAGCATTATGTTAAGCCTGGGGTCGCCTTGGTTGGTGATGCCGCCCATATGATCAACCCGTTGGCGGGGCAGGGGGTCAATATAGGGCTGCTGGATGCAGCGGCTTTGGCTGAAGTGTTGGTTGATGCCGCTAAAAAATCCGAAGACATCGCCAGCCTGTCGGTTTTAAAAAGATACGAAAAAGAACGGCGCACTGAAAACTTGAAAATGATGACGGTCATGGATGTGTTTTATCAGGTCTTTAGTAATGAGGTGTTGCCATTGCGGATATTGCGCAACATTGGGTTGGGGTTGGCGGAGCGTATTTTTCCGGCTAAAAAGCTGGTCATGAAAAATGCGATGGGCTTGTCGGGCAAATTACCTAAGTTGGCGAAGGCCAAGCCAATTCTGTAGTTTTGTGGTTTGCGCTATGCCATTTTGGATCAATTTGCGCATTTTTTGGTTGCTAA
The DNA here is from genome assembly GCA_964446885.1 of uncultured Methylocucumis sp. Lineage (GTDB taxonomy): Bacteria > Pseudomonadota > Gammaproteobacteria > Methylococcales > Methylomonadaceae > Methylovulum. The sequence goes on from CAYUQV010000010.1 coordinate 64,988, forward strand.
AAAAGTTTGTGTTGGTATAATAGTCGGCCTTGAAGCAACAAACTTCAGGCGCGTAGCTCAGTTGGTTAGAGCACCACCTTGACATGGTGGGGGTCGTTGGTTCGAGTCCAATCGCGCCTACCAAATTTTTTAAGCACTGCATCGCAGTGCTTTTTTATTGCAGAAAATTAATTGATACTAACTAAAAAATGCCTGTCATAACTCTTCCTGATGGTTCTCAGCGTGATTTTGCACAAGCTGTAACGGTTCTGGATGTTGCCAAGTCCATCGGTTCTGGTTTGGCTAAAGCGACTTTGGCAGGAAAAGTTAACGGCCAATTGGTTGATGCAAGCACTTTGATTGATGCGGATGCCAGTCTGCAAATCATCACATCTAAAGACGAAGATGGCTTGGATGTCATCCGTCACTCCACCGCTCATCTTCTTGCCCATGCGGTAAAGCAGCTATTTCCTGACGCACAAGTTACCATAGGCCCTGTCATAGAAAACGGCTTTTATTATGACTTTGCTTATCAACGGGCTTTTACGCCTGATGATTTGATTGCCATTGAAGAAAGAATGCGTCAGTTGGTGGCTCAGGATCATCCTGTTAAACGTTTTCTGTTGTCCAGAGACGAGGCGCTCAGTTTTTTCCGTGCCCAAGGCGAGAAATACAAAGCTGAAATTATCGAATCTATTCCGGCTGATCAGGATTTGTCCTTGTATGAACAAGCCGACTTTACTGATTTGTGCCGTGGCCCCCATGTTCCCAGTACAAGTAAGTTAGGCATTTTTAAATTGATGAAAGTGGCTGGTGCTTATTGGCGCGGCGATTCAAAAAATGAAATGTTGCAGCGTATCTACGGTACGGCATGGATTGACAAAAAAGATTTGCAGGCTTATTTGCATCGTCTGGAAGAAGCTGAAAAGCGCGATCACCGTAAATTGGCAAAAACTTTAAATTTGTTCCACACCCAAGAAGAAGCGCCAGGCATGGTATTCTGGCACGAAAAGGGCTGGGCGATTTATCAGCAAGTAGAGCAGTATATCCGTGCAAAATTGCGCGTGAATGGTTATGCGGAAGTGAAAACGCCGCAGGTGGTTGACCGTACTTTATGGGAAAAGTCAGGCCATTGGGATAAGTTTGGCAGCATGATTTTCACGACCCATTCGGAACATCGTGATTACGCCATTAAGCCGATGAACTGCCCTTGTCATGTCCAAATTTATAATCAAGGCATAAAAAGTTACCGCGATTTGCCTATCCGTTTGGCAGAGTTTGGTTCCTGCCATCGTAATGAGCCATCAGGCACTTTGCATGGTCTGATGCGGGTCAGAAATTTTGTCCAGGATGACGCGCATATTTTCTGCACGGAATCGCAAATACAAAGCGAAGTTGCAACTTTCATCGACATGTTATTTGATGTCTATAAAGATTTTGGTTTTGAAGAGGTCATCATAAAATTGTCTACCCGCCCTGAAAATAGAGTGGGTGATGATTCGGTTTGGGACAAGGCCGAAAATGCCTTGCAATTGGCGCTTGACACTAAAGGCTTGAAATGGGATTTACAGCCTGGCGAAGGTGCTTTTTACGGGCCTAAAATTGAATTTTCATTGAAAGATTGTATTGGCCGGGTTTGGCAGTGCGGTACGATTCAAGTCGATTTTTCCATGCCAAACCGATTGGATGCGGTTTATATTGCCGAAGATGGCTCCAAGCAAGTGCCAGTCATGTTGCATCGGGCTATTTTGGGTTCATTGGAAAGGTTTATCGGTATTCTGATTGAACAACATGCTGGCACGTTTCCGGTTTGGTTGTCGCCTGTACAAATGGTGTTGCTCACGATTGCTGACCGCCACCACGATTACGCGCAAACTGTTTTTCAAGAACTTGAACAAAAAGGCTTTAGGGTAAAAATAGATTTGAGGAATGAAAAAATTGGATTTAAAATCCGTGAGCATTCCATGCAACGCATTCCTTACTTGGTTATCATCGGTGATAAAGAACTGGAACAAAACACCGTTACTGTAAGGACGCAAAGCGGAGAAGATTTAGGTAGTCTGACAATCAATGAGTTTACCGAACGGTTAAATAAACAGATTGAAGACAGAAAATAATATTGACTTGGAGGGTTAGGGTATCGCTGCTAAAAAAGATGAAACTCGTCTGAATGACATGATCACCGCCAGACGGGTGAGAGTAACCGGCGCAGATGGGGAAGCGTTGGGCATTATCTCTTTAGATGAGGCCAAACAGCTTGCGTACGCGGCAGACTTGGATTTAGTGGAAATATCGCCAAATGCGGATCCTCCGGTTTGCAAGATAATGAATTATGGCAAATACCAGTTTGAGCAAAACAAAAAACTGGCGGTTGCCAAGAAAAAGCAAAAACAGATACAAATCAAAGAAATCAAGTTTAGGCCGGGTACGGACGAAGGCGATTATCAAGTCAAATTGAAAAGCTTGATCAAATTTCTTAATGACGGTGACAAAACAAAAATTACTGTCAGGTATCGTGGCCGTGAAATGGTGCATCGTGAAATAGGCATGGAACAGCTTAAGCGCATCGAAAAAGACTTGGAAGACTTAGCCATTGTCGAGCAATTCCCTAAAATGGAAGGTCGGCAGATGATTATGGTGATGGCTCCCAAAAAGAAAAAGTAAAGGCGGTTTCGCCTTTGCCGTAGCACCGGATGTGCTACCAGTGTCATTGATTGGCACTATTGATTTTTCAAGGCCATGCATTTTGCCTTGTTGGGTCATTCTCAGGGATTTTGTATTTTTAATTATTGGAGCAAACAAATGCCAAAAATAAAAACTAACCGTGGTGCTGCCAAGCGTTTCAGACGCACTGGCAATGGCGGTTTTAAGTGCGGCCAATCACATCGCCGTCACATTTTGACCAAAAAATCCACCAAAAGAAAAAGACAGTTACGCAGACCATCATCTGTCCATCCATCCGATGTGCGTATGGCTATACGCATGATGCCTTACAGTTGAGGAGTTAGATCATGCCTAGAGTTAAACGTGGCGTAACAGCCAGAGCAAGACATAAAAAAGTTTTAAAACAAGCCAAAGGTTACTACGGTGCCCGTAGCCGCGTCTATCGCGTTGCCAAGCAAGCCGTTATCAAAGCTGGCCAGTATGCGTACCGCGACCGCAAGCAAAGAAAACGCCAATTCCGTGCGTTATGGATTGTCCGCATTAACGCAGCAGCGCGTATGTATGGCATTTCATACAGCCGCCTGATCAATGGCCTGACTAAGGCCAATGTCGCTATTGACCGTAAAGTCTTGGCTGACATTGCCGTCCGCGACATTGCCGCGTTCGGCGAAATAGCAAAAATTGCTATCGCAAATCAAAGCAAACCTTAATAATCGGTTTGGTTGCTCTGTCCGTTTTAACTAAACGGACAGATACCCGTTTTAAGTCTAAGAATTAAAATCCCCCACTTCACTCACACAGCGAGCTAATCCGTGTCCGCTACTCCAGACGACATCCTCGCGCAAGGCTTAAAAGAGCTTGCACAAGCCCAAGACCTTAACCAATTGGATTTGGTTCGTGTCCAGTATTTAGGTAAAAAAGGTCTGTTCACCCAGCAAATGAAAGAATTGGGTGCGTTGGAGCCTGAGCAAAGACGTGCGGTTGGTCAAGTCATCAATCAAGCTAAAGACCAGTTCCAGGCGCAATTGGATAGCCAAAAATTGGCTTTGGAAAATGCCGCCTTGGCTGAACGTTTGGCGGCTGAACGTGTTGATGTGACATTACCGGGAAGAGGCCAGGGCGTTGCCGGATTACATCCTGTGACCACCACCCTTAGACGGATTTCCAAGATTTTTACCAGTGTCGGCTTTGATGTGGTTGAAGGGCCGGAAATCGAAGATGATTACCATAACTTCGAAGCCCTCAATATTCCCGCGCATCACCCTGCGCGTGCCATGCACGACACGTTTTATATCGACGCACACACGGTGTTAAGGACGCATACCTCCCCTGTACAAATCAGGGTGATGGAATCCCAAACCCCTCCGTTGAAAGTCATTGCACCTGGACGTGTTTATCGTTGCGACTCCGATATTACCCATACTCCTATGTTCCATCAGGTCGAAGGTTTCTTAGTAGATACTGATGTCAGTTTTGCTGACCTAAAAGGCGTTGTGTACCAATTTTTACGGGCTTTTTTTGAAAAAGACATCCAAGTCCGTTTCCGCCCCTCTTATTTCCCGTTTACCGAGCCATCCGCCGAAGTGGATATTGAATGCGTGATGTGCAACGGCGAAGGTTGCCGCGTTTGCGGCCAGACTGGCTGGTTAGAAGTCATGGGGTGCGGCATGATCCATCCAGAAGTGTTTAAATCCGTCAATATTGATAGTGACCGCTACAGCGGTTTTGCTTTTGGTATGGGCGTTGAACGCTTGGCTATGCTGCGTTATGGCATTAACGATTTACGGTTATTTTTTGAAAATGACCTCAAATTTTTAGAACAATTTAATTAAGCGGACGTAAGGGTTATGCAAATCAGTGAAGCCTGGATAAGGGACTACGTTAATCCGCCAATCACCACCCAAGCATTGGTTGCCCAATTGACCATGGCGGGTCTGGAAGTCGATTCCGTGACACCTGCCGCAGCAGCGTTCAGCGGTGTGGTGGTCGGGCAAGTCCTGGCTATGGAACAGCACCCTGATGCTGACCGTTTACGGGTCTGCCAAGTGGCAGTCGGCGAGGGTGAACCTTTACAAATTGTCTGTGGTGCAACTAATGTCCGCGTCGGCCTGAAAATCCCCGCCGCTTTATGTGGTGCGGTGTTGCCCGGCGATTTTAAAATCAAAAAATCCAAGCTGCGTGGCGTGGAATCGTTCGGCATGTTATGTTCCGAAAAAGAACTGGGATTGGCTACTGATGCCAACGGTTTGATGGAATTGTCTGCCGATGCGCCAGTGGGTACAGATATACGTGAATATTTGGCGCTCAATGACAGCCTCATTGAAGTTGATTTGACCCCAAACCGTGCCGATTGTTTGAGCGTTGAAGGCATTGCCCGCGAAGTCGCCGTCCTGAACCGTATGGATTGGTCGCCGTTAACCATACCGGATATAGCCGTTACTAACCCACAAAGTTTGCCTGTTGCCGTTGCCGTGCCTGATGCCTGCCCCCGTTACCTAGGGCGTTTGATTACAGGTGTCAATGTCAAGGCAGAAACGCCTTTATGGATGCAAGAGCGTTTGCGCCGTTCAGGGTTACGCAGCCTAGGGCCAGTGGTCGATGTCACCAATTATGTTCTGCTTGAATTAGGCCAGCCCTTACACGCCTTTGATGCCGACAAATTAACAGGCGGCATTCATGTCCGCTGGGCAAAAAACGATGAAGAATTGGCCTTATTGAATGGCCAAACCATTAAGCTCGATAGCGAAGCCTTAGTGATTGCCGACGACAAACAAGCATTGGCATTGGCTGGTGTGATGGGAGGCAGCGAATCTGCCGTGAGCGACACCACCCAAAATATCTTTTTGGAATGCGCTTTCTTCACCCCCCAAAGCATTGCCGGCAAAGCCCGTCGTTTTGGCCTGCACACCGATTCGTCACACCGTTTCGAACGGGGCGTTGATGCCACCTTACAAGCCCGCGCCATTGCACGGGCGACACAATTGATCGTTGACATTGCGGGTGGCAGTGTCGGCGCAATCACCGAAATGACAGCCGCGTCTGCCTTGCCAGAGCGTCAGGTGATTTTGCTCAGGAAGCAACAAATCGAAAAAATCCTTGGCATTGTCCCTGACAACCAAATGGTTGTGGACATACTCCAACGCCTAGGCATGAGTGTGGAAACAAAAGCCGAAGATTGGTGGGTCACTCCCCCAGGATTCCGCTTTGACATAGCCATAGAAGCCGATTTGATAGAAGAAATCGCCCGGATTTATGGCTATAACCAACTGCCCAGCAACAGCTTATTGATGCGTGCAGAGTTGGGCAAGGCCACCGAAAGCGTTTTGGACATTGCCCGCGTTGCCGATTTGTTAGTGGATCGCGGTTATCAGGAAGCCATCACCTATAGTTTTGTCGATGAAGACATCCAAAAAATTGTCGCCCCTGATGATGAAGTGATACCGCTTAAAAATCCCATTTCCTCCGAATTGGCGATTATGCGCACCACCTTATGGTGTGGATTGTTGAAAGCCGCCCTTTACAACACTAACCGTCAGCAAAACCGCGTCCGCTTGTTTGAAACAGGTTTGCGTTTTGTCAAAAAAGACGGTGTGACCCATCAGCAAAGCCGCTTGGCGGGTTTGGCCTTAGGTAGTGCCAGTCCTGAACAATGGGCGGAAAAAGCCCGTAAAGTCGATTTTTTTGACATTAAAGCCGACGTTGAAGCCATATTTTCGTTAACAGGCCGTGAAGTGCGTTTTGTGCCAGCACAAAATTCCGCTTTGCATCCAGGCCAATGTGCAGAAATTGTCACCTTATCTGGCGAAAGCATTGGCTGGTTAGGCATGTTGCATCCAAATCTTGAGAAACAACTGGGTTTTGATACGCAAGTATTTTTGTTTGATTTTGACCAAAGCCTATTGTTAGACAAAGCCGCCGTAAAATTTAAGCCGCTGTCAAAATTCCCGTCAGTGCGCCGGGATTTGGCTCTGATCGTCAAAGAAGACATTTCCGCCGAAAACGTGGTCGCCTGCATCAAAAATGGCAACGAACCCACCTTGCGTGACGTTGTGGTGTTTGATGTTTATCGCGGCAAAGGCATAGAAGACGGCCACAAAAGCTTAGCTTTAAGTTTACACTTACAAAATGATTTACAAACCCTGACCGATTCTGAGATTGATGCTGTAGTGAGCGGAATTCTGGTCAGATTGACCCATCAAATCAATGCGAAACTGAGGGATTAATAGAATGGCATTAACAAAAGCAGATTTTGCTGAAAAATTGTTTGACGAACTTGGCATGAACAAGCGTGAAGCAAAAGAAATGGTGGAATTGTTTTTTGAAGAAATCAAAACTTCTTTAGAACAAGGCCAACAAGTAAAAATATCCGGTTTCGGTAAATTCGAGCTGCGCGACAAAAGCAGCCGCCCTGGCAGAAACCCTAAAACAGGCGAAGAAATCCCCATTACCGCCAGACGGGTCGTCACCTTCCGCTCAGGCCAAAAGCTTAAAGCCCGCGTTGAAGTTTATGCAGTGTCCGAACAATAACAAAACTTTTTTATCGAATTAGTAAAAGTTTTGTCGGCCAATGCCAAACTTGGCACGATTTTGTAGTATAATCTCCAGCCTTTGGCAGTCATCTGCCACATAAAAATTTTCGGGGCGTAGCGCAGCTTGGTAGCGCACTTGTCTGGGGGACAAGTGGTCGCAGGTTCAAATCCTGTCGTCCCGACCAATTAAATCAATGACTTGCAATAGATAAATTTTTGTAATCTCTAAAAAAACACCATATTCTGGTTTTCGTGATAACACCCGTGATAACAATAAATTTAATGGGCATGGTGTTGCTGCATTAAATGCCCCCCCGCACCCGTTGCCGGATTTAAGGCACAAAAAAAACGCCCGTTAAGGCGTTCTGATTGTTACATTATCACATCCCCTAGGCCGTCAAGTGTCCGGTCATGCAAGCAACGCCTCCAGCTCATTCATTAGCGTGTTGGTCGTCTTGTAGTCGTTTGACCTGATGGACACCCTCAAGCCCTTAATCGTTTGCCTGAACCGCTTGGCCTTTTTGGTGCGCTTGCCGTGCCTGTAATTGCCGTTCGCCTTGCCAGTCGGTGCGCCCGTGGACTTGCCGCCGTGCATCCTACAGCGTCCGTTAGCCATTGCGGGGCTTTTACAGGGCTTGCCAGTGGTTCTTGCATGTGCGCCGCACCTTGGGGCTTGGTGCGCGTTTTCCATCGTGTTTCCGCTTTGCATGGGCTTGTGGTTGGGTTGGGTGAAAAATGCGTGGAATCTGTTGCTTAATTGTGGAATCTGTTGCTTAATTTAGGACAAAACCGCTGTAAGCCACTGATTGCCTAG
>CAYUQV010000011.1:0-70761 GCA_964446885.1 uncultured Methylocucumis sp.
ACACATGCCCTATCGCTTCTGGGGACTACTCGACTCCTGTCTCGCAGCGAACGAAGTTCTGCAAAGCAAAGGCTTGACAGTCATCGAGTTGCGCAATTCGGCAGTGGCCCGATCTATGGCGTTGGCGGGCAAACCCGTTTGCCATATGTATGCCGGTTTGTTCGCCGGGGTGTTTTCGTTTTATGAGCGCGAACAACGTGGCTGTATAGAGCTGCAATGCTATGCGATGGGCAACGATGTCTGTAAGTTTCTGATCGGTTCACAAAAACAAATGAACGCTGTCGAGTTTTGGTCTAAGGAAGGTGCAACCGCAAATGAAATCATGGAAAAACTGGGCTAATTCCCGCTGTAATAGAGAATAGATATGACCCAAGCGTACACGGTTAGGCAACTCGAATTTTTCCACGCCGCCCTAAACATCATCAACGCCGCTATTGTTGATGCCGACCAGGTAAAGGTACCGGAAACACCCATTGTTTCAGAAGCCGACAATACGGCGACCATCGGAGCACCACCTGCCCCTATCGCCCCCATTTCAGTTGCGGGGCTGTCAGCCCAACAGCCTCCGATACTGACTGAACCAGACGACACCAGGACAAGCGCTGTTTTTTTTAATTCCCTGCCTTGGCAAACGCCAGCACCCCAAACGGCTAGGATCCCCTCGCCGCCAACCGCAGGCCTATTGGCACAAGAAGCCACTGCAAAAAGCTTTTTTCATGGCTTGCCTTGGCAAGGGAACACAAAAACGGGTGATGTGACAGAAACCGCCAAACATCTTGATGTGTCCAGCATCGCCGAACTGGCCACCCAGACCGCCCTGCAAGCCGCCCAAAAAAGCGCGTCCCTGCAAAACCAACCGACGGCAAAGACCGCCAGTGGTTTTTTTCAGTCGTTGCCTTGGTGAACAAGCCATAACAAACAGCCCCCTATCATTTCAAACGGTACCGGAATCACTTATGAGTACACTGACCAAACCAGCGCAAACCAAATTGCGGGACAACCATGAATTAGCCCGGCTATTTCTGATCGCCGAAAGCCGCCATTTAAACGAAACGGAATATCAGGCTTACTTAAACATTGTTCCTGAAAATGCAGGCCTAGTCGCGGCGGCCCAAGAAATTATGGCAGCGGAATTGTCGGTAGTCACCAACACCATCAAGCAAGTCTTTTTCCTTTACCCTTTTTCCAAATATCACGAAATGCCGAAAGACAAATGTATCCGTGATGTCTGTTATGTCAGTGCCTACGCCACCCACAGCATGTTAATGGCCGACCCCGATTGGTTCCGTGACAAATTGCTGATCTGGCTAAAAACCATTTTGCAGGCTTTTTCATACCCCGCCCGCGAAGAACGCCAATTGGCCGTACCACTCCATGACATGAAAAATAACTTATTGGGCGACCCCAACCAATTGCCCTACCCTGAAATCACCGCACATGCCGACACCTTGCCCAAAAGGCAACGGGCCATTTACGAGACGTATGCCCGGCTTATCGCGAATTATAAAGAAGTGCTGTCGCCAAAAGCCTTTACCCACATCCAGCCGCATCTGCAATTGGCGGTTGATATTCTTGCTTCGGAATGAGTATAGCCATGACAACGATTGATGAATCCACTACGTTTGCACAACAACTGGGCCATGACATTTTGCGGAAGATTTTCGGTGAAGAGGCCCAAACGTTTGATATGCAAGAAGGTACGGTATTAAGCAATACCGATAACCGGGTCATTTATTTGTCCTCTGATGTCATCCATGCCATCTATGATGTCTTGACTTACGAAGCCGGTGAAGCTTGGTCGTTGATTTTAAAGCACTGCGGTGTTATCTGGGGGACACGGGTTAGCGGCCTCTTAGAAAAAGAACTGCAAGGGGCTGAATTGTCAAAAAAACTGGGCACGCTTTCAGTCGAAAGCTACTTGGCTTTATTAGAAACCTATTTTGTCAATCACGGCTGGGGCAAGATGCGGTTTCATCTGGAAAATGCCGAAAACCACGGGATTATCCGCGCCAGCCTTAACCATAGCTTGTTTGCCCACACCTTAAAAGAGGTGGATGGCCCGGTTGACTACATGATTGCCGGGATGCTGGAAAGTATTTTTTCAGAGATTAGCGGCCAGACGCTGGGCTGTACGCAAATTTCATACAATTATTCGGGTGCAAACACCAGCGAGTTTCTCATCAGTGGTTCAGCAAGGATTGCCAATTTGGAGCAAGTGGATATCCATAACATGAACCCTAATGATGCCTTAGATGTCTTGCGAATTGCCTGACATCGGCATTTTTCCCGAACATTACGAGATTCGGGAAGTGTTGCGCGAAAGCATGGTCAGCACGGTATTGCTGGCGCATGACTTTGATGTCCAAACCGATGTTGTCATCAAATGTTTCAAGCCCTCCGCCAAGGGGGCGTATTTACGCGAAATTGCCGCCGCATTTGACCTGAACCATCCTAATTTAGTGTTGTGCCTGAATACTTTTTATCGGCAAGATGGGGTTCCTTGCATTGTTTATGAATATTTATCAGGCGGTAGCCTGATGGACTTGCTGGCCAACCAACAGCGCATCGGCTTGGCCAGCAGCATCGCCTGCCTTAAGGATATGTTAGGGGTATTGGCGTATTTGCATAGCGGCAACCGTATCCATTGCGACCTCAAACCTGAAAACATCCTGCTCCGCCCCAAACCCAATGGCGATTATGATTTTGTGTTAATTGATTTGGGGGCGGCCTGTTTTTTACGGGAAGCCCAACAAGGCCGCCATATCACAGGCACACCGGCTTATATCGCCCCGGAACGCCTAAACAACCGTTTTTTTTTCAATAGCGATTTATATAGCTTAGGCGTCATCGCTTTTGAAATGTGCACGGGGCGGCGTCCATTCACGGGCACTTTAGAAGAACTGACCCAAGCCAACTTGTCGGAAATCCCGTCATTATCGGAGATAGCCGACCCTGGCTTACGCGATTTTATTGACCACTTATTAGTCAAACACCCGTTGCAGCGTATTGAAGGGGCAACATTGGCGTTGACCCTGCTCAACAAGGCGATAGGCCCAAGTAACCAATTGACGAGCAACCCTTTTACCATCGCAGAAAATGTCAATCTCCAACGGATATTGGACGTAACGGAAGAACCGCTCGCCATCCATTCCTTCCATATCGACAACTATCCTGTAGTGGGTTTGGTTTATGCCCATTATGTCGATATTTACGACCCGCTTCGGCCCGAACAACCGTTCAAAACCTTGTTGACCAGTTTCCCGCTACAAATTGTCGGCTGTGATGCGCTGATTTATGCCACCCCTTCACGCATCCAATCGTTGCAATTGCCGGATGGCCATGAAACCTTAATTAAAGAAGGTTTGCATGACTTAAAAAGCTGGCGTTTTGAACACAGCAGCTTGGTTTGGAGCAATTCCTACCATACGTTTTATGAGCGTTTTAATAGCGGGGCGGTAGCCCGATTCGAGGTGTCAAACTATCTGTTCGAACCGGAAGCCAGTGTCTTCGCTGATGGCAGCTTTGCCATCAGCGAAGGCATGGCAAAAAATCAAATTGTGTTACGGGATTTTGATGCTAAGACCCTACAGGCATGGTCGTTAAAAGACCCGGTTATTGCATTAAACCTCCATGACACTGATGTGCTGGTAGTCACGATGAATTTGGACGCAGGCGTGTCTTATTCATTATGGTGCTTGCATGAAAACCAACCGCCACGGCAACTGAAGCTGCCATACAACACCCAGCATATCCAGTGCATCAATGGCCTGACCTTTTGGCTGGCCAATCAAAGGAGCTTAGAGTGTTGTGATACCCGGTTAGAACCCAAAACCTTAAAGCAGTTAGCCTGTGCCGCCTGTAACTTTGCCGCTTCTTACGACCACCGTTTTTTCGTGATGGGCTTTAAAGATGCAGACAACAGACTTTATTTGACCTTCTTAACATTGGAATTGCCCCATGAAATTATCAAGCCTGAACCCATTTGCTAAGAAACCGCAACCGCTGGACACACCACGGCCTTTGCATTGCATTTTTTATTCGCATATTTGGACAGTTTATTTGCTGGCGGAACTGAAATTGGTAAACGCCGAAACTGACATTCTTTTAGAGTTGGCTACCGCATCGCATTTTGCACCGGCACTTAATCCACACGCCAACCATCAAGAAAACTTGGCAGGCCTATTGGCTCCAAACCGCCATTTACATGATTTGGCCGGACACTTTACCGACATTCCTGCGCCGATGGTGCTCGCACCGCAACAAGCCACGACGGTGGACACGTTATTGTCAGCCCTGGCCTTAGTGGCGACCGATAGCAGCCCTATCGCCAAAGCGGTGGTGTTGGTACATATCAATGATGCGGCAAAATTTACCGATGCTTTTGCCCATATGGATACGTTTAGCATTGTCTGGGATGTCGCCGACTATCCTAATGCCAGCTTGCCCGCCTTGGCACAAATTTTGGCTGACGGTGAGTGCTTGGATCAACAACGCTGGGCGGGGGTGCATTTATGTAACCATCCACAACGCAAATTGCCGGACAGCGATGGACGGACAAGCGCGTTGCGCGGCTTGTTATCGCATTTCCCCAGGCGTGAAGCCGCTTAGAACATGCTAAACAGGCTATCCAATCCATTTTTGCAAATTTCAAGTTTGCCTTCATTGCAAGATTTACAGTCTTGGCAAGATCATGGTTTCAGGCATTTACTGAATGTGTCCGGGATTGACATCAACGACCTTTATCCCCGTAGCACATTGGCGGCCTTTTCCATCAAGCAAGTCAGTTTTGCCGATATTTTTAGTGCTGGCATACCGCTGGACAAATATACGTCCATTACCGCCGTCACCGCCCACCTGTATGCGCAAAAAGCCACTGAACAAGACCAAACGGCGTTTTTGCAGGCCGTACAAAGCTTGCTCATAGCCTTGCAAAGCTATACCCCCATTTGTGTTTTTTGCCATCGCGGCCAAGGACGCTCACCGTTAGTCGTTGCGGCGGCTCTCCAGCAATTCCACCAAATCCATGTTTCAAAGGCCATCGCCAGCACCCAAGCATTGCACCCAGAGGCCCAATTCACGGATATCAGCTTATCGGCCTTGTATTGGTGTGCCGGACAATTTAAGGCCTAAGCGATGTATTTTGCCAAACTTATCCAAGACACCCTCGCCACACTGGCTCCTTTAGGCTGCTCAACCGTGCCATTGCCGGATGGCTTGGCACAGATCAGCCGTGATGAAGTCGATGGCGTGTTGACGATGGCAACACAGTTTATTGCTGTGGCTGACCGTGGACAATTGCGGATAGTACATATCCATGCCCCGAAGATTAACATTGTCACGCTATTTTTCTTCCCGCACAGCCATTGGCAGTTGCCTGTCTATTGCCTGGAATTGGTGATGTTTGGCACTCAACCGATTATTGGCTTATTGGACAGCATTTGCCTATTGGACATGGCTTGCGCTCCGCAAGTAGGCCATTTCATGAAAGCCGCGCACCAGGCTTATCCTCATCTGCAACAAAGCCCCGATACGCCGGAATGGTTTCAAGCATGCCGCTCAGGCCAAGATTTTTTTCTTCGCCCGCAGCACATGGATGACCTCGCCCAACTAGGCGAGCTGCATTTAGGATTATTGCAAAACGCCATCAAGCCCTTGTTGGCAACCCCCCAAGCATTTGACAACGATGGCGCATCCCGACATCAACAGCAATTGCAACATTTCAAACACCATCATCGCATCAACGCGCCCGGTTTACGCCTGATGAACCGAAGCTTTGGCGAAGCATGGACACATCATTATATGAACACATTATTCCAGTGACTTTATGACGACAATAAAACGAATCTCCATGCCTGTGGATGTCGAAGCGGGCAAATCTTATGCGTGGTGTCGCTGCGGCAACAGCCAAACGCTGCCCTTGTGCGACAACAGCCATGCCGCCGAATGCGGGCCATTGACATTTGTTGCCGAAGAAACAGTAAAAATTTATTTATGCTCTTGCACCCGTACCGAAAACCCGCCTTATTGCGATGGCTTTAATTGCGATTGATAAGCCAGGCTCCAAATTTACGTTTTACACAGTAGAATATCCTCCCCTGAAATTCTAAAAACTGAATATCCTATTGATCTTGCGTAAAATTTATGAACAAACTACTGAACAAAAGCTTTATCACCAATGTTGTCTCCGTCCTAATCATCATCATCGGCTACACCTGCCCTATCCAACAAGAACTGGTCAAAGCCATTGGCTTTTTTGCCCTCTCAGGCGCTATCACCAATTGGCTGGCCATTTATATGCTGTTTGAGAAAGTCCCATATTTATATGGCTCCGGCGTGATTCCTGAACGCTTTGAAGAATTTAAACTATCCATCAAAAGCTTGATGATGGAACAGTTTTTCACCGAAAAAAACATTGAACAATTTATCGAAACCGAAGAACGTGAAGGCGGCAAACTGCTGAACCTTGAGCCATTGTTAGGCGCGGTCGATTACGACAAAATCTACGAAGGGCTGGTATCGTCCATTATGGAATCATCGTTTGGCGGCATGTTATTAATGATGGGCGGCGCGGAAGCCTTAGCCCCGTTAAAGGAGCCGTTCAGCGAGAAAATGCGTGTCACGCTCACGGACATGGTTGGCTCGGATATGTTTAAGACCGCCCTGCAACAAGGCTTGGACGCGCACAAAATCAGCACGGATATTGTCGGAAAAATTGAAAGCGTGATTGACAAACGCCTCGCCGAACTGACCCCACAATTGGTGAAAGAAATGATCCAAAACATTATCCGCGAACACCTGGGCTGGCTGGTCGTTTGGGGCGGTGTGTTTGGCGGCTTGCTGGGCGCATTGTTCGGGTTTGCCTAATGGGTGCGGTTGAGCTGGCTTTTGAAGCCTTAGGGGTCGCGACTGACGAACCGCCGCTGCTGATCCTGCACGGTTTTTTTGCCTCGTCACGCAATTGGCGGCTAGTCGCCGGAAAACTGGCCGAAAACCATCGAGTTTATAGCTTGGACATGCGTAACCACGGCCTGTCCGGGCATGATCTCGTCATGGATTATCCGGCAATGGCGATGGATATTCTGACGTTTATCCGGCAACACGGCTTTGGGAAGGTGAATTTACTAGGCCATAGCATGGGCGGCAAAGCGGCGATGTGGTTTGCACTGAATTATCCTGAACATGTCGATAAATTGCTGGTAGCGGACATCGCCCCGGTCAATTATCGGCACAGTTTCAAGCCCTTGATGGCGGCCTTAAAATCCTTACCGCTCGACGGCCTGACTAACCGCAAACAAGCGGAGCTGTTTTTGGCCGATGCGATACCGGATTTAAGTTACCGGCAATTTTTGCTGCAAAACCTGTCACTGAAAGACGGTGCGTATTATTGGCGGGTGGATTTGGAGATATTTTCGCGCACCGCCGATAATATCACCGCGTTCCCCGATGCCAGTCATTTGCCGCCGTTTACAGGCAACACCTTATTTATTGCAGGTGCGGATTCGGCTTATATTGATCCAGCCAGTTTGCCGGGTCTGTTTCCTAATGCCCAACTCAGCATAATCGCCAATGCCGGACATTGGTTGCATGTCCAACAGCCTGCGGCATTTATTGAAGCATTGGAAATTTTTTTATAATCAAATATTTATATTATGGGTGCGTTTGACATAGATCAAATGGGCAGATGCCAGTAGGTGCAACAATAGCTTCACCCCGAAACGGGTTCACACTGTTGTTATCCTCATCTACGAGAAATTTATGAAAATTATCAGCTCCGCAGTTTTGTTACTTATTGCCATCGCTTCTTTGACAGCCTGTGAAGGCGGCGGCAAAGGCCCAAGCAAACCTGCCGCATCCGCTGCAACCTCAGAAAAGTAAGCGCATCAGGCAGAAAGGCGCACACCTTTCTGCCGAAACTCAAGCCGCCGTGCGTTTATGAAGCACACACGGCTCGACAATTAAGGACAAAGCCGGCAAATCATGAATTTGGATGCCGCGTTGCTTCACGCTGATAACCCCTTCCTTGCTTAATTCCGCGAGCTGCCTGCTGATCGTTTCAATGGTCACGCCCAAAAAATTGGCAATATCTTGCCGCCGCATACTCAAATTGAATTCCGTGCTGGAAAACCCCAAAGCTGCATAGCGTTGAGACAACATCAGCAAAAAAGTGGCCACCCGCTCTTTCGCGGTACGATGGCCGAGCAAGACAATCGTGTCATGGTCAGAAGTGATTTCCTTGCCCAAAATCCGTAGCATTTGCAGATGTAAACCGGGCACTTGGTTACATAATTCATTCAGCCGTGACAGCGGCACTTCGCAAACCGTCGCCGTTTCCAAGGCCACCGCCGAACAGCAATAACGGCCATATTGCAACGCATCCCAGCCCATGATTTCACCCGGCAAATAAAAACCGATGGTCTGTTCGATGCCTTCGCCATTTAAGATAAAGCTACGGAAAGAGCCGGATTTTACGGCATACAAACATAAGCCAGGATCATCTTGCCGGAACACATAATCATCTGCTTGCAAAGGCCGCCGATTTTTTACAATATCCGCCAGTTGCCTGATTTCATCGTGTTGCAGGCCATACGGCAAGCACAGTGCCGACAAACGGCAATCAGGACATGAAGCTTTGATCGGCGTGGTTCCCATAGTCTTCATCTCGGAGGCAATTAGGCTAATCGGGCAGTTTAGCAGAAGATTTGTGCAATAAAGTAAATGTTCTGTGCGGCGGTTACGTTTACAATGGCAATTTGACCGCCGATAAAGCACATGCCTGATTCATTAGCCATCCATGCCACCCGTACTTGGCTGGAAACCATCATCATCGAGTATTCCATTTGTCCGTTCGCCCAGCGGGAATTAGCCCAAGGCACGATCCGGTTTTTTGACGACAGTGCAACTGACCTTGAGCTGTGCTTGCACCATTTGGTTGCCGAATGCCAACGCCTTGACGAAGATGACAGTATCGCCACTACCTTGTTGATTTATAGTCAATATTTCACGCACTTTGACGATTATTTGGACTTTCTTGAACTGGCCGAAAATTTGTTGGTGGCACAAGGTTATGAAGGCGTTTACCAACTGGCCAGTTTCCACCCGGATTACCGTTTTGACCAAGCGCCGCTGGATGATCCGGCCAATTACACCAACCGTTCACCGTTTCCGATGCTGCATTTGTTACGCGAAAGCAGTATTGAAGCAGCCGTCAACAGCCATCCCGATGCCGAAGGGATACCGGAGCGCAATATCAAACTCACCCGGCAATTGGGCTTGGCGCATATGCAGGCTTTATTGACGGCGTGTTATCGGCAGGTATAAAAGGGATAACGGCATTGATAAATGTGACATTAAGCTCCCTCTCCTTGCGGGAGAGGGCTGGGGTGAGGGAAAACAAATGAAGCTCTATCTCCGAAGTCCTCTATAAGTTGTCCGCCAATCTTGGCACATCTTGGATGTTATTGAATAATCAGCGTATTTAGGATACGAGCATAAAATAACTTAAGCATTTGATTTTCCCTCTCCCTAACCCTCTCCCAGTGGGAGAGGGGACACGTACCAAAGTCAATTCATGCTCGTCCCTTACAATTTTTCTTACTGGTACAACGAAACTCTAGTAAGATTTGGTAGTCTTTGCATCGTTCATTTCACACTTTAAAGGAAGCTTTTATGAAAGTAGACACTGTTTTATCCCGCCCCGATGCGGGGATTTTGGCGACCAACAAATTGCTGAGAAACACTTATTTGTTGCTGTCCATGACCTTATTGTTCAGTGCCGGAACCGCTGGCTTGGCGATGATGTTTGACTTGCCACATCCTGGCATGATTTTGACCTTAGTCGGCTTTTATGGCTTGTTGTTTGGCATCACCAAATTCCGTAACAGCGCCATCGGCATTTTGCTGGTGTTTGCCCTGACTGGCTTTATGGGTTTGACCTTAGGCCCGGTTTTGTCGATGTACATCAAAGCCTTCAGCAACGGCCATGAACTGATTATGATGGCCTTGGGCGGCACAGGTGCGATTTTCTTAGGATTGTCCGCTTACGCCTTGACCACCCGTAAAGATTTCAGCTTTTTGGGCGGCTTTTTGTTCGTTGGCGTATTAGTCGCATTTTTGGCAGGTATCGGTGCCATTGTGTTTTCCATCCCTACCCTGTCTTTGGCAGTGTCAGCCATGTTCATCCTGTTGATGTCCGGCATGATCCTGTTCCAAACCAGCCTGATGGTCAATGGTGGCCAAACCAATTACATCATGGCGACCGTTGATTTGTACGTGTCCATTTACAACTTGTTCTTGAGCTTGTTGCAAATTTTGGGCATCTTCGGCGGTGATGATTAAAACTTAAGCTTACCGGAACGGGGCAAGCCCCGTTCCTAAGGCATAAAAAAAGGGCTTTTAAGCCCTTTTTTTATGTGCAGCAGTTTTACTTGCGCAATTCCCAAGTCGCCCGGTAACTGGTGTCTTTATCAAAATCTTGCCAGACATAATCAGGCGTTATGATCGGTTTGGTGGGGATCATAAACGTCGCCAAATCGTAAGCGCCGTTTAACGTCCGTCCCATCATGTGGACTAAACCCGTAATGACCCCGGCGGTAGCGGCATAAGCCACGCCTTCTTTACGGTTGCCTATCATCACCGCTTTAGGGACTTCGGCAATGCCTGTGGCGGCATTGGCGATGCCATTGGCGATTTTCCCGCTCAAACGGGCCGGATAACTGGATGCACTGGCATCTAATGACATCAAGGCTGCCAAGATCAAAACGGTTTTTACTGTGTGTTTCATTGAAAATTCCTAAAATAAAAAGAGATCAGTCTTTCACCCAACCGTCACGCAAGGTGACAGTGCGGTTAAACACCAAATGGTCAGGCGCACCATCCACCGCATCCAAGCAAAAATAACCCGTGCGCTCGAACTGGTAACCTTGTCCGGCGGTTGCTTGCGCCAAGCTGGCTTCAACCCGGCAACCTTCCAACACTTCCAAAGAATGCGGGTTAATCGCATCCAAGAAATTGGCTTCGTTGTCCGGTTGCGGGACAGTGAACAAACGGCTGTACAGGCGCACTTGCGCGGGCAAGGCATGTGCTTCTGAAACCCAATGGATAACGCCTTTGACTTTGCGGCCTTCCGGGTTTTTACCCAGCGTGTCAGGGTCATAGCTGCACCGCAATTCAATGATATTGCCGTCGGCATCTTTAACCACTTCTTCGCAACGGATGACATACGAGCCGCGCAAACGCACCTCTTCACCCATCACCAGACGTTTGTATTTAGGCGGCGGGTTTTCGGAAAAATCATCGCGTTCAATCAAAATCACTTTCGAGAACGGCACGGTGCGTTTGCCCAGTTCCGCACGTTGCGGATGGTTGCTGACTTCCAAGTTTTCGGTTTGCCCGTCAGGATAATTGCTGATGACCACACGCAATGGCTCCAGCACCGCCATCGCCCGCAAGGCGTTTTCGTTCAAATCTTCACGGATGCAATATTCCAAAACGCCCATTTCTATCCAAGAATTTTGCTTGGTCAGGCCAATGCGTTCGCAAAAATCGCGGATTGCTTTCGGTGTGACCCCAGCGCGGCGCAAACCCGCCAAGGTCGGCATACGCGGGTCATCCCAACCGTTGACATGCTTTTCAGTGACCAATTGGTTGAGCTTGCGCTTGCTGACAATGGTGTATTCCAATTGCAAACGGGCAAATTCGATTTGTTGCGGGTGGCTAGGCACATCCAGTTGATCCAACACCCAATCATATAAAGGGCGGTGGTCTTCAAACTCTAACGTACACAAAGAATGGGTGATGCACTCCAACGCATCCGAGATGCAATGGGTGTAATCGTACATCGGATAAATGCACCACGTATCGCCCGTACGTTGGTGATGGACGCGGCGGATACGGTAAATGGTCGGGTCGCGCAGATTGATATTAGGTGAAGCCATATCAATCTTGGCCCGCAACACATATTGCCCATCGGCAAATTCGCCTGCCCGCATCCGCTTAAACAAATCCAGATTTTCAGCGATAGGGCGGTCACGGTCAGGGCTAGGTTTGCCGGGGTCGGTCAACGTGCCGCGAAACGCCCGGATTTGTTCAGGCGTGGAGCTGTCCACATACGCCAAACCTTTTTCAATCAACTCGATGGCGTAAGCATAAAGCTGTTCAAAATAATCGGACGCATGGCGCAATTCGCTCCACTCAAAGCCCAGCCACTGCACATCACGCATGATGGACTGCACATATTCGTCACTTTCCTTTTCAGGATTGGTGTCATCAAAACGCAGGTTGCACGTACCGTTATTTTCCAACGCCATGCCAAAATTCAGGCAAATGGATTTGGCGTGGCCGATGTGCAAATAACCGTTCGGTTCTGGTGGGAAACGGGTGGCGACCTGACCGTTGTGCTTATTGGTTTTTAGGTCGTTGGCAATAATTTGGCGGATAAAATTGGCGGGTAATGGCGTTTCGTTTGTGGACATGAAATTCTGGGTGCGTTTTGAAACAATTCAAAAACTTGTGATTGCTGGTTAATAAAGCGCGGGCATTCGGGAAAACCCGCAAGGACTAAACCCATACTACTGTAATTACTAAACTCAGTAAAGCGTGGGCTTTTGGGCGGTTTATAGCCGCCTAGTTTTTGGATTTTTGCGGCGCGGCTAGCTTGGCTGCACCAGCAGGTAGAAGACCTACGCCACCTACCCGCAAGCCACAGAAACTGCAATCAGGCCAATGCCTTACCACGGCCTAATGCCCCATTTTCCCTCACACACCAAGACTTATAAAAAGCCTGTAAAACTAGGCAAAAAATAATCCGCTGAAAAGCCCCTGAGTGTGACATATTTACTACCCATCAGGTAAGCAAATCACTAGAATGCGCTGGTGCATTCCGAAAGGCCGCAACGTAGCCAAGCTGGGTAGGGTGGGCAACGCTGTTCTGCCCACCATTAACAACATCAAACGGTGGGCAAACGATAAAGCTGTTTGCCCACCCTACACGGCTGGATGATGGGTAGTTTTGCGGCATTATGTAGCAGCCGCACAAACCCCACCAACCGATTAGTTTTTAGGAATGTGCTTGGCAGAAGCCCAGAAATGTAGACCTTTCAGGTTTTAAAAACCTGAAAGGTCTAACCAGCCGTTTAGAGCCAGACTTTGTGCATTTGCTACATAATGCCGTAGTTTTGCGTCATTTAGGATGCCTACTTAACGTTAGGCCTACGCGCTCGAGGATTGATGCGGCTCGTACCACACCACATTCTACCGCGCTCAATTTTTCCAGTAATATCAAACTCAAAGGGGTTAAAAAATGGGATTTTTCGATAGTTTGTTAAAAGCAGTTTCAGAAAAAGTTGAAAAAACAGAACAAATTCAAGAAAAACAGCGTTCGGCTCTTGCACGAGGACGAATGAATGAAACAGATTCAGTTAAAGGTAAAAATAGTCCCCTCCCCCAAAAGCCAGGTATTTACCAGCACATCAATAAAAAAACAGGGGAAGTTGAATACGCAGGTCAAACAAGTGATTTACGCACACGCCAACAACAGCACGCACGGGAAGGGAAGTTAAATACAGAAACACAAAAAGTCCGTTTTAAAGTTGCACGTGATGACGCAACTAAAGATGATCTTTGTAAAACGGAGGTAGACCATATCGCCCGTCACAACCCCCGTGGCAATACCTATAAAGGCGGAAATGGTCGTCGTTAAAGAGATGGCCAAGCCAAGTATTACAAGCAGTTTAATATCGTAGAAGTTATAGCAACAACGAATTGTTATACAAGACAATGATTCGTATATAAATTAACCAAAAAACGAGGTGATATTATGGGGTTTTGGAGTGATCTTGGAGGGTTTGTTTTAGCGGTTGCTGATGTTGTAAACGGTACGGATAATATTAAAAAGTGGCTTGAGCTACCTTTAAACGAAGCAGAGCAGGCAATCCAATATTTCGTTAATACAGCTTCAAAATCTGAAATAGAACTCGTTTATGAAGGTTTTGTTCTGATGTGTACTAACTCCAATACCATTGAAGAAACAAAACCTCTACTAAAACTATTTGGCTTTTATGTCATGTACAGAGAGCAACATAGAGATAGGTTATATCTTGAATAATAAGCTAGCAAAAACAGTGGCGTACTGTCACATTTATACTGAGAAACGGTGAAACGAGGAAGGATTATGGGGCTTTTAAATGTTTTAGGTAAAGTTGTAACAGGAATTGGTAACTCAATGGTTGAAAAAGTTCGGCGTATCAATGAGATACGAACAAAATACGAAAGTTACGATGACCAGAAATTGATAAATGAGTATAAATCAAGCTACGGTGATAAAAAAACCGCTATTGGCCTAATCTTGAAAGATAGGGGCTATGGAAACTCAAAATCCTAACAATTCGGTTAAATGTGACGCGCCGCCCGTTGGCGGTTTTGAAGTTTGGTTTTTATCAAGGTTCGGCGGCTTCGTTTCGCTTTCGCTAGCGGTACGCCCCTTACCGTAACGTTGGGCATTTCAATTAATAACTTCGGGAACCTTTATGAAAAATATTTTGTCGGGCGGTTTAGCTATGATCGCATTGGTTAGTATGACTATTAACACCGGTGCGGCAGCACCTCGATCATGCGATGACGATCAAGTCTATTTGGCTGTCATGGAAAGTGCTAGAAATGATCTGCCCTCACCTTACTCTGGCATGGAAGTCAAAGGTTCTACTGGCGTTACCTCATTAAAAAATGGGCAATGTAAAATGACCCTACTCTTAACGGGTGGAAGCGATGGGCAAAAAGAAGTTGATATACTGTACAAAACAACAGTTCCGCTTTCAAAAATCCATGTAAAACTGGCATCATCAACAGAAAGCACACAGAAGGCGTCAAACAAATGTACGCCAATAAAGTTTCAACGTGGGCATATTTCTGGGACGGTTAATGGCTCTGTCAATCCAGAAGACACCCAATGCTACACTGTGGCAACAGGGGCAAATCAAACGATGGATGTTACGGTGGTTTCGCGTTACAAAAATACCGTTGCAACCATTTTGGACGTTGGTGATGCCCGCGACCACTTCGAATTTTTAACGAAAAAAAAGAATTATCAAATTGACGTATTTCAACTTATGCGTTCAGCCGACAATGATGAGTATTCGCTAACCGTTACGATTCGGTGATTCTTTAGGGAATCGCTGGAATAACTGGGGGCAGAGTAAACTTATATATCACTGATCTGTTTGTGCCCGTTCCCAAGTCCGCTTGGGAACGAGCCATATGCTTGACTTTATTGCCCTCACCCCAACCCGATAAGCTGCGCATATAGGATGTGCCGAACGAAGGGAGGCGCATCGTTCGAGATAAAAATCACGCCATGACCGAATACCGCCGATTTTTGTGCTCGTTCCCAAGCTCCGCTTGGGAATGCAGTAACCGAAGCTCCTGCTTCGCGTCAGACTGAATATCAATAAAAGGAAGCTAGAGCTTCCAAAACGGCATTCCCAAGCAGAGCTTGGGAACGAGCCAAATCTTAAGTCGGCGAAACAATTATGGGCGATTTTGAATAAGTAATCTCAAATTAAATACAGGGAAAAAATAAATGCCAGAAATTAGTCGTTTTTTAGGAATTATTATTCGGATGTATATACGAGACCATCCACCAGCACATTTCCACGCAGAATATGGAGAATATGAAATCACTGTAGAAATTGAGACGGGTATAGTAACTGGAAAATTTCCAAGAAGAGCTTTAATGGTTGTGCTTGAGTGGTATTTGTTGCACAAAGAAGAATTGATGAATAATTGGCACGCCGCAATAAACAAAAAACCTTTATCTAAAATAAAACCTTTGGAGCAATCAATGTTTATTCATGTTATTGAAGCAAAATACATAAAAGATTATCAGGTATGGCTTTCATTTAATGACGGTTCAAATGGAGAAGTTGATTTATCTGACGAGTTAGACGGTGAAGTTTTCGAGCCTTTAAAAGATAAATCTTTTTTTAAATCTTTTACGCTTGAAGGACATACATTAAGTTGGAACAACGGAGCTGATTTTGCACCTGAATTTTTAAAAGAGCTAGCGGTTAAAAATAGTTGCGCCGCTTAATTATTGATAACCCGATAAGCTGCGCATATAGGATGTGCCGAACGAAGGGAGGCACATCGTTCGAGATAAAAATCACGCCATGACCGAATACCGCCGATTTTATATACCGGAAGCCACTTGGTTTTTTACCGTCAATCTCGCCGAACGCAGAAACAACCGTTTATTGATTGAAAACATATACCCATCGCCTTTCAAGATACCGTATCGTTGTGCCGTTAATTAATTGAATTTTAAATAATTTTTAAAATATCAATCCGGTGTCTTAAAGTTGATTGGGTATAGAACTTCTGCGCGATGCCTTCCGCTATGTAAAACAACAAAAACCTTTTCAGATCAATGTTGTGGTCATCATGCCGGATCATTTGCATTGCATCTTGGCCTTACCGTCAGGTGACAGCGATTATTCGATACGCTGGAACATGTTGAAAGGACGATTTTCCCGATCAATCAAAACGAGCGAACGGATTTCAAAAAGCCGCCAAAAGCGACGTGAACGGGGAATCTCCCCAAGGGCACAAGCCGGGTGGGCAACGCTGTTCTGCCCACCATTAACAACATCAAACGGTGGGCAAACGATAAAGCTGTTTGCCCACCCTACACGGCTGATCTGTTTTTTCCTTCCGCCAGCCAACAGACCTACCCATTTTTTTGTGCGATAAAGCCGCGCAGCGCCAGTTAGCTCTACGTTATGCTGTGGCAATCTTATAAAGGAAATAACACATGAGGAGCAAGCACTTGCTTGAGAGAATAAAAAATCGTATTTTGAAAAGTCGTGCTCGACTAAGTTATCAGCGAAAGTGCAGGCTTTACTGCGTGGGTGCTGCCAAGACCGGCACACATTCGATCGACTCAATGTTCGATCATACGATTCGTTCAGCTCATGAACCAGATAGCGAAGAGATCATTGGTAAAATCCTTGACCTCTCTAGAGGTCAAATACAAGAGGCAGAGGTAGTCTCTTACATACGGAAGAGAGACAAGAGACTTTGTCTAGATGTTGACTCATCTCAGATAAACTTTTTCCTGTTGGACTATCTGTTGGAAGAATTCCCGAAAGCACTCTACTTGCTGACCATGCGAGATTGCTATTCATGGTTGGATTCATTCATTAATGATTCATTGCGTCGAAACGCGAGCGAACGATGGACAAAATTTCGAGATTATCGGTTTCGTTCAAATGAGTTTTCACATCCTTCTGAAGAGCACCCATTAAGAGAGAGAGGACTCTACACGCTAGACGGTTACCTTTCCTACTGGGCGAGACACAATAATAAAGTGCTGTCATCGGTCCCCGAAGATCGCCTGATGATTGTCAAGACTAACGAACTTACCCAAAAAGCGCATGAGATAGCTGACTTTGCTGGCCTTCCGATGACTTCAATTCAGTTGATGCATTCCCACTCTTTCAAAAATCCCACAAAGTATAACGTGCTCGGTGAAATCCAGGAATCGCATCTTGAGGCGAAAATTCAAGAGCATTGTGGTGCGCTCATGAAACGGTATTTTCCAGGGATCAAATCTATTAATGACTCGAATATTTGATTTCTGCAATGTATATAGCCACTACGATATAAAATGATGATGCCCACAAGAGGCCGGACGGAGGACTGCCTGTCCTTGAAGGACACGCAGTCCTTATCAATTTATAGTGCTTTGGCTATATACCCAAGGGCACAAGTGGCAACGCCGATTTTGGGCGCATTTGATCGAAGATCAGGACGATTATAATCGGCATTTCGATTATATCCATTGGAATCCGGTAAAACATGGGCAAGTAAAAAGGGTCATCGAATGGCCTTATTCCAGTTTTCACCGATATGTTCAACTAGGTGTTTATGCAGTGGATTAGGGTGATGATGCAAGACCGGAAATTGACGGGGGCGAGAATCTCGAATGATGCGCCTCCCTTCGTTCGGCACATCCTATATGCGCACCTTATCGCGTTACAAGCAATCTCGCGGGCAGCCCCTTACCGTAACGCTAGACAACAATAAAGGTCGATACATGAAAATAACAATCATTTTAGCAACGTTAATTTTGTCTGGCTGCGCAAATATGGGATATATCATGCAAACATATGGCTCTGTTGATAACACTGAAATTGACTACGAAGGATACACATACCGCATCTTTGATAGAAAAGACATAAGCAAAGTGATGATAACGCCATCTATAGGACAGGCGATGCGCGGCGGAGCAATCAAGGGCGCCACATTCGGTGGATTGAACATACAGGACGACAAAGGACGGTTTACCAGTGTTGCCACAGCTTACTTGCAAAAAGACCGACCAGCGGAGATATGCGAGGTCAAAAGTGGCGAGATGATTCTCGATCCGCAATGGGAGTTTGTTTACCTGTGTAGCGGCAAGCCGAAGTAATTTGACGGATGAATAACTGGTTTTTTGTGCTCGTTCCCAAGCCCCGCTTGGGAATGCAGTAAACGAAGCTCCTGCTTCGTGCCAGACTAAATATCAATGACGGGAAGCTAGAGCTTCCAAAACGGTATTCCCAAGCGGAGCTTGGGAACTAGCCAAATGCTTGACTTTATTGCCCTCAACCCAGCGCGTAGCGGTTAAATAGCATCGCCAACATATCACATTCATCTTGGGTGGGTTTTATCCAGCCGGAAATCCCCAAATCGGCCAATACTTGCCGCCCTTGGCCATCACGGTTCATATCCAGCAATACATTCGCCAAGGCCTCGCCTAAGCCGCTGCATTGCGGGGCGACGCTAAATAAATGGAAAGCAAAGGCGGTTTCGCTTTGGTCAATTTCCCGCAGCATTTTCCGCGTTAGGCCGGACAAGCCTTTATAGGTGTCACTGAGCATGAACAAGATGTCTGCCGAGCCTTTTAATAGCATTTGCAAGGCTTTGATGTCATGCCCGGAAAATACATACTCCATATCAGCCATCGACGCGTCACTTTCTTCCAACAAAAAACGCCCTAACAAATAGACAAAACTGTCGGGGGCGGCGGTGACGATTTTGCCGCCTTGATAGTCTGCCAAAGTTTTGCGGGTATCTTCACTGCGCACCAACAAGGTCACTTCATCGGTTTGGTCGATAGGCCGAAGCAACGGCTGATAGCCGTGTTGCAACATCAGACGGGTCGCGTCAAACGGCTTGTTGAAAACGATATCGTGTTCTTCAATTTTTCTGCGCCGCTCAGCCATTGCACCGTGGCTGACTTCCAAATGCACTTCCCGGCCTAAATGCCGTTGCAAATAGGTGTTAAAAAAATACCAACCGTTCATTTGTTGGCTACTTTGGGCGCTGACCCAAAGATTCAGTTTATCTGTGGCCACTTGCACGGCAGGCGCGGTTTGCTGTGGCTTTGCCAAATCGCTGGCGCGGCGTAATGGCGCAGGCGCTTCGGTTATTGGCGGCACTTTTGCTTGCGGGGCGGCGGTAACAGGAGGCTTTATTTCAGCACTCACGGATTCGGTAGCAAGCGTTTGTCCATCAGCCAGGAAACGGAGCAGGCCTGTCATTTTGAACAAAATACCAACCATACGGTTGGTGTTGATGACCCTAATATTCACATCACGGGTTTGCCAGTGTTGGAAAAGCTTGAGCAACTGCGCCAAGCCCATTGAATTGACCCGTTGAATTTGGGCAAAATCAAGCGTCACTGTGCATTTTTGCGGTACTGAATACAAAGGTTCCAGCACTGCCACGGCATTGACATCAATAACACCATTAAAATTAAAGTGCTGTTCCAGAGCCGTCACCGAAGGGTTCGGGGTGATTAGTAGGCCATCGGTCAAAGGTGGCTGCACCACCTCTGGCTCCGTTTTTTTAGCTTCGGCCACAGGAGCTGGCATCACGGGAACCACATCGGCACTTAAATCTTCGGCCAAAAACCGGGTCAAGCCCGTCATTTTAAAGAGGATGCCAATCATGCGGTTGGTATGGGTGACGCGGATTTGGTTACGGCGGTTTTGCCAAAGCTCAAAGAGTTTCAGCAATTGTGCCAAACCCATTGAATTGACGCGGTCAACTTGGGAAAAATTAAGTTCGACTTGGCAATTAGGGGGCAAAACATATAAAGATTCTAGCGTCTCAATAGCCTCCATATCGACCGTGCCAATCAGAAAAAACTGTTGCGCGAGTTTTTCTGGGGAAGGTTGCGGCTGGATTTTTAACTTAGATAAAGTCATCGTTAATAGCCTCGATTAATTCAGTGTGATAAAGAAATTGAAAGCCTTTGTCCGCTTCAGGATCAAACGTGTTGGCCAAATCTAAAAAAGCACAAACTTGTGTTTGCCGGTTAGGGATGACCCGCAATTGCAAATAATCAGACAGCCGCCAAATCAAATACAAGCCACCGCCACCCACACCGGAATCCAAACCATAACCTTGGACATGCCGGGCCAAACGCCGTAAAAACACGTTAGGGGTCAAAGTTCCCCAAGAATCGGTCAAGGAAATGCCTAACAGACCGTTTTGAATAGACAAATCCAAACGCAAGTGTTCGTCATCTTCCAAAGCCCGCACCGTCCCTTTTGCATATAAAGCACGGCCTTTACCATCACGTGGCGCGGCACACAGGCCATTTTCTATTAGCTCATCCAATAAAAATACCGCCGCGTCCAGGCGTTCGCGGTTCGGGACGGCCAATTCCTGTAGCCAAGCGTCAATTTCGGCGAGGATAAACGCCTTGTCTTCTGTATGGGTGATATAAAATTCGCGGCGTTGTTCAGGGTTGCGCAGTAAGCTGGCCAAATCGTCTTGGGGCGCATTGAGGTGTTGGTTCAGCAAAGTGTCCCAGCCCAAGTGCTGGTTAACCGCTTGGTCTTGACGTAAAACCCGGCGGACACCTTGTAAAGACAAACTGGGCAGCAAGTCGGCAAATTCATTTTTCGCCAAAAACACCAGCTCTTGACGGCTGATTTTAGCAGAAACCGCCAGCGGATTGGCCCGGTAATCGGCATCGAACAGATAGGCCACGCCTTCGTCTTGGTTTTGTCCAAATCCATCGGTTTGGCTTGTACCATACGTTTTTTCCAAGTAATCAATGGAAAAAATCGTCAGGTCATCGGTAAATGTCGTGCGTTGCAAGTGAACCGCCAATGTGTCCAAAATGCCTTGATGTAACGCACCCATTTCCTGTTCGGCATACGCGACCAATTGAGTCTCCAAGCGGTCATAACCAAAGCACTCGCCTGCCGGGCATTCTTCTTCAACAATACTGTCCGTGTACAAAAACAAACGGTCACCCAAATCTATTTCGGTACTCTGTTGTTCGTATTCGGTATCGGCATTTTTCCCCAACGGCAAGCCGCCAATTTCCAGGCAATCCAGTCGCCCCATCAGTGTCCGGTAAACATAAGCAAACTGATGACCGGCGTTGGCATAGCACAATTCGCCCGTTTGGGTATCCAGGCACACGGCGAACATGGTCATTAGCAAGGTCTGGTGTGCCGTATTAAAAATGATATTGCCCAAACGAGCCAGGATTTTACTAGGCTCTTTTTCGCCTTGGGATTCCAAGAAATTGACCGCCGCCTTGGCCGCGCAAACGATAGTGCCCGCCGCAATGCCGTGGCCACTGACATCCCCCACCAATATGACCACCCATCGTTCGTTGACGATATAGTAATCATAAAAGTCACCACCGATTTCACTTGACGTTATCATGGTAGATAACCCTGCAATGCCCGGTAGCGTTATGGCAGAAGGACGCAGTAAGTTTTTTTGCAACAGGGCCGCATTAGCGACTTCATCATTTAAACGGGCACTAAGTTGTTGCATGGTTTGGATCAGATGCCCTTGTGATTGGGAAATTTTCAGCATCATATCGGCGATTTTGATAACCCCGACAATGCCCGTTTCGCCTAATACAGGCAAGGCTTCGTATTCGATACCGGGATCACGGATCAAAAAGTCGGCAATCACCTGATCTATACGGTCATGGGTATGGACAATCATGGGCGAGGAAAATATTTCTGCATTGCTTTGAAATAAGCTTTCCAACGGTTTGCGGGCGTACAGTTCGCGGGCAAAAGCACGGGTCATCAGCACCAAATAGTTGCGTTTGGACACAATGCCTATAAAGGTTTTGTTATCTTTAATGACGGGTACTGCTGACAATTCTGGATTATCCTGAAACAATGCCAGTACATCCAAAACAGGCATATCCAACGTTATTGGCTTAACGGCTTGCGTCAATTCAAGGACGCTGGGTATCCGAAACTCTATAGAACCTTGTTGATTGTGTGTAGAAACGTTCAGCATAATTAACCGGAAAAATAGGCCAAGCCTTGTAGATGTGAAATAGTTCACATTCCATTCTAGGTCTGCCACATTACAGCTTAATTACTTTGCTTGTTGATTTTCATGGTTTATGGTAGGAATATTTTATGATTTTGTGAGCTAATTCACATTAACAATGATTGGTTTTAAAAAACTTCAACTCAATTTTTTTGGGTTGCCCTGTAATGAAAAATAACCCATGTCCTTATAGCCATCCATAATTTTTGAAATATCGTCTAAACTTGTAGCAAATTAATGACTTAATAAACAACTTTGGTAATGTTATATTTAATGCAAGTTACGGCCTTAACACAATCATATCGAGTGAGACAAACAAATGAATATTTTGGATGAATTGCGGCAAAAAGCGGAAGCAAAAAAACAATCGCAATATCAACAAAGCTTAATGGATAAGAGGCTGGAAAGGACTTATCAAAAAATATTGCTTCCGAAAATGCAATTTTTGTACGACAGCCTAAAAGAGCTGGTCGAATACCTAAATTTCCTCGAAGAACCCGTACCTGTACGCCATTATTGCCTGCGCTACCCACAATTTGGCACGCTGTATCAAAAACACTACAGAATAAACACGGATGGCAGGATGGGGATGAGCGATTACCATCGGCTGATGCAAATTAATGTCAATTTTTGTTGCGAAGGCGAAGGCAATTTCAATTATATATTATCTACCAAGCACTTAATTGACATGGAATATGCCTTTCTGTTCGACAGGGGATTAACTTTCCAACAGAAAAACCAAAATCAAGAGAGGACGATGTTTATCGTCGAAAGGAAAATTCCCGTGCGTTTTCAGATTTTGGTTGATTACCCCAACTCAAAATTAAAGGTGGGCATTTTCAACCATGAAAACTTTCAAACCTTTCAAAAAAGTTTCACCGCTGAGCAATTGGATGATGATTTTTTGGATATGTTTCTGAGCTACTTTTTACGCCGGGACAACCGTTTTGTAAAAATAGACATTACTGAGCAAGAAAAAGCGGCCATCTTGGATCATATAGCCCCTTATTACGAGGAACAAAAGCATATTTGGTCGACGCTTGCCAATTCAGCCCTTGACCAGGGAGTCAGCCATATTGCCAACCCTGTGAAAAAAATCTTTGCTAAATTTAACAAATAAACCCGCGCCACTACGGCCTATCATCACCACAAATGTTAGGCCTTGCGTATTTCCAACAAAAATTTACCAATCCAGCACCTTAAGCAACGCCTCAACGTGGGCATCGCTATCATTCAAACAAGCAATATACCGATAAGACCCGCCACCTGCTTCCAAATAGATATGCTTGTTTTCCATAGCGATTTCTTCCAAAGTCTCCAAGCAATCCACGGCAAAACCAGGGCAGACCATATCAACCGTTTTGATGCCTTCACCCGGCAAGGCTTCCAGCGTATCGACACAATAAGGCTTCAACCATTCGGCCTTGCCAAAGCGCGACTGGAACACAATCCGCCATTCCTTCTCGCATAAACCCAAGTTTCCGGCAATTAATTCGGCAGTTTTGTGGCATTGATGGAAATACGGGTCACCCCATTTCGTCAATTGTTCCGGCAAACCGTGGAAAGACATGACTAATAGTTCATTTTTAGGTTGTTCCTGCCAAGCGGCGCGGATGGTATCGGCAACGGCGGCGATATAGGCCGGATGTTGGTGATAATCGCTAATAAACCGGACACTCGGCAAATGCCACCATTTATTCAACTCCTTGACCAAATCATCATAAATCGAGGCCGTGGTAGTCGAGGAATATTGCGGATACAACGGCAACACCACCACATTGTCCACGCCCTGCCCTTTAAATTCTTGCAATCGCGTGGCTATCGACGGCTCACCATAACGCATCGCGTAATCCACCACTATCCCTTGGGCAGACAATGTTTCCGCCATTTTTTCGGTCAATTGCCGGGTCAAAAATGTCAGCGGAGAGCCTTTTTCGGGATTCCAGACTTTTTGGTAGGCTTTGGCCGATTTACTGGGCCGGAATGGCAACACAAAACAATTTAAAATCACCCACCAAATAGGGCGCGGGATATTGACCACCCGTGGATCCCAAAGGAAATCTTTTAAAAAGCGGCGCACCGCTTTAGTGGTGGGTTCGGTGGGTGAGCCGAGGTTGGCGAGCAGGAAGGCGGTTTTTTTTGTCATGAATATACGTTATTTTTTGGCAGTGAATAAATGATAGAAAATTACCGCTTCAAATCACGATAAAAATTTTCATGTGAACCTATGGCTTCTAAAGATACCAACTGAACAGCATCATCCGAAGTGTAGCCCAATAGATACAACTGGCCTTGGCTACGGAATTTGTAAACACGCAAAACGGCCAAATCGCCCTTTTTGCGTTCGCCAATATCGGGATTATCCGCAACTAAGGTGATGGCTTGGTCAACATCTGCAATGATGTTGTCATGGAGTTTTTTGTATTGGCGGGCAAAACGGCGTGTTTGGACAACACGGCAACTCATGCTTGTCGGCTCCTTGGCACAAATGGCTCAAGTTCGTCATGTGGTTCCATCAATGACAATAACGATTGTTCAATAAAGCCAATCGGCAAGTCTGGATTGTCCAAAGCCGCTTGTCCCAATTTTGCCCAAAATTCAATTTGTTCGGGAATTGAACAATGGTTTATCTGTGCTTTATGCCGCGCTTGTTCATACAATTGCGGGTCGATGGGAACTGATATTGTTGCAGTCATGGCACGGCTCCAATCATTCAAAAAACTTGTCAGGCGGGCATTGCCCACCTGATAGATTAGCGGTTAATCAAATTTAAAAATTCCGTGCGGGTGCTAATTTGTTTGCGGAAAATGCCTGTCATGACCGAGGTGGTCATCACGGAATTTTGTTTTTCCACGCCGCGCATCATCATGCACAAATGCTTGGCTTCAATGACCACCGCCACGCCACGTGCGCCTGTGACTTCTTCAATCGCATCCGCGATTTGTTTGGTGAGTTTTTCTTGGATTTGCAAACGGCGGGCGTACATGTCCACAATCCGCGCCACTTTGGATAAACCCAACACTTTACCTTGCGGCAAGTAGCCGACGTGGCATTTGCCAATAAACGGCAACAAATGGTGTTCGCACAACGAATACAGCTCAATATCCTTAACGATAACCATATCCTCGGTTTCGGCGGTAAAAATCGCGCCGTTAAGAACACCTTCCAAGGTTTTTTCATAGCCATTATTTAAAAATTTGAACGCCTTAGCCGCCCGTTTTGGGGTGTCCACCAAGCCTTCACGGCTTAAATCTTCCCCGACAGCTTCAATAATTTTGGCGAAATATTCTTCCACTTGTTTGTTCCTGTTGTAAAAAAAGCCAATCAGTATACATCATGCGCTGTGAATTTTAATGCCTCCAGCACCGTGCCGACGTCCGCACCGGGCTTGCCGACCGTCTCGCTCAAATACCGCCGCCAGCCGCGCGCACCCGGTTCGCCGTGGAATAAACCCAAAATATGCCGCGTGACACTGTTCAAACGTAACCCGGCTTGCAATTGCTCTTCAATATAAGGCAACAAGGCGTGGACGGTTTCGGTGCGTGTCAAAACGGGGCTCGTATCGCCAAATAACGCTTGATCGACAGAAGCCAATAAGTAAGGGTGCTGGTAAGCTTCACGCCCAACCATCACACCATCAACGTGCTGCAACAAAGCTTGGGTTTGCTCGATTGAAGTCACACCGCCATTTAATATAAATTCCAAGTACGGAAAGTCAATTTTCAATTGGTACACCACCTCATAACGCAGTGGCGGCACTTCGCGGTTTTCTTTGGGCGACAAACCGCTCAACCACGCTTTGCGGGCATGGACAATAAACGTCTTACAGCCCGCTGCCGCCACCGTGCTGATAAAATGCACCAATTCTTCGTATGAATCTTTGTCATCAATGCCGATGCGCGTCTTCACCGTTACCGGAATAGTCACGGCTTGATTCATCGCCGCCACACAAGCCGCCACCAAGTCCGGTTCGGCCATCAGACACGCACCAAACCGTCCGTTCTGCACCCGGTCGCTAGGGCAGCCGACATTCAAGTTCACCTCATCATAGCCATAATCAGCGGCCATTTTTGCGCAAATCGCCAATTCACGCGGATTACTGCCACCCAATTGCAAAGCCACCGGATGTTCGCAGGGATCGTATTGCAAAAAACGATGGTGGTCGCCGTGGATCAACGCGCCAGTGGTGACCATTTCCGTGTACAAAAACGCCCGTTTTGACAATAAACGGTGGAAATGGCGGCAATGACGGTCGGTCCAGTCCATCATCGGCGCAATGCAGAAAGTGCGTGGGTTTTTCGGGGGAAATGAAGAAATATTTTCTGACATGAAACTTTACAACAGCTGTGAAAATACAGCCAAAAATAGGCAAGACAGGATGGCCGCTCCGTCAAGACAGAAACGGCCATCCAAATGAAGATGGCGTATGAAAATTGCAAGGCTAAACCATCACTACCGATTGATAAGCAATCGACCCTTTTGTTTTGGGGGGTTTACCATCTCCCAGAAACAAGCTAAATCAAAGGGGAATCCAGATTAGTTTTTAGGTTATTATCAGCACCCAATTATGAAGCGGCTATATGAACCTAAAAGCTTTCTAATGACATAGATACCAAACACACAAATGGCCAATACACCCAAAATAAAAATAAATAGCAATAATATATCACCTTGTATAAGGCTACCCATCCATTTTATTTCAAGCATTTTAAATACCGAAATGATATAAGAATGAATAAAAAAAATACCAAAACTAACCTCGGCAAAATGCCCCAATACTTTATTGTCAAACTTCCATTTCAACCCCGCCCCTAAAATTAGGCAACACAATATCAATTTCCTCAAAAAATTAATATAAAATGTTTTAATGTCAGTATCCAACAAATAAAACTCTGTAAAAGCCAAACTGATATAAGACGTTACGATCAATAACAACACTGGAGTAAGCACCAGCTTGGTATCAATTGTTTTTCGGTAATGGCTAAAAAACATGCCTGCAAAATACACAGAAAAAAAATGGGCAAACGATTGCAATACATCCCCTCTAGGTATGTAACAGGATAACAAAATCAAACAAGGCAACAACCAATAGGCCTTTTGGTTCGCATCCAACCGTAACAATATAGGAGCAACAAAATAAAATAGGGTTATCATGGGGATAAACCAAAATGGTGCTAAGTGAAGTCCGGTCGCGTAAAAATAAACCACTTGCAGCCATTGAGGGTTGTCATAAAAACCTTCCCAAACAGACTCGCGTTGTTGAAACCAAACGAAATACGTTATAGCGGGCAATGATATTATCAAATAAGGCAAAATGACCGATTTTAATTTCGAATAGTAATATTTTTTTGAAGAAAAATTTTTAGACAAATACTGAAACATATAGCCTGCAATAAAAACAAAAAATACAGTGCCATTGCTAAGAAACATCCTTAACAAAGGTTCAATACCTTTATTTTCTTCCCAATCGAATGCCGAAATACAATGCCCAGCCACGATATATAAAATGGCTATGCCTCTAAATAAATGGATATGGGAAAGGAACATACTAAGTATTTAATAAAAGTTATTGATATTACAAACACGTTGGCACACTTAATCCTTATTAAAACTTATACTGTCCCTGAGTGGCGCCAACATAGAAACGAGAGGCGTGCTTTACAAGAAAAACCGAATATTTAAACCCGAAGCCACACAAGCCTTTTGGGCATTCGCCGACCCTACAATTTGGCCCAAAAATGCGGCATTATGTAGCAAATGCACAAAGCCCGACCACTTAGGGTTTTGACCATGATGAGCTAGACATTTCAGGTTTTTAAAACCTGAAATGTCTCTAGTGACGAGTTTATTCCGTAGGTATTCCTAAAAACCAATCGGGGATATTGTCGTCTTGTGCAACTGCTACATAATGCCGAAAAAATGAGATAACAAAAACGAAATAATATCGTATTTTAAAGTCTTGGCACAAGATCGGGCATCAATGCTGCTTTTGTCGGGTCATAACAACTCAAAGCAATTACCATAGCCTGCATTGGTTATTTTTAAAAATGCGGGGGAACCCAATAACTTTTGTATCACGGCCTACAAAGCCTTAAAACCAATGTCCGTACGGTAATAAATGCCGTTCCAGTCGATTTTATCCGCCAACTCATAGGCATTGCGCTGTGCGCTGGCAATGTCTCCACCTAAGGCACAAGCGCACAAGACCCGCCCGCCCGCAGTGACTATATCATCACCGACTTGCGCTGTCCCGGCATGGAAAATTTTGCAGCCTTCGGAGGCCTCGCTGGGCAAACCGGAAATGATCATGCCTTTTTGATACGCATCAGGATAGCCGCCCGCCGCCAACACCACGCCCAGCGCGGCACGTTCGTCCCAATCGCTAGTGGTTTTATCCAGTTCGCCCGCCAAGGCCGCCAAGCACAAGTCCACCAAATCGGATTTTAAGCGCATCATAATCGGCTGGGTTTCCGGGTCGCCGAAACGGCAATTGAATTCCAATACTTTCACTGTGCCATCCGGGGAAACCATCAGCCCCGCATACAAAAAGCCCGTGTACGGCAAGCCATCAGCGGCCATACCGTCTAAAGTCGGCATAATGACTTCACGCATCGTGCGTTCGTGGACGTCAGGCGTGACTACAGGCGCGGGCGAATACGCGCCCATGCCGCCTGTATTTGGGCCTTTGTCGCCATTGTCGCGGGCTTTGTGGTCTTGTGACGTGGCCATGGCCAAGGCATGTTTGCCATCGGCGATGACGATAAAACTGGCTTCTTCGCCAACTAAAAATTCTTCGACCACCACGCGGTGCCCCGCTTCGCCAAAGGCATTGCCCGCCAGCATATCTTCAACGGCATCAATGGCTTCTTGTTCGGTTTGCGCAACAATCACGCCCTTACCTGCCGCCAAACCATCGGCTTTCACCACAATCGGTGCGCCTTGTTGTTTGATATAAGCAATCGCCGCGTCTTTGTCGGTGAAACTTTGATAAGCAGCGGTCGGGATACCGTGGCGACTTAAAAAATCCTTACAAAACGATTTGGAGCCTTCCAATTGCGCCGCCAACGCGCTAGGGCCGAAGCATTTCAGGCCAGCGGCTTGGAATTGGTCAACAATACCCAATACCAACGGCACTTCGGGGCCGATAATAGTCAGGCCGATGTCATGCTCTTGGGCAAACAACAGCAAGGCCGGAATGTTGTCAACCGCAATGGCGACGTTTTCAATGCCCGGTTCCAAAGCCGTGCCAGGATTACCCGGCGCGACAAAGACTTTTTCGGCTTTAGGGGATTGCTTGGCTTTCCAGGCTAAGGCATGTTCGCGCCCGCCACTGCCGACGATGAGGATGTTCATGATAGTAATTTTCTCAAATCTAAGGGTTAAATTCTGGATTGCCAGCTACGAGGGTTACGGCTACTATGGAACACAGCCAATATGACGATGTGCTGTGATTCTTGCCGAAAATAGATTGCATAAGGAAAACGGTTGGCTATAACGCAACGCAAGTCGTTATGGACAACTTTATATAGGCTTGGGAATTCCGCCGCCCGAGAGATACAACGTTCAATTTCTTCAATAAATTCAGCACCTAAACCTAGCCGCTTACTTTCGTACCATC
Source organism: uncultured Methylocucumis sp. (assembly GCA_964446885.1). Classification (GTDB taxonomy): domain Bacteria; phylum Pseudomonadota; class Gammaproteobacteria; order Methylococcales; family Methylomonadaceae; genus Methylovulum. The sequence continues at coordinate 29,975 of CAYUQV010000011.1, forward strand.
TACTGGCTTCAAGGAATTCCATTTTTGCAGCACGTTGAAAGATGACGCTTAAGCTCATTGGCCTATTTGCGCCAATGCGGCTGCTTTAACTTCCTGCCAAGATTCCACGTCAGTTGGATTGGCAAGATAATCATCAAGTCTACGATCCAGTTCCGCACGTTGCAATTCAGTCAGTGGTGGTGCGGCATCATGGCTGGCAATGTTGTCCCAGATGGCTTCAACCAGCTCTATTTGTTCGTTAATGTTGAGGTTTTTCGCTTGCTGTAAGAGTTGGGGATTCATAATTTATTCCTCATAAGTGTTACTTAACGATAACAGCGGTCAGCAATACATTTTCATTCACTTTATTTAGCTGACCTTTGTTTTGTAGTCTGCGCCTTACATCAACAAAACGGGCATCGTTAAAACCAACTATTTCTACCTTTACCTGTTTTATGACTACATTGGGCATAACTGGATGGTCATTTTTCCATGTCTCGCGTTTTTTCATATTTTGAAGAATTTCCATAATAGTTTTGTAAACTATTTTTTCTTCATCAATTTTTCGCTTTTCATTGTCTTTTCGTCGCTGTTCTTCATCATTCCTTCGATTTTCCTCTGCAATTTCTTGTGCAAGAGCTTCCTGTCGTCGCTTTTCTTCAAGTTCTTTTTCTTGCATTTCTTGAAGAGCCTTAAACTCTCGGGCTTGATTTTCCAAAAACGCTTGATGTAATTTTTGCTTTTTCTCTTCTTCTAAAAGTCTTATTGATTCATTCTCCAAAGCTATTTCAACTAAGCCATTACATAATTTGCAGCTTGCCTCATAGAAAATTTTCGATATTACAAAATAACCGAATTCCTCGTAGGGAGTTTTGTGGTGAATTGACGCTACTATGTCTAATTCCAAAAAATCACACTCTATTTGATAAGTATTCCCGACCTCGTATAACCAAATATCACCCAAGCCTTCAATTTCATGTTCGATATTTGGGGGGATACCGCTATGATCGCAATTGATAGCGTTTTCATATTCTGACCTTACAAATTGCTTAATCCGACAAAATAAATCACCTTTATAATCATTGTTTTGAGCAAGAAAGTTCATTTCTCTTTGAAATGTTGACTTAATGAATTCATTTCGCTTTTTCTGTTGTTCGATTTCTCTGATTTTCCTTTCTTGCTCTTCTTTTTTCGCAAGAATTGCTGCTCTCTTTGCCTTTTCTTGCTCCATATTTAAAGCTTCTTGGCGGTATTGCTCATGTTTGACGTGGAATAGCCACTTTATGGATTTTTCTTTTAGATACAGCCCTTGCGTGAAATATTTTTCCAAATCGTCTACTGTTGAAGTTCTGGGAAATTTGGATAAATCTATTTCAATTGCTGAAACATTATGCTTTTTTAGGCTTTCAATTTTTTCCTTCTCAGATGGATGGGAAACTGCAATTTCAATAAATAGGCGATGATCTCCAAAATAAGCAATTAAATCAGGCTTTATATCTCCATGTCCTTGGCTTGTGTTTGTAACGTTTTCGTTGTCAACAGAATCGAATGTAATAAAACGCTGTTTTTTAATAGTATGGGTTCTTATACCTTTGCCATTATGCTTTATGACGTTCACTTCATAAGCTGGCAACACAATGGATTTCACTTTTTCGATAATATCTTTTGCATAAAAATGGATGGCAGTTTCTTCAGATGCTTTACAAGCTAAAACTTCTCTATCTTTTTTGATGCTGTGATGCCTGAAATGAGGCCTGTATTTATTTCCCTCTTTTTTAATTGCTTGCAAAGGTGATTTGCAATCCAAACAAACACAATTACATGCCAGACCGTTAGCAACATCAATATCTGTCACTCTAACGACCTTTCCATCTTTTAAACCGTGACCTAATTTAATGCCCATTTGATTTGATGGGTGATAAGTTGCTGAAATTTCCTTGAGTTTTTACATCCGCCGATTTAAGGAGTCAAAAATATGTTTTTTGACTCCATGTCAATTTACTTAGTAGTTGAAATACTTAAATTCGGAAAAACTACATTATTTATCAATGCCTAAAATGCCGCATCCCAGTAAACACCATCGCTATCCCATGTTCATCCGCCGCTGCAATCACTTCGGCATCGCGCATTGACCCACCTGGATGGATAATCGCGGTCACACCTGCTGCTGCGGCAGCATCGATGCCGTCACGGAACGGGAAGAAGGCGTCGGAGGCGAGGGCTGAGCCTTGCACGACCAAGCCTTCATCAGCGGCTTTAATGCCAGCGATTTTCGCTGAATACACGCGGCTCATTTGGCCTGCGCCGACACCGATGGTTTGCCCGTTTTTGCAATAGACAATGGCGTTGGATTTAACGAATTTGCCGACTTTCCACGCGAACAGCATATCCGCCAGTTCTTGTTCGGTTGGGGCGCGTTGGCTGACGATTTTTAAATCGGCGGCGGTGATTTTGCCTTGGTCTTTGTCTTGCACCAGCAAGCCGCCAGCGACGCGTTTGAAATCTAAAGATGCGGTTTCGTGTTCTGCCCAAACGCCGCATTCTAAAACGCGGATATTTTGTTTGGCGGCGAGTACGGTTTTAGCGGCTTCGCTAACGACTGGCGCGATGATGACTTCGACAAATTGCCGTCCGATAATTTCAGCGGCGGTGGTTTCGTCAAGTTCGCGGTTGAAGGCGATGATGCCGCCGAAGGCTGAGGTCGGGTCAGTTTGGTAGGCCAAGTTGTACGCGCCTAAGTTGTCGTCGGCTTCTGCCACGCCGCACGGGTTGGCGTGTTTGACGATGACGCAGGTGGGTTTGGCGGTGAAGGCTTTAACGCATTCTAAGGCCGCGTCGGCATCGGCGATGTTGTTGTAAGAGAGTTCTTTGCCTTGCAATTGTTTGGCGGCGGCAATCGTACCGGACGCGGGGGCTTTTTCGCGGTAGAAGGCGGCGTTTTGGTGCGGGTTTTCGCCGTAACGCAAGGCTTGGTGGTGTTCAAATTGCAAGTTTAAGGTTTCAGGGAATTGCACACCGCCCAGGCCACTTAAATACGCGGCTATTTGGGTGTCGTAGCTGGCGGTGTGGGCGAAACATTGCACCGCTAAATTGAAACGGGTTGCACCGCTCAGTTGTTGGACGTTGGTTTGCAGTTCGGTGAGGATAGGCGCGTAATCGGATGGGTTGACGACCACGGCGACATCGGCATGGTTTTTCGCGGCGGCGCGGAGCATGGTGGGGCCGCCGATGTCGATATTTTCAATGGCGGTGTCAAAATCACAATTCGGTTTGGCGATGGTGGCGGCGAACGGGTACAAATTGACCACGACCATATCAATCGGTTTAATGCCGTTTTCGGCCATGATGGCATTGTCGATGCCCCGACGACCTAAGATGCCGCCATGTACTTTTGGGTGCAAGGTTTTCACGCGCCCGTCCATCATTTCAGGAAAACCTGTGTAATCAGAGACTTCGGTGGCAGGAATGTTATTTTCCGTGAGGATTTTATACGTGCCGCCCGTAGACAACAGTTCTATGCCCAATTGGGTCAGTTCGCGGCAAAAATCAACGATGCCAGATTTGTCGGAAACACTGATTAATGCACGGGTAATTTTTTTGTTCATGTCAACCTTAAGTAAAACGTTAGTGTGATGCGCGGTGTCCTGCGCCAAAACCTTGGCTATTATAAAGAACCACTGTATTTAAGCCACCCGCCAAATACGCCTAGGTTTGCCTGTTCAGCAATCACCCAAGCAAATCAGCAAGATAGTGGCATAGAGGAAATGTAGGGGAGAGACCGTTAAGCCTGTTGGCCACTATGAAATGCCATAGTGTTCCAGTTTTTTGCGTAAGGTGCTACGGCTTAAGCCCAGCACTTTTGCGGCTTTGCTTTGGTTATGGCCGGAATGGGCCAGCGCGGCTTCAAGCAGTGGGCGTTCCACTTCGCACATCACCAGGGCGTGGAGATTGGTGGCATCGTGGTCACTTAATTGCGCAAAATACAGCTCTAGCGTTTGTTTGACATAAGCGGATAAGGGTACAGGCACAGAGGTGTTAAGGTCGGTACTCATAATGTTGGCAGAATGGTCTGAGGCTTCCATGTATTAGGTAGCGCTTGCGTGGTCAGGGAATGAAAAAACGAATCGATCAGGGCGAGTTGCTCGGTGGGGAGTTGTGCCTGATTGATGGCGGCCCGGGTGCTTGGCGGCATCGCCAAAGCTTGGCAGTACCAAGTAATGTGCTTGCGGGCTATTCTAACACCAGAGGTATCGCCATAGAAACGGTAAAGTGCCTCTAAATGGGCCATCATTGTTTGCTTTATGCCGTGCAGGTCAGGCTCGCCAAGCAATTGCCCGGTTTGTAGATAGTGGCGGGTTTGTTGGAAAAGCCAAGGGTTGCCTTGGGCGGCGCGGCCTATCATGACGGCATCCGCGCCCGTGTTGTCGAGCACCCATTTGGCTTTTGTGGGCGAGTCAATGTCGCCATTGGCAATGACAGGAATGCGGATGGCTTGTTTGACTTCGCGGATGGTGTCGTATTCGGCTTGGCCTTCAAATTTGCAGGCGCGGGTACGTCCGTGGATAGTCAACGCGGCAATGCCTTCGGCTTCGGCGATTTGGGCAATGGTCAGGGCATTACGGTTTTGCAAATCCCAACCCGTGCGGATTTTTAACGTGACAGGCACATCAACGGCATTAACGACAGCATGGATAATCCGTTTTGCCAAATCGACATTTTTAAGCAATGCAGAACCGGCTGCTACGGAACAAACTTTTTTGGCAGGGCAACCCATATTGATGTCGATGATGTCCGCCCCGCCTTCGACATTAAAACGGGCGGCATCGGCCATTTGTTGCGGGTCGGTTCCTAGAATTTGAACTGAGCGGATTCCAGGTTCGCCACGGTGGTCAGCCTTAAGTTTGGTGCGGTGGTGGTCGCGTAAATCAGGATTTGAGGCGACCATTTCCGATACCGCCAGCCCCGCGCCCATTTGTCTGCACAGCGTTCGGAACGGACGGTCACTGATTCCCGCCATAGGTGCAAGCAAGATAGGGCTACTAAGTTGGAATGGGCCGATGTGCATGGCAATCAAAGGTCGGTAGGGGCAAAGAGGGCGGCTATCATATCGTAAAAGCGACTTGGGTTCAGCAACTATCATAAAAGCCACATGAGCTGTAATGGCATGGCTCCTGACCTCCTGAACCCATGAGGACATCAAAATAAAATATCAGGCCTTTATTTATTTAATGAGAATTGTTATTATTTGCAAAAAGCAGCCTCATTACCGGAGATATGTTCATGTATGTATGTGTTTGTAAAGCCGTCACTGACCGGGACATCAAAACAGCCATCAACAATGGCATTTGTACCCGCCGCCAATTGTTTGAATGCTTTGGCGTGGGCAGCGATTGCGGCAAATGTAACAAGCACGTCAAGGAATTGCTTGACCAAAACCGCGCCGCCCACCCTATAATGCTTGACGCCGTAAACCAACAACCCTTCCTTAACCCTTGTTAGACACAATAGGCCCTGCTATGAAAGGTGACGCAAAAGTTATTGAATTCCTCAATAAAGCCCTGACCAATGAGTTGACCGCCATCAACCAGTATTTTTTACACGCCAGGATGTATAAAAACTGGGGCTTCAAAAAGCTCAACGAAAAGGAATACCACGAATCTATAGACGAAATGAAACACGCCGACCTGTTGATCGAGCGCATTTTATTCTTGGAAGGTTTGCCAAACCTGCAAAGCCTGGACAAGCTCATGATCGGCGAGCATCCGCAAGAAATGCTCGAATGTGATTTAAAATTGGAGCAAATCGCCATCCCGCTGTTGCGCGAGGCCATTGCCTATTGTGAAACCGTGAAAGACTATGTGTCACGGGACATTTTCGGACATATCCTCGAAAACGAAGAAGAACATGTGGACTGGCTAGAAACCCAAATGGAGCTGATTTCAAAAGTCGGCATCCAAAATTACCTGCAATCGCAAATGTAAACCCAAGGCTTATGGCAACGGTTTGGGTATAATATTTCCTTTATTTGTCCTGGATTTACGTTCCAGTCCACACAAGGAAAACCATGTCCCAAATCGTTGTTTGCGCCCTGTACAAATTTGTCACCCTCGATAATTACCAAGACTTGCGTCAGCCCCTGCTGGACGTAATGGAAAACCATCACCTACGCGGCACTGTGTTGCTTGCCCACGAAGGCATCAACGGCACAGTGGCCGGATCACGTACCGCCATAGACACTTTGCTGGATTGGCTGCGCCAAGACCCCCGTTTGGCCGATCTCGACTTCAAAGAATCATACACCGACGCCCTGCCCTTCAACCGCCCCAAAGTGAAGTTGAAAAAAGAAATCGTCACCTTAGGCGTGGAAGGCATTGACCCCAAGCGCGTAGTCGGCACTTATGTCGCACCCAAAGACTGGAACCAACTGATTGCCGACCCGGATGTGGTGGTGGTTGACACCCGCAATGACTATGAATATCAAGTCGGCACCTTTAAGAACGCCCTGAACCCAAAAACGGACAGCTTCCGGCAATTCCCTGAATTCGTCAAAACCCACCTAGACCCCAATAAGCATAAAAAAGTCGCGATGTTCTGCACAGGCGGCATCCGCTGTGAAAAATCCACCGCTTACCTGAAAGAACAAGGCTTTGAAGAAGTCTATCATCTCAAAGGCGGCATTTTAAAATACCTCGAAGACGTGCCTGAACACGATACACTCTGGCAAGGCGAATGTTTTGTGTTTGACGAGCGGGTGACGGTCAATCATCAATTAGAAAAAGGCCAATACGACCAATGCAACGCCTGCCGTTTACCTATCACCGAAGCGGATAAACTCAGCGAAAAATACCAACAAGGCGTCAGTTGCCCGCATTGCTACGATAAAGTCACCGCAGAGCGCAAAGCCCGTTTTCAGGAACGGGAAAAGCAAATGGAATTGGCCAGAAAACGCGGCGAAGCCCATATCGGTGCCGATGCCGCCAAAGCCTTAGCAGCCAAACGTGCCGCCAAACTGCGCCGTATCGCCACCAAACAAGCACAAAAGGCTTAAACCATGGCCAAATGCACTTGGGCCTTGGCCACCGCCTTAGAAGAACACTACCACGATAACGAATGGGGCGTGCCTGTACACGATGACCGCCTGTTGTTTGAATTCCTGATCCTCGAAGGCGCACAAGCGGGCTTGAGCTGGTCTACCGTGCTAAAAAAACGCGCCAGTTACCGGGCCGCATTTGATGATTTTGACGCAAATTGCATCGCGGCTTATGACACCGCCAAAATGGAAGCCTTGTTATTAAATCCAGGCATTATCCGCAACCGCCTAAAAGTCCAATCAACGATCATTAACGCCCAAGCTTTCTTGGCCGTACAAAGCGAATTTGGCAGTTTTGATAGCTATATCTGGCAATTTGTCGATGGCAAACCCATCCAAAATGCTTGGCAGACGATGCAAGACGTGCCAACCAGCACCGCGCAATCGGATGCGATGAGCAAAGCCCTAAAAAAGCGCGGTTTTAAATTTGTTGGCAGTACGATTTGTTATGCCTATATGCAGGCAACGGGGATGGTCAATGACCATTTGGTGGGCTGCTTTCGGCACGGAACCGTGAAAGCCTATAGCTAATCCAACAGACTTTTTTATAAATTCAAAACAATCAGTTATGATTTTCATGATAGCCGGAACGGGTTTATTACCCGTTCCGTAACGTTTCGAGTGGCTATAGGCCAATAAACGTTACGGACTGGGTTACAAACCCAGTCCTGCACAGGAACACCTTGTCGACAATAATTAACCTAAGTTCGACATAAGGGGCGGTTGTCCACGAAACACACGAAAAGGCACGAAAACGATAAAATTTGAAAACTTAACCTATTGAAATTTATTATTTAAATTTTTCGTGCGTTTCGTGTTTTTTGTGTTTTTTGTGTTTTTCGTGGACATTTCTTTACATCGAACTGAGGTTAATTAATGCCCGTTCCTAAGGAAAGCCTTTCAGGCCAGAAAACCTGAAAGGCGATAACGCATTAAACCGCTTGTTTGATGCGTTGCAGGGCTTTTTCCAAATTCGCCATGCTGGTGGCGATGGAAATGCGGATATGGCCGGGTGTACCAAATGGAGACCCAGGCACTAAAGCCACCTCAGCTTTTTCGATCAGATATTCGGCAAATTCCAAATCATCATTAATGCCGTCCAATCGGGCGATCAATTTTTCTACATTCGGGAACACATAAAATGTCCCGTCAGTTTCCAGACATTCCACGCCATCAATGCTGTTCAACTCCGCCACCACATAATCATGGCGTTTTTTGAATTCAACGCACATGTCATTAATAAAGCTTTGGTCGCCGGTCAACGCGGCTTCGGCGGCATATTGGGAAATGGACGTGGGGTTGGATGTGCTTTGTGATTGGATAGTGCACATGGCCTCAATCAAATCGGCAGGGCCTGCGGCATAACCAATACGCCAGCCTGTCATGGAATAGGCTTTAGAAACGCCATTCATGACCACGGTACGGTCATACAAATCCGGGTGCGCGTTCAGGATGTTCACAAACGTGCCTTGTTCCCACAAAATGTGTTCGTACATGTCATCAGTGGCAATGATGATGTTCGGAAATTCTTTCAACACCTCGCCCAGTGCCGTCAGTTCCGCCAAATTATACGCCACGCCTGATGGATTGGACGGGCTGTTGATGAAAATCAGGCGGGTCTTATCGGTGATGGCCGCCCGCAATTGCTCAGGCGTGATCTTGAAATTCTGGGCTTGGGTGGTTTCGATAATGACGGGTACGCCGTCTGCCAACAACACCATGTCAGGATAAGACACCCAAAATGGCGCGGGAATAATCACTTCATCACCAGCGTTTAATAAGGCTTGGGTCAGGTTGAACGAGCTTTGTTTGCCGCCACAAGACACTAGGATTTGCTTAGGCACATAGTCCAAGCCGTTATCGTTTTTGAATTTGCTGATGATAGCTTTTTTCAGGCTGGCAATACCGTCTACGGCGGTGTATTTGGTGTAGCCTTTGGCGATGGCATCGACAGCGGCGGCTTTGATGTGTGCAGGCGTATCAAAATCCGGTTCGCCTGCGCCCAAACCGATGATGTCACGGCCTGCGGCACGCATCGCCGCCGCCCGTGCGGTAATTGCCAACGTGGGGGAAGGTTTGACAGACTGGACCCGATCAGAAAGTGTGATGTTCATAATTTGCCATGTAATATAAATGTAAAAAATTTTCGGGATTATACACGATGGATAAAAGCTTGCTAAACATCCATTCACTGTAAAACAGGCAAATTCCATTCCCCAACGCCCATTTTTATAAACACCAGCCCTCTCTATTAACGCCGTTAGATTATGATATGATTCAACCAACCAGTTTTGCAAAAAACTGCCATTAATCAATCCAAAATAGGCGTAGGGCAAGTAATGAGCGCAAATGAACCTAAAATAAAAAGTTTGTTTTTGTCGTGTGATGGTTTTTCAAATTCAGTGGTCGTCCAAAAAAAACGCATTGACGAAGGTGGCGGCGTTGATCTGCTGCTAGACAATGAATTCATCAAATCGTTAGATGCCTCACACGCCAAAGAACAAACTTTATTACTGAATATCAACCAGATATGTGATGCCGGGTTTGAACTGAAAACAGCCTTTTGGAAATTTGACGCGTCCCAAGCGGGCTTGGCGAGCATGGGCATTGATTTTCAAGAAAATTGGTCTTTATACAATGGCCATACCCTGCACGTTTACCAAAAAGTCGGCATCGAAAACAGCGTTGATTTGGTTTACCAAGACCCTGTCGTTGGCGAATTTATTCCGGTTGACAGCAATGGCGTTTACCAATTGATGGGCTATTTTGGTTTACACCGTTGCGCGGCCATTTATTTGGTGGAATTTTACGATGCCCAATTGAAACTGGTTGCCCGGCATGAATCCCCCATCCCGGAAGGTAAACTGGGCGGAAAACTCCTCGAAGATTATTCGGCAGTCACCGAACGTATCCAAATCCCCAAAAAAGCCAGTTTTGCCCGTGTCTTAGTCAGAAAATTCCCGTCGAACATCATTGAAAAAGACAGCTTCCTATTTTTTACCCGCCCGGCTTTCACACTCGTTTCTCCTGAAGACACCAGCCCCTTAAAATGGGAAAAATCCCTGATCGACCAAGAGGGATGGAAAACCCTGCGCAAATACGATCCTAGCGAACTGGCACTGGTTGACTTTTTGTTGCCCGAAAAAGCTTATGACGGCCTTAACCACGCCATTGCAATTATTGACCGAAACACCGGATTGCCTGCCCAAGGCTCACCGAAAAACTTCATTTACGAAACCAATGTCCAAGGCAAAATAGCCAGCCTTGATGGTTCGCGCGTCGTCGGTTGGGTGTCACAAGCTGACATGCCCGTCGAGCTGTACGTGGATGGCCTGTTCATCGCCGAAACCACGTCGGCAAAAGCCAACGACAATGCCGAACAATTCGATTTCAACATCGCCTTGCCCGTGCAATTGTTGGATGGCCGCCCGCATTTACTCGAAGCCAAGGTGCGCCCTTCCGGGAAATTGATCGGCGAATTGGCCGAAATCACCCCGTATCAAATAACACCTTGGAATGTTTTGCAAAAATTTGCCGGCAAACCCCTGCCCGCAAAATTGTCCCCAGCCGCCAGTTACCGTTATGAATCCATGCGGGCCTCCTTACTGGCCTTGTCTGATGCCGCCAAACACCAACAAGGCGACGAACTCAAGGCACTCATGGAGCGCATGACGATCTTGGGGCGTTTACATGAGCAATTATTGGCCGGGTTCGAAAAAATCCGCAAATTTGAACCGCTGCAATTCCCCGTTGTAAAAAATCCTGATGCCAGCATCATCATCCCCGTCCACAACAAATTTTCCGTCACTTATTATTGTTTGGTCGCCCTGCTGTTCGCCTACAACAAAGCCAGCTTTGAAGTGATTGTGGTGGATGATGGTTCCAGCGATGAAACCTTAGACATCCTCGAACTGGTCGAAGGCATCCAGCTCTTGCGCAACGAAACCTCACAAGGTTTCATACGCAGTTGCAACCGAGGGGCGACTGCCGCCAAAGGCCGATATATCGTCATGCTCAACAATGACACCGAACCGACCGTGCATTGGTTGGACGAATTGGTGTTCGCCTTTGAACAATTCGACAAAGTCGGCTTGGCAGGCTCAAAACTGCTATATCCAGACGGCAAACTGCAAGAAGCGGGCGGCATAGTTTGGGGCAGCGGCAACCCTTGGAATTACGGGCGTGGCGGCAACCCTTACGAACCGCGTTTTAGCTACACCCGCCAAGTGGATTATTTGTCCGGTGCGGCCATCATGCTCACCACAGACTTATGGAATGAAATCGGCGGATTCAGTGAAGAATACTGCCCGGCCTATTTTGAAGACACCGATTTGGCCTTTAAAGTACGCGCCGCTGGCTACAAAACCGTATTTGCGCCCTTGTCCGTGGTTTACCACTTTGAAGGCGTGAGCAGCGGCACTAGCGTCATGTCCGGCACTAAACGCTACCAAGAAATCAACCGCCCCAAATTCAAACAAAAATGGATCCAAAGCTGCCGTTTTAATGGCGAAGAAGGCAAAGACGTTGACCTGAACAAAGACCGGGGCATCAATTACCGCGCCCTCGTCATTGATTACCAAACGCCACGCCCGGACATGGATGCAGGCAGTTATGCGGCCATCCAAGAAATGCGCCTGTTACAATCCCTAGGGTTCAAGGTCACGTTCGTCCCTGAAAATTTCGCCTATATGGGGCAATACACCGAAGCCCTGCAACGCTTAGGCATTGAAGTGATTTACGCACCGTTTGAATACAATATGCAATCCTTCCTCGAAAAACGGGGCAGTGAGTTTGATGTCGCGTACATCACCCGCTACTACGTGGCCAAAAGCCATCTGAGCTTAGTCCGGCAATACGCGCCCCGTGCCAAGGTGCTGTTTTGCAACGCCGACCTGCACTTCTTACGGGAAATCCGCGAAGCCATTGAAAAGAACGATCCTGAACTGCTGAACCACGCCAATTTGATAAGGGATGAAGAACTGGCCGTGATGCGTCAAGTGGATGTCGCCCTGTCTTACAACCCCATCGAACATGCGGTGATTTTGTCGCATAACACCCATGCCACAAAAACCGTCACCTGCCCTTGGGTGGTGGATATAAAAGACACGGTGCCTAGTTTTGCCGACCGTGCAGACATTGCGTTTTTAGGCGGCTTTGGCCACCCGCCCAACAAAGCGGCGGTGCTGTTCTTCATTGACCAAGTCATGCCGATCTTGCGCTACCAATTGCCTGAGGCAAAATTCCGCGTTTATGGCAGCAACGTCCCTGAAGAACTCGAAAAACTGGCTTGCGATGACGTGGTGATTGAAGGTTATATCGAAGATGTCGCGGACATTTATGACACCTGCCGGGTGTTTGTCGCGCCACTACTGACCGGGGCGGGCATCAAAGGCAAAGTGATTGACGGATTGGCGCATGGCATACCCTCGGTATTGTCGCCCATCGCCGCCGAAGGCACGCCATTACGGCACGGCCTGGAAGTGATGATTGCCGAAAACGCTCAAGAATGGGCCGATGCGGTCACGGAGCTTTACTCCGAACAAAAAGTTTGGGAACAAATGTCCGCCGCCGCCCAACAGTTTGCCGCACAAAATTACTCGTTTGCCAAAGGCCAAAAACTCATGCAAAAAGCCTTGCAGACCTGTGATGTATTCGCCTCAACCGACAATCAGGCATTAGTGGTGAAAACCACGCGTACCCCTTAAGCCAAGCAGTGGCCAGACAACGGAAGAAGCGTGCCTTCCCCGTTGTCTGGCCGCTAAGTATCCACCCCACCCTGCCTCCTCCCCTCTTCCCGCATGAACAACAAACCCACACTGTTATTGCATATTGGCACAGAAAAAACAGGAACCACATCAATACAAGAGTTTTTGGCGTTCAATCGTGCACAGTTGGCCCAAAACGGCATCCTTTATCCGCGCTCCCTAGGCGAAAAAAACCACATCAAACTAGCCGCTTATGCGGAACACGCCCCGTGGCCTTTCGCCAGCCAAAACCTCGGTATCGACACCCCAGAAAAACATCAGGACTTTTGCCTAAATCTTAGGCAACAATTGGGTCAAGAACTGGCCGCCCATGATTACCGCCACGCGATTATTTCCAATGAGCACCTGCATTCCAACATCAAGACCCAAGATCAAATCCAGGCGGTAAAAGATTTCTTGGACGCGTTCTTTTCGGACATTCAGGTGCTGGTGTATTTTCGGCGGCAAGACTTAATGGCCGTATCGCTGCACTCCACCGCCTTATTGGTTGGCTACACCCCAACCCGGCAATTGGACATCAATGCGGCCAAAAACTATTATTATGATTTTAATGCGATTTATGACAATTGGGCGGGGGTGTTTGGCAGTGACAACATAACCGCCAGAGTGTTTGCCCGTGACCGTTTCATCTCCGGCAACGTCATTACCGATTTTTGCGCGATGTCCGGGCTTAATGGGCAAGCAGGCCTCGTCATGACCGAGCGTAAAAATGAATCTTTGTCATTGGAAGCCGCTTGCCTGATCCATGAATTGAACGGGCGCATCAAAGAAGGCAGCGTCACCTTCGCCAAACCCCTACAAAAAAGACAATTAATAGAAAGGATCACCACACAATGTAAAGGCCCGTCGCATTATCCGGGACGCGATCTGGCCAAACAATTTTATCAAGTGTGTTCGGCCAGTAATGCCGCTTTAGAACAACGCCTCGGCATCAAGCTATTTGATGATGATTTTTCGATGTACCCCGAACACGAAAACACGGCGTTGTATGAAGAAAAACGCCTATGGGCAAAAACGGCCTTAGACGATTTTATGGTGTCCCCCAGCCCTCCTAGCCAAACTGCCTTGCCACCACCGACAGTGAAAAAGCAGGCAAAAAAAAACCTAAAACTTGGCATTGTCGGCAACCCCCCAGCCTTGGCCGATGCGTTGTCTGGACTCAATGGCGTGGCATCAGCCTTGTCCGTCCCCATCAACCTCTATGGCACAAAACGGTTTGCCAAAGCAGATGATGCGTTTAAAAACCTGATCCAAGACCCTGAAGCGGTGGTGCTCAGTGTTGTCTGCGACCCTAAATTTAATGAATATGAAACAACAACATTAAAAAAGACCCTGGCCCATGTCCACACCCTAACCAAGCTGTCTTTTTCAGGCCTGCATCCTGATGCCATCCGCCTAGGTAACGAAAGCCGGCACATCCCCTCCGTATTAGGCGAATACCACAGCAAAATTATCTTACACAGCTTTTTAAGCGGCCTGCCACAAGCAGCTTGCCGGGCCCGTTTTTGCGCCGATGAATATGAACGCCTAGGCTATTTCCAGGCATTTGCCAAAGCCGCCACAAGCTTGCGGAAAAACGACCAAGGCCTTGATATACGCGTTGCGGAAGCCTTTCTTGGCATGATCCAACACACCCCGGCACTTCACGCCCCGCACTATCCGACAGCGGCGGCCATCCAAGAAATGTCGCTAAAAATCGCCTCGTTTTTGGGATTAGCCGCTTGGCGGTATCCGATTGGCTTTTTGGACTACAAAAACACCAGCGGGGCTTGGTGGCCTGTCTACAATGAAATTGCCGAAAAACACGGCTTAAAATACCGCACGCCCCAAATATTCAGACACTCCCCTTCATTGGGCGGCAAACCTATCGGGCTAGACGAACTGATCGCCACCAGCTACAAGCATTACCAAACGATTCAAGAACTTTTACAAAAAAACCCAAGAGTCCAAAAACTGCTTACGGAAACGCGCTAAATTCCCAAATAAACCCGTCTTTATTTTAAATGGCCAATACATTTATGAACCCCTCAAAAAAGCGTTTAAAAAGCCCGTCCACTCTATCAGCGATTATTGGCTTATCTTTTTTATTGCAGAACGGTCTCAAAGCCGATGAATACTACAGTAAAGTGATTGAGCATTCCCTGGTCGTCTCTTCCGCTATCTATGATTACAACAACGATGGCCATGATGACCTGTTTGTCACTGGCCATGATAAACAGGACAGGATATGGTATTGGTCGCCACAAGGCTATGTGCCTTCCGGCAATGTCCTCGCAACCCGTTGGGGAGACCGGCATGGTTGCCAGGCGGCCGATGTCAACAATGACAACTTAGCCGACATTTACTGCATGAACGGGGCTTCTTTAGGGGATAGGAACAAAGAAAACGAATTGTATCTACAACAGCCTAACGGCAGTTTTGCGCTCAAACCTAGTGCATTCGGTGCCGAAGACCCTTGGGGAAGAGGACGCTTACCGCTTTTTTTCAATTTCAATAACGACGGCTACCCTGATTTATATATCACCAATTACGCTGTTCCCCGTGAGGATGGCCAACCTAACATCAATCGGGTCTATGTGAACACGGCTGACAATTCCGGCTCATTTTCCGAAGTGACAACAAAAGCCACAGGCCCCCACGGATCAAGATGCGTCAATAAAGGCGATTGGAATAAAGATGGTTTTGATGATTTAGTCACGTGCAATAACGACAACCCGGCTTGGGATATAAGCCCTGGAAAATTATTTAAAAATACAGGCCAAGGTGACTTTCAAAATGTAACGGACATTATCTACAGGGGCGACGCGCTTTGGAAAGATGCGGTCTTGAAAGACATGAACCAGGATGGCTGGGATGATTTAATCCTCATCACCAAAAACAACACACTTGAAGTCCGTTTCAACCAAAAATCCGGCATCCGGTTCGGTAAAGTCAATTATTCGGCCAAGATGACCGCCAACCCACAAAGGATTGCCATCGGCGACTTCAATCATGATGCCGTACCCGACATATACATTGTCCGCAGTACTTGTATTAATGACAACAGCGAAGATATCGCGCCAGATTTCATTTATTTTGGGCCTTCGTGGACCAGTAAAATTGAAATCCCCCAAAAAAATAAAGGCTGCGGTTGGGGGGCTTCCGTCGTAGACGGCGATAAAATTTTATTAATGAACGGCGGCTGGCATTGGGATGGCAGCAATGAATTAATCGGTGATTGGAAAGCTTTCGCCAAAACCTATGAATTGACCCCTTTATCGAAATAGTGGGTTATAGAAAAACACTGCACCTGTGCTGACGGATACCCAAGGGGATACACAGAAAGCCCCTTGCACCGTCTGTGCGCATGCTTGCCCCACCATTCGGGCCATTCCCACAAAACAACTAAGTACCCAGAAGCCGGAACGGGTTTATTACCCGTTTCGTAACGTTTTAAGCACCTATAGCGACTTTGAAACCTTAAAGGCCGGGTTTTAACCCCCGTCCCCATTACCCATGTTAAAGACTTTTGCACCACTACTTACAAGGCCTTAAACCGGGAAGTTAATAGGGGCAAATATCCTAAGCCTTGATGTCAGCCTTGTTGCAAAGCTTTTTCAGTGCAAGGCAAGCCACCCCTGCACTACGTCGATTATCGCCCACAAACACACATACGTTTCAACAGGTTTCAGCTTTTCCTGTTTTTTATCCCCAGCATCTTGCGCCGAAAATCTATTGGCCCGGTCTTTTTTCTGTAATCAATTTTTGTTACTTTAGCCTTTCAGTTCAATTTGTTTCAATCTTTTACATGAGAAAAATCATCTTCCATTACCATTTGTTCAAAAATGCCGGCACATCCGTAGATGCCATTCTCAAAAAAAATTTTCCGGGGCGTTGGGTCAGCCGGGAATTTCCGCCCACAGCAGACAACCAACAGCAGCGAGTTGCCGAATGGATCCAAGCAAACCCCAACGCCATAGTATTTTCATCCCATACCGCGTTGTTGCCGCCCCCCCAAATAGACGGTGTTGAAATTTTCCCCATCATTTTTATAAGACACCCGATTGACCGGATTGCCTCAGCCTATCATTTTGAAAAAAAACAACAAAGTGAAAATAAAAGTGCCGTCTTGGCAAAAAGCACGGATTTGTCAGGTTACATTGACGGACATTTGGTCAATGAAAATGATTACCAATGCCGAAACTTTCAAAGCAAGCGCCTTGCAAAATACTTCATGGGCAGTCACGAAGACATAGGGCCGTTAGCCCTCCAATCCTTGGAGCGTTTGCCTTTCGTGGGTTTGGTCGAAGACTTCGGGCAATCCATCCAAATCCTTGCCGATTGGCTGACACCCCATTTCCCTAACTTTAACCCGGTGGTGATGGTCAAAAACGCCCAACGAGCAGGTGAACCGTTAGAACAAAAACTGGCCCATATCCGCGCCGAAATCGGCGACGCACGTTACGGGCAATTATTGGCAGCCAACAACAACGACATGGCCGTTTTTCAAGCCCTGCAAAAGCAATATGCCAACCCAAGCATCCCACAAACCCTCATGCAGTTTTGGGACAAGGCCACCCTACCTGACGACATAGCCCCTCTGGTCGCCTCGTGGCAAGCGCAAAACCCCCAGCTCCAACAGCGGCTGTTTAATGACGTGACCGCACGGGAATACTTGGCCCAACATTTCCCGGCGCACTATGCCACCGCATTCGACACCTGCGCCATCCCGGCCATGCGTTCGGACTTTTTCCGTTACGCCTACATCTACAACGAAGGCGGGCTGTATGCGGACGCTTCGTTTGGCTGCGAATCCCCCTTAAACAGCTGGTTTGATTTCAGCCAAGACCTCATTTTTTTGCTGCGCAAACAAGCCAATATCATCACCAACAGCTTTATTGCCGCAAAAAAAGGCAATCCCTTTTTAAAAGCGATGGTCGAACAGACCGTCCTTAATATCCAAAACCAATCCTCCACCAACCTCTGGCTAGTGACTGGCCCTGGTGTCATCAGACAAGTCATGCAAAACCAACCCAACCTAAAGCCCCCTACCCTATTGGAATTCGGTTTATTTAAACAACACTGCCCGCCAGGTGCAGGCCTAAAACATAAAAAAGAATCGCACTGGTCGGCAGTACAAAAAGACGGCCAAATCTTCGCCGACCCCAAAGCACCCGCCGCCCAAAGCCGCCCAATCGCCCAACCGTCGCCAAACACGCCACTTGATGTCAAACTGGTGCTCATCGGCCACCCCCGTTGTGGCTCAAAATCATTGGCCCATTACCTGACATCGACTGGCCTAAACATTGGACACGAACGCCTTGAAGCCGATGGCATCTGTTCATGGTGGTTAACGCATATGCGCCGGAAAAACCATATCTTCGTTCAACACCAGAAAAACCAAACAAACATCCTAGCCCCTCAATTACTTTGCCATTTTATCCGCAACCCATTGGATGCTATTCCGTCAATCGTCATCGAAAACGAATTTAACCAACGCCAAAACAACTCTTTCAAACGCCGCCGGGAAGCAATCAAAAGCAAATATGGCGTGGACTTGGCCGACCATAAGCCCTTAGTGGCGGCAACGCTGTCGTATATCTACTGGAACAAAATGGCAGAAGCCGCGTCACCCGACTTGACCATCAGAGTAGAAAACATGGACACCGACCTATTGCCCCTCATCCATTATTTCTCCCTAACCCCCAACATCCCTATCCCAAAATTGAACACAACCGCCCAAAAATTTGGCATACAAGAAAAACCCAAAACCGACATCCAAACCCTGCTCGAAGGTGTCAACGGCAAAGCCCGCTTATATCTGGAACACTATTTTTACAACGTGTTCAAAGCCGACACCCCAGGGCAAGCGCATATAAATAAACTAAATAGCCATGCTGGAACGGGTTTGTAACCCGTTCCGTAACGTTTTTAGCACCCGTCAGACAACCCCAAACGTTACGGATGGGGTCGCCTAGTGCGCCTACTGTTGGTTCAAACCCCATCCGGCATTTAAACACTATTTTTACAACGTGTTCAAAGCCGACACTCCACTCATTGAACACTCATAAAACCTGTGCAGAGGCTATGCGGCTGAATCATTAAGCAAAGCCGCACAAGCCGCCGACATCCTCGCTTGTGCGCTGTCAAAACTAAAATCTTTATAAGGTTCCGATTCCGGCCAGTTTTGGAGCGCCGCTTTAACAAAGGCGTGGGGCGACCAAGGCTGGGTTTTGAGTATCGCCAAATCACCGCGCAACAAGGCCTCATCGCTCTGGCTTAAGCCTTCGGGGAAATAAAACGCCAGCACGGCCTCATCGTCCGCCAACCAAGCTTGCAACGCCAACCATCGGTCGCGGGATTGTTGCACGAATGGCATCCCTCGTTCATCGAACAATGCCAGTTCCTGAGGCAAGGGCTGTCCGGCTTGTAACCCCCGGCTAAGCATCAAACCAGGGTTCTCGGCTTGTTCTTTAAACCAATCCTGCGCGGCGTAGTAATAGCTAAAGCGTTCTAAAGCACGGAAAAATGAGTCAAATACTTCAACTGCCAGTGCATTCCTAAGCTTATCCGTACAGTATGCGAGTTGGTTGCGTAAGCCTTGATGAATGACCTCATCCTTTGACAGCGACCGCGACAGCGACAGCAACAGCAACAGCGACTCCGACCGCGACCGCGACAGCAACAGCAACTCCGACAGCGACCGCGACAGCGACAGCGACAGCGACAGCGACTCCGACCGCGACAGCGACCGCGACCGCGACCGCGACCGCGACCGCAACAGCGACAGCGACCGCAACAGCGACAGCGACAGCGACAGCGACCGCGACCGCAACAGCAACCGCGACAGCGACAGCGACAGCGACAGCGACCGCGATTCCCAACATTCCGGCAATGGCAGATGTTCAGCCAAATTGATGGCCTGATACAGCCCTAACGCCAAACGGCTACGGGGTGGCAACATTTGTTTGGGATATAAGGCCAATATTACGCAGGCTTGGCTAAAAAAATTCCAAGAATTGTCACACAGCTCACCTTGCAACAACCAAGCATCAACAGGCACGGCTGCCAAACCGTGTCGCCAAAGCCCGCCGCTATCAGGCAACAACGCATCCAACATCAAGCCGGCATGTGTGGCTATCGGCAAATTTTGCTCATTGCGACGCCATAACAAAGTGCCATCGCCAGCCACAACATCCGCCAAGGCGGATGCCAAATCCGTATCAGCGATGGGGTTTAAATCATCATCCTGACAACCCCAACGGCTTAGCACCAAAACCGTCAACACGCTATAAAACCGCGCACTGGCCGGGCCATCTTCAACACACCAATCAGCCTTTAACCAAGCATTTGACAACTCGGTTTCTTGCTGTTCCCAACAACAAGATAAGCCACTGTTGTCCATAGATTTCGCCAATCCGCACAGGCCTTTAGTCAATATGTCCCATTGGGCTTGGGCGGCTGCGTCATTATGGGCAGTTGCCAAAGGCAGTAATAACTCCTTGACCCAGGCCACACCTGCCACCGCCAAATGCGGGCAATCGTTTAAGTAGCGCGCCAATTCATGATGAGGATGCAGCAAACAAGCGGCCAACAACACAGGAAGCCACGCTTGTTGGCGGGTTGCCGGGATGCCCAATTCTTTGCCGCACAAAGCACGGACTAATAAACTGGCTTGTTCGGCGTGTTGGGGGTGCAATAAACCCAGTAATTCCAAATGCCCGTCATCGGAGCGGTTTTTGTGGATCGCCAATAATAACAAGCCCACCTCATCCCAGCCGGGCCGCCCCAAACGGACTACCAAATCCTCATGGAAGATTTTTTCAAACTGACGGCCACTTAAGCGGCGCTGGATGTCTTCGGCGCACAAATATTCCTGGAAACTCAAATGCGCAAAGCTGATTTCCCCGGCGCGGGGTGAAATCAATAAGCCTGCCGGGTGCAAATAATAATCCAACACCTCGGCGGCTTCTTCGGGGGCGATGCCGCCGCTGCCCGCCCGTTCCTGCAAATACTTTGAGATAAAGTCCAGCATCTCATCCTGAGGCCAGAGAATACGGCGTTCATCGGGGTTATCGCCATCATGCCGATCGGCACCGCGCAGTTGGCTTTCATAGGCTATGCGCCCTAAGATGCGGCGTTTTTCCTGCACGGGCCAGACTTTTAACACTTGGCCTTTCACGCCGCGTTGGATTTGCCGATGGCGTTCTTGGCGGTTGAGGTATAAATCGACTATGGCTTCGTACAATTCGGCGCGGCCATGCGGCATTTCATTGCGGGTGCAATGCACCAAGGACATTAAGGTCAAGAAAATCGGCCTACGTGCCAAGGTCAGCAAATACGGGCGGTTGTCATCCGTTAGGGCTTCCAGAAAATGGTCAGAACCTTCTTTACGTTTGATTGCCCATTCTGGGCGTAACTTATACCAACGGTTAATGAAGTTTTGGATTTGGGGCCAAGCAAGGGGGAGGAGGTAATACAGAATGGAAGCTGTATTTAGGGATTTAATTTGGAACAGTTCATCTGTCCCAGCCGATTGCAAAGGATATGGGAAAGATAAACTATCAAAACCATTGGGGCGGCCTGTCACTAAAACTCGGTTGCGTTCTTCCAGATTAGCCTTTACAGCCATATTCAAAATCGTTTGGCGCACATCCGGCCCGCCAGTTTCATCAATGCCGTCAAACAAAAGCAACAAAGAAAAGCCTTCGCCTTCAGCACTAAAGCTGTAACGCAGACGCGCAATGTCCAAGACATCACCTTGTGCGGCTTTACGTTCCAGGTTTTGCCACCACGCTTCCATCAGTTCATCCAAGGTTTTGATGCGGTCTATGCCTGCAATTTCGCGCAAAATCAGCGGTATGGGGGCAATGCCGCTTTGCCCTGCCAATTGGCTGCGCAAACGGCTAGGCTGGTTGCCGCATAACTCGCCAATCAAGGCTTTAATCAAGGTGCTTTTGCCGCTACCGGGCAAACCGGACAAACAAACCAGTTGTTTATTGGCTATCAATTCATAGGCATCATCACCCGGTAAATTGTCTTCGGTTTCTTGCTCGGCTACCTCACTGGGCTTGGCCATTTCCGATTCGGATAAGTTTTCACTACCTACACGCATCGGTACAAAGATTTGCCGCAAATTGACGGGTTCACTTTCATCGCTCATTTCGGCGAGTTCGGCGCTGCCATAGTATTTGAGTAACCAACGGAAATAATCGGCACGGGCGCGCATCCGCGCATTGCGTTCGGCAGGGCTGTTTAAGTCGGTCATGGTTTTACTCATCGCTGGTGATTTGTAGGTACATGCGGGGTAAATTGTCTTCGGGGACTAAGCCGCCGCCATTCACCCAGTTGACAAAATACTGGTCAGACCGTCGTCTATCGAGTTTTTCTAGGGCTTTGTCCACCGCCATATCTAAGGTTTGCCGACGGTGCAGCTTCATGTCGTCAGGATTATCGTGTTTAAGGACGTGGGCAAACGAGCGGGAGAAAATTTCTTCGGTCATGCGCAAGTCATCTTTGCCCAAGTGGCTGGGCAAGCCTATCAGTGGTTCGTTGCTTTCGTTAAACACCCTGTGCAGGAGTTGCAATAACAGGGGTTCACGCTCCAAAAGCCGCCAAACCGGACGGTGATTAGCGCGTAAATATTGGAACATGACCAAACGGCGGCAGTTTTCTTCGATTTCCATCGCCGGACATCGCAGCATTTGCCAATTGGCGCATAAGCTATTGAGGAAGTTTTTGACTTTACGTGGGTTGGGTTCGAGCAAGGCTTCTATGTCAGTGGCCAACAAAGGGATTGCTAGTTCTGGAAAACCGTGGCTAGCCAATTGTCCGGTGATTAATTCTTGCAGTTGGGCTGGCGCGGGTTGCGGGACTGGTATTGTTGCTTGGAAGAGTTTTTCCAGATATTCGCGGTTGTTATCATCACTTCGGCCTTGCCAATGGCGTTTTAGCGCATCGCCCACCGCCACATCGTCCACGCCTAAAATAAAGACACAACGGCGTGTGCCTAGATACAGCTTGATGGCTTCCAGCAAAGCCACGACGGCTTTTTCTTCGCAACGGTCGAGGTCGTCTATGAAAATGATGAGGCGGGCTTGGTCGGATAATGTAACTTTTTTACGGTTGGTTGCACTGGATTGGCACAAATCGCTTAGAACGTTCTCCACTGCGTCTTCAAACAGCAAATGAAAACGCTGCCCATCGCTGGGTTTGGTTAGGTTTTCAGGGTTATTGTCATTCCAGGCTTTGCGGATATTTTCACTAACGCCTACCGCCATTTTGACGGGTCTGCCTGTGGTAAAGCTGATGGCGGCATCAATGGCATGTTCTAATAAGGTCAACGCCGCCAACCCACCTTGACGGTTGAGGTTTTTACCTTTTTCAACAAATTTGCGTTTGACGCTGTATTGGGCGCGGATTTCTTGTAGTAATGGAATTAAGGGATTGGCGGCATCCTGGTGTTGCCAAGGCGAATACCAAATGCACAGGCTTTGGTTGGCAATGTCGTATAAGTCATCCGGCCATTTTAGTTCTGATACGCGCCCGCCCATCCGGCAATGCAAATTATCGGAAATCGCTTCCGTTTTGTTTTCACCCAGTTGCAAATCTTGGCTAATGGGTTGTCCTCCCAAGGTGGCAAAGGCGCGGCGCATCATGCTGGTTTTGCCACAGCCCCATTTGCCCGTCACGCCTATGGTAAAAGGTGGCGACACTTCCAAACTCATTTTTGCGACGGCATCGCCACCGCGCCCCAAGCCTAGGGCATCGTCTTGTACCCAGTGGTCATTAATGTAGTTGGCTGCCATCACGTTTCCTTGGTTTGATAGGATTCGGGAATTTAACCATAATCCCAGGCATTCTGGATAGGGAGCGCGGGCATCCTGCCCGCAGTTAGCGGGCAAGATGCCCGCGCTCCTTCAAAACCTTTTTTACAAGTTAGCCGTAATGTCGGTCAATTGCCACGTTTATAAACCAAAATGGTACTCCACCCCCACCCAATACGCCCTAGGCGCACCAGGGCCGATCAGGGTGGTGTTGAGCCAGTCGTTGGAATTGTAATTCCAGCCGCTGGCCCCGACCGTGCCTTGGTCGGATGGCGAAAACGGGTTGATGCCTAAGCGTCCGGCACTGGCGTATTGTTGGTCAAAGACATTGTTCATCAGGCCAAACACAGATAAGCCTTTGCCCAGTTCATAGCGGGTTTTCAAATTAAAAATCACATAGCCCGGCACACTACCTGAATCGGTGAATTGGCGTAGCCTGACCAATTCCATCGCCGTGCCTGTGGCGTTAAGACGTTCAACATATTCGTAAGCACCTTGGGTGTGGCCGTTGTTTTCATTACCGCGCACAAATGACGACGAATGCGCCACCATCGTGCCACCCAATTCCCATTGCTGGGTCAAGTGCAGGTTGACGGTGAGGTTAAGGTTATGCAACGGGATGCCCGGCATCCGGTCGCCGGGATTGATTTCGATCATGTCCGCGACCGCTTCCAAAGGCCGCCCGTCACTGCCATAACGCGGCTCCAACGGCGTGGTGACGGCGGCGCTGCTGTTATACGGACTGACCATGAACAGTTTGGATTGGAAGGTGGCTTCGGTATAGCCATAATTGACGCGGAAATCAACGATGCCCGCCTTGCCGGAAAACCCCAGTTCCACCCCTTGGCGGCGCGTGTCGCCAATCGTGTCAAAAAAACTGCGCGTGGAGGTCACGCCCACCAGATAAATGTCATTTTGCAAATCCGTCCGGTAGACACTGGTGTTCCATTCCCAATCACCAAACAGGTTGCCGCGCAAACCAAATTCATACGAATTGGCAAAAATCTGCGGCAGATACGGATCGCCCGACAACGCGGTCGGCAAGGTGCAGGCCCCGCCGATGGAAGCCAAGCTTTTGGGGATTTTGGGCGAATTGGGGTCGCCCGGCGTTTGCGGGACTAAGGTGCCATCATAAGCACAGCCCAATTCAACGCTGGACGGCGTACGCGTGCCTTGGCTCCAGTTAAAAAAGGTGTTGGTGTCTTTCACCACAGCGGGAAGGTTTTGGTTTTTAAAGGGCAAATAGCTGATGCCAACCGATGGATTGAACGAGGTGTAGTCGAATTGTTCAGAAGTCGGCGTTTCGCTGTATTTGCCCAGGCCATAATACGGGTCTTGAGATAACCAGACATCATTGTCCCAATTCGCCCGCAGGTTGTAATTAGCTTGGGTCGGGCAAGAAGCCATGTCCGTACCAGGACACACGATCACAGTCGGACGGTAGGTGTTCAAATCCAGAATGTCGTGCAAATCTTCAAAGCCAGCGCGTGTCCTGGCGCGCATCCGGTTTTTGACACGGGTGTGGTTAAAGCGTCCGGCCAAGCTCAAATGCAGGTTGTCTTTAGGGGAAAAGGTTTCGCTGAAATAACCGCTAAAGGTCGTGGATTTACCGGTAAACGAGTTGTTGCTGATGTCTTCACGGCCAGCGGTGAAAATCGGGTCTATCTGGCTTGGGTCATTGTAGACGCGGTGCGACGCATCCATCAGGCCTAAGCGTTGGCTGGTGTTAAAATCCGTATCCGCCGCATCCACCGAACCGCCCAGCATAAACTTATGCTGTTCGCTGTCCCAATTGAGCTGTAGCGATGCGCCATCGGTCATTTGCTGGATGCCCGTGCGGCTGAGCACGCCTATCGGTGTGCCGTCCACCCAACCCGTTGGCGACAAGCCGGGCGCGGCGGGCTGGTGTTTGACATCGCCCGCCGCGCCATTACGCGGCCCGGAATCGTCACTGACCGGGACATAATTGATCCGGCTGCAATTGCCGTTCATTGGTGGCATCAGCACCAAATAATCGGCATCACCGGATTGTAGAGTGGTGTTCAGGCTACCTGAGTCAATCTCGCCATCAGAATCTTTATCCAAGCCATAATCCGGCACGCCGTCTTTGTTGGCATCCTGATAACGGCAAACAGGCTGGCCATTGCGTGTGCCATTGGCTTTGAGCGGATTGGCCCAACCATTTTCCATATCTTGGAAATCTTCGTAAATGTCACCCGCTACGGCGGTGCGGGAGCTGTCGCGGCGGTAAATTTGTCCGGTCAGGCTCAAATGGTCGGTAAAAAACCATTCCCCGCCCAGACTGTATTGCTGCAAATTATTTTCGGTCTGGTCGGGCGAGCTGAACACGGCGGTCGGGTCTTGCCGATACAACTCAGTTGGGAGCAAACCGTTGCCCAGCAATTGGTTGCCAACCATCAACAAGCTGGCTTTTAAAGCAAACCGCTCACCCCGCCAATCCAAACGGCCAAAGCCTTGATTGACTTGGGACGGCGAATTTTGCCGCCAACCTTCTTCATCAAATCCGGTAAACGCCAGAAAACCGCCTACCGTGCCATTATTCCAACCCGCCGACACTTCGCCTTTTTTACGATCCCAAGATCCGCCCTGAAAACGGGCGTCCACACCCGGATCATCAAAGCCGTTTTTAGTGCGTAACGCCAAAGCGCCGCCCAAAGTATTCAGGCCAAACAAGGGATTGGAACCGGGAAACATATCCATACCTGACAGTGCGTTCATCGGGATCAAATCCCAATTCACGACATCACCAAACGGTTCGTTGACGCGGATACCATCCAAAAACACCGACAAGCCTTGCGGCGTACCCAATTGCGGTGAAGCCGAAAAGCCCCGGTAAGTGACGTCCATTTGGAACGGGTTGCCCTGATAATCGTTGACGTTCACCGATTGCAGGTGCGTGTTCATCAAATCCCCCAAGCTGGTCGCAAACGATTCTTTAATGTCTTGGCTGCTAATGCTTTGCACATTTCCGGCGATTTGCTCTTTAGTCAATAGCGACCCTTCCCAAGGCCCGATTTTTATGGCCGCTTTGCCTTCAACGACAACGGTATCCAATTCAACAGGCTCGCCGGATGTTTCATCGGCCATTGCAGGCACGGTAAGCGCGTAAGGGATTGCCAGACACAAAACGGCACGGCGCAAACGGCTTTTGCCCGGCAAGAAAAAAATGGCAGTAGGGATTGGGGACATGTCAGGAACTAAGGGGCTGGAAGGCCATTCGCCACATAGCGTGGAGAATGGTTTACAAACAATGGCTTGGTTAGGCTAACCGCGCATAGTAGAAGGTATCATAAAAATAATGTATGGGAAAAATTCCTGATTTTTGCAGGAATTTTTCTTATTGTCACCGCCCCTGTATTGCCGGGGCGGGTTTTTTTATATGATGCCCGCACTGCATTAAGCCCTACTCACTTGATAACGCCGCCCCTCTATGAAAATTCAAAAAACTTTCGTTGTTGGATTGGTATTGATAAGCGGCATGGTAGCGGCGATTTTTGCAACGCTCGGCGACACGCCACCCTCCGCCCAGCCCACCTCACCGCCTATCAAAGACAAGCCACTTCCGTTAGCCAAGCAACCCACCACACCGCTCCAACCACCCGCCCAAAGCCATGCCCTCACAGGTCTATATCGTGGTGATTGGGGTGAAAAACCTGTTTACGGCCAACATGACCGCGTTGATTATCAAGGCGCGGCCTATCTGAGTTTGGCAGACGGCAACCAAAACCAACCGCCAGCCTCTAGCCCGGCATTTTGGCAATTTCTCAGACCCACCCCCACGCACGACGAAACAGCCTGTTTGGCACCAACCCCTGGCGCAAACTTAAGCGATTGCGATTTCAGCACCACCCAAAACCTGCAAGGCTTGGATTTGCATGGCGCGGATTTGTCCGGGGCGCGGCTGGATGGGGACTTGGGGACGGCTAATCTGAGCGGTGCGGATTTGCACGGTGCGGCGGTTGTGGGTTCTTTGACCATCCACCCGGAAACCCGGCTCGACCATGCCAACATGTCGGGCTTACAAACGGGCGGCAACAACCCTCTGATTGCCGAAGCGGCACATCTGCAAGGGGTCAATTTGAACGGTGCGGGCTTATACGGCGCGAAACTCAAAGGTGCGGATTTGACAAGCGCAAGTTTGAAAGGCGCGACCTTGAGCGGTGCGGATATGGCCAGCGCACAATTGCAAGGCAGCAATTTGAGCAAAGCCGATTTGACCTACGCCAATCTAGCCGCCGGGGACATGGATAACGCCAACCTCAACCAGGCCGATTTGACCGATGCGGACTTGACCGATGCCACACTCAGCCGGGCAAGCTTACGCAACGCCAATCTGGCAGGTAGCCATTTGGCGGGCGCGGATTTGTCCGGCAGCGATTTGCGCGGGGCTAATTTAGCCCAAGCGCAAGGTGCGGATTCGGCCATTTATGACCACGCAACTGATTTCACAGCCGCCATCTGCCCCGATGGCGTGACCGTGGATGGAACCCAGGTGACGACCTGTGTAGGGCACGGTTTTTGACCATGCCTAATGTCGTGGACACATTTTTAGCGTGTCCAAAAAATTGCATAACCCTCATTAAAACTTTTTAGGAATAACCGATGAAAAAAAACCTTATTTTAAGCACCGTATTAGGCGGTGCAGTAATCGCTTCCGCCCCGGCCTTTGCGACCGGGTTCGTCAATTTGCCCAGCACTGGCGTGACCGTGCCGGGCGGCAAATCGGCTTATGTCACTTGCAACACCACCGGGGACTTCGGCTCAGACCCTGACGGCTCCATCCCACCTACGTTTTCACCCGGTGGCGGCACCAACAATACCTGCGCCATCCCCAAAATTACACCGCCATTGACGGGTTATGTACAAACAGGCAACGCCGTCCGCAATATCGTGATGAACAATGCCTACACCCTGAAACAACCGATTATTGTCGGCACGGTCACTGACCGGGTTTGGCGCAGCGGCACCAGCTGCATTTACGGTGCGAAAATCCGCCTGAACAATGTTGATTATGACCGCCGTGCGGTCAGCCCCGGCTACCAATATTTTGAAGTCAACGACATGCTGCGTGGCGGCTTTACTGGCCGTGGCCCCATTTCCATCGCTTACAACTACACAATAACAGGCGTTGGCCAGTCTGACGAAGTCTTGTACCGTGCGGGGCTGACCTCGACATCCGTGGTCAACGAACCCGGTGATCCGGCACAGCCTTTGACCTCCATCGCCCCCCTCAACCCCAACTGGGTCGATTTCACCTCGGACATCAACTTTAAGGACGATGATGGCTCCTCTGTCCGCGATTCCCCTTGGTTATTGGTCAAAAGCACTTGC
This sequence comes from uncultured Methylocucumis sp., assembly GCA_964446885.1. Lineage (GTDB taxonomy): Bacteria > Pseudomonadota > Gammaproteobacteria > Methylococcales > Methylomonadaceae > Methylovulum. The sequence goes on from CAYUQV010000011.1 coordinate 58,966, forward strand.
ACGACAGCCGCGCCCAGAACCGTGGTAGGGTCTTTGATTTTCCGGCAAATGGGCCAAGAAGACCAACCCCGGATTGAAGTGAAAGTGACTGGCTACGCGCCATAAACGGTTGTCGTATCGCCCATTAAAAGCATTGTCCACGAAAGATACAAAAAGCACGTAAAACACCGAGCTGGAACGGGTTTATTACCCGTTCCAGCTCGGTTTCAGTACCTATAGCGGCTTTGAAACCTTAAGGACTGGGTATTGAACCCCCGTTACTCATGTTAAAAGACTTTTTCACCACGACTTATGCCTTCCAAGGCACAAAAAATCTGAAAGGCCATTTCCGTAAACGCCCGACATAAACACACGCCACCCACAGCAACGCCACCAGTGCCGCTTGCCAGCGCACATCCACGGCAGTTGTTTTCTGCGCGGCAAATTCTGGGATTTGCAAGGCGATAGCCAAATCATCCAAGTTAGTCAGCCGCTGATAATGCAAGCCTGCTTCTGAACTTAAGGCTTGCAGATAATTTTCTTGCAAAGCCGACAAATGCTCACTGCCCACTGCCGCCTCACTACCAAACGGCGCGTTGCGGGCGTTATAGCCTTGGATTTTTTCCGGGTTCAAATCTGATTCACCAAAAGTCGAGCGGTGCGGCACGTCATCGGGGCGGTAAAAACCATCCGGTTCGCCTTTGTTATTGAATTTTGGAATAGGCACGGCTTGCAAACCACCTGCACCAATAACCATGCCTTTGGCCTTACCTTTGACGGCGGCAAAATCACTACGGTAACGTGGGTTGACGGGCGGGGCTTCTTGGCCGTCGGTGATGAAAATAACGTGGGTATCGAGTTTTTCCAACATCTGCAAGGTGTTTAACAAACCGCTGGCGATACGGCTATCCGCCGCCCACGCCATACGCCAATCGACTTGTGCCAAGGCCGTATCAATCTCATTGAAACCTTGGCAGACTTCTATCGGCTCGAATAATAAAGTCGAACGCCGTTCCGTGAACAAACCTAAGCCAACTTTCGATTGGCAAGGCAATTTCGCCAATAGGCCGCGCAAGCTGTGTTTGACATAGTCCAAACGGCTGACTGCTTGCCCGTCCAGCTGGTAATCAGCGGCGTTCATGCTGCGGGTGATGTCGATAATAAACGTGTAATTGTAAATGGGGCGCGGCTGGTTTTGGGTTGGGCGGATGAAGGCCACTAGCATGGCGATTAGGGCTAGGCTTAATAGCCAGAAGCGGTAGTTTTTTAAGTAGTTTGAGAACATAAGATACGCTCGTTCCCAAGCTCCAGCTTGGGAATGCAGTGTGGGAAGCTCTGGCTTCCCGTCATGAAGTTCGCGAAGCTAGAGCTTCAGCTACTGCATTCCCAAGCTGGAGCTTGGGAACGAGCGGATTCTGTCTACGGTAAGCCCCTAGGAAACCCCGGCACCGTCGTCCACAACTGCGATTTCTGGTTAACCGGACTTTCCTCCGCGTTACTGATCTTGTCCATTTCCGGCAACAAGCGCATGGCGACTTCCAGGTTATATTTGGCATCCCAAAACTGGCTATCCAACGCCAAGGCTTGCCGATAGGCTTGTTTTGCCAAGGCTACTAGGGGCATGGCCTCGTTAATAGCCATTGCTTCGGTTTTGACCACTGCCAAATGCAGATAGATATTGCCTAAGTTGTAACGGATTTTCGCCTGCAAGGCCGGATCGGGTGCGTCTAAAATCAAATTCAAGGTCGCTAAGGCTTCGTCATAGCGCTGTTGCTTTTTGAACACCATCGCCCGCGCCAAACGCACTTCCGGCGCGGCGTTGACGATTTTCTCCAGCGGTACGTCTTTACCTGCTGCCAAGTCAGTAATTGCTCGGTTGCTTTGGCTGATGCCGACCAGCGTCCAGATTTGCACCAGCATTGCCGCCGTACCTAAAAGCAATACGCCCCATAACCCCCATACTTTGCTCATCGTTTCACCTCAAAAAATTTCACTGCCAGCAACACCCCCAGCAAGCCTGTCGCCCATACATAACAATCACCCGACAAATCACGTTTAGGGATGCGTTCGCGGTAATGCAGCGGCGCGTGTTCAAGGCGGTTGATGTCGGCGATGGCTTGCTGCATGGCATCGGGGCTTTCGGCTTGGTAGGCTTGATACGGAATGTTCAGACTGGAAAAAAACAAATGCAGGTAACGCTCCGGCATTGCTCCGGCGTTATCGTCGCGTGGGTCTTGCGGTTTCTCAAAAATGCCAGGGCTGTTGGCGGTGCGTAAAAACAGCCAGTACAAACGGATGTTTTGCCGTTTGAAAGCCAAACGCAATTGTAATTCGCTGTCTGGATCTATCGCCGCCGCACCATCGGACACTAACAAGACAATCCGCGAACCGCTCAGGGGTTGGTCTTTAAACAAATCCAAAGCCATGCTCAAACCTTTGCTGACATGGGTGTACGCCAAAGCAGGAGTGGCGGTGGCGTTGATCGCGGCGTGTATCGCGGCTTTGTTGTCGGTCAGCGGCAACACAAACAACGGCGCGGTGCTGTATTCGGCAATGCCCAACAAATCGTGCGGGCGTTGTTCGACAAAATCGCTTAACAGCCGCCGCGCCGCGGTGGCTTTGGATTCGTTCGCACCATCCGGCGTTTTACCGGCAAAGGTGTTGTCCATGCTGTTGCTGCGGTCTAAGAGCAAAACGATGTTTGCGCCATAGCCGATGCGCTCGCGGCTTTGTTCGGTTTGATGCAGACCCGCCAAACCCAATACCAAGGCGGCAATCGTCGCCATCGCGCAAATCCGTAACGATACCGAAATGGCTTGCGACAGTGGGTCGATAGGCAACATCTGCAAGTGCGGGTAAGTGCTGGGTTGGATACCACTATTGAACAACGGCAACCCCGCCAGCAGCAACCCCGCCAGCCACCACGGCGTATCCACAGCCAAACTCATCGCCAGCCCCGTTCTTTAGCCAAACAGGCCGCGCAGAGTTTGCGTAAATTGGCGAGTGTTTCGGGTTGGTTTGGCGGAGTATCACTGAAAAACAACTGATTCGACGTTTGGAAAAACCATCGCAGTTGCGCGTCAACACTTTGGTAAATCGGATGGCGTTGGTAAAAATCCGCCAATTGATGTTGGAACAAGGGCGCACCATTGACGGCGTTTAAGGCTTGGTGCAACACGGTCAAGGCTTCCGCTGTTTGCGCGTCTGACAAGCCCGCAAGTTTTTTCGCCGCCCGTTTAAACACGCGGCGTTTTGGTAAGCCTAGTAGATAACCGTAGACAGCAGCTAAACCACCCGCGCTGCTTAGCGTGACAGAAATTGCCACCCACAAGCCGTAAACCACGCCCGCATTATCGAGCAACGGCGGTGCGGCATCGGGGCGCATGTACTGGCCTGATTCATCTTTTCTGATCGACAACTCACGCAACGGCGATAAGGTGAAATGCCATGCGGGTACGGTTTGGCTGGCGTTATTGCCGCCTTGCGCCAAGGGCAAATCAAAACTGGGGATGGTGAGCATTTTCACTTCCAGCGGCGCGTAAAAGGCTTGGTAGACCAAATCAATTTCATAACGGAAACCGCCGCTGATTTTGGCTTCGTTGACCGCGATAGTGTTTAAATTCAGCCAGCGGTTGACCGCGCCGCGTTTGGGCAAACCACCGCGTTGCAGCTGAACGCCATTGCGGGTTTCAATAATGATTTTGTGGCGGATTTCATCGCCGTTGATGTAGCCGAATGGGCGCGGGGTTAAAAATTCAAAATCGCTAATCGGGGTTTCGGGCGCATTACTGCACGCCAACATAAACAGCGACAAACCGAAAATAAGCCACTTGCTCATGCCGCCCTCTGTAAAAAATATGCTTGCAGCTGCGCGGCGTTAAAGTCATCTTGCAAAAACAAGGGTTCACAGCCATAGCCACGGAAAAAACTTTGTAGCTGTTGCCGCCGTTTTTGGAAATTCTGCACAATCTTGCGCCGCAACGCCGGACGCATAAACAGGGTGCGCGTGGCGCGACTTTCGCTATCTTGAAAATTGACCAAGCCCCATTCCGGCAAGTTTTCATAATCGGCTGTTTGCCAGACGACTAGCGGAATGACATCGTGCTGGCGCAACTGCGGCAAGATCGGCGCAAGGCTAGCCAAATCAAAATAAAAATCGGACAGTAAAAATATCAAAGACGGGCGACTGGGCAAATGTGGCAGAGCTGATTGCCAGTGCGGGTTTTGTGGCATGAAACGGGCGTTTTGCAATTGCTGGCTCAAGGCTTGCAGTGCGCCGCGTTGTTGGCAGTGTTTTAGCTGATAGCGGTTCGGGGTTTGGCTACCACAGGCCATAAAACTAAAACGGTCGCCATAGCTGAAAGCCGATTCCGCGATTGTCTCCAGACAGGCCAGTAATAAGGTTTTGTTTTGATTCATAGATGCCGACAAATCCGCCAGCAACAGCACATCAACCAAGCTGTGTTGCTGGTAAACCCGCACCCGATATTGCCCGAACACATCCAACACACTCGCCCGCAAATCAATGCGCCGAGGATCGGGATGCGCCAGCAGCGGTTCGTGTTGTTTGAACAAATGCCCGCTACTGACTCTGCGCCCGACATGTGCGCCTGGGTACACGCGTTTGCTGGGTGTGCTTAAGCGGTATTGGAAAACTTGAGTTGGGTTCATGGTGTTTTTATCGTTCCAACGCTCTGCGTTGAATGCCCTTGGCAACGCTCCGGCGTTGCGTTACGCAGCCTAGAAGACGCTGAAGCGTCAACAGATGCATTTTTCGTGTTTTTCGCTTCGCGCTCTGCGAGTCGTGTCTTTCGTGGACAAAACTCATTGCTGGTTAACCACCAAAAACACCACCAAGCCTGTAAATACTCCATACGCAGGCCAGGTGTATTTGCCTAATTTAGCAAACAGCCATTGCAGCGCGGCACTGTCCGGCTTCGCCACGATTTGTGCGGCACACCACCATAAGCTGTTGAGCAAAGGCAGGAACACTAACACCAAAAAACTGGGTGCATCAAAGAATAAACTGCTCCATGCGGCGGGATAGGCGCCGTCCGCCAGCCGCAAGATAATTTGCGCCAATAAAATGCCCCACGCCGTCGCGCCTAAGGTAAACGCCAAAAGAAATAAGCGGTTATTAACAAGGCATAAATACTGGGCGGGTTTGTCTAAAACCGGGATGCGCCTAGACAAATACACGACAAGCAAACTCAGGCATAGCAGCAACAAACCGATGTCGCCGAGCAAATCCCAAAATTCCGGGCTGATGGCTTCGTTAATCGCCCCGACATAATAGTTGGCATAAGGCTCAGGCTCTTGATTGTCCAAACCTTCGGCGATCATTACGACAAACAAACCTAAGCCGGCGTAAGCGGCGATGGCTAAGCGTAAGGCGGTGAGGTCGAATACGGTATTTATGAGTTTTTTTGTACTGGTGTTCATAGCGGTATTCTTGTCTTTGAGCGAAAATCTGTAGGGTGGGCAGTGCTGTTCTGCCCACCTCGGATCAACAAATGGTGTACCCAATGGGCATAAAGGCAGAACAGCACTGCCCACCCTACATTTAGGGCGCGGCAATCTGCCCCAAAATCCCTTTAATCAATTGCGGCATCAGTTCCTCTTTCCGGTAAGCGTATAAGGGACTGAAAAATATCCGGTGCGCCATCGTCACGGCGTACACGGCCTGTAAATCTTCCGGCAATAGATTGTCGCGGCCTTCCAGCCAAGCGCGGGTTTTGGCGGCGCGGAGAAAAAAGCTCATGCCGCGCGGGCTGGCTCCGGCTTGGATCAATCCCGCCATATCGACATCAGCCAAGCGGATGCCGAACTTGGCGGGATTATGCGAGGCTTGCCATAAGGCCAAGGTGTAAGTCTTGAGTTTGTCGCTGCTGTGGATGTGGGATTGGATGCTGGCGGCGACTTCATTCAGTTGGTAATAGGCGATTTGTCCGCCCGGCATCTCTTGTACCAAGCGGTCGGTGTCGTGGTAGCGCGGGTTGAACATCAGCTCTTGCAACACCTTCTCGTCGCTGGGTGTGTCGATGCTGATTTCAAACATAAATCGGTCTTTGGCGGCGGCGGGCAATTCGAAGGTCTCTTCGCGCTCGACGCGGTTGCGGTCGGCGAATACTTGCAGATGCGGCAAGTGGTAGGTTTGGTTGAATGCGCTGACACTGCGTTCCGCCATCGCACGTAATAACAAGGAATGGACTTGCGGGCGAGCGCGGTTGATTTCGTTAAAAAAGAAGGTCGCTAGGCGTTCGCGGTGGTTGAGCAAAGGGCCGGGATCGACGCGGGGTTTACCGCTGGCATCTAGGTAGGTGTAATAAATCAGATCGGCGGGCATGAGGTCTATCGTGCCTTCGATGCGCTGGTAATCACCGCCCAAACCGTGGGCAATGGCGCGGAGCAAGGTGGTTTTGCCGACGCCGACATGGCCTTCTAACAAAACATGACCGCGTGCAAACACAGCCAATAACAAATGGCGCACGGCGGCAGTTTGCCCGATGACGATTTGGTTGAGTTGGTGTTCAAAGCGTAAGGCTTGATCGCGGCTGGCGTTTAAGTCGGTCATGGTTTTCTGTAAAAAATCCGGCAAGGGAGGTTTGCCGGAGTTGAGTGGGGATTACTATCGCTCCCACGCTCCGCGTGGTAGCGTGGCCTGTGACGCTCCAGCGTCACGAAAACGGCCTGAAACGCAACGCCGGAGCGTTGCTATCTGCATTCCCATTTATGCCCTTGAGGGTACGCAGAGCGTGGGAACGATAAATTCTGAAAACTAGAGCTTCCCGCTATTCTCGAAGCTAGAGCTCCTGAGACTTGAGTTCCCAAGCTGGAGCTTGAGAACTAGCGCGAAATGGTGGGCAGAAAAGCCTTGCCCACCCTACCTTGACAGCCAAACTTAATTGGCGATGTCATCCACGTCATAAACAAATTTGCCGGTTTTGACGAAATTCAGGCGGCGTTTCTCGTTACGCGCTTCCATTTCCTTAACCGATTGGGCTTGTTTATTCAGTTCGTTAACGTCGTGTTTCGGGTCATATTTGCTGCCTGCGACTTTGTCGGGATAGCCAGGTTTTGGCTCCCAGCACACGCCAGGTTCTTTACAGTTGGTGCCATCGTAGGCCAAGGCGGACGCTGACAATCCGGCGGCAAGCACCGCCATGCTCAATAATGCTAATCTTTTCATCGTGTTCTCCTCGTTATTGGTTTAACCATTTGGCCTTTTTCGGATCACCTGTGTAGATGTCACGAATAAACGCCATGATTTGCAACATTTCATCGGTGTTAAAGTTGACGTACTGCGGTCCCATCATGCCGTTGGCTCCACCGAACAGCAGTTCAAACAAACCTTGGTCGGTGGCGTTGCGCGGGTACGTCCAATAATCGTCCGCCAGACCTGGGCCGAGTTTGCCTTCCGCTTCGTGGCCGTGGCAACCGGAACAGCCTGTCATATAGAGGCTTTTGCCTTTTTCCACGATGTCTTTGTTGCCGTTGTAGGGGTTTTTGCCTGTCTGCATAAATTGCTTGAAGATTTCGGTGTTGCCGCCTTTTTTGGCAAAACTCAAATCCAAGGTTTCGCCCGTGATGGCATTATGCAGGGTGATGTCGGCCTGAGCCGCGCTAAAAAACAGCGATAGCGCAGCACACAGGGTGAGTGTTGATAATTTCATGCGTTGTTTTTTCCTTAATGGGTTGCGGCAACGGCGACTTGTTCTGCGTCCAGCAACGGTATGCCTTCGGCTTCCAGCAACTGCCGTATTTCCGGTTGTTTCGCTTTAATAACGTGGTTCAATTCTGCAAGTAAGGCTTCGTTACCTTTACGCACCGCCATCGACGTGCTGTAGTGATGCCCGACTTTTTCCCCGTCCGCCCGTTTGTTGGTGTCGGGGATAATGGTCATCGTTAACGGTGTGCCAGAGGCTTTGACATAAGGCCCAGCCGCCGGCCCCCATAACGCCGCCACTTCGGCATTGCCTGAAGCGACTTCACTGACCAGTTTTGCCGTGTCGTATTTAACATATTGGTTGCGTTTGGACTTATAGCCGACCAATTCTTGCGAATAATTGAACATGTCGTTATAGCGTCCGATGGTGCGTAACATCACTTCCGCAGGCGAACCCGGCACAAAGGCGATACGCTGGGCTTTTTGCAAAGCCTCGCTATCCCACGAGTTGATCGCCTGTCCGTCTTTGCGGGTGATGAACACATAGCCGGAGCGGTAATACGCCACACTGGTGGAAACACGCGGGTCGCCTGTATCCACGCCGATGACGACATCGCACAAGCCTTTGTCCAAGGTGTCGCGCAGGTAATAGCGCGGGTCGCTCCAATAGACATACTCGACTTTTTTGTTTAATGCCTGACCGACTAACTGGGCGAGTTTGTTTTCAAACCCTTCGCCTTTGTTGTTGGAGTACGGCATTTCATCTTCGGCGGCGCAGATTTTTAAGGGGCTGTCATCGGCGTTTGCCGTGGACAGGCTTAAACCTAGGCAAGCGAGGGCTAATAAGCGTTTTTTTGTTAATGGCATGTTTTTTCTCTACTTATAGTTCCCACGCTCCGGCGTGGGAATTCATCTTGCAACGCTCCTGCGTTGCGTGACGCTGGAGCGTCACAGGCGGCATTCCCACGCCGGAGCGTGGGAACGATGTTTAAGCTAGAGCTTCAGTTACTGCGTTCCCAAGCGGGAGCTTGGGAACGAGCATAAGACTACAGCGCAAACACCATCACACCGCCGCCCATTTGCGTGTAATGCGCCAATTCTTTAAACGCACCTACCGCACCTAAACCTGCTGTCGGGTCTTTCAAGTCAAACACCAAACCGACACCAGGCCAGCCGCCTACGCCGTAATAAATCGCCACATATTGCTTGCCGTTATGCAGATAGGTGATGGGATGACCGATAACGCCAGAAGGCAGTTTGAATTTCCACAGCTCTTCGCCCGTTTTCGAGTTCAAGGCTTTGATGTAACCATCCAACGTGCCGTAGAAAACCAAATCGCCAGCAGTAGCCGTCGTGCCGCCCCACACTGCGAATTTCTCTTTCACTTCCCATTCAAATTCGCCAGTCACCGAGTTCATGGCTTTGACTTGACCTAAGGTGCCTTTCGGGCCTGGGTACATGTTCAAGGTTGCGCCGACGAAGAACTGACCTGCACGGTAGGGCAGCATGAACGGTTCCCAATCCATACAGATGTGGTTGATGCCCATGAAGAACAGTTTTTTGGCAGGGTCGTAAGATTCGATGCCTTGGTTGTGGTAACCCATCGCCGATGGACAAATGCCTTTGGCTTCGTGATCCATATGCGTTGAATATTCAGGATCGCGGATGGGTAAGCCCGTTTTCAAATCGACTTTTTTCACCCAGTTGACGGTGTCGTCAATTTTGAAAGCGTTAATCAAATCGCCGTTTTCCCTATCCAGCGTGTACACCAAACCGTTACGGTCAGGATGGGTCAACAGTTTGCGTTTTTTGCCGTCCACCACTTGCTCAGACAAGCCCATGTAGTTAACGCCTGCATAGTCCCATTCGTCATGCGGGGTTTTTTGGTAGCCGAATTTGGCTTCGCCTGTGTTCACGTCACGACCCCAAATGGTCATCGTCCATTTGTTGTCGCCAGGGCGCATGGTTTCGTTCCACGGTGCGGGGTTGCCAGAACCGTAATAGAGCATGTCTAAATCAGGATCGAAGGCATACCAACCCCAGTTAGTGCCGCCGCCGATTTTCCAAGCGTCGCCTTCCCAGGTTTTCAGACCCAAACCAAACTGCCCGTAATGTGGGTTGGCTTTGTTGAAATCTTTGGACAATTTGATGTCTTCATCGGGGCCGGTGGCATAAACACGCCACGCTTGTTTGCCGTCTTTAATGTTGTAGGCGGTCGCATAACCACGCACACCCAATTCCGCACCGGAACTACCGACAATGACCTTGTCTTTAGCGACAAACGGCGCGACGGTTAAGGTTGAACCCATGGCAATATCGGAGTTTTCCATTTTCCAAAGCAGCTCTCCGGTTTTGGCATTCAAGGCGACGATATGACCGTCCAATTGGTTTTGGAAAATAGTCGCCGGATAGCCGTTGCCTTCTGGCGCATAAGCCAAGCCCCGGTTGACCACGTCACAACAGGCCACAGCGCGGGCGGCTGGGTTTTGTTTCGGTTTGAATTCCCAGAGGATTTTGCCCGGTTCGTTCAAGTCGATGGCGAAAATATTGTTTGGATAAGGCGTGTGGACATACATGATGCCATTGACCACCAACGGGCCGCCTTCGTGGCCGTTCAATACGCCTGTTGAAAATGACCAAACGGGTTTTAAGTTTTTGACGTTGGTGACATTGATGTCGTACAGCTCGCTAAAATGGGTCGCGCTGTAATCTTTGGTTTGCATCGCCCAGTTGGTGTTTTGGCGCGACAGTTTTTCCAGTTCTTTGTTGGCGAGCGCAGGTTGCGCCAAAGCCAAGCCTATACCCGCCGCCAGCGCAGTACGTCCGGCACAACGGGCCAGTTTCAAAATCCGCATGATTCCTCCAGAATGTTATTGTTGTTTGTTCAATAGGGCCTAGCCATACGCCCTAACCTATTCGGTTTCTCGGCTTGCTTGATCTTGCAAAAGGCTGTCAGGGTGCATGGCTATGCTGGGTGGGCATATTACGGGAGACGGGCTTGATGCCGTTACGGAATAAGGCCGCAATTTGGCGGGGAAAATGGCGGCAAAAGAGGGTGAAATATTCCTGTCACACTCGTTCCCAAACCCAAAAAGGAAAACCTCCTATAGTTCCAATAGGCCAAACACGGCATCATGGAACGATTTAAGCAGGAGGCGCGTATGGCACAGAAAATCAATGTCTTGCTGGTCGATGACCACGCCGTGGTCAGGGCGGGCTATAAAACCTATTTGTCCTTATCGGAAAATATCGGCCACATTTATGAAGCCGACCGGGGCGAAACCGCTTGCCAGCTTTACAACCAACATCAGCCGGATTTGGTGGTGCTGGATTTGTCCATGCCTGGCATCGGCGGCTTTGAAACCATCCGGCGCTTGGTAAGCCGCGACCCGCACGCCAAAATTTTGGTGTTCAGCATCCACAATGAACTGGTCTACGTCACCCGCGCCTTAAAAGCGGGGGCAAAAGGCTATATCACCAAAAACAGCATCCCTGACACCCTGATTGCAGCCGTCAGCAAAATCGCCCAAGGCGGGACGTTTGTCGATCCTGAACTGGCGCAACAATTGGCGATTACCATGACTTCCGGCTCGGATGATTCTGAACGTATCAAGTTATTGTCGCCGCGCGAATTTGACGTGTTTTGCCTGCTGGCGAATGGCTACACCACGCACAAGGCGGCGGAGAAATTGTGCTTGAGTTATAAGACGGTGTGCAACCACGGCACGGCGATCAAGGAAAAACTAGGGGTGTCCACGGTCGCGGAACTGACCTTGTTGGCCACGCGGCAGGGCTTGATTGAAATGCAGGACGGGCTGCAAACTGGAGAAATCGTGAAAATAGGATGATGGGCAGGGCAAGCGCAGAAGGCTGGAACGGGTTTATAACCCGTTCCGTAACGTTTTTGGCGCCGATGAGAGGTGGCTCAAAACATTAAGGATGGGGTAACAAACCCCATCCAGCATTTACTATACAACGTTAAAATATAAGCCATTGATATTTAATTAACTTTCGCTGCTAGACAGGAGTCGAGTAGTCCCCAGAAGCGATAGGGCTTGTGTTTTCACGTAGCGGAGCGTAGTGAAAATACAGGCTATCCGAAATCGCGTCGAGTCATTGGAGAGCATGTGAGCCACCCCTTGTTGGGTGGC
>CAYUQV010000012.1:0-70755 GCA_964446885.1 uncultured Methylocucumis sp.
ACGATTTCCACGCAGGAGCAAGGGAAATCTTTAATCAAAAATAGCGACTCCCTTTAAGTCCGCATAGGTTGCATACGGCTATCGCCTATTGCAACCTATGGTATACACCTTCTGCGGTTTTCCAAGCGTATATTCTCCACTCGGTGAAGTTTTCGGTTTTTTGTAGGGACGTTGCAATGCAACGTCCCTACGGCTATAGGTAAAATCGAAAATTTGACCATTCAGGAGTATAGCTTCACCTATCCTATCCATAAAGCCAGCCAGTCGTAATTTGTGCCATATGGGTTATAAAAGTCGAAATTACGCAAAAATTCGTTGATAATGATAGCTTTTGTGTGAAGTGCTGGAAGTGTTTGCCCGTTTATGAAGTTGGAAAAAATCAAGCTGTCAGGATTCAAATCGTTTGTTGACCCGACGACCATCCCCATTAACGGCAATTTGACGGCGATTGTCGGCCCGAATGGGTGTGGCAAGTCCAATATCATTGATGCCGTGCGTTGGGTGATGGGCGAAAGTTCCGCTAAGCATTTGCGTGGCGGCAATATGGCCGATGTCATTTTTAACGGCTCGTCAGGCCGTAAACCCGTCAGTACCGCGTCGGTGGAGCTGGTGTTCAACAATAGCGAAGGCAAATTGGGTGGCGAATACGCACAATACGATGCGATTGCCATCAAGCGACAAGTTAGCCGCGACGGGCAGTCCGTGTTTATGCTCAATGGCGCAAAATGCCGCCGTAAAGACATCACCGATTTGTTTTTAGGCACGGGCTTAGGTTCGCGCAGTTATGCGATCATCGAGCAAGGCACGATTTCGCGTATGGTCGAAGCCAAGCCCGAAGACTTGCGCCTGCATATCGAAGAAGCGGCGGGCATTTCTAAATACAAAGAACGCCGTAGCGAAACTGAAACCCGCATGAAAAACACGCGGGAAAATCTGGAGCGTTTGAATGACTTGCGCGAAGAGGTCGATAAGCAGCTCAAGCATCTGCAAAAACAAGCCGAAAAAGCCGAAAAATATACGGGCTTAAAAAAGCAGGAGCGGCAATTCAAGCTAGAATTGTTGGCGTTGCGGTGGCACAGTTACCAGCAGGCCGCCGATACCTTAGAAAGCACCCTTCATGAAGTCGCCGCCGAACATAACCGCTTATTTATGGAACTGCGCGAATTAGATGCCACTATCGCTGCACAACGCACCGCGCATAAATTCCAGCAACAGCAATTCAACCAAATCCAAGGCGATTATTACACCGTCGCCGCCGAGGTGGGCAGGCTAGAGCAGACCATTGCCCATCAGCACAACAGCCATCAACAGACCCTGCAAGACATCCAGCGCAGCCGCCAGCAACTTGAACAATTCCAAGCTGAAATCGCCAAGGACACGCAAACTTTAGAAGAGCTTAAACAAGGTTTGCTGATAGCCGAAGAAGAGCTGATTGTCGCCGAAGACCGTCAGGACGAATTATTAAGCCAACAGCAACAAATGCAGCAGCAACGTCTGTTGTGGCAACAGCAATGGGATAGTTACCGCACCGAAAGCGCAAGATACCGCGAACAGGCCGAAGTCCAGCGCGTCAAATCCGAACAACTGACTCACCAAAATCGGCAGTTGCAAATACGCTTGGATAAATTGCTGCATGAGCGTGACGAGTTGTCCGCCAGTGATTTGGCCGACGATATTGCCTTGTTAGATGAGCATATCGAAACTATCGCGTCTGAACGTGAGCATCTGCACAGCCAATTGGAAGGGCAAAATCACACCATCCGCGAACAACGCCTAGCCGTGAAGCTGTGCCAAGAAGGCTTGAATACGCACCGTAGCGAACTGCATGGCGTGGCCGGGCAGATCAGTTCTTTGGCTGTGTTGCAACAACACGCGATGGGTAAGGCCAATGAAAACCTGCAAAATTGGTTGGCGCAATCGGGTTTAGATAAACAGCAACGGCTTGCCGAATATTTGGATGTGGAAGCGGGTTGGGAAAATGCCGTGGAAAGCGTGTTGGGCAATACCCTAGAGGCGGTATGTGTCGATGCGCTCGCACCGTTTTTGCCGCATTTGCCGACCTTGGCGGAAGATTCGGTGACGCTGTTTGCTTTTCCGGCCAATGCCGAAATCTTGGATGGCCCGCTGCATAAGATGCCGCGTTTATTGGACAAAATTAGCGCCCCGTCTAGCTTAAACGCCTTGTTGGCCGGGGTTTATTGCGCGGATGATTTGCAGGCGGCTGAAGGCTTGTCCACGCAATTGCAAGCGCATGAATCGATTATCACGCAGGATGGTATTTGGTTAGGCCGTGATTGGGTGAAAATCAGCCGTACCCAAGACAGCAAAACAGGCGTTTTGCAGCGCGAAAAAACCTTGCGGACGCTCAAGCAGCGTCAAACGGAGCTAGAAGAAACCATTGATGAGTTGGAATCGCGTTTGGAGCAGGGCGAAGGGGCGTTAAAATCCGCCGAGCAGTTGCGTGAATCCTTACAAATCGAGCTTAACCATATCAATAGTGAATGGTCACAGAAAAACGTCCAGCACAGTGCGCAATCGGCACGTTTTGAGCAACAACAGCGGCGTTTGCAACAAATCCAACACGATGTGGACAGCATTAATGAAGAGCTGGCCGAAAACACCGAAACCATTGCCGAAGCGCGGCTGTTGCAGGAAGAGGCGGAACAGATTTTGTTTGACCAAGACGGGCAGCGCGACAATCTCGATGCTTTGAACCAGCAGTTGCAACAGCAGCAGCAACAGTTGGACAACGCCGTCAATGAAGCGCGGCGGCAAGTTTATGCCGCCAAGGCCAAGCTCGATAACCTGCATGGTTTGGAAGTGTCCACGCTTAAGCAACGCGCCCGTTTGCAGGAACAACGCCAGCAACTGATGGAATATTTGGCTGAATTGGAACAAAAATCCCAGCAAACCTTGTCGCCTTTAGCGGAAGAAAAAGCGCAACTGTCAGAAAAAACGCAAATCAAACAAGCCCTTGAAGTGCAGTTGCAACAACAGCGGCAACAACAAGAAGACAGCGAAACGGGCATTGTCGCCTTGGCCGAACAGCAGGTGCGTACCCAACGGGCTTTGGATAGCCAGAAAGAGCGTTTGGACAAACTGCGTTTTGAGTTGCAGGAAAACCAAGTCCGCCAACAGACGATTAACGAACAGCTTGAAGACATGGCAGCGGATGTCCGGCAAGTGTTGGCAGGACTGCCCGCTCATGCAGAAGAAAGCCGTTGGAAAAAAACCGCCGATGAATTGGCCGAACAAATCGCCCGTTTAGGTACGATTAACTTGTCGGCGATTGAAGAATACCAAGCCCAAGCGGAGCGGATGAAGTTTTTGGACGAACAGCACGCGGACTTGAGCGAGGCTTTGCAAACCTTGGATCAGGCCATCCATAAAATCGACCAAGAAACGCGGTTACGTTTTACGGCAACATTCGATAAAATAAACAGCGGCTTGCAGGAGAAATTCCCCAAACTGTTTGGTGGCGGGCAAGCTTATTTAGAATTGACTGAACAAAATGTGCTGGAATCGGGGGTCAACATCATTGCCAGGCCGCCCGGAAAACGCAATAGCTCTATCCATTTGCTGTCCGGTGGGGAAAAGGCCTTGACGGCGGTGGCTCTCGTGTTTGCCATCTTTGAACTGAATCCCGCGCCATTTTGCTTGCTTGATGAGGTGGATGCGCCTTTGGATGATGCCAATGTCGGGCGGTTCTCAAAAATGGTTGAAGCCATGTCCGAGACCGTGCAATTTTTATATATTTCACATAATAAGGTTACAATGGAAATCGCAAAACAGTTGGCAGGTGTGACGATGAAAGAGCCGGGTGTGTCCCGGATGGTCGCAGTTGATATTGAAGAAGCAGTCAGTCTGGCGGAAATCTAATGGACAAAGAATTATTACGGGTAGTCATTATCGCATTTGGCCTTGTTGTCATTATCGGCATGTTGGTCCGGCATTTTCTCAAAAACAAAAAATCTTTCCAGGGCATGATGTTCTTCGGAAATATGGACATCAAAGGCAAAATTAATGAAGCCTTGATTGTCCATACCGAAAACGACGATTTTGATGTCGTGCGCAAACCTAAGAAAAAATTGATTGATACCGACGAATTGTTGGCAGGCATTAAACCCAAAACCAAATCCCAGCCAAAACAGCCCGAACCTGAAATACAGCCTGAAGAAACTGATTCGGCACAAGGCATGTTTGGCGATTTTGATGAAGCGGAATTTGATTTTTCAGAAGATGAAATGCCGGCCCAAGAAAATTTGCCAGAAGAACCCATCGCCGAGCCTCAAGAAGAAGAGGCTATTGAGCCGCGTTTTGTCGCCCCTGACATTATCCAATTTAGGGTGCTGGCCAAACAACCGGAAGGTTTTAATGGCCTGGATATTCTCAAGGCTTTCCGTATCGCCCAAATGGAATACGGTAACTTGAAAATATTTGAACGCTATGATGCCAACCATTTGGTCGATTTTGGCGTACTTTGCATGAGCGGTTCTGGCGTTTTCCCGGATCAAGGCATGGCGGATTTTTATACCTCAGGGCTGGTGTTTTTTATGCAACCTGCTTTGCTGGATGATGCGGTACGGGTGTTTGACGATTATCTTGAAGCCATCAACATCACCGCCGTTGAATTGGATGGCATGTTGTTGGATCATGAGAAAAAACCGCTCACTAACGCCACCATCAAAATGATCCGGCAAAGTTTGTAATTATCCTACTGAACTCCTCCAACCCAGAGGCCAATAGTTTGTCATAAACTGCGCCCATTTTGAAAAGCGTAGTTTTTGAACATTTATTGTCCACGAAAGACACAAAAAAGCACGAAAGCCATTATGTTTCGTGCTTTTTTTGTGTCTTTCGCTTCGCACTCTTCTGGTCGTGGATAAGAAAAAACTTCGACAGCTGGAAGGGGTTTGTAACCCCTTCCGTAACGTTTACAGTGCCTATGAAACGTTAAGGCCGAGGTTTCAAACCCCGGCCTGCCCCTGCAATGTCTGCACAGGATTTATCGTGAAGCAAACCTACCAAAACCTCATCACCACGCTTAACCAATGGGATTATGAGTATTACGTCCTTGATAACCCAACGGTTCCCGATGCCCAATACGACCAGGTTTTCCGCCAGTTATTGGTGATAGAAACCGAACACCCTGAATGGATCAGATCTGATTCGCCCTCGCAACGGGTGGGTGCGCAGCCGATAGACCAATTCCGAAAGGTTGAACATCGCGTCAAGATGCTCTCGTTAGCCAATGCGTTTTCGATTGATGAAACGTATGCCTTTTTTGAAAAGGCCGCTAAAGAATTGGATATGGAAACCGGGCAATTGCGGATTGTCAGCGAACCCAAATTGGACGGTTTGGCGATTGCCATCCATTACGAACAGGGCTTGTTCAGTTACGCAGCGACCCGTGGTGACGGGCAAGTCGGTGAAGATGTCAGCCACAATATCAAAACCATCAAATCGGTGCCGCTGAAATTGGCCACAGACCATCCGCCCGCCAAGTTGGAGGTGCGCGGTGAAGTGTTCATGCCCAAAGCCGCTTTCGCCAAACTTAACCAAATTGCGCAAGAGACAGGCGGGCGCACCTTCGTCAATCCCAGAAATGCCGCAGCGGGAACCATACGGCAAATGGATCCGAAAATCGCCGCTGAGCGTGATTTGCGCTTTATTCCTTATGGAATGGGTGATTGCCTAGGCACACCTGAATTTACCGCCCATTCGGAGATTTTGGCGTATTTAAGTGCCTTGGGTTTCCGCAAGACTTCGCATTGCCGGATATTTGACGGCAGCCTTGCCGAATTTACCGATAACTACGCGGTGATGGAGCAGGCCAGGGACAGTTTGCCGATGGAAATTGATGGCATTGTTTACAAAATCGACAGCCTAAGCGTGCAAAATGCCTTAGGGTTTATTGCCCGCTCACCTAAATGGGCGATTGCCCGGAAATTCCCCGCCCAGCTTATGGTCACGCAATTGTTGGATGTGGACTTCCAAGTCGGACGCACGGGCGTTCTGACACCCGTTGCGCGGCTGGAACCTGTGTTTGTCGGCGGCGTGACGGTCAGTAACGCCACCTTGCACAATATGGATGAAATTGAACGTTTAGGTTTGTGCATCGGTGACAGTGTCGAAATCCAACGCGCCGGGGATGTGATTCCGAAAATATCACGGATGGTCACCGAAGGTGCGCAACGGAAAATCATTGAAATGCCCGCTAAGTGTCCGGTATGCGGCGCAAACGTTGAACGCACGGCAGGCCAAGCTGCGTACCGTTGTACGGGTGGCCTAAGCTGCGCGGCGCAAGGTGCGGAGCGTATCCGCCATTATGCGTCGCGTAAGTTCATGAATATTGTCAATCTCGGCACAAAACTCATCGAAACTTTATACAGCAAAGGCGTTTTACAGACGATTGCCGATATTTACACTCTGCAAGCCAATGACATTGCCGAGTTGGAAGGGCAGGGCGAGAAAAGCGCCCAAAATGTCCTAGATTCGATAGCCGCATCTAAAAACACCCAGTTAGGCACATTTATCGGTGCGTTGGGCATTAATGAAATTGGCGAAGAAAGCGCGAAAGCCATCGCCCGGCATTTTAAAAATTACCCTGCGATTGCCAACGCCACGTTTGAAGAATTGACACAAGTCCCTGACATAGGCCCAGTGATGGCGAAAAACATCGTCGATTTTTTTAGCGATGAAAAAAACCGGGCGATAGTGCAGGCGATAATTGATGCCGGGGTGACATGGCCAGAAGAAACAGGCGTGTCCGCGCAAGCGCAAACCTTAGCCGGGCAGACTTGGGTGATTACAGGCACACTGTCCATGCCACGCGATCAGATCAAAGCATTGTTGGAAAGCCGGGGCGCGAAAGTCGCTGGTTCAGTATCTAAGAAAACCACTTGCGTGTTGGCAGGGGAAGAGGCGGGTTCTAAGCTGGCCAAGGCACAAGAATTGGGCGTGCAGGTGTTGGATGAATCGGGATTTAGGGAGTTGGTGGGACAGTAAGGTGAATTTTTTTCATAAAAAAAGCCAGGCAAGCGTTAATCTTGCCTGGCTTCAATGTTAATGATTGCTGCTACCTGACAAAGTCTGCTGCGACCAATGCAGTGACAAACCCCGTCAACTGTATCTTAAAGTCAATGGTGGTAGCATTTCCATCCGTATCAGCAATAATAAAGGTGTTGGTTCCACTGAGATAATAATCAATAGTGTGTGCCGCTGAAACAGTGGTCGGTGTGGCTGTTTTTACGCCACCAAATGCTAGCGTTCCAGTGTCAATTGCGCTTAAGTCGATGAGTTCGGCCCCGCCTGTTTTGTAGTCGGTGATGACATCAAAATTGACCAAGGATGAGTCAGTCGCCAGCGTAAATACATACTTATCAACACCTGCACCACCTGTTAAGCTGTCTTTGCCTGCCCCACCATTAACAATGTCATTGCCTTCCTTCGCATCTAGGGTGTTGTTGCCTGCATTGCCCGAAATGATGTTGGCAGAACTGTTGCCTGTAGCGTTAATTGTGTCAGTGCCAAGCAAGCTTAGGTTTTCAACTTTAGTATCAGTGATTGCGAAGCTGACTGCTGAAAGCACGGTGTCTAGGGTTGCACTCGCGGTTGTTGCGATAGTAGCATCGCCACCTGTTTCATCAACAACATCTCCGGCAGCATCAACGTAATAAGTATCTTGCCCCAATTCGCCTTTGAGGATATCTAAGCCTTCTTTTCCATCCAGCGTATCATTGCCGCCCTGCCCAGTTAATGTGTTATTAGCCGAGTTGCCATTTAAGATATTCGCCGAATTATTACCTGTGCCATTAATACCGCTAGTGCCCATCAATGTTAGGTTTTCAACATTCGTATCAAAGATCGTATAAGAGGCATACGCCTGTACTAAGTCAATATCTGTTCCGGTTTCTGTGATTTGATCGCCGTTACCCACAGCGGTATTCATTGTTTCAACAATATAAGTATCTTTACCTGTACCGCCAGTCATAACATCAGCACCAATACCGCCATCGAGAATGTCATCTCCTGCGTTGCCAGCTAATGTGTCAATACCAGCCATACCTGATAAGGTGTTATTACCGTCATTTCCTGTTAAGGCATTGGCTGAGTTATTGCCAGTGCCATTAATGGTGGCGGTATTGGTGACTAAGCCTGTTAATCCGGTTAGCGTCAGGTTTTCAACATCGGTATCTGTAAGGGTATAGGTGACCCTTGACACAACCAAATCTATTCCATTGGTGGTGCCAAGATCTTCCACAACCGTATCGGTTTCAAAATCTACCCAGTAAGTGTCATTACCTGTGCCCCCATCCATAGTGTCAGCATCAGGTGTTCCATCGGAGGCGATTGAACCAGTATCACGGCTACCACCGATTAATGTGTCTGTGCCTGTACCGCCTTGCAGATAATCGGCGCCATCACCGCCGATTAACTTATTGGCAACGTTATTGCCGATAATGGTGTTGGCTGAACTGTTGCCTGTACCGTCAATGATACTGCCGCCCGTTAAAGTTAGCTTTTCAATATCCACATCATAATCAATTGAGTAGGTAACGCTAGCTTGCACTAAGTCAGCGCCTGAAAGGGAAGCTTCGTTTACTGTGTCAGATGCGTTATCAACGACATAGGTGTCGTCACCAATACCGCCTGACATAATATCAGCGCCAGTGCCGCCATCTAAAATATCATTACCTCCTAGTGTATCAATCAAGGTATCGACGATTAATACACCCCCGCCGCCGTTTAAGGTATTGTTTCCTGAGTTGCCTGTAATGGTGTTGGCTATTGAATTGCCAGTGCCAGTGATATTGCCGCTACCTGTTAAAGTAAGCTTTTCAACACCGGCACTGTCGGTGTCATTCAGGGCGTATGAGACATTAGTATTGACTAGGTCATTAGTGTCCGGCGCATTAACCGCATCAATGACACGGTCGGAAGTATCGGTGACATAGTAAATGTCATTACCTGTCCCGCCATTTAAAATGTCTATGGCCGCATCGCTTGCTACGGCATCTACGCCACCAGTCAACGAATCGCTGCCTATGCCTCCGATTAATGTATCCGCACCTTTACCCCCGATCAAGACATTGGCGCCATCGTTACCTGTAATCGTGTTAGCTAACGAATTGCCTGTACCATTTAATGTGCTAGAACCGGGCAACAAGGTCAGGTTCTCAATACCTATGCCTTTCACATCATTCAATACATAAGAAATGGTTGTTTGGATAAGATCGATACCGTTGTTGGCCAATTCGTTGACAATATCTGACGTATCCGTGACATAGTAGGAATCATTTCCGCTACCCCCGAATAAATTATCGGCACTGCTATCAGAAGCGGTTTCGCTGGTACCACCTATCAACTTATCAGCACCACCGCCACCTATAATAAGATCCGCGCCCGCGCCGCCTTTCAGAATATCATCGCCGCCTAACAAATCGGTCAATGTGTCATTTCCATCCCCACCATCTAAGGTATTGGCATTACCGTTACCAAAGATTTTGTTTGCCAAAATATTGCCTATCCCGGTGATAGCGCCGCTAAACAAGCGCATGTTCTCCACAAATCCGGCTTTAGCACTCATGTCAAAAGATGTGGCGGTGCTATTAACTTGATCAATCCCTCCGGGAGATGTTTCGGTGATGCTGTCATTGGCGCTATCAACAAAATAAGTGTCCAGGCCGTTGCTGCCGACGAAGGTGTCGTCACCCGTGCCTCCATCCAGAATATTGTTTCCGCTATTGCCCGTTAAGCTATTGTTTAAACTATTGCCACGGCCATTAATGGCAAGTGTGCCTGTCAGCACTAAATTTTCAATGCCTGAACCTAATACAAAATCCACCCCTGCATTCACGACATCTGTGCCTGTGGTGCCCGAATCCGTGATGATGTCACCCGCTGTCGCAACATAGGTGTCACTGCCATTTTTACCGTCCATGATGTCGGCATTGCCGCCGCCGTTCAACACGTTGGCGTTTCCATCACCATATAACGTGTCGTTAAAAACTGAACCAATAATGTTGTCAATATTCGCCAATTTATCCACACCAGCCCCAATCGTGTCCTGTGCGGCAGTCAGCGCCAAATCCACGGTCACTGCCGAACTGGCTGTGGCATACGAAACGGTGTCATTGCCGCCTACCCCATCCAAGTAATCCCCGCCATCTGTGCCTATCAGCGTGTCATTGCTCGTGCCATCGGTAATGCTGATTTTTCCGTCACCGATAATCAGCTTGCTGCCATCGGCAAACGTAAAATTAGTGCTGGATATTTTGTTGGGGACGAAATTGCTTAAAGTCAGGGTAAAGCCCGTAGCAAGTTTTAAAGTAGCATCCGCGCCTACCAAGCCAATAATTAAATCAGATGCACGGATACCATCATTGAACGTCAAAAAATCGAGTGTAGTGAAAGCTTGAGTTTTGTTGCCAGTGGCAATCAAGGTAGAAAAATCGTAAGTAGCCATGGTTATGATCTCGTTAAGGGAAAAATCAAAATGATAAAATCTGCTGGAGATGGGGATAGATTACAACTGTCGGATTTACGTGGTTATACTTTAAGCGGTCAAGTTATCGGTTTTTAAGTAGGTGTTCATAACTTTTTTAACATTTATGTAATAACGCGGGCTGGAACGGGTTTATTACTCGTTCCGTAACGTTTTCAGTGCCTATAGCAACTGTGAAACCTTAAGGACGGGGTATTGAAACCCCGTCCCGCCCCCGTTACTCATGTTAAAAGACTTTTGCACCACTGATTAGGATTAACCGTTGGGCCTGAGCCTGTCGGAGGGTGGACGGATTAATCCGCTCATGGTTCGACAACCAGAGAAAGCCCTTGTAGGACAAGCCCGCCACCAATCGTGCTATCGTTTTGGCGATAAGCCTGAATTGGCGCACCGTAAGCAACCACATAAATAGCTGTTTAAGTATAGTCTTTACTCTAAGGGCTTAAAAGGTTCTTTTGCCTAAACCTTTTGAATAAGGAGCGAGCATGAAATAACTTGGGCATTTGATTTCCCTCTCCTTAGCCCTCTCTCAGCGGGAGAGGGAACACGTTGTCGAAGTTAATTCATGCGCGTTCCTAAGTAATTGTATAAAAATTTCACGGTATAAAACGACTGCATGTCCTTTACCCACAAGGGGCACTAGTAAGGACAGGCTCGTAGTCTGGACATGCACCATGAAACTTATGTCAAATTACTTATTTGCTTAGAAGTAAGCAGGAGAGACAGCCGATAGATTAAGCTTTTGATAAAAAAAAACCTCCATCCGGTCACCCGAATGGAGGTTGGTTTTATAGGCTAGCCGTTAACCATTCTAAGCAAAGTTAACGGCTATCAGCCTGGCTAAATGCCAGCGGACAATTTAGACATTAAGTAAAGTCAAAGTTTGCGGCTTGATCTAAGGTACTTGCAGTCACACCTGTCAGAACAATCGCAAAATCAGCCGTGTTGTCTGCGCCGACATAACCCGTGATGAGGGTGTCAGTAACATTAATAGTGGTGCGGACTAACTCAAGTGCGCCAAGGTTGGTGTGCGCGACACCTACGTCCAATAAAGTGAAAGAATCTATAGCACTGAGATCAATGATGTCGTCAGTTGTTGTGGAAAAGTCAGTAATGACATCTGCTGCTGCTGAAGTGGACGCTGAGTCGCCAGTAGCAAATACAAATGTATCCACTGCCGCACCACCAGTTAAGCTATCTTTGCCAGCACCGCCATTGAGTGTGTCAGTGCCGCCTGCACCACTCAAAGTATCGGCTCCTGCATTACCCTTAATAGTGTCAGAACCCGCTCCACCCGTTATGGTATTGATGGCACTATTGCCATTGATAGTGGCCGTTTGCGTGGCATCAGATGCTGCCGTGACACTAATGGCCACTGTTCCACCTAAGTTTACTGTTTCAATAAAGGCTGAACCCAGTGTATATGAGCCAGATGCAATATTTACATTGACAACATCAGCATTACCCTCGCCCGTGATCTCAGTGACAACGTCAGTGATGTCCGTGACGTAGTAAACATCATTACCAGCACCGCCTGTCAAATTGTCGATAGCACTATCAGCACCAGTAGTGGATGTTCCACCAATTAAAGTGTCATCACCGCCGCCGCCAAATAAGCTGTCAGCGCCTGCCATGCCTGTTAAGGTATTGGCACCACCAGTACCGGCGATATTGTTTTTGGAAGCGTTGCCGATGGCATTGAGCACGTCTGTGCCTGAGTCAGCAGTACCTACAGTGCCTGTGCTGTTGCCTAACACCAAATTTTCAACATTCGCGGTCAATGTGTAAGTAATGGCAGGTGCTGATGCGTTAGTAATGTCCGCAAAGACAACATCAGTTTGCGCACCGCTTATTGGCGCGGCGGTATTGGTTTCAATAATGGAATCACCCGTTGTTTTGATGATGTAGGTGTCCGCACCATCGCCACCTGTCAGGATGTCATTGCCATCGTTGTTGCCATTTAAGGTATCTGTACCAGCACCGCCATTGAGAAGGTCAATACCGCTACCGCCGTTTAATGTGTCGTTACCGTTATTGCCGTTCAATGTGTCGCCCGTATTGGCGGCTGTTAGGATGTTGTCCCCACTATTGCCGTTAAGGGTGGCTTTAACGGTTGCGCCAACAACAATATTATGTGTGCCGTTAATGTTGTTAGTCCCTGCCAAGGTCAATACTTCGATATTGTTGCCGATGGCATATGTATTTCCTGCTGTGGCCAAGGTGGCAATGACGGTGTCGCCGCCGGCATTGGCACTTTCAGTTACAGTGTCTCCAATATTGACATAGTAAGTGTCATTGCCTAGGCCTCCTTGAAGGTCATCTACTGCTGTCGTATCTGTCACGTCTGTTGTGCTAAGGCCAGCGATCAAGGTGTCGTTGCCATCGCCTGCTTTGATAGTGTCAGCCAAATCGCCACCAATTAAGGTATTGTTTGCGGAATTACCATAAATTTTGTTGGCAACCGCGTTACCAGTTCCGTTGAGTAGGCTAGTGCTGGTGGTGACGCCTTCAGCGGCAGCCGATGGGCCACCTAGAACTAAATCTTCAATGCCACTGCCCAAGGTATAGGTTTTGACAGTAGAGGTGACAATGTTAGCAAATACGACATCAGTGCCAGAGGTTTCGGTGATGTTGGTTTCGGTGTCAGTGTCAACAACATAGCTGTCATCGCCTGCGCCACCTGCGTAAGTGTCAGTTCCGGTGCCGCCATCCAATACGTCATTGCCATTGCCTCCGGTGAGATTGTCATTTGCCGCTCCGCCTGTGATGGTGTCGTTATCATCACCACCATTTAACGTGTCCGCACCTGCACCACCGATCAACGTGTCAATGCCGGCATTGCCGTTTAGGATGTCACCCTTAGTGCCAGCGGTCAGTGTATTGACGCCGTCATTACCATTGATGGTCGCAGAAGTCGTACCGCCTGCATTGGATCCCTTAAGAGCTGTTGTGGTGCTGGTGGTCAAACCAAGGTTGAGGACTTCAACATTGGCGCCAATGGTGTAAGTGCCAGTGGTCAGCAGCGCAAAAACAGTATCCGCTGTGTCGGCTGGTACAGCTTCTTCTTTGACTACGTCCAACGTTTCCGTGACATAGTAAGTGTCATTGCCCGCACCACCTTCTAATGTGTCAGCATCACCGTCGGCAGTAGTAGTGCTTGCAACGTTGTCTGGAGTTAAACCACCAGCAGAAATCCCGCCAGCCAAAGTGTCAGTGCCTTTACCACCTTTAAGGACATCAACGCCATCGCCGCCGATCAACGTGTCATTGCCGCCTAACAGATCAGAAACAGCGTCGTTGCCTGCTCCACCGTTAAGTGTGTCACCCGCACGGCCACCCAAAATAGTGTTGACTAATGCATTTCCTACTGCTGTCAGGCCAGTCGCTGAACTGATGACGCGAAGGTTTTCAACATTGCTTGCTAAGGTGTACGATGTTGCCGTGCTGACAACCCAATCCGTGCCGCTAGTTGTTGTTTCGCCTGTGATGCTATCGTCGGTATCGTCAATATAGTATGTGTCGTTACCCAATCCACCTTGCAAAATGTCAGTGCCTACCCCGCCATCAATGATATTGGCGGCAGTGTTGCCGATAATGGTGTTGTCTTCATCATTACCAATGGCGGTAACGGCAGTAGTGCCAGTAAGGGTCAGGTTTTCGACGTTGATGGCACTGGCTAAGGAGTAATCGAATGCACTTTGTACGGTGTCGGTGCCGCTTACGCCAGCGGCATCCGATTCTGTGCCATCAACAATTTCATCCCCTGAAGTTACGATGTAAATGTCATCACCACCGCCCCCATTCATGCTGTCAAAACCAGCACCGCCGTTAATAGTGTTAGCTGCGCTGCTGCCTGTTAAGTCATCGTTGAAATTAGACCCTGTGACGTTTTCAATCCCAAATAATACGTCGTTGCCTGCGCCGCCAGTTGTTTGTGCTGATGTGCTTAAGTTTACAGTGACTGCTGCGCCAGCGTTTGCGTAAGAGACGGTGTCGCCTGCACCAGTTGTGTTGGTCAGGCCATCAATGTAATCATCATAATCGGTGCTTAGCAGAATGTTGCTGCTTGCGTCGTCTGCTGTGGCTGATGTGCTGTCGCCAACCAGGATTTTGCTGCCGTCTGCGAAGATGAATTTGGCGGGGTCAATTTGGTCGCTGGTTAACCCGGTAAAAGTGATCGTGTTGCCACCTATTGTTATTTTCAGATCACCGCTGGCATCGGTAAGTGTGACAATGTTTGCCGCGCTCAGCCCTAGTGTCGCGCCATCAAATGTAAAAGTGTCTACGGTAGTGAAACTGTCAATTGTCCAAGCGGTGGTAACGCCTGTGCCAACAGTGCCCACGGTTGAGT
The DNA here is from genome assembly GCA_964446885.1 of uncultured Methylocucumis sp. Taxonomy (GTDB): domain Bacteria; phylum Pseudomonadota; class Gammaproteobacteria; order Methylococcales; family Methylomonadaceae; genus Methylovulum. Next base: position 14,859 of record CAYUQV010000012.1, read on the forward strand.
ATTTATAAGAAGCCATAATGTGTCCTCGGTTTAAGGTAATAAAGCGGGTTGGTTTTTAAAAGTTTTTTGAGGTTGTTCCGTTGCTTTCGTGAACGGCCCTCGTTTGTACATCAAAAGAAGTATAACAAGCCAGCTGGTATTTTTTCATTGCCTTCTGACAGCTTAGTCGATGATGGTGATATTTCAAGGCCTAGGCGTTGCTGTCAAAGCGGGTCATGATTGATAATCCATATACCGTCCACTACCTAAAGCAATATTCGAACCAATTTTGTTTTAAAGGCAAATAAAATATTTTGCCCGTTTTTTTGCCGCTCAATTTTTAATAAGTTCGGTACGTAAGTTGGGCTGATATGTTTGGATAAGTTATGGGCTACTATTTTTAATAGGCCAGTAAGGCTCTGGCGGGTCATTGATGCTGACTTTTTTTGTCACATATTGACAAAAGAATTGTCTGTTTTGATGGGTGTTACGTGTATTTGGTGAACGGGGTTGTGCTTAGGCTGTTTTCTTGCGGGCGACTATCACCCCGTCCCTAACCGGATTAATAAACGCATCAAACTCAGGATCATTAAAAATCAATTGATTGTGTTGTTTGATGGCTTCGGTCCAGCCTTTGAAAACGTCGGTGTAGTGTTCGGTGGCGACGCGGCCACGCCAGAGTACATTGTCCGCGATATACAGGCCGCCGGGGCGGATGCGGTCTTTGGCCATTTGCCAGATTTGCGGGTAGTCGCCTTTGTCGGCATCGTTGTAGCACACGTCAAATAGGCCATCGGTTTGGGCAAAAACATCTTGTGCCATGCCGACTTGAAAATCAATTCTGTTCCATAAATCCGTGGTGCTGAGGTAGTTTTTGGCTTTTTCTTGATTGAGGAAATCAGCTTCAGTGCAAATCACTTGGCCTTGTGCGCCGACTGCTTTGGCGAACCAGTAAGCGGAATAACCAAAGCCGCTACCAAATTCAAATACGCGCTGGGCGTTGACCATTTTTGCCTGGGTTTCGAGAAACATGCCCACTAATCGGCCCACGATAGGAAAATTATTTTTTTCTGCGAACGCTTCCATGTCGGCCAGTGCGGTGTGGTTAGTGTGGTGGCTTAAGCCCAGCAGGTAGGATTCAATGAGTGGATTGACGGGCGCAATGGCGTGTTGCTTTGCGGTAGGGTTGCTCATGGCTGATCCCTGTTGTGGCGAGGATTGGAAAAGTTTCGGGCAATAAAAAAGGCCTTACAATGACTTGTAAGGCCTTTAAATTCCATTTGGCAATTATAACGGCTTATTATAATTCTGGTACCGAGGGTCGGAATCGAACCGACACGATGTCACCATCACCGGATTTTGAATCCGGCGCGTCTACCAGTTCCGCCACCCCGGCTAAAGAGCGGATAGTATAAACACATTTGGCATATATGCAAACACTTTTTTCATATTTTTGTCATTTGGCGTTTTTTTTGAAAGTTGCTGTCTTTGCTTTTATCTGTGTTTGGTTGATTCTTGGCAAGCTGATAATATGGCGGACTATGAAAAAAAGTGACTTTTATTATGATTTGCCGGATGCGCTGATTGCGCAGCATCCTTTACAAGAACGCACCGCGAGCCGTTTGTTGTGCCTGGATCGCGGCACTGGCGCGTTGGCTGATAAACAGTTCAGGGATTTTATTGATCTGCTTAAGCCTGATGATTTGCTGGTATTTAACGATACCCGCGTGATTCCGGCCCGTTTGTGGGGGCATAAGGCCAGCGGCGGCAAGGTTGAAATTCTGATTGAGCGGATTTTGGACGACCATCAGGCTTTGGCGCATGTTCGTGCCAGCAAAGCCCCGAAAGCCGATGCCCATATTTTGTTATCCGATGGCTTTGCTTGCACGGTGCTAGGGCGTGAACAGGACTTGTTCAAATTGGACTTTTTGGGCGACCAGACGGTGTTGGAAGTATTGGCAAAAATTGGCCATATTCCATTACCACCTTATATTGAACGTGCTGATGATGAGGTCGATGTCAGCCGCTACCAAACCGTTTTTGCCAAAAATGCGGGTGCAGTTGCCGCACCAACAGCAGGTTTGCATTTTGACCAAGCCTTATTGGATCGTATTCAGGAAAAAGGCGTGCGCTCGGCTTTTGTGACTTTGCACGTCGGTAGCGGCACATTCAAGCCTGTCAGGGTGGAAAATATGGACGAACATATCATGCACAAGGAATATTTTAGTGTACCGCCGGAAACCGTTGCAGCGGTTGCGCAAACCCGCGCCCGTGCTGGCCGTGTCATTGCTATTGGCACAACAGCAGTGCGGGCTTTGGAAGCCGGGGCAAGCAGTGGGCAATTGGCCGCCAATTGGGGCGACACCCAATTGTTCATTACACCCGGTTATACGTTTAAAGTGGTCGATGCTTTGTTGACTAATTTCCATTTGCCCGAATCCACCTTGTTGATGTTAGTCAGCGCATTTGCGGGTTATCAGCCTGTCATGGCGGCTTACCGACATGCCGTGCAACAGGGCTACCGTTTTTTCAGTTATGGGGATGCGATGTTTTTGGGCTGATTAAGCCTCAAGCCTTTTCAAAAACAGCCTCATCGCCTGTTGTATAATCGCGCTTTTTTCCAAGCTGTCCTGCCATGTCCGAACCGTTAATTTTTTCCCCTGCCATTCCGACAACGAAAGAAACTCCAGTGATTTGGCCTGGCCTGAGCGGTTGTGCCGATGCGTTGGCTTTAGCGTCGGCCATTGCTAAAGAAAAGCGACTGTTTGTCATCATCACGCCCGATAACCAAACGGCTTTGCGTTTGGAACATGAGCTGGCTTTTTTCCTGAATAATCAGTATCCGATCCTGCATTTTCCCGATTGGGAAACCTTGCCTTATGACGTGTTTTCGCCGTTGCCGGAAATCACCTCCGAACGCTTGAAAGTGCTGGCGGTTTTGCCGGAAACCAAGCGCGGCGCGTTGGTGGTTCCCGTCACTACGCTGATGCACCGCCTGGCCCCGCGTGAACACGTTTTGGCAAACAGTTTTGCCGTGAAAGTGGGCGATAATTTTAACCTTGAGCTGAACCGCCTGAAACTGGAAAGCGTTGGGTATCAATGCGTTTCGCAAGTTTACCAACACGCCGAATTTGCCGTGCGCGGGGCGATTGTCGATTTATTCCCGATGGGCAGTTCCGTCCCTTATCGTATTGAATTGTTTGATGAAGAGATCGAATCCATCCGCACGTTTGACCCCGAAAGCCAGCGTTCCTTAGAAAAAATCGGCCAAATCCAATTATTCCCGGCGCGGGAATTTCCGTTTACCGATGAAGCGATCAAGCATTTTAGGCAAACCTTCCGCGAACAATTCCCGCAAACCTCGCCTAAAAACACGCTGTATGCGGATGTCAGCAAAGGCGTGGCATTTAACGGCATCGAATACTACCTGCCGCTGTTTGTTGACAAAACCGCGACCCTTTTTGATTATCTGCCCAGCTCGGCGATTGTCGTAGACACCGACACCTTCACCGCCAATTCCGTGGCGTTTTACGGCGATGCGCGGGAACGTTACGAACAGCGCAAATATGACCTTGAACGCCCGCTGTTAAAACCTGAACAGTTGTTTTTGTCTGCCGAAGAGCTGGCCGATAAAGTCAGCCGATTTGCCCGCATCACCTTGGCGACCACCTCGCAAACCGACAGCCCCTGTAAAACGCTGCCAGATTTGACCGTCAACGCCAAGCTGGAGCAACCCGCGCAACGTTTGCAGCAATTTATCAACACGTTTGCTGGTAAAACCCTGTTTGTCGCTGAATCCGCCGGACGCAGGGAAGCCTTGTTGGACAAGCTCCGCGCTTGGCGGATCAGCAGCAAGCGTGTCGATACTTGGCAACAGTTTTTGGATGCCGATGATGCCGTGTGTTTGGTCGTTGCGCCCGTTGAGCACAGTTTGTGGCTAGAACGGCCTGCGTTGGCGATTATTACCGAACCTTTATTGTCAGGCGAAAAAATTCGGCAACAACGCAGGCGGCGCAAATCGGCGGCGCGTGAGCTGGAAGCGATTGTCAATAACCTTAATGAATTGAGCATCGGCTCGCCCGTGGTCCATCAGGAACACGGCGTAGGCCGCTATATGGGCTTGCAGACACTGACCATCGGCGGCATTCCGGCAGAGTTTTTGATGCTCGAATACGCCAACAACGACAAACTGTATGTGCCTGTTTCAACCCTGCATGTGATTGGGCGGTACACGGGCATGAGCCCGGACACTGCGCCGTTGCATAAATTAGGCGGTGACCAATGGGGTAAGCTTAAGAAAAAAGCCATTGAGCAAATCCGCGATGTCGCCGCCGAATTGCTGGAAATCCACGCTCAACGCGCCATCAAACAAGGCCATGCGTTCGAGGTTGAAAACACCGAATACCAAGCGTTTGCTGATGCCTTTCCGTTTGAGGAAACGCCCGATCAACAGACGGCGATTGAAGCGATACTTGAAGACATGGCCAGCCCGCAGCCTATGGATCGGGTGATTTGCGGCGATGTCGGTTTTGGTAAGACCGAAGTGTCCATGCGGGCGGCATTCATCGCCGTACAAAGCGGCAAACAAGTCGCCGTGTTGGTGCCGACCACGTTGCTGGCGCAACAGCATTACCAGAACTTTTGTGACCGGTTCGCCGATTGGCCCGTGCGTGTTGAAGTCATGTCTCGTTTTGTCACGCCTAAGCAGCAAAAAGAAATCACCGAAGCGCTCGCCGAAGGCAAGGTTGATATTGTCATCGGTACGCATACCTTATTGTCAAAAGAACTCAAATACAAAGCCTTAGGCTTAGTGGTGATAGACGAAGAACACCGTTTTGGGGTACGCCAAAAAGAGCATTTCAAAAAATTGCGCAACGAATTGGACATGCTGACCTTAACCGCCACGCCGATTCCGCGCACCTTGAACATGGCTCTATCGGGCTTGCGTGATATTTCCATCATCGCCAGCCCGCCGCCCAATCGCCATTCGATCAAAACCTTTATCAACACCTGGGTGGACGCACAAATCCAAGAAGCCTGTTTACGGGAAATCCGCCGGGGCGGGCAGGTGTATTTCCTGCATAACGATGTCAAATCCATGGACAAAATGGCGCGGGAACTGGAAGCTTTGTTGCCGGAAGCGCGGGTGCAAATCGCCCACGGGCAAATGCCCGAACGCGAGTTGGAGCGCATCATGTTGGATTTTTACCATCAGCGTTTTAATTTGCTGTTGTGCAGTACGATTATTGAAAGCGGCATTGACGTGCCTAGCGCGAACACGATTATCATCAATCGGGCCGACAAACTGGGCTTGGCGCAATTGCACCAATTGCGCGGTCGGGTAGGGCGGTCACATCATCGGGCTTACGCTTATTTCATCGTGCCACCGAAAAACCTGATGAGCAAAGATGCCATCAAGCGTTTGGAAGCGGTCGAAGCGTCCGGCGATTTGGGCGCGGGTTTCATGTTGTCTTCGCATGATATGGAAATCCGTGGGGCAGGGGAGTTGTTGGGCGATGACCAAAGCGGGCAAATCCAAGAAATTGGCTTTACTTTGTACACCGAACTGTTGCAACGCGCTGTGGACGCGCTTAAATCCGGCAAACAGCCGGAATTGGACACGCCGATGGACAAAGGCCCGGAAGTTGATTTGCAAGCCCCGGCCTTGATTCCAGAGGACTATTTGCCAGACATCCACTCGCGTTTGGTGTTGTACAAACGCATTTCCAGTGCCGAAACCACCGAGGATTTGCGGGAGCTGCAAATCGAGATGATTGACCGTTTTGGCTTATTGCCGGATGCGGTGAAAACCTTGTTCAGTGTCACCGAACTGAAACAACAAGCTGAAAAAATAGGCATTAAGAAAATTGATGCCACTGCCGTTGGCGGGCGCATTGTTTTTGCCGCCGCGCCCAAGGTCAACGCCGAACAATTGATAACCCTCATCCAAACCCAAGCCCAAATTTACAAACTCGATGGTATGGATAAACTGAAATTTACCCAAGCCTTTGAAAATGTCGGGCAGAAAGTCGAATTTATCGGCAATTTATTGAAAAAATTGGCGTTACCGGATTAAAACCAGCATACAACCCCATAAACCTGCCATGAGCAAACAAAAATTATCCTTACAAGAACAACTTTTAAAGTCTGGTTTGGCCAGTTCTGCGCAAGCGAAAAAAGTCCAGGCCGACAAGCGCAAGCAAACCAAAATGCAGGCTAAAAACAACGTGGTTATCGTTGACGAGGCCAAGGAATTGGCGTTAAAGACGCAAGCGGAAAAAGCCGAGCGTGACCGCGAACTCAACCAACTGCGCCGCCAACAAGAAGCGCAAAAAGAACTTATCCCACAAGTCAAGCAACTGATCGAACAAAACCGCCAGCCCCAAGACCCGGACGGTGTCGCGTACCGTTTCACTGACCAAAACAAGGTCAAGACCTTGTATGTTAACGAAACCCTACGCGGCAATATCATTAAAGGCCGCTCGGCTGTCGTTAAATTGGAGGGTGTTTATGATGTGGTGCCTGCGGAAGTCGCCAAGAAAATTGGTGAGCGTTTGCCGGACTGTGTGGTGGTGTGTTTCCAAGCCGAACCCGAAGCAACCAAGCCTGCTGATGACCCTTATGCAGGGTTTGAAGTGCCTGATGATTTGATGTGGTGACGCTGGAATGGGTTGTTGTCGGTACTCTGGGCTGGAACGGTTTTTTTTACCCGTTCCTTGATGTTTTGATGGATTGTCGGCAGTTTAAAACGCTAAGGTAGGGGTTACGAAACCCCTGCCCGCTCGAGTACGGTAATTATGCTTCTTCATCCGGTTAGGGCTTTTTGATCGGTTAAAGCGTCCTATTTTGAGGGTTCCCGCTCTACTTTTGATAGTCGCTACTATAGCTGACTTTGACTGACTTGTTATGTGCTGTCCCTGCTACTGCCAAATGCTGCTTCAATTGCTCTACCGTCAATGCTGGTTGAGTTTTGTGGATTATTGCATGGCAATTTGGACACACAGGAATTAAATCTTTCACTGGATCTAACTCATATTCCTTTTTAATTTCAGACAAGGGAACAACGTGATGGACATGAATATAATTCTCACCAATTGCGCCATAGAACTTTTTGAAATCAAAGGAACAAACTGCACAAGCGTAACCATGGTGTTTAATGCACTTTGTTCTGGCTTCGGCATTTCTCTCATAAGTATTGACTGACACTTTTTTGGATGCGCCCTCAAAATAATACTCCGGTGAAGCCACCTCTTCGGGAAGTATGCCACTGATTGTATTATCAGTGGCATACCAGTTCTCTCCAACTTTTGCTAAAGACTTAGAGCTTAACGTAGGTTCAAAATCTTCTATTTTTGGGGGGCTATTTTCATCTTCTACAGCATCTGAGCGTTTCAGTTTCATTGGAAAAGTTTTTAATTGATACCCTTCCTCTTCAATCAGTCTAATGTGTTCTCTCGACTGATTGTAACCGAGCGGTTTCCTACCATTGCGAGGAACTTGCCAGGCTTCACTAAAAATAAGTCCATCTGTGTGAATGTCCCAAACCCCAAAAATAATTATTTTTTCTTTTTTCATTTATGAATGACCAGCTCCACTGCCAATTACTGCATGTGGCACCTTGAGATTCAATGAATTGCTTTCGACTCATGCTAACTGATCCTACACATAACGTAGAGCTAACCGGGCGCGGCCCAGAAAGCCGAAAAAACAAAACCGAATTATAACCGCGCTCCGGTTGAGCGCCATGTTATGCCTTTCTTTGCCAAAATGAGATAGAACAAACACCACCATTGAAATTTATTTGTCTAGTTGTGTGGCATGACACGCTGTAGCGCTTTTCTAGGTTTGCTTTTGTTTTCAAAAAATCTTCGCTTGATGGCCATGCACATATATAACTAAACATATTTCACCATTGGCTAGAGCATAAAAATCCGCTTTATTGGTTTTTCCTGCGCAGAACCTTTGGTAGCCATTATTGTAGTTTCTATCTGTTGGCAAAACCTTTAACTCAATAATTTTGTCCTCACCATCATGTTTGACTACAAAATCGGGTCTTCCTGGATGATCATTGAAACGCTGATTTGTCGCTAGAATCTCAACCCCGTTTAGTTTTGCTAATGAATCAAGAATTTCTACCCTAAACCATTCTTCAGGCCCAGTATCAAGACTAATGAACATAGGGAAGTAAGAGAGCTTTTCCTCAAGTTTCTTGCTTATTGGTTCTGAAATCGTAGCGATCAGATTGTTAGACACATTTAATCCTTAAGGTATAACGTTTAGTTATACACCCATAAAGGTGCATCGTACTGCACACAAAAATGTGCATATAAAAATAATATATCCTATTTTTTTTCAGTAAGTTATCGATTAATTCCAGTATTAGAAACCCATTCACATAAATGGGTTCTACGTTGTATCCGCATCTACTAAGTGTAAGCCCTCATCTGACCCATCAGCAAAAGCATAACGCGCCAGATGTGAAACTCTAAAAGCGATTAATGCTCGCCCGCCCTAACATCAAACTCAATCTTCCAGCGGCCTGAATCTTTTTGTGACACGGCGTGGAGTTCAAGCGTGCCGACTTCGGTGACGGCGGCGCATAAATGGACGGGGATGACTTCACCGGGGCGGCGGCCTTCTTCCGGCAGGGTGATTTCAATTTCGGCGAGTTCGGACAATTCATCGTCCGTCCAATAATCCAAACGGATGCCGACCGGGTCTTCGCGGCGGGTGTTGGAGGCGAAAAATCGAAAACGCACGGGTTCGCCGATCACCAAACCAAATTCGTCATCCGGCAATTCCGCTTGTGTGCCTTCTTCCATACCAAAGGGGGCGATACATAAGGCTTCCAATTCGGGCGGCAAGCCGGGTACGGCAGGCATAGCGCTTTCGACGCCGACATAATACGAAGCCGCCGTGCCGCCTTTGATACGTACGCCACGGCCTTTGCGCACGAAACCGTAGTAAGCCGCACCGCGTGCCACCGCCAAATCCAAATCTGCACCCGCCAATAAACGCGCTTCGGGGGCTTGTTCGGAAATCAGCCAGGAATTGAGCACTTGCATCAGGCGTTCGGCGAGTGCGTTGGCTTTCAGTACGCCACCGTTAAACAGCACGGCAGTAGGATGTAAAAATGTTGCATGGTCTGGCAGATTGACATCAACCAAGTCATGGGTGGCGGCTTGTTGTTTGGACAAGAACGCAGCCAGATGGCGGGTGATGGCGGCATCTTGCGCGTAAGGCAAACCAGCAGTGCGCAAACCGGAGCGGGTGCGGCTGATGGGGCGGTCACTGACGGCGACTTTTGGCAAGAAGCCTTCGACTAAGACCCGGTTGACTTCTTCGCGGGTCAACTCGGTGCGTAACGTACCGCCGATTAATGAAGAGCCACGGCTAGCAACGACTAAGGGGATGACATCAATGCTAGGGTCGGTGAACAGTTTTTCTTTGGCGTCGCGGCAACTGTGGGTCAAGGCTTGGATTTGCCAGGGTTGCAGGCGTTGCCCATCTTTTTCGACTTTGGCTTTGACGGTGTAGGCCAAGGCCAAATCCATGTTGTCGCCGCCGAGCAGGATGTGGTCGCCGACCGCCACACGGGTCAGTTCCAAGTTGCCGTCTTGTTGGGTGACGGCAATCAACGACAAGTCGGTAGTACCGCCGCCAATATCGACAATCAGGATCACGTCGCCGCAGTTGACTTGTTTGCGCCATTCGCCTTGGCTGCGTTCAATCCAGCTATAGACGGCGGCTTGCGGCTCTTCCAGCAAAATGGCCTGGCCCAAACCAACGGCGCGGGCGGCTTCGACGGTCAATTCACGCGCTGCCGGATCAAATGAGGCGGGTACGGTGATGACTAAATCTTGTTCGGATAAGGGGGCGTTAGGGTGTTGGTGTTGCCACGCATCACGCATGTGCTGCAAATAGGCGACACTGGCTTGGAACGGTGACACGCGGGTCACTTCGTCTGGCGCGTCGGCGGGCAAAATCGGCGATTTGCAATCAACTCCGGCGTGGCATAACCAGCTTTTCGCGCTGGACACTAAGCGGATGGGGGTTTTGCTGCCCAGGTTGCGGGCGATTTCGCCGACCAGATAATCCGGTTTGGCTGTCCAAGGCAAGTTGGTGGCATCTTGCGCCAATTCGGCTTCATGGGCTTGGTATAGGAAAGAGGGTAGTTGATAGCTGTCTTCAACCATGCCCGGTTCGCTCAATTGCGGGATGGCCATGACTTGTTGGTGAAACGCGTCTTCATCCGCACCCATTTCTGCATAAGACAATACACAGTGCGTCGTACCTAAGTCGATGCCTACGGCGAAATGCTGGTTGCCGGAGGTTACGGTGGCTGTAGCAAATGCCTGTATAGCAGGTTCAGTGACGGTTGGTGCGGGTTCACTGGACGGTTCTTCCGCGATAGGTTCTGGTTCGGTCACTTCTGCGGGTGCAGATGTCGGCTCTTCGGAGGCTGGGCTTTCGGCGAAGATGGCCGGGGCAGGTGGTTCCGGTTCGCTAGTTGGGGCAGGGGTATTTTCGACGGGTTGTGTTTCCGGCTTGGTTTCTTGCAGGTTTTCCTGAATTTTTTTTATGTGGTCAAATAAGCTCATAGTTCAACCTCGGCGGCGGCGACAATCGCGGCATTGTGGCCTTGTGTCAATTTCGGCAAACGGGTTTGGGTGACTTGCCAACCTTTGTGGATGAGACGGCCTGTGAACGGTGCGGAACCGACAATATTGCCCGTTAAGCGAACCGTGCTGGCATCAAATCCGGCAGGCAAGGTGATTTTGCTGCCTTCGGCTTCTTGGCGCACCGGGGCTAAGGTAAAGTGTTCGTTAATGGCCTTGTTGCAGCCTTCATGAACTACCCGTGCAGCGATGCCAATATCGGCATCGCTATAAGCCGTGATATTTTCTTTGATAAAGTCCAAAAAGCGGGCTTCTTTTTGGAGCAGGCCTATCAGTTGCAAGGCCGCATCGGGTGTGGCTTCTTTTAACACGACAGGTTCGGGGGCAGGGGCTTGGACGTGGACGATTTTTTCGACCTCAACGATTTTTTCCACTTCGACCACTTTGACAATCGGTTCGGCGGGTTGTTGGATGATTACAGGTTCAGGCGGGGCTTGTTTGCCGCGTCTGGCAAGGCTGATGACCATCACTAGCAGCAGGATCACCAGGGTCAGTGACAGCAACAATATTGCCCCCGCCAAACCTACATGCCATAAGTCAAACGTCGTTGGCTGTAAGGTCAAATCTATCGTGTATTGTGTGTTCATGGCGTAAATTTTTTATAGTTATTATTTTTTATCTGGTTGACCCGATTTGCGGGCCGCTTCGGCAAACATCATGTTTTGGATCAGATTACGGGTGGTTTGGATACGGATTTGTTTCAAATGGCGGTCAGCAATGATGCCGGGGACTTTTTGAGCCAGATAAACTTCGCGCATTTTGCCTAAAACGGGTTCGCACATTTTGGCGATGGTATCGGTCGCCAGGCGGCTGTCCATCAGTGCGTAGGCAGGTTTTTGCATTTCATCGGACACGCATTTTTTATATTGGTATTTGGCGTTTTGGATTGCGCTGATGGTGGTTTCGGATAAGGTGGTGTTTTGCCATTCGTTTTTTGTGTTTTCAGCGGATGCGCCCAAGCTGATGCAGAGTAATGCGAGTGTGAATAGTGATTTGTTCATGACATGCCTTTAGGTGTGGATTGGTCAACGTAAGTGCCCTGATTTTACGCTATCGGCCCGAAAATGGATAACCGATTAATGTGTTCAGGATATGAAACGGCCTTTCAAGTGAATGACTTGAAAGGCCAAGATGATTAGTTATTTTGCAACGCCGCGATGCGCTCTTCCAGAGGCGGGTGGCTCATGAACAGGCGGCTGAAACCACCGCCGTTAATGCCAAACGCCGCCAATTGTGCGGGCAGGGCGGGGGCATCGTGGGCACGTTGCAAGGCTTGCAACGCGGCGATCATTTTGCCGCGTCCGGCCAATTTGGCACCGCCCGCATCGGCACGGAATTCACGGCGGCGCGAGAACCACATGACCAGCATGGAGGCCAAAATGCCCAAGGCAATTTGTGCCACCATTTGCGTGATGTAATAAGCGGGCCCATTGCCGCGTTCGGTTTTAAAGACGGCACGGTCAACGATATGGCCGATCACGGTTGCGAAAAAATACACGAAGGTGTTGACCACGCCTTGCATCAAGGCCATCGTCACCATGTCGCCATTGGCAACGTGGGTGATTTCGTGGCCAATCACCGCTTCCACTTCATCGGCATCCATGCTGTTTAACAGGCCTGTGCTGACCGCGACTAAGGCACTGTTTTTGCTCATGCCTGTCGCAAAGGCGTTGGCTTCGGGGGCTTCAAACAGGCCCACTTCCGGCATGCCGATACCCGCTTGTTGGGCTTGGCGGCGCACGGTATCGACCAGCCACTGTTCGGTTTCGTTTTCAGGACGTTCGATGACGTAAACACCCATCGCCTGTTTGGCCGACCATTTGGACATCATTAATGAGATGAACGAGCCGCTCATACCGATAATGGCCGACATGACCAGTAAACCATCCAGGTTGAGGTTGACACCTTGGGCATCGAGTGTGCTTTTTAATCCCAAGAGATTAAAAATGACGCTGACGACAATCAATATCGCCGCGTTGGTTGCTAAAAAAAGAAAAATTCGCATCATAGTGGAGAACCCTCTAGGTTAGTTTTTAAGGGGAATGGGGTTGTTGCTCAGATATAGGGATGGAATCTGTGAATTCAATCATGCGTCAGAGTGATAATATAGCGTAAAGTTTATTTCCGAGGTCATTGATATGCGTCCAACTATTCTGAAAACACTGTGCTTAAGCCTATTTTCCGCCCTTTATAATCCAGTATGGGCTGCGGATAGCCACCAAGACGTATTGCAAAAACTGCATTTACCCGAAGGTTTTAAGATTTCTGTTTATGCCGATAATTTGCCTAATGCCCGCAGTTTGGCTTTAGGTGACAAAGGCGTGGTGTTTGTTGGAACGGGCAAAGAAGGCAAAGTTTACGCCGTGCCTGACAGCAACGGCGATGGCATTGCTGAGCCGCATCATCTGATTGCTAGCGATTTGACTATGCCAAACGGTGTGGCTTATAAGGATTGGGCCCTGTATGTCGCGGCAATCAGCAGAATTCTGCGTTACGATGCCATTACTGAACATCTCGATCATCCGCCCGCCCCGGTGGTTGTGTATGGTCAGTTCCCGGAAGACAAGCATCATGGGTGGAAGTATCTGCGTTTTGGCCCCGATGGCAAGCTCTATACAGCCGTCGGTGCGCCATGCAATATCTGTTTGCCTGAAAAAGACATTTACACGTCTTTAGTCCGGCTCAACTTGGATGGCAGTGGTTTGGAAATCTTGGCGCGGGGTATCCGCAATACGGTAGGTTTTGATTGGCAGCCGCAAACCGGGGTTTTATATTTCAATGACAATGGCCGCGACCATTTAGGCGATGATGTGCCGCCCGATGAGTTGAACCGTTGGACTAGCAAAGGCGAACATTTTGGCTATCCTTATTGCCACGGCGGTGACATCCCTGACCCAGAATTGGCTGACGGCAAAAAATGCGCCGATTTTACCGCGCCAGTGTGGAAATATCCGGCGCATATCGCCCCGTTGGGGATGCGTTTTTACCAAGGCCAGCAATTTCCGGCGGCTTATAAAAACCAATTGCTGGTCGCCCAGCACGGCTCTTGGAACCGCACCGAACCGCAAGGTTATAAAGTCGTGCTGATGAAATTGGATAGCCAAGGCCACGTGACGGCAGAAGAGAATTTTATTAGCGGCTGGCTGGATAAAGACGGCTCCGTGTCAGGAAGGCCTGTGGATATTTTGGCGATGCCGGATGGCAGTTTGCTGATTAGCGATGATAAGAATGGCTTGATTTATAAGGTCGGTTATCAGGTTGGTAACAAATGACGGATTGAAGCATGTCTTTGGTGGATTTGGTTAGGTAACAGTGCCGTTAAATGCCCCAAAAGGGATTGATTATCCGAAGTCGATTATCAATCATTTGCTTATGCTGCATGTCTTCGCTGTATAAAACAGTGCAACCTTGTTCCAAGGCCGATGCGATGATTAAAGCATCCCAGTGGCTGTATTGATAACGGTTTCTTATAGCGTAAGACCGAAATACGGTAGCTTGGGATAGTGGCGCCACTTCAATCGCGCTTGCCAATTGATAGGCACTGTCTTGGATTTCGGCATCATTAATTTTATTTTTTAAGAGGACACTGTAATACTCGTTCAACACTTGTGTTGAAATAATAGCTTCATCATCGGCTTGGAAGGATTCCAGTAATTCGATGGCTTTAAGGTGTTTGCCATGATCAGTGTTTTTGTCGCAATCAAGAAAAGCGTAAACAAAAATGTTGGTGTCAATAAATGCCTTATCTTTCATGAAGCTCTTCACGCGTGGGGAGAGTTAGCTCTTCCACTTTTTTGTGCTTTTGCAGAAATTGGGTAAAAACGGCGCGGTCTTTGGGGACAGCTTCAAGATCATCGACCATGATAATGACTTTTGCCTTTTTGCTGTTTTTAAGTGCTTGATAGTGATCCGGTATGGACACAATGCCATTGTCGATGTGGGTTTCAAATTCTACCGCGTACATGGGCTTGTCCTCTGGGGGAATAGGGAGTTTGGATTCTAGCGTAATCACCGCTTAATCGCCACATACGTTTGGGTTACAAGCCCGGAATATATAATTTTTTCAACTAACTTTTTTATCCATGACGAAACTGACTGTACAAGCCCTGCAATGGACGGGCGATGCTTTGAAGGTGTTAGACCAACGGCAATTGCCGGACACGATTGCTTATGATGTCTATGACGATGCCGCTGGGGTGACGGAGGCGATTGCTACCATGCGGGTGCGGGGTGCGCCCGCGATAGGGATTGCGGCCGCTTATGGCGTGGTGCTGTCGGCGTATCGGCATTATCCGCAACATCCAGAGACTTGGCGGGAAAAAGTCCGCGCCGATATGGCTTTGTTGGCAGGTTCACGACCTACGGCTGTGAATCTATTTACGGCGTTGGCGACGATGGAAAAGGCCTTGGAAGCAACCAGTAATCCGTTGGTGGATTTATTGGCTTGCGCCGAGGGTATCCATGCCGATGATGTGGCGGCCAATTTGCGGATGGGCGAGCTGGGCGCGGATGTGATCGGGCCGGTTCGTGGCCTATTGACGCATTGCAACACGGGCGCGTTGGCAACAGGCGGTTATGGCACGGCCTTGGGCGTAATCCGTAGTATCGCCAGCCGCCAAGCGGTCGCCGTGTACGCCGGGGAAACGCGGCCTTGGCTGCAAGGTGCGCGGCTGACGGTCTGGGAGTTGGCGCAGGAAGGCATTCCGGTGACATTGATTGCCGATTCGGCGGCGGCTTGGCTGATGCAATCAGGGGCGATTGATTGGGTGATTGTCGGTGCGGATCGGATTGCCGCCAATGGTGATACCGCCAATAAAATTGGCACTTATGCGTTGGCGGTGTTGGCCCGGCAGAATGGTGTGAAATTTATGGTGGTTGCACCGACGACGACGATTGATTGGGATATTCCCTCTGGCGGGCATATTGAAATTGAACAGCGCGAAGCACGTGAATTGTTGCCTGCCTGTTATCACACGCCGGGTTCGTTGGTGAGTGCGTGGAATCCGGTGTTTGATGTCACGCCGTCGGCATTGATTACGGCGATTGTCACTGAACGTGGTGTTGTTATGAATCCATCTGCTGCAACTATGGGAGATTTACGTTGATTGTTTCTAAAAAAGCTAATAATCCAGTGCTGGCGGTAGGCTATTTTTTTCAAGGCCTCAAATGGTTGATGCGCCCTGAGTTACGGCCATTTTTGTTGATGCCGTTGCTGATTAATTTTTTGATTTATGCCCTGGCGTTGTTTTTGGGGTATCACTATATCAATGAGCTGATCCGGCAGTTTATTCCGGCTTGGTTGGATTGGCTGAGTTGGGTGTTGTGGCCTTTGTTTTTTGTGTGCTTTTTCATCGCCGGTTTTTTTACCTTTACGGTATTGGCCAATCTGCTGGCTGCACCTTTTTACGGTAAATTGGCGGCGAAAACGTTGGTTTTGTTAAAAGGCCCGGAAGCGGCACCTGTAACAGAGCTGCCTATACCGAAAGTCATCGCGGCGGAATTGAAGCGGGTGGTGTATTTGGGTAGCCGTGCCTTGCCTTTGTTGGTGTTGTTTGTGATTCCGGGCGTGAATGTTGTTGCGCCGTTTTTATGGGCCTTATTTGGCGCGTGGGGCATGGCTTTGGAGTATTTTGCGTTTCCGCTGGAGAATGCCGGGGCGTTATTTCCTGAACAAAAACAATTGGCTAAAGACATGCGCTTAGGCTCATTAAGTTTTGGTGGCGTGACGATGCTGGGCTTGACTTTGCCTGTCGTGAATATCCTTGTCGCCCCGGCTGCGGTGGTGGGGGCGACGATTTACGTGCACGAAGCTTTGGCAAACCAAGAAGGCGGATTGCGCGGTTAGTCGTTATGCACTCTTGGTTTTTGTGGATTTAGCTTGTAAAACAGGTGCGCGGCTTGCTTATGGATGAATTCTTGGTAAAACCATCAAAGTGTCTGGATTATTGTTTGGTGGTTGTGCATGTCTTAGCAATTTGTGCCTGCTTTGCCAATGCATTGCCAATTATGGTGCAGGGTTTGCTCACATTGGCTTTGGTGGTGCACGGTTATTGCTTGCTTAAACAGTGTAGGCGGGATTGCCCTAGGTTTAGGTTTACCGATGCTCAGGGCTGGGAAATGGCGGAATCCGGGCGTTTTGTGCCCGTGCATATTTTACCGGACACAGTGTTAAGCACTTTTGCATTGTTTTTGCATATTGAAATCCAGGGAAACCGTACCCATATCCATCCTTTCAGTGCGTTTTTCCACGCCAGACACCCAAAAAAATTGGCATTGTTGTTATTGCCGGATAGTTTTGCCCCAGACCGTTATCGGGCCTTTATCGTGAAACTTAAAACGACTTACAAAATTAAAAGCAACTCAGCGAATCTATTGGTAAAATCTATGTAAGCGATAAAGCCAGCCGCTTTATCTGCCGGATTATGAGTTGTATTGACTGATTATTGCAGTTATCTTAACCAGCATTTCTATAAAAATAAGGAGAAATCGGATGTCAAAAGGCCAAAATTTGCAGGACAATTTTTTAAACACACTGAGAAAAGAGCATACCCCGGTATCTATTTTTCTAGTCAATGGCATTAAGTTGCAAGGCAAAGTCGATTCGTTTGACCAGTATGTGATTATGCTGAAAAACACGGTCAGCCAAATGGTTTACAAACATGCCATTTCCACCATCGTCCCTAGCAAAGCCGTCAAAATGAGCCGCGAAGGCGATGAATCCAGTGATGAATAATACCCTTGTGGATGCCCACAACGGTTTTGGTAAGATGCCCCCATCTTTGTTGAGCGAGGCATCCGTTGTTTGACCGTCCTGATTCAGGTGAACGGGCTGTTCTTGTTCATCTGACCTTTCATGCCGGACAGGAGGATCTTGAAGAACTGAAGGAACTGGCCAAATCTGCCGGAACCGATCCTGTCCATGTTGTCACTGGTAGCCGCCAACGCCCCGATGCCAAATATTTTATGGGCACGGGTAAGTTGGATGAGCTAAAAACCGCTGTCCAGGCCTATTCAGCCGATGTTGTCCTGGTCAACCATGCCCTCTCGCCTAGCCAAGAGCGTAACTTGGAAAAATACCTGGAAGTGCGTGTCGTTGATAGGAACGGCCTTATCTTGGATATTTTCGCCCAACGTGCGCAATCTTTTGAAGGTAAGCTACAAGTTGAGCTGGCCCAGCTTAAGCATTTATCCACGCGCTTGGTACGCGGTTGGACGCATTTGGAGCGGCAAAAAGGCGGTATTGGTTTACGGGGGCCTGGGGAAACCCAGCTCGAAACAGACCGCCGTTTGCTGGCCGTGCGCATCAAGCAAATCCAGCAACGTTTGGATAAGGTTGACAAACAACGCCATCAAGGCCGTAGCCAACGTAAAAAAGCCGAAGTCCCCACCGTTTCTTTGGTCGGTTATACCAATGCCGGCAAATCGACACTTTTCAACCAACTGACAGGTGCGGACATTTACGCCGCTGACCAATTGTTCGCTACGCTCGACCCGACTTTGCGTAGTGTCGGTTTGGGCAACAACAGCGAAATTGTCTTGGCGGATACGGTCGGTTTTATCCGCCATTTGCCCCATGAATTGGTGGCGGCGTTCAAATCCACTTTACAGGAAGCCAGTGAAGCGGACTTGTTGCTGCATGTCATTGACGCACACAGTGAAGACCGTGATTTCA
This sequence comes from uncultured Methylocucumis sp., assembly GCA_964446885.1. Classification (GTDB taxonomy): domain Bacteria; phylum Pseudomonadota; class Gammaproteobacteria; order Methylococcales; family Methylomonadaceae; genus Methylovulum. The sequence goes on from CAYUQV010000012.1 coordinate 33,189, forward strand.
TCATTGCCCAAGTCAACCAAGTGCTGGTTGACATTAAGGCCGACACGGTCAAGCAAATCGAAGTGTTCAATAAAATTGACCTGTTGGATGGCATTGCGCCACATATTGACCGGGATGATGAGGGCAATCCGATACGGGTATGGTTATCGGCAGGAACAGGCCAAGGTCTTGACTTGTTGCTACAAGTGTTGGTTGAACTGTTTGCCAGCAGTAAAGTGATGCGCCGCTGTTTTCTGGCACCGCATCAGGGCAATATTCGGGCCAAACTATTTACTTGCGCAAAAATTATTGAAGAGCATATTGATGATTCAGGTGCAAGCGAACTGCTCGTCCAAATTGACGTAAAGCATTTGGGTGTGTTGAAAGAAGCAAGAGTGGAAGAGTCTTGAGAGTACATAGGTGTTTTTCGTATTATCAAAGATTGATACGTCGAATACCGGACAGGTTTGCTAGACTGAAACTATTGCTTTCATGTTTAACGTTGACAACATCCTGCGGGATAAAATAAAAGAGAGTAATCCGATATGGAGCATAAATATGTCGTGGAATGAACCAGGCGGCGATAAAAAAGACCCGTGGAGCGGGCGGGGTGACCAAAACGGCCCACCTGACCTTGATGAAGCGATCCGCTCATTGCAAGAGAAACTAGGCAAATTGTTTGGTGGCGGTGGTAATGATGGCGGCTCTTCGCCCAACAATTCAGGAACCCCGATGGCAAACTTAGGCATTATCGTAGGATGTGTGGCGATTGTTGCTTGGGGTTTGACTGGGTTTTACACCGTGGACGAAGGTAACCACGGCGTTGAAACCCGGTTTGGCAAATATATTGGCATCACCCAATCTGGCCTGCATTGGCATATTCCGGCTCCTATCGAGCAAGTCACTAAAGTCAACGTCAAACAACAGCGTTTTATCGAAGTGGGCTACCGTAGTGGCGGTAATGAACAGATGTCAGGTTCCGTGCCCAAAGAAGCCATGATGCTCACGAAAGATGAAAACTATGTCGACATTCATTTGGCTGTCCAATACCAAGTCAAGGACGCGAAAGACTTTTTATTTAATATAGTGAATCCCGATGCGACCTTGAAACAAGTCACCGAAAGTGCCGAACGTGGCGTGATTGGCGGCAGCACGATGGATTTTGTCCTGACTGAAGGCCGTAGCGAAATTGTTTCTCAAGTCAAAAAAGAGATACAGAAAGTGATGGACAGCTACCAATCCGGTATCCAAATCACCAGCGTCAACTTACAGGACGCGCAACCGCCTGAACAAGTCCAAAATGCTTTTGCCGATGCGATTAAGGCCCGCGAAGACGAGCAACGTCTGATTAACGAAGCCGAAGCCTATTCCAACGATGTCGTGCCTAAGGCACGGGGTGCAGCGGCACGTAAAATCCAAGAAGCCGAAGGTTATAAAGAGCAGGTGATTGCCCAAGCGGAAGGTGAAACCAACCGTTTCTCCAAATTGTACGCAGAATATAGTAAAGCGCCCGAAATTACCCGCAAGCGGCTTTACATAGAATCCATGGAAACGGTGTTGTCTGAAGCCAACACGGTCATGATCGACGTTAAAGGTGGCAATAACATGATGTATTTGCCGCTAGACAAAATGATCCAACAAAAATCAGTTAACCAATCGGTGCCATACAATCCGGTTTCTGCGGGTAACGAACCTGCGCCAATACCATCACAAGCACCTGCCGTGCCGATAGATGAGCATGTCATAGACCGGGCTGTCAGCCGCGGACGTGATGCAAGGGGTCGATAATGATACATAATAAAATTGCCGCCGGAGTTGCCGGGGTATTGTTGCTGTTTGGTATGTCGAGTGTCTTTACCGTCAACCAAACCGAAAAGGCCATCAAATTCCGTTTTGGGGAAATCATTAAAAGCGATTACGAACCGGGCCTGCATTTTCGGATGCCCGTCATCAATACCGTGAAGCTGTTTGATGCGCGTATCCAGACCATGGATTCCAGGCCGGAACGCTTTTTGACAGCCGAAAAGAAAAACGTCATCGTCGATTCGTTCGTCAAATGGCGTATTGGCGATGTCACCAAGTTTTATACTGTGGTGTCAGGTGATATAGACCAGGCGAATTTACGTTTGGACCAGATCATAAAAGATGCTTTCCGTGGCGAATTCAGCAAACGCAACATCCGCCAGTTGGTGTCCACTGACCGTAGTGCGATCCGCGAAATACTCATCAAAAACTCCAAATCCATCGCCGCTAATTTAGGTATGGAAATCATTGACGTACAAGTCATGCGCATTGACTTGCCGGAAGAAGTCAGCGCGTCTGTGTTCAGCCGTATGGAAGCGGAGCGCGAACGGGTGGCACGCGAATTCAGATCACAAGGTGCGGAGGCAGCGGAACGTATCCGTGCTGATGCCGATAGGCAACGTGTCGTGACCTTAGCGAACGCCTACCGTGAAGCGGAAAAATTGCGTGGGGAAGGCGATGCGAAGTCTGCGGAAGTTTACGCACAAGCCTACGGGCGTGATGCCGAGTTCTTCACGTTCTACCGCAGCCTGAATGCTTACCGGAAAACCTTTGCCAATTCTGGCATGTTAGTCCTTGACCCTGACTCTGATTTCTTTCAATATTTTAAGAAACAGACAAAATGAAGTAAGCTATCCGCTCTACAGACTGATTAAAACACCAAAACGCTCCGCCAATGCGGGGCGTTTTGTTTGAGTGGACTTTATAAACGATGCAACAAAAAGACTCGTGGCTTTTGCCCGAAGGCATAGAAGAAACTTTGCCGGCTGAGGCCAAACATCTGGAAGCGTTACGCAACAAGCTTTTGGAAACCTTTGCCTGTTGGGGCTATGACCTTGTTATCCCGCCTTTTATCGACTTTCTCGATTCCCTATTGACAGGTTCAGGCCATGATCTGGACTTGCAAACCTTCAAATTGACTGACCAAATCAGCGGTGAAATGCTGGGCATCCGTGCCGATATGACCCCGCAAGTCGCCAGAATGGACGCACACAACCTCAAACATGAATGGCCGACCCGTTTGTGTTATGCCGGGACGGTTTTGCACACCCGTGGCAATCCTTTGGAAAAGACCCGCAGCCCCATGCAAATTGGTGCGGAACTGTATGGCCATGCAGGGCTTGAAAGCGATTTGGAAGTCATTTGTCTGATGCTGGAAATGCTGGCTGTGACAGGCTTGCAAAATGTCCATTTAGATTTGGGTCATGTCGGCATTTATCGGGCTTTGGCGACCCAGGCGCAATTGACATCTGCCCAAGAAAGCGAATTGTTTGACATTCTGCAACGCAAAGCCAAACCCGAATTGGCGGAGCTGATGGACAATTACGCCTTGCCTGACACGATCAAACAATTGTTTTTAAAATTACCGGAATTGAACGGCGACCAAAGCGTTTTAGAAAAAGCCGCTATCGTGTTTGCCGATGCCCATGACGATGTTAAAAAAGCGTTGACGGAATTGGGCGGGCTTGCCGCGCAATTGGCGGTGCGTTTCCCGCAATTGCCAATCAGTTTCGATTTGGCGGAATTGCGTGGTTATCATTACCATACCGGGGTTGTCTTTGCCGCGTTTGTGCCATTAGTGGGGCGTGAGATTGCCCGTGGCGGACGCTACGACAATATCGGTGAAGTGTTTGGCAGGGCGCGTCCGGCGACCGGTTTTAGCGCGGATTTAAAGCTCTTGTCGGCGTTAAGCAAACAAAGTTTTCAGCGTCCAGAGCGTGAATTGATTTTCGCTCCTTATAGGAATGACCCTGCCTTAGCCGAGGCCATTAGGGATTTACGTGCCCAGCAAAGGGCGGTCATCCAGCAATTGCCCGGACAACCGGGGGGCGCAGCCGAATACGGCTGCACTGCAATTTTAGAACAAGAACAACAACATTGGGTTGTCAAACCTCTTTAATTTGGAAATATCATGGGAAAAAATGTCATTGTCATCGGCACTCAATGGGGTGACGAAGGAAAAGGGAAATTGGTCGATTTGTTGACCGAACAGGCACAGGCAGTCGTGCGTTTTCAAGGTGGCCACAACGCCGGGCATACCTTAGTCATCAAAGGTGAAAAAACCGTATTGCATTTGATCCCGTCAGGTATCTTGCGGGAAAACGTACAGTGCCTGATAGGCAACGGCGTGGTATTGTCACCCAATGCCTTGATGGAAGAGATTGCCGTGCTTGAAAAAGCGGGCATTGAAGTTCGTGGCCGTTTGTTGATTAGTGACGCTTGTACCTTGATATTGCCTGTCCATATTGCCATCGACCAAGCACGTGAAAAAGCGCGTGGCAGCAAAGCCATCGGCACAACCGGACGCGGCATTGGCCCTGCGTATGAAGACAAAGCCGGACGGCGTGGCTTGCGGGCAGGGGATTTTAAAAACCCACAAGGCTTTGCCGAAAAGCTGAAAGAATTGTTGGAATACCACAACTTCATGTTGGCCAACTATTTCCAAGCAGACACCATTGATTTCCAAAAAACCTTGGATGAAATGTTGGCGTTTGGCGAGCAAATCAAACCGATGCTGTGCGATGTCAGTGAAAAGCTTTATGCTTATCAAGAGGCAGGCGCGAATGTGTTGTTTGAAGGCGCACAAGGCGCGTTGTTGGATGTTGACCACGGCACTTTTCCATACGTCACTTCTTCTAGTACGACTGCGGGTGGCGCGGCGACCGGCAGCGGTGTCGGCCTGTTGGATTTTGATTATGTGCTGGGCATTACCAAGGCTTATTCCACACGCGTCGGCAACGGCCCGTTCCCTAGTGAATTGTTTGATGCCAATGGTGAGCATTTGGGGGTCAAAGGTTTTGAGGTGGGGGCGACAACTGGACGCAAACGCCGTACGGGTTGGTTTGATGCCGTATCCATGCGCAAGTCTGCCAAGCTGAACAGTTTGAGCGGCATTTGCCTGACCAAATTGGATGTGTTGGATGGCCTGGAAAAAGTGGGCATTTGCACGGGCTACCGCCTGAATGGCGAAGTCACTGACATTGCGCCCTTAGGCGCGGATGCTTACCAAGAATGCCATGCGATTATTGAAGAAATGCCGGGCTGGGATGGCATAACGGCGGGTGTCACGGATTATGATGCCCTGCCTGACAATGCCAAAGCTTATATCAAACGGATTGAAGAATTGGTCGGCATTAAAGTGACCATCCTGTCCACTGGGCCAGACCGCGATGAAACCATCATTCTGGAACATCCTTTCGCATAATTGATTTGTCCTGTTTCGCCCCGGAAGCGGCTGTCTGGGGCGAAATAGTATGTTTTCTGAATAGCTGCCATCTGGGCTTAACAGTCCAGATTATGCGTCATTCTAGCCTTGATGTTCCAGTTGCCCATTGACTTGGGATTGTTGGACGTATCCGTTTTTCAACGTGCCAAATGCCAGGCTATTTGGTAATTCCCATTAAATTTCAATTATCTTGCCCGATATGTCATTGACCAGCCAAAGTGAAGATTTGCTGTCCCGTTGGGGGAAATGGAGCACTAAAAATCCGCTGTTAGTGTTGTTGTTAGTCTGCATTTGCACGGTTTTGGGATTTTTATATACCGCTAACAATTTAAGCATCAATACCGACACCACCGAGTTGGTCGCGCCTGATGCGCCTTTCCAGCAGAATAGCCGCAAATTTGAAAAGGCCTTCCCTCAGGATATGCGGACGTTGCTCTTGGTGGTGGAATCAAAAACGCCTGAATTGACCAAATCCGCGACCTTGCGCTTGGCCCGCCTGTTGAAGGCCGACCAGAAAAATTTTGATTCGGTCTATACGCCCAACGACAGCTCCTTTTTCCGCCAAAATGGCTTGTTGTATTTGGATAAGGCCGACTTGGAAGATTTGTCGTCAACCATGTCCGAGGCCCAGCCATTTATCGGCAGAATTTCCCAAGAGACGCATTTGTCAGGCTTTTTTTCGATTATTGATGATGCCCTGACATCCAGTGATGAAAATGGCGAGTTGCCTTTAGATTTGCCCACGTTAATCAATAAAGTTTCTACGGCCTTATCTCAGACCATGAATGGCGAGGGTACTTTGTTGTCTTGGGAAGAATTGATTACCAGCAGCAAAAAAATCACCAGCAAGCACAGCTTTGTCATTGTCCGGCCTAAATTTGACTATTCCAGGATACGTCCTGCTGAAGAAGCGATTGATGCCGTGCGCAAAGCCGTGCAAGACATTCAGACACCGGGGTTGCCGGAAGTCAAAGTACGGATAACGGGCGAAGTCGGTTTGGAAGATGATGAATTGTCTGGCATGAGCACTGGCACATTTAATGCCAGTATCTTCTCGGTGGTGATTGTCTTAGGTATCTTGCTGGTTGCTTACCGCTCCGTGTATTTGACGGCTGCGACCTTAATCACCTTGGCTCTGGGCATGGTTTTGTGCGGGGCGTTTGCGGCGGCGGCAGTCAAGGAACTGAACCTGATTTCTGTGGCGTTCGCCGTGTCTAATATCGGTTTGGGGGTCGAATACGCCATCCATTTTTGTCTGCGTTACCGTGATAACCTAAAGCACCATATCGACAAAGATAGAGCGATTATTGGTACGTTAACGTCCACTAGCCCGTCTTTATTGTTGTGTGCAGGCACAACGGCGATTGGTTTGTATGCGTTTATCCCAACCGATTATCAGGGGGTTTCCGAATTGGGTTTGCTGGCAGGCACCAGTTTATTTATTTGCTTGTTGGTGACGCTGACGCTGTTACCTGTGTTGCTGAAAATCATCCCTTTAAAAGTCGTCGAGACGCCAGCTAACAGCCATTATTCAGGGATTGAACACTTGCCTGAAAAGCTGTCTGCCCTAACCCAGGGTTATGCCAAACCGATTGCGGTGGTGATCGCGGTATTGGCGGTGATTGCCCTGGCTATGATCCCGCAAGTGGAAACGGATTTTAACCCGATCAATTTACGCGACCCGAATACCGAATCGGTGATTGCTTTCAAAACCTTGACCCAAGATAAAGAAACCACGCCCATGACCTTGACGGTGTTGGTTAAAGAGGCTGAAAAAACTAAGGCCATGCAGCAAAAGCTTAGCAAATTGCCGAGCGTTGACAAAACCGTCAGCCTATTTGATTTTCAGCCGGAAGATCAGGAAGACAAATTGGCGTTGATCGAAGAAATGGATCTGACGATGGGAATCCAGTCACGGCAATTTCCGCCTTTAGATATGGCCGATAATCCCATCCCAGCGATTAACCATTTGCTGAAAACGATCAGCACAATTTTGCCGAAAAAAACCAATCCGCAAGAAATCGCGGCCTTGACGGCATTTAAAACCCAGTTGCAAGGCGTGTTGACTGAATATGACACCCGTTTCCAGCCTTATAACCGCCAATTTATTGAAAAAGTCCAAACGGCATTGTTGGGGACTTTGCCACAGGTAATGAATGAATTGCTGGGCAGTTTTGATGCCAGGGAAATCACGGTTGACGATGTCCCTGCCGATTTGAAGGAACGCTGGTTAAGCCAAGACGGCTGGTATCGGGTGCAGATTTATCCGAAAAAAGATTTGAATGATTTGAATAACTTGGAAGAGTTCATCACCGAAGTGCAAACCTTGGAGCCTGAAACCACGGACTTGCCAGTTTTGTATTTGGAATCCATGAAAGCGGTGATTGGTGCGTTTAAAGAAGCGATTACTATTGCATTAATCACTATTGCGATAGTATTGTTCAGCATCCGCCGTAATTTGACCGATACCTTGTTGATTATGACCCCGTTAGTGTTGGCAGGTGTCTTTACGATGGCCAGTACCGTGCTGACCCATACGCCCATCAATTTCGCCAATATCATTGCCTTACCCTTGTTGTTGGGGTTTGGTGTCGATAATGGCATCCATATGGTGGAAAAATTGCGGCATTCGGCCTTGGAAACCCATAACATTTACCAGTCCAGCACGGCTAGGGCGATGTTTTATGGGGCATTGACCACCAGTTCGAGTTTTGCGGGTTTGGCGTTTTCTTCGCACCAAGGCATTGCCAGCATGGGCTTGGTCATTACGATGGGCATTTTTTGGATTATGGTCAGTACGTTTGTCATTTTGCCGGTGTTGAGCAAATTGGTTTTACAAAGCGGACTTGCCAAGGCGTAGCTTTCGGCGGCTACGCTTTGGTAGGTTGTGGCTGCGGCTCCCTAACCTGTGTTTTTGGTTGCAGTGTGCATCCTGTGCGGATGTGTCGGGTTTGTGTCAATAAGATTGCTATAGGTTTTCTTGCGTATGAAAAAAACGATACCTTTATGCTTATCAATCCTCGGCTTGACCAATTTGGTTTATCTGGTTGTTGCTAACTTTATTGTCGGTTTGCCTATAGCTTATGACCATTATTTGGCACAAATGATGGCGTTTTTGAATGTGTTGGTGTTGGTGTTTTTGCTTTATAGCTATATTCGCCAATATCAGTATTACAAAGCTTATTATGAAGAAAGTGATGAAAACGAAATCGAGGCTGATGATCAGCCTTTGCCACAAACTTATGTTAATCCTCAGCCCGTCATTACTGGACAATATCCCAATTATTTAAAGATCATTGAAAATTTCCCTGATTTTCTTTGCCTTAAAGATAAAGATGGGCATTGGTTGTGTGCCAGCCACGCGTATTTGTTTAGTTTTAATTTGCAGGATGTCAATTATGTTGGCAAGTCAGATGAAGAGCTGCTCAAAATTCCCGAGTGCAACACAAGGGCCTTACGTTTAAGTACCATACAAGATAAAAGTGCTTGGCATTTGCGTTGTAAAGTCAAAGAAACCCGGGCGATTGTCCAACAGGACAAAAAAAAGGGGCTTTTGGAAATCAGCCGGACACCTGTATTTGACGTGACCTATCAGCGTTTGTGCCTGATCATTACAGGACATTTTGTCGACAACACAGAAAAAGACAAGTTGGAACAAGTCGGGCAGGCTTTTCAAGTCAGCCATTTATGTTTTCTGTTTTTGGATACCCAATTCAAAATTAGCCGCATCAATCCTGCCTTCTCCAAGCTCACGGGTTATATTTTTGAGGAACTCGACCAACAACCCTTATCCATCATCATTGATGACCAGCTTGACTTGATCCGCGCCAATTTTTTTAATAATGAAAAAGAGGTCTTATGGTCTGGCGAATTGCATTGCAGGCATAAGAACGGCAAACATTTTCCGGTTAAATTGGATATCATTGCGATTGTCCAAGAAAACCAGGAAACCACTTATTTTGCCACCCTGTTTGACATTACGGCCCAGAAACAATCGGAACAGCGGGTGCTGCAAATTGCCCATTATGATGACTTGACCGGATTGGTTAACCGTGTAGTGTTTTTTGAGCGGCTGAACCAGTTTTTGGTGTCGGCCAGACGGACGCATTATTATGCGGTGATTTTCTTCATTGATTTGGATCGATTTAAAAAGGTCAATGATTCCTTAGGCCATGATGCCGGGAATTTGTTGCTCAAAGAAACCGGAGCCAGGTTGCGGTCAATTTTACATACGGATGATGTGGTTGCCCGCTTGAGCGGTGATGAATTTGCCTTGTTAAGGCCCAATCAGACAGCACACGAACAGGCGATTTATTCGGCCACGATGATTGCCGGGGAGATCACCCAAAAATTGTCAGAAGTGTTTTATATCCAAAACCGCGAGGTTTTTATTGGCGCAAGTGTCGGTATTTCAATTTATCCTGAAGATGGGCTGACAGCGGAAACCTTGTTGAAAAATGCTGATATGGCGATGTATGAGGCGAAAAAACAGGGCCGCAACAATTACCAGTTTTATAAAAAAGATTACGCTACAGCGACCCAAGACCGCTTGCAAATGGAGCTGAATCTGCGTAAAGCGATTGAAAAAAACGAATTGCAGTTGTACTACCAGCCGCAATATTTTGCTTTTAGCCGGAAAATTTTTGGAGCCGAAGTCCTGATCCGCTGGTTTCATGGCCCCATTGGCAATAACAAAATCATCCCGCCCGATAAGTTTATTGGTATCGCTGAAGAAACAGGCCTGATTGTTGAAATTGGCGAGTGGATTATGGAAACCGCTTGTTTGCAAATGAAAAAATGGTTATTGGGCAATTATCCTTTACAACAGGTGTCCGTGAACGTGTCGGCACGCCAGTTCACCGACAACAATTTCCTAAAATCGGTCGAAGATGCTTTGGCTAAGGCCGATCTGGAAGCCAAACATCTGGAATTGGAGATTACCGAGTCCATGTTAGTGGGCGACATCAAACAAATTGAGCTACAGTTGCACCGCTTGAAAAAAATGGGGATTAAGATCGCATTGGACGATTTTGGCACGGGCTATTCTTCCTTGTCGTATTTGAAAAGTTTCCCGATTGATGTGTTGAAGATTGACCAATCGTTCATCCGGGAAATGACGGTTGATTCCAAAGATGCACGGTTGGCATCTGCCATTATCGAAATGGGGCATTCGTTGGGGCAAAAAATCATTGCCGAGGGCGTGGAAACCGAGCAGCAACTGGAATATCTGACACTGCGTGGCTGCGATATTATCCAAGGCTATTATTTTAGCAAGCCGCTATCGACCCAAGATATGACGATATTACTGACCAAAGAAAGCGGGCGGGAGCCTGTTGGTGCCACTAGCCAACGCAAATCGCTTTCCACATCGTCAACGTCCCCTTTTGATAAAGGCCTTTTTGATAAAGAGCTTTTTTAGCCCTAAGCCTATCTTGCCGCGTTAATTTGTTAAAACGGGTGTATTGCCTGCACCCATTTGTATATACTATGCCGCAATGCCTGATTTCTAATCAGGTTACGCCACCTAAGACCTGTATCATCCGCTTATCCCAAGGAATGATTTTTGTTAGAGCACTTTTCCAGACAATCCCCCCGCGTCGGTATTGGCCTCAGGCCAAACATTTTCGACACCAACAAAGGGCAGGGCATGTCTGAAATTTATCTTCTCCCCCGCCTCAAGCAAGCCAGTGTTTTTGACAGTCACTAATCACCCCCCATTTGTTACCCGATCACCTCATAGGATCAAAACCCAACAGGATTAACCCATGAAGAATAGCCAAATATCAGAAATTACCGGGCAAAATGATATTGATCCAGCCGAGACCAGTGAATGGATTGAAGCTTTGCAAGCTGTTTTGGAACAAGACGGCAGTGAACGTGCGCATTTTCTGATTGAACAACTGGTGGCCGTCACCCGGCATTCCGGTTTTGACATTCCGTTCAGCGCGAATACCGCGTATTTGAACACTATTCCTGTGGAACGGCAGGCGCAGTTTCCAGGCGATGCCACCATTGAGCAAAAAATCCGCTCTTATGTTCGTTGGAATGCCATCATGATGGTGTTGCGTGCCAACAAACACACCAATGTCGGTGGTCATATCGCCAGCTTTGCCTCAGCGGCGACGCTGTATGATGTGGGTTACAACCATTTTTGGCATGCGGCTTCCGACAATCACGGCGGTGATTTGATTTATACCCAAGGCCATTTGACACCCGGCGATTATGCCAGGGCTTTTTTGATGGGCCGATTGAGCCAAGGCCAAATGGACAATTTCCGTCAAGAAGTACACGGTAATGGTTTGTCCTCTTATCCGCACCCGTGGTTGATGCCTGATTTTTGGCAATTTCCTACTGTGTCTATGGGATTGGGGCCGATTATGGCGATCTATCAAGCCCGCTTCATGCGCTATTTGCAAGACCGTGGTTTTGCCGATACGGCTAACCGTAAAGTCTGGAGTTTTCTGGGGGATGGTGAAACGGATGAGCCGGAATCACTCGGTGCCATTGGTATGGCCGGGCGGGAAAAATTGGACAATCTGGTATTTGTCGTTAACTGCAACCTGCAACGCTTAGATGGGCCAGTGCGTGGCAATGGCAAGATTATCCAGGAATTGGAAAGCGAATTTAGGGGCGCAGGCTGGAGTGTCATTAAAGTGGTTTGGGGCGCACGTTGGGATGTCTTGTTGGCGCGTGACAAAAAGGGTTTATTGGCCAAACGTATGATGGAATGTGTCGATGGCGATTTCCAAACATTTAAGGCCAAAGACGGCGGTTATGTCCGGGAATTTTTCTTTAATAGCCCGGAATTGAAAGCGATGGTCGCCGATTGGTCTGACCGTGATATATGGGAGCTTAATCGGGGTGGCCATGATCCTGCCAAAGTGTATGCCGCTTTCCATGCCGCCGTTAACCATAAAGGCCAGCCGACCGTTATTTTGGCGAAAACCATTAAAGGGTATGGCATGGGCGAATCCGGGCAGGCGCAAAATATCACCCACCAACAGAAAAAAATGACCCTCAATTCGCTCACGCATTTCCGTGACCGTTACGAATTGCCCGTGACCGATGAGCAATTGCACGAGATGCCTTACCTGACTTTCCCTGAGGGTTCTAAAGAATTGGAGTACATGCAAAAACGCCGCGCCTTGTTAGGCGGCAATTTGCCGTCACGCCGTGCCAAATCTTATGCCTTGGACGTGCCGGTATTGAGCGATTTCAAACCGTTGTTGGAAGCCAGTGGCGAAGGCCGGGAAATTTCCACCACGATGGCCTTTGTCCGCCTGATTAACATTTTGGCGAAAGACAAAAATATCGGCAAACGCATTGTGCCTATCGTTCCAGATGAATCGCGTACGTTTGGTATGGAAGGCATGTTTCGGCAACTGGGCATTTGGTCGCAAGTTGGCCAGTTGTACACCCCACAAGATGCCAAAGAATTGATGTTCTACAAAGAAGACAAGCACGGCCAGATTTTGCAGGAAGGCATTAACGAAGCGGGCGGTTTGTGTGATTGGATTGCCGCAGGGACATCTTATTCCACGCACAACGTGCCGATGATCCCATTTTTCATTTATTACTCGATGTTTGGCTTCCAACGGGTCGGTGATTTGATCTGGGCGGCAGCCGACCAACGTACCCGTGGCTTTCTGATGGGCGGTACGGCGGGACGCACCACATTAAATGGTGAAGGTTTGCAGCATGAAGACGGGCACAGCCACTTGATGTCTGCGACCGTACCCAATTGCGTTTCTTATGACCCTACCTATTCTTATGAAATTGCGGTCATTATCCAAGATGGTTTGCGCCGTATGTATGTCGAGCAGGAAGATATTTTCTACTACATCACGGTGATGAATGAGAACTACGAGCATCCTGCCTTACCAAAAGGGGAAGAACAAAACATCCTTAAAGGTATGTATAGTTTCCGCAAAGGTGCAGATGCTGCTTCCCCGCGCGTACAATTGCTCGGTTCCGGTTCCATCTTCCGTGAAGTCGAACATGCTGCCGATTTATTGCGTAGTGATTGGGGCGTTGAAGCGGATTTGTGGAGTTGCCCAAGCTTCACCGAATTGGCGCGTGACGGCCAGTTTTGCGAACGTTGGAACCGCTTACATCCCACCGAAACACCTAAACAGCCGCACGTTAAAGCGTGTTTGGCGAACACACAAGGCCCTGTGATTGCCGCGACTGACTACACCCGTGCCTTTGCCGAGCAAATCCGTTTCTTAATCAATGCGCCATATACCGTGTTGGGTACGGATGGTTTTGGACGTTCCGACACCCGTGAAAACCTGCGCCGCTTTTTTGAGGTTGACCGCTTCCACATTACGGTTGCCGCCTTGAAGAGCTTGGCTGATTTGGGGCAATTTGAACTTGCCAAAGTTGAAGTGGCGATTGCCAAATACGGTTTGGCTGCCGATGTAAAAGCACCGTGGCTAATCTAATCCAAGGATAAGAATATGACGAGTTTGGTTGAAATTAAAGTTCCTGACGTTGGCAATGTGCCATCCATTGATGTCGTTGAAGTGCTGATAAAAGTTGGCGATGTCATTGAGTTGGAACAAACGGTTGCCACGCTGGAAACCGATAAGGCCACGATGGAACTTCCTTCCAGTGCCGCAGGTACGGTTCAGGCCGTGCTTATCAAAGCCGGGGACAAGGTTTCTGAAGGCACGTTGATTGCCACCGTGTCGGTCGCCGATGCCGGGCAAAGCAGTGCCGATGCTAAGCCTGCCGAAGCGGCTGTGCCTGAAAGTACTCCCCCTGCGTCTGCACCGCCAGCCGAGGTATCCGAACCGGCATCTGTAGCAGTCCCGGCTGCGAAAGCGGTTGAAACGCCAGCAGTTGCGGTGGCGCAAGTTGCCAGCCCTTATGGTGCAAAAGCCCATGCTTCACCTTCCGTACGTTTGTTTGCCCGTGAATTGGGTGTGGATATTGCCAAAGTCACTGCCGGCACAGGCCGTAAAGGCCGTATCCTCAAGGAAGATGTAAAAAACTTCGTCAAGAAAGTCATGGCGGAAGGCTTGCCGGGTACAGGTGGCGGTGCCGGGATACCGGCCATCCCAGCCGTGGATTTTGCCCAATTCGGTGCTATTGAAACTTTGAAGCTCAGCAAAATCAAACGCTTGACCGGACAAAACATGACCCGTGTTTGGCTGAATTTGCCGATGGTGACATATCATGACGAAGCCGACATCACCGATTTGGAAGCCTTCCGCACGGTATTGAACAGCGAAAAAGGCAAAGATGACATTAAAGTCACCCCGCTCTTATTTGTGATTAAGGCATTGGTGGCTGCGATGCAGCAATTTCCCAATTTCAATGCTTCGCTGTCCAGTGATGGTGAAAGCTTGATCTTGAAAAAATACTGCCATATCGGCATTGCCGTGGACACCCCGAATGGATTGGTCGTCCCCGTCCTGCGTGATGTCGATAAAAAATCCATTAACCAGCTCGCCGCTGAATTGGCGGAAAAGAGCGCGAAAGCACGGCAAGGCAAGCTGATGCCTGCGGATATGCAAGGTGGTTGCATGACCATTTCCAGTTTGGGCGGGATTGGCGGCACGGCATTTACGCCTATCGTCAATGCCCCGGAAGTGGCGATTTTGGGCATCACCCGCCATAAAATGCAGCCCGTTTGGAACGGTAAAGAGTTTGCCCCACGCCTGATGTTGCCGTTAGATTTGACCTATGACCATCGCGTCATTGACGGTGCGGAAGGGGCGCGTTTTATGAATGTGATCAAACAAAACCTTACGGACATTCGCCGTTTGTTACTTTAGTACAAGGAATATCAACATGACAGAAACAGTTTTGAATGCAGAAGTCGTCGTTTTGGGCGGTGGCCCTGGCGGTTACAGTGCCGCGTTCCGTGCGGCGGATTTGGGCAAGCAAGTGGTATTGGTCGAGCGTGAACCTGTTTTGGGTGGCGTTTGCTTAAATGTTGGCTGCATTCCTTCCAAAGCCTTGTTACATACTGCGTTGGTGATCCACGAGGCCGAGGAAATGGCTGAAAACGGCATTAGTTTCAGTAAGCCTGAATTGGATTTGGACAAAATCCGTGCTTGGAAAGAAAGCGTCACTAAGACCCTGAACAGCGGCCTGTCGGGTCTTGCCAAACAACGTAAAGTGACAGTCGTGCATGGCGTAGGGCAGTTTACCTCCGCTAACAGTTTGTCCGTGCAAGCCGAAGCCGGGGCCACTGTGGTCAATTTCCAGAATGCCATTATTGCCGCTGGTTCACAGCCCACTAAAATCCCAAGTTTCCCGCATGACGATCCACGTTTGTGGGATTCTACGGACGCGTTGGCTTTAAGCCAAATCCCGAAAAAATTATTGATTGTCGGTGGCGGTATCATTGGTTTGGAAATGGCGACGGTTTACCATGCCTTCGGCTCGGAAATCAGCGTGGTTGAATTGATGGATCAGATCATTCCCGGATGCGACAAGGATTTGATCACACCGCTGTTTCGCCGTATCAAAAAACAATACAAAAACATTTGGCTGGAAACTCGCGTTACGGCCATTGAAGCCCAAGATGATGGCTTGAAAGTCTCGTTTGACGGCAAAGGCGCACCGGAAGCTGAAGTTTTCGATGCCGTTTTGGTTGCGGTAGGCCGCCGTCCGAATGGCAAACTTATTGCTGCTGATGCGGCAGGCGTTCAAGTTAACGACCAAGGCTTTATTCCTGTTGACAAGCAACAACGCACCAACATCCCGCACATTTTTGCCATTGGTGATATTGTCGGCAACCCAATGTTGGCACATAAGGCCGTGCACGAAGGCAAAGTTGCCGCCGAAGTCATTGCCGGACACAAAGCCGGATTTGACGCGCTGACGATCCCGTCTGTGGCTTACACTGATCCTGAAGTGGCGTGGATGGGTTTGACCGAAAATCAAGCCAAACAACAAGGCATTGAATACGACAAAGCCGCTTTCCCGTGGGCGGCTAGTGGCCGTTCGTTAAGTATGGGGCGCAAAGAAGGCATCACCAAGATTATCTGCGAAAAAGCGACAGGTAGGGTTTTGGGCGCAGGTATGGTTGGCCCGAATGCAGGCGAGTTGATCGCCGAAGCCGTGTTGGCCTTGGAAATGGGCGCGGATGCAGAAGACATCAGCTTGACTATCCACCCGCATCCAACATTGTCCGAGACCTTCGCGTTTGCTGCGGAGATGATTACTGGCACCATTACTGACCTTTACGTTAAAAAATAATTGGCTTTAACAGTACACCTTTCTTCTCTAGATTAGTCCGCTGAATAGCCATACCCAACTGCTCAAGGCGGATTAACCCATGTCAATTTCCCGTAACTATCCTGGATTGTTGGATATTTTCCAAACCATCCAGAGTTTCCGTATCATTGCCTTTATGGCGTTCAGTGATGTCAAAGCCCGCTATAAGCGTAGCGTCCTAGGGCCGTTCTGGTTGACGTTAGGCACGGCAGGCGGTTCGGCTGGTTTAGGTTTTATTTGGAGTGAATTGTTCCGCGTCGATGCCAAGACATTTGTGCCCACCCTGACGGCTGGCTTGATTTTGTGGCAATTTATTTCCGGGACAATTACAGAATCTACGGTTCTGTTCACACGCCAGTCATCTATTATCCGTAACCTTAATCTTCCGTTGGCGATTCATCCTGCCCAATTGATACTTCGTCAGTTCATTAATCTTGCCCATAATGTCCCGGTTTTTTTTGTCGTCGCGTTGATTTTAGGGCAACCCTTAACGTTGGTGAATTGGGTCGCCTTGCCCTCGCTTGTTTTGGTTGCGCTAAATTTATTGTGGCTTGCGCTGTTTATAGGTTTGTTGGGCGCAAGGTTTAGGGATATTGAATATTTGACCACTATGGTTATGCCGCTGTTGATGTTAATTAGCCCCGTGTTTTATAGGCCTAATTATTTGCCATTTAGTGAACAAATCATGTGGTTTAACCCGTTTTCCCATTTTATAGAAATCGTCCGTTATCCTTTATTGGGATTTGTGCCGCCTTTATTCGTGCTTGAAACTAATCTGGTCATGTTGGTTGTTGGTTGGACAATGACACTATGGTTGTTTAACCGTCAGCATCATCGTATTGCCTTTTGGATGTAAGCATGGCACTTTTAAAATTTGATCGGGTGACAGTCCAGTATCCCATTTATAACAGCCGTAGCATGTCTTTGCGTAACCAATTGGTGCGTATCAGTACCGGTGGGCGTATTGAAAGCGAAGTTGGGCATATCCAAGTGGTCACGGCCTTAAGTGATGTCAGTTTCGAATTGCATGATGGCGATGCCATTGGATTGATTGGGCATAACGGGGCCGGTAAAAGCACATTGCTCCGTACCATGGCAGGTGTCTATCATCCGGTCAGCGGTACGGTTGTCCGGCAAGGCCGGGTTGCCACTGTATTGGAATTGGGGGCTGGGATGGATCCTGAACTGTCCGGTTATGAAAATATTATCCGCATGGGTATCCTCATGGGTTTGCCGATGGCGGAAATCCGTAGCCGTACCCAAGAAATTGAAGATTTCACCCAATTGGGCGATTTCCTGCAATTGCCCGTCCGAACGTATTCTTCCGGGATGGCAACCCGCTTGATGTTTGCTGTCGCGACCTCAACCCAGCCTGATATTTTGTTGGTCGATGAAGTGTTTGGCACTGGCGATGCGGAATTTCAAGTCAAGGCTAAAGAACGTATGGAGGCGTTGATAAAATCAGTGGGGATATTCGTGTTCGCTTCCCATAACCACGATTTGGTAAAGCAATATTGCAACCGGTTTTTTAAGCTGGAGCATGGGCGGTTGATAGAAATCTTTTCATCTGATATATAGCCCACACATTATGTATATCTGTTGTGGCGATATTTTAAAAATTCAATACTAAGAGTGGCTATGGCTCATCAAGAACAAGTGGACTTTTGTTTGTCTGTAAAAAATAAATTTCCTGAATATTTTTTTAATCAATTTGTTCTTGACTTAGGTTCTTTAGACATTAATGGCAATAATCAATATTTGTTTGAAGACTGCCATTATTTGGGCGTTGATTTAGCGCAGGGCAAGAATGTAGATATTTTATCTAAAGGGCATGAGGTTTTGTTGCCTGATGGTACTTTTGATACTGTGATTTCCACCGAATGCTTTGAGCATGATGTGTTTTATCGCTTGACTTTGCTCAATGCGGTACGTCTTTTGAAATCGGGGGGACTATTATTGTTTTCCTGCGCCACTACTGGTAGACCCGAACACGGGACTAAACTCACAACACCTACCGACGCGCCATTTTTGCAATCATTAGGGAATTGGGCTGATTATTATAAAAACCTAGATGAAAATGATATTCGGGATGCACTAAGTGTCGATGATATTTTTTCTCAATATCAATTTTCCGTTTGTGAAAACACTTACGACCTATATTTTTGGGGAATTAAAAAGGGTGAATGGAATCGAAGGGTGGACTATTCCTTTCAGGTGGTCAAACCGTCTTTACATGTCGCTTTAGCACAAGCCAACCAAGTTAAAGAACTTACCTTGCATATAGCTAAAAAGAATGACCAGCTTAGCGAATGCTGCCAATTGATCAAACGTCTCAATGAAGAACTTGGTCTGCTTAAATCCGAAAATAATACTTTGGAAAGTAGGCTTGCCGAATCTGAGGTATTAATAGCTGAAAGTAATAGGCAAATTTCGATTTTAGGACAGGATATAGCGCAACGTGACACTTATATTCAAGAAATTTCGGCCATGATGCTAAGAATGCGCCGAAGTATTTCTTGGCGTTTGACTATCCCTGTGCGAATGGCTGGGCGATTAGTTCGCGGCGAATTTTCGGTCATCGTTAGTTTGTTCAACCATTATATTGCTACCCGTCGGCAAAAACATCCCGTTACCGTTGTAAGAAAATTATTTGGATTGTTTTTTCACACAACCCATCCATTTCAGCTACTGACCAGAAAATTCCAAACATTGTTCAGGTTAATCGGTAGCGGTCAATTTTCCGTGATTGGCGATATAATTCAATGCATTGTCGATAATATTATGGCAGAGCCCATCGCTATTGGATCGATGACAGTTGATGATATTTCAATTTTATGCACACAGCATACCCTGTATATCGCACATTTGATCGAGAATGAGCTGGCTCAAGCAGGCCTGAGAGCTAGTATCAATTTTCAATATACCCAAATGTCCGATACCGGGCAGTTATATATAGTGATTTGTCCACAATTTTTTCCAGAATTGCCGCAAAATTACCTTGCATTCCAAATGGAGCAAAGTATCAATTCCCGTTGGTTTTCGGAGAATTATTTTAATATATTAAAAAAAGCGATTTCAATATTTGATTATTCGGTCACTAATATTGAATTCCTTGAAAAAAACAATTTTCAATATCAGCAATTATTTTATTTGCCAGTAGGAGGATTCTTAAATTATGCCAATTATTTACAAAATAAAGGTTACCGATTAAATAAAGCACCCAGCAAAATTGATGTGTTATTTTATGGCGATCCCAATTGTGAACGTCGCCGTCATTTTCTTGAACAAATAAAGAGAAAATATCAGTTAGTAATAGTCTCTGAAGTTTTTGGAGAGAAGCTCGTCAACCTAATCATGTCGGCAAAGGTAATAATTAATGTCCATTATTATGAAAATGCTTTGCTTGAAACCACTAGGATATACGAAGCCCTATCGCTTGGAATTCCGGTCATTAGTGAAGCTAGTAGTGATATGAGCGAGCATTCAAGGCTTGAGGGTATTGTCAATTTCACCCCTATAGGTGATGTTGGGGCTATGTTGGAAGCAATTGACCTGATGTTGAATGAACAACCCTTTTATGAGCAAAAAATCACCGCTATTAGCGAATTTATACAAATTGACAAAACGTTTTCTTCATACTTTAAACGTTATTTGTTAGCCAATGATTTGATTTCTTTTGATGATTATTACCATTCGGTAGACTTTTTCCCTGAAGCCAAATTTGATGTTCCGAGACTGTGCTTGACGTTGACCGAAACTATTCAGAGAAAACGGGATTTTCTCAGCAAAGATAGCTTTGGTTTTCAGGTAATCGAAGGCGTTCGTCATCGTAAAGGCTGGTTAGGATGTGGAATGAGTTATAAGTTTATGCTAAGGAAGCTTCATGAGCATGGTTGTGATTTTGCTATCATTTGCGAGGACGATGTTGATTTCTACGATGGGTTTGAGCAAAGGCTCGAGAAAATAATCAAATACCTTAAAGGTATAGAGCAGGATTGGACATTGTTTTCTGGATTAATAGCACAATTGCATCCTGATACTATCATCACTAAAGTTGAAGAAGTCGATGGAATTGAATATGTTTACATTAATAAGACCGTGAGTATGGTGATGAATATTTATTCATCAACAGCGATAGAACTTATTGAAAGTTGGGATCAGAAAAATGATGATCCTTATACAAATACAATTGATCGGCATATTGAATCTAATACGGAGGTTATAGTAATTACAACATTACCATTTTTGGTTGGCCATACCGAAGAACAAATATCATCCTTATGGGGATTTGAAAACACCCAATACAATGAAATGATTATAGATAGTCAGAAATTGCTAAAGGATAAAGTTGATCGATTTAAGATGTTACGTTCAAATAAATCAAATTAGTTGGGTTTTGGAGACGGGTCGTGAATGCAATTTACGTTTAGGCGATTCCCTATGTTATGAAAAATATTTCGATGTCTATAGTGACATATAATAATTCAAAAATTATTCATAAATGTTTAATGTCTTTGGCTAAGGACATTCATGAGAATTTGTTGGTTTGGATTATAGATAACCATTCCTGTGATGAGACAGTATCTATTCTCAAGGTTTTTGCTCAAAAAAATTCTGTTAGGATTAAGGAAAATATAATCAATTATGGTTTTGGTATTGCCCATAATATTGCAATTCGTAGCACTATAAGTGATTACCATATCATTTGTAATCCCGATATTATAATCAATCCCGACACCATTCCTTTGCTCGTCCAGTATATGGATGAACATCCAGACATCGGTATCCTTTGTCCTAAATTGACTAATCCTGATGGCAGTCTCCAGGCTAATAACCATCGCTATCCGACGGTTTTAGATTTGGCTTTACGGCGACTCGCGCCCGCATGGCTGAAAACGCGTCTGAAAAAACGTATGGATGCTTATCTGATGCTGGATGTGGGTTACGGCCATATGTGTGACGTGCCTTTTGTTTCAGGTGCTTTTATGTTTTGCCGGACCGCTGTCTTAAAACAAGTGGGTGGGTTTGATGAGCGGTATTTTTTGTATTTTGAAGATGTCGATTTATGCAGAAAAGTCCAAGCGGCGGGTTATCGGACGGTTTATTTCCCGGATGCGCAGGTTGTCCATCAATGGGAGCGTGCCGCCTATAAAAGTTGGCATATGTCTTGGGTGATGTTGCTGAGTGCCGTGAAATATTTCAATAAATGGGGATGGCGTCTTGTTTGATTGGGTAATCGTCATGGCTTTTTATGAATAATGTATTGGTGACAGGGGCATCTGGATTTATTGGTAAGGCGTTATGTGCGGAGTTGGTGTCCCTGGGATTTTCTATTAATAAAGTAGTCCGGGTTACTGATGCGCTTGATACTTTACCGCAGCAATATGTGGTCGGAGATATGGATGGCCAAACCGATTGGTATGAAGCCTTACAAACAATAGATGCCGTTGTCCATTTGGCTGCAAGGGTGCATGTCATGGAGGAGTGTGTGGCTAACCCATTAGAAGCCTTTCGCCGCACCAATGTTGAAGGGACGTTGAATTTGGCGAGGCAAGCGGCTTTGGCTGGAGTCAAACGCTTTGTCTTTATCAGCTCCATTAAGGTCAATGGGGAAAACTCGCTGCCGGGACGGCCATTTATGGCTGATGATAGTCCGGCTCCAAATGATGCTTACGCGCTGACCAAAGACGAAGCCGAACAAGGTTTGCGCCAATTGGCCGTTGCAACGGGTATGGAGGTGGCGATTATCCGGCCCCCGTTAGTTTATGGGCTTGGGGTCAAAGCCAATTTTCAAGTGATGATGCGGGTTTTGCATAAAGGTATGCCTTTGCCGTTGGGTGGCGTTGTTGCTAATCGCCGCAGTTTTGTGGCTTTAGATAATTTGGTTGATCTTATTGTGTTATGTCTGACGCATCCGGCAGCCGCTAATCAAACCTTTTTAGTCAGTGATGGTGAGGATGTTTCCACGGCTGATTTATTGCGCCGCTTGGCTAAGGCACTGGGCAAGAAAGCCTGGCTTTTGCCTGTGCCTGCCAGTTTATTGGGCAGTGTTTTGGAAATGGCTGGGAAGGGGGATTTGGCTCAGCGGTTATGTGGCGATTTGCAAGTTGATATGTCTAAAACCTGCCAGTTATTGGCATGGACACCCCGCATCAGTCTTGACCAAGGTTTGGCGCAAACCGCCAGACATTATTTAAAGTCACTTTGATGGTTATGCTTATTGTTTTGATAACCGCTTTTTGGGCGACAGTATTTTTGACGGGTAGCCTACGCCGTTATGCGCTTGCAACCCGTTTGTTGGATGTGCCTAATGTCCGTAGTTCACATGAAACACCTACGCCACGGGGTGGTGGCTTGGCATTTGTGGGTGTTTTTCTATTGGTGTTGCCGCTGTTTTATGTGTTGGACTTAGTCGCTTGGAATATGATGTGGGCCATAGCCGGGGCTGGAAGTTTAGTTGCTTTGGTCGGTTTTATGGATGACCATCGGCATGTTCCGGCACAGATGCGTTTGGCCGTGCATTTTGGGGCGGCGATGTGGGTTTTGTTTTGGTTGGGTGGCGTACCCCCGCTAAATCTGGCCGATATTAGTATTAGCAGTGGACTGGGGGGCTTTTTGGGGCTTTTTTATCTGGTTTGGGTGCTGAATTTGTATAATTTCATGGATGGTATTGATGGTTTGGCAAGCATTGAAGCCATCAGCGTTTGTTTGGGTGGTGCCGTCTTGTATGGTTTGTCGTCTGGTTTTGTTGATGCCCCGCTGATTTTGTTGGCGGTGTGTGTGGCCGGTTTTTTATATTGGAATTTCCCGCCTGCGCAAATGTTTATGGGGGATGTTGGCAGTGGTTTTTTAGGGATGTTGATGGGGATTTTTTCCCTGCAAGCGGCGTGGTTTGAGGCACAGTTCTTTTGGAGCTGGCTGATATTACTGGGCGTTTTCATTGTTGATGCGACTTGGACGTTGGTGCACCGTGCCTGTCGGGGGGAAAAAGTTTATCAAGGCCATTGTAGCCATGCTTACCAACGGGCGGCCCGTCGCTATCGGTCGCATAAGGCAGTATCATTGGCAATTTCGGCGGTTAACATCGCTTGGTTGTTGCCGATAGCCCTATGGGTTGGGGTAGGCGGATTGCAGGGTGTGTCCGGGGTGTGTTTGGCCTATTGCCCATTAGTGGTGGTGGCGGTCATTTTTAAGGCAGGTTCTAAGGAAGCAATAGTGTGAAAGTACGGTTAGCACATTGGTTTACGGGGCTATCCAGACCTAAAAAAATAGGTATTCTCATCAGTACGGACGTGTTTTTTGCGATACTGGCGTTATGGTTGGCTTTTTCGTTGCGTTGGGGGGATTGGTATTTGCCCAAGGCCGAGGAATGGTATGTGTTTGCCGCCGCCCCTTTTATTGCTGTACCCATTTTTATCAGGTTGGGCTTGTACCGGGCGATTGTCCGTTATATTGAGATGCGTGCTTTGTGGACTATTGTCCAAGCGACCACGCTTTATGCGCTCATTTTTGCTTTTGTCATTTATCAGGCCAGCATTGAATCCATTCCGCGGACTATCGCCCCCCTGAATGGCTTGTTGATGATGTTGTTGGTGGGCAGCAGCCGTTTTTTTGCGCGTTGGTGGCTCGCTGACATTTATATTCCTTTTCCTGGTTCCCGTAATAGCTTGTATTACCAAAAAAAGGCAGTTGTGATTTATGGTGCGGGTAGTGGGGGCGTGCAATTGGCGGCAGCCTTAATGCATGGGCGGGAATACAGGCCGGTGGCGTTCATTGATGATAATCCTTTGCTTCACAAACAAAAAATTAACGGTATAAAAATATATCCGTTGGCTTTGTTAAGCTACGTCATTGAACGCCATCAAGTTTCGGATATTTTATTGGCGATGCCGTCGGTGAGCCGTTCACGCCGTAGCGAGATTATCCGTTTACTGGAGCCGTATGCCGTGCATGTCAGGTCTATGCCAGGGTTGGCGGATATTGCCCAAGGCAAGGTCACGTTCGATACTTTGCAAGAGGTCGATATCGCCGACCTTTTAGGCCGTTATTCGGTAGACCCCGAACCTTCCTTAATCCGCGCCACTATTAGCGGTAAAGTTGTCATGGTGACTGGGGCAGGGGGGTCAATAGGCTCGGAATTATGCCGACAAATTATCCGTTTGCAGCCCAAATCATTAATTTTATTTGAAATATGTGAGTACGCTCTTTATACCATAGAGAAGGAATTGCAGCTTTTACTGACCAAAACAGGGGCAACCATTCAACCCGAATTGTTTGCCGTATTAGGGTCAGTTAATGAACGCACACGGGTGGAGCGGGTTTGCCGGGCATTTAAAGTACAAACTTTATATCATGCCGCTGGTTACAAGCATGTCCCCCTGGTCGAGCGTAATCCCGGCGAAGCGGTCTGGAACAATGTGTTCGGCACGTTACATACGGCGCAAGCGGCCATAGCGGCTGGAGTTGAAAAATTCGTTTTGATTTCGACAGATAAGGCGGTCAGACCTACTAATACGATGGGGGCCACTAAGCGTATTGCTGAGTTGATCCTACAAGCGCTCAGTATGATCCCGGAACATGCCCGGAAAACCTGTTTTACGATGGTGCGTTTTGGCAATGTCCTCGATTCATCCGGTTCGGTCGTGCCGTTGTTTAGGGAACAAATTGCCCGTGGCGGCCCGATTACTGTCACCGACCCACGTGTTATCCGGTATTTTATGACCATTCCTGAGGCGGCCCAATTGGTGATCCAAGCGGCGGCGATGAGTGCAGGCGGTGAGGTTTTCGTGCTAGATATGGGGGAGCCGATCCGAATTCTTGATTTGGCCAAGCGCATGATCCATTTGAGCGGCTTGGAAGTGAAAGATGAGCACCACCCTTCCGGTGAAATTGAGATCAGCTTTATTGGCTTAAGGCCGGGCGAAAAGCTGTTTGAAGAGCTTTTGATAGGCGACCATGTATCCGAAACCAGCCATCCTAGGATTATGCGGGCTACAGAGCCAGTCATTGCTTGGGAAAAACTGCAAGTTATGCTGGACGAATTGGCAACAGCCACACAAGACAATGATTTTAGGCAAGTACGTGCCATTCTGGCCGCTGTGGTTTCAGGGTTTGTGCCGCAATGTGACGTTTGCGATATTGTCTGGGGAAAAATCCAGGCAGAGGATGTGGCAGGCAGGCAGTTGTAGGGCTAAAAAAAACCTCCCAAGATTTTTCGGTCTTGGAAGGTCGAAGTTCAAGCAGTAGTTATGAGGAGTAGCTGCTTGTGGTATAACACCAGGAGGTAGTTAACAGGTCTGAAAAACTCAACTTTTTAGTTGGGTTCTCATTACAATGTTGCTATAAATGGCAGCCATTGCAAACAATACGGTCGAGAAAATAAATTGCCCGGAAATGAAACTCCAAATTCCGGCGACAAACAGCAAACCAATCACGATATCTTTCTTAAAGTTGTTCATTGTCTTGTTCCTCTAAATTAAAAAAACATCAAACAGCCTAGTTGTTGCCGATAATCTTGCTTTTTCAGCGAATTGGTGCTTACTATACAGGGATAAAAAATGGATACAATATGTCAATTAATAAATGGATTGATTTCATATAAGAAACAATTAAAATGTCAATTGTTTCTTGGTCAAATTAAGCTGGTTTTATGGGCGCCCCGCTATTTTTCATAAGCATAACGCGATTTTTTTTGTTGAAGAACCTATCAGTAGTCCCAAGATATTGAGGAAATGAAGTGGACAAGTTAACCAGTATGAATGTTTTTGTTCGCGTCGCGAAAGCGGGAAGCTTTGCAGGTGGTGCGCGTGAACTTGGAATTTCCAGAGCCATGGCCACCAAACACATTATGCAGCTTGAGGGCAGCTTGGGAACGCGGCTTTTTAACCGCACTACCCGCAGTCTGAGCCTGACTGATGTGGGCGCGTCTTATCTTGAACGTTGCCAGCAAGTATTGCTCGATGTGGAAGAAATGGAGTCGGCGGTCACGCATCTCCAGACCGAGCCGCGCGGCGTGTTAAAAATTAGTGCGCCCCCTGTTATCGGGGCAAGCCATATTACCCGTGCGATCTCGCAGTTTTTAAAAATCCATTCCGATTTGACCGTCGATTTAATTCTGCAAAGTAGTCCCGGCGACTTGATTGATGAGGGTATTGATGTCGCCATTTATTTGGGTGCTTTGGATGACACCAGTATGGTGGCACGAAAATTGGCCAGTTCTTCAATGATTGTTTGCGGTTCCCCGGATTATTTGGCTAAGCATGGCGTGCCCCAAACCCCGGAAGATTTGCTCAACCATAGTTGTTTGGTCAATTGGGCGAGTTCACCACGCAATAAATGGCAATTTAAAAGCGAGACCGGGCAAACGGTGGTGAACGTTTCAGGCAGAATGCAGGCGAATGTTGCCGATGCCATCCGTATGGCGGCTATTGACGGTTTGGGTTTGGTGATGCTGGCTTCTTATGTGGTTAGCAGGGACATTGAAAAGGGCAAGTTGATCGCTGTATTGGAAAACTATAATTTGCCGCCGTTGGATATTCATGCCGTGTATCCGCACCGGAAATATTTGTCCGCCAAAGTCAGGCGTTTTTTGGATTTCTTGCAAGAATGGCTGGGCCCTCAGGTCACTATGCCGGGGTCGGAATGACAGAGATCAAAAAAATTAAGATGGTAGCTATTTCTAAGGATTATCACCAGATTTCTTGACCATGTCGGTTTGGATGCGATAATAGGCAAGTTTTTACCTGAAATACTGTCCACTTACATTTCACCATCGGCTTAAGTTGTTTTTTATGTCAATGAAATGTAAAGATAAATCAACTTAACAGTCAATGATAAAAAACCTATCCGCCCGCCAATCTTGGGAATTGATGCAGCAACAACGCCATGCTGTATTGATTGATGTCAGGACAAAATTTGAACATTCCTTTATTGGCCATCCTCCTGAAGCCGTCCATATCGCCTGGAAAGAGCTTCCTGATTGGACATTCAATCCCGAATTCATTGCGCTTGTTATGGAAGCCGTGCCTAATCGTGACACGCCTGTTTTGCTATTGTGCCGCAGTGGACAACGTTCGTTGGAAGCCGCCCATGCGCTTGAAGAAGTGGGTTATACCCAGCTTTTCAATATTGAAGGTGGTTTTGAAGGGTCATTAGATAACAACAAGCATCGTAGCAACGTCAGTGGCTGGCGTTTTCAAGGTTTGCCGTGGCAACAAAGCTAGGCCAACGCTTACCTAACTAATTTTTATGCTTGGCGTGTTTTAGATAAAGGCATGTTAAAGCACCTCCTTTTTTCCCCTATTTTTATTGGGTATCCAGTTCATTTAACCCCAGAGTAATTCAAAGTGATTGAAAAATTAAGAAATATTGCCATTATTGCCCACGTTGACCACGGTAAGACCACCTTGGTTGACAAATTATTGCAGCAGTCTGGCACTTTTGCCGCCCACTCCAAAGTCACCGAGCGCATTATGGACTCGAATGATTTGGAAAAAGAGCGCGGCATTACCATCCTTGCCAAAAACACGGCGTTGGATTGGAACGGCTACCACATCAATATTGTTGACACCCCAGGCCACGCGGATTTTGGCGGCGAAGTCGAGCGGGTTTTGTCGATGGTCGATTCTGTTTTGTTGCTAGTCGATGCTGTTGACGGGCCCATGCCGCAAACCCGTTTTGTTACCCAAAAAGCGTTTGCCTTAGGTTTAAAACCGATTGTCGTCATCAATAAAGTTGACCGTCCTGGCGCACGTCCTGATTGGGTCGTTGACCAAACTTTTGACTTGTTTGACAGATTGGGTGCCACTGACGAACAGCTTGATTTTCCGATTGTTTATGCGTCGGCTTTGAATGGCTATGCAGGTCTTGAGGCCTCTGTGACGGGCGGCGACATGACCCCGTTATTTGAAACGATTGTCGAAAAAGTCAGTTCCCCGAATGTGGACTTGGATGGCCCGTTCCAAATGCAAGTCTCCAGCTTGGATTACAACACCTACGTAGGTGTGATTGGAGTCGGACGTATCCAACGTGGTACGGTCAAGCCCAATATGCCTTTAGTGATTGTCAACCGTGAAGGTGTCGAACGTAGGGGGCGCATGTTGCAATTGTTTGGTTTCCACGGTTTGGAGCGCGTTGAGGTGCAACAAGCCCAAGCGGGTGACATTATTGCCTTCACTGGTATTGAGAAGCTGGAAATCTCCGATACTCTGTGCCACCCTGATGCAGTTGAAGTGATGACCCCGTTGACGGTTGATGAGCCGACCGTGACCATGACCTTCCAGGTCAACAATTCGCCGTTTGCCGGTAAAGAGGGCAAGTTCCTGACATCACGCCAAATCCGTGACCGTTTGGAAAAAGAATTGCAACATAACGTCGCGCTGAAAGTCGAAGATACAGGTGATCCAGACAAATTTAAAGTGTCTGGCCGTGGCGAATTGCATTTGTCAGTCTTGATTGAAAACATGCGCCGCGAAGGTTTTGAATTGGGTGTGTCCAGACCGGAAGTTATTATCCGTGAAGTCGATGGCGAAAAGCACGAACCGTTTGAAATGGTCACCATTGAAGTGGAAGAAATCCATCAAGGTTCGATCATGGAGAAATTGGGAGAACGCAAAGGCGATTTGTTGAACATGGTTCCCGATGGCAAAGGCCGTATCCGTTTGGAGTACATGATGCCATCACGCGGCCTGATCGGTTTCCAAACCGAATTCATGACGACTACTTCCGGTTCCGGTTTGCTGTACCACGTTTTTGACCATTACGGCCCGATGAAAAAAGGCGAAATTGGCAGCCGTAAACGTGGTGTATTGGTGTCTATGGTGCAAGGTAAGGCGCTGGCGTATGCCTTGTTTGCCCTGCAAGAGCGCGGCGAATTGTTTTTGGTGCACGCTGACGAAGTCTATGAAGGCATGTTGGTCGGTATCCATTCACGGGCCAACGATTTGGTGGTCAACCCGACCAAAGCCAAACAGTTGACCAACATCCGTGCGGCGGGTACGGACGAAAACTTGATCTTAGTACCTATCCAAAAAATGACCTTGGAACAGGCACTTGAATTTATCGGCGAAGATGAATTGGTCGAAGTCACGCCCAAATCCATCCGTTTGCGCAAGAAATTATTGACGGAAAATGAGCGCAAACGTGCGGCTAAGAGCTAACGTTTGTGTAGATACGATGCTTGGGGCGTTTTCTCCTAGCATCGTATCATTGATGACTTTTAACGTGTGCGTCACTATTCTGAGGAAAGTCCCATGAAACATATTACTTTATTTACTTTAGTATCAGCACTGGCCCTGTCAGGTTGTGGTGCTGTTGTGCAAGGTGTTGTCCGCGACAAACCCACAGGCAATCCCATTTCTTCGGCGAGCGTCACGATTGATGATGAAGTCGCCGTCACAAATGCGATGGGCGTTTATGAATTAAGTGTGTCGGCCAAACCGTCCAGTGTCATCTACGTGAATGCGCCTGGCTATTTTATGTACACCGAATCTTTAGGCGACAAATTGATCCATGATATTGAGTTAGTGCCAAGATAAGTAGCTTAGATTCCAAAATGGCTGCTGTTTTGCATTAAGTTTTAAGGATGTTTGCAATGAATGAAATTATATTCTTAGTTGAAGATGCGCCAGAAGGTGGGTTTGTTGCAAAGGCATTAGGCGTATCTATTTATACTCAAGCTGATGATATTGATGGTTTGTATAATCAAGTCCGCGACGCAGTGGAATGTCATTTTGAACCCATCGACAAACCTAAAATTATCCGATTACATTTTGTCCGTGAAGAAGTTATTGCCGCATGAAAGTGCCCCGTGATTTGTCCGGTTTGGAATTTGCCAATAAATTGGCGGTTTTAGGTTATGAAATTACCCGCCAGACGGGTAGCCATATCCGTTTGACGACAGAGCGGAATGGTGTCCATCATATTACTGTTCCACGGCATGATCCGTTAAAAATAGGCACTTTTTCTGCTATTTTGAACGATGTTGCCAAACATTTTTCAATGGGGCGCGATGATTTGATGGCATTATTATTTTAATTGTTTAGTACCCACTTAACTTAAGCCAAATTTTGATCACAAGTATCGTCAATAACATGTTTTCCTCCAGTATGGTGCCGATTTCAAATGGATTGACGAAACTTGCTTGACCGATTTAACTAAATTGCTATGACCAAGATGACCCCACGCACCGCCGAAATAGAGCGCAACACACTCGAAACCCAAATTAAAATCGCCATCAACTTGGATGGGACTGGCAAGTCCAGTTTTGTGACAGGCGTACCGTTCCTTGATCACATGCTGGATCAAATTGCTCGGCATGGCCTGATTGATATGGATGTAGTCGCCCACGGCGATTTGCAGA
Organism: uncultured Methylocucumis sp.; assembly: GCA_964446885.1. Lineage (GTDB taxonomy): Bacteria > Pseudomonadota > Gammaproteobacteria > Methylococcales > Methylomonadaceae > Methylovulum. Next base: position 64,007 of record CAYUQV010000012.1, read on the forward strand.
TTGATGCCCACCACACGGTTGAAGACATTGGTATAACCTTAGGTCAGGCCGTGGCGAAAGCGATAGGCGATAAAAAAGGCATCGTCCGTTATGGACATGCTTATGTTCCGTTGGATGAGGCGTTATCGCGGGTGGTGGTGGATTTTTCCGGGCGGCCTGGCTTGTGTTATGCCGTGACCTTTCCGCGTGGCATGATCGGCTCGTTTGATGTCGATTTGTTTCGGGAGTTTTTCCAAGGCTTTGTTAATCATGCGGGTGTGAGTCTGCATATCGACAACCTGAAAGGGGTCAACGCCCACCACATAGCCGAAACCGTTTTTAAGGCCATGGGTCGTGCCTTACGCATGGCGATGGCGTTTGATGAACGGATGGCGGGCATCATGCCTTCCACCAAAGGCACTCTTTAATTTGCTGGACTGATTTTATGTCTTCTGTTGCTGTCATTGATTATGGGATGGGTAATCTGCATTCGATTGCCAAAGCCTTGCAACACGCCGCGCCTGAGGTGTCGGTCACTATCACCGCCGATGCTGGGCATATTTTGCAAGCTGACCGGGTGGTTTTTCCTGGTGTAGGGGCGATGCGTGATTGTATGGAAGCCCTCAACCGCACCGGCTTGGCCGAAGTGATACGGCAAGTAGCCCAAACTAAGCCTTTATTGGGCATTTGCTTAGGAATGCAGGCCTTATTGACTGATAGTGCTGAAAATGGCCATACCGATGGCCTGAACGTGTTCGCCGGGCATGTTGTGCGTTTTCCGGTGGATTTGGCGGATGACCAAGGTACGCGCCTGAAAATCCCGCACATGGGCTGGAACCAAGTCCGGCAACAACCGCATCCGTTATGGCAAGGCATTGCGCAAGACAGCCGTTTTTATTTTGTCCATAGCTATTATGCCCAACCTCACGATACATCAATTGTCGCGGCCAACACGTCTTATCCCGCTCCGTTTGCTTGTGCATTGGCGCAGGACAACGTCTTTGCCGTACAATTCCACCCCGAAAAAAGCCAAGCCGTGGGCTTGCAACTGCTGAACAATTTTTTGCACTGGGATGTGTAGCGGCACGGATTCCCTATCCGTTGCCGCACTTCCACCGTCCGTGGTGGTCGGCGGCGTGGATTCCCGACCCGCCATGCCCGTTTGATTTGAGGAACTTTTTATGTTGTTGATACCCGCGATTGATTTAAAAGAAGGCAAGTGTGTGCGTTTGCGCCAGGGCCGCATGGACGATGATACGGTGTTTTCTGATGATCCGGTTGCCGTGGCAGGCCGTTGGGTGGCAGCGGGCGCAAAACGCCTGCATTTGGTGGATTTAGATGGTGCGTTTGCAGGTAAACCGCGCAATGCCGAAGTGATCCATGCGATAGTCGAAGCTTACCCTGGCCTGATTGTGCAAATCGGTGGCGGTATCCGTGATGAGGAAACCATTGAAGCGTACCTGAATGCAGGTGTTGAATATGTCATCATCGGCACCAAAGCGGTGAACGAGCCGCATTTTGTCCGTGATGTGGCAATGGAATATCCGCGCCATATTATTGTTGGCTTGGATGCCAAAGACGGCAAAGTCGCGGTGGATGGCTGGTCTAAATTATCCAAACACGATGTGATTGATCTGGCGCAACATTTTGAAGCCGATGGTGTCGAAGCGATTATCTATACCGACATTTCCCGTGATGGCATGATGCAAGGTGTCAATGTCGAAGCCACGGCACGGTTGGCACGGGCAATCAAGATTCCGGTCATTGCGTCCGGCGGCATCACCAACTTGGATGACATCCATGCCTTAGGCCAGTTTGCCCATGAAGGGATTATGGGAGCGATCACTGGCCGGGCCATTTATGAAGGTACATTGGATTTTGAAGAGGGTCAGAAAATCGCTGAGTCTTACGCATGAAAACAGTTGCTCAAATAAAAGAATTGTCTAATTTGAGATTAGAAGAAGCGGAAATATTGTGTGCGAATCAAAAATATGACGGTGCATTTTATTTGGCCGGATACAGTGTTGAACTTATGTTAAAAGCTAAAATTTGTGAAAATTTTGGTATAGATACTTTATTTGACGAAAAATCAGAACAACCTTATTTCATAAAAGCTGCCAGGAATTCCGTAAAAACACATGACTTAAGATTGTTGTTTGTTTATAGCGGGTTGCTGACTGAGTTTCAAAGGGAAAAAGCCCGTAATCAAAAACTTATGATGGCTTATAGCTATTTGATTAAGGACTCAGGAAAGGATTTGCAAGAAGATTCACTATGGAGTGAACAAGTCAGATATAAGCCCATCGGCTCCAAAACGCAGCAAGATGTGCAAGAGCTGATTGAATTGTTAAAAGATAATCAAGGGTTATTGGAATGGATAAGAAACAGTTAGGGTTAGGGCTTGAGGTTTTTAAGCAAGCGTGTATTGATGAAGGCTGCATTCGTTCCGATGATGAATATAGCCTTGAGTTTGAAGAAACCTATCCGGGGATATTCATTATCAATGTTAATGCGACCAAAAGTTGGTTAGATGGTAAATACAATGTCTCTGCATTAAACGATCTGATTGGGTTGCTTTATAGGACAACCGAGCCTGAAACACGAGAAAGTATTCTTACCCTTCGGCTTTGCCAAGAAGACGAATTTAACCAAGTTTCTTACGACAGATTTCCTCCCCAAAAAGTCGCATGACCCTAGCCAAACGCATAATCCCCTGCCTCGACGTTGACAATGGCCGCGTCGTCAAAGGCGTAAAGTTCGTAGACATCCGCGATGCAGGCGATCCGGTCGAAATCGCCCGCCGTTATGACCGTGAAGGTGCGGACGAAATCACTTTTCTGGACATCACCGCAACCCATGACAATCGTGACACGATTGTCCATGTTGTCGAACAAGTCGCCAGCGAGGTGTTTATCCCCTTGACGGTGGGCGGTGGTATCCGCACCTTGGACGACATCCGCCGGATGCTTAACGCCGGGGCGGATAAGGTCGGTATCAACAGCGCGGCAGTGTTCCGTCCTGAATTTGTCCAAGAAGCCGCCGAACGTTTTGGTTCACAATGTATCGTCGTTGCCATCGACGCAAAAAAAGTCAGCCTTGCGGGCGAACCAGACCGCTGGGAAATCTTTACCCACGGCGGACGTAAAGGTACAGGCATCAACGCGGTTGAATGGGCGGAAAAAATGGTCGCCTATGGGGCAGGGGAAATCCTGTTGACCAGCATGGACAGGGATGGCACCCGCGAAGGCTTTGATTTGGCTTTGACCCGTGCGATTAGTGAAGCTGTCGCAGTACCGGTGATCGCCTCCGGCGGGGTCGGCAACTTGGATCATCTCGCCGATGGCGTCATACAAGGCAAAGCCGATGCGGTATTGGCGGCCAGTATTTTCCATTTTGCCGAATATACCGTGCAACAGGCGAAAGAACACATGCGTAGCCGAGGTATCGAGGTGCGTTTGTGACTTGGCTCGATGAAATCCGCTGGACTGCCGATGGCTTAATTCCCGTCATCGCCCAACAACAAAGCAATGGCCGGGTGGTGATGTTTGCGTGGATGAACCGCGAATCTTTAGCATTGACCGCCCAAGAAGGCTACGCTGTCTATTGGTCACGCTCGCGTAATAAGTTATGGCGTAAAGGCGAAGAGTCCGGGCATCGGCAAAAAGTCCTTAGCATCCAATTAGATTGTGATGAAGACGTGATTTTGTTGGAAATTGAACAGGAAGGCGGTATTGCTTGCCACACAGGCCGCGAAAGTTGCTTTTATCGGCAATTGATAGACGGGCAATGGCAGGCGGTCGAACCTGTTTTGAAAAATCCTGATGAGATTTATAGGTGATTACTTTGGCTAAATTGTTTTTGGATTACGATGTCTATCGGGAGATTAAACGAATTCCAGTGGCTATTACCAAAGAAGAATATGAGCTGTTTTCTAATAGTTCGTCCAACCAGTTTTTTGAAAAACAAAACAATACACTAAGAGTAAAAAGTTATTTTTTTCGTGAGTATAAAAAGGTCAAAGACAAATATCGTTACAACTTAATATCTAAAAGTAATGCTTGGCTACTGACTAAGACAAATGGTCAACCAATACAGGTGCCTCCATCAAAAGATGATATTTCTAGAGAAGACCAAGATATTCCAGAAACTGATGAAAATACTCAAGTCATCTTAGTTGTACTAGAGTCACCACACAAAAAGGAATATAGTGAAGATGGTTTTTTTAAACCACTGTCACCAGCGAATGGAACAACAGGTGTGAATTTTTATAAATACTTCACGACTTGTGTTCTGCCAATACTTACCTACAAAGGGCTTATATTAAATCCAAATATGAAATATAAGATTTTCTTTGTTAATCCTGTTCCTTTTCAAACTTCACTATACGAAATTCATAAGATCAATAGACGTCCTAAAAATCTTCCTAAAAATGTTCTTAAGGAGCTAAGGGATAAAATTTGGCGTGCTTTGTATCCAGAATTGGAACAGGATTTTAAAGCAAGAGTTATATCCTATAGCCCTAATATTATTTTAAATGGCTGCACCTCCGAATTGAAGGACGCAGTGAAAGCAACGCTTGGTAGCATTCAATTTGTGCAAATGTTTAAAATGCCTCATCCAAGCGATTGGGCGAGAATTTTTAATCAATTTTCAAGTTATTGAATTAAAAACAATACTCAAAATTATGAACAACACCCTGACCCAACTCGCCCAAGTCCTTGAAGACCGTAAACAGCAAACCGCCGATAAATCTTATGTCGCCAGCCTCTACACTAAGGGGCTGGACAGCATTTTGAAAAAAATCGGCGAGGAAGCCGCCGAAACGATTATTGCCGCGAAAAACGGCGATAAGGAACAAATCATTTATGAAACCGCCGATTTGTGGTTCCATTGTATGGTGATGCTGGCGGCGCAAGGCTTGCATCCTGATGATGTCCTTAACGAATTGCAACGGCGTTTTGGTTTGTCAGGCCTGGAAGAAAAAGCGCGGCGCACCCCCTAATCAGTTAACCCTATCCCACAGCAAATTTATTGGAGGCACACATGGGCTTTAGCATCCCACATTTATTGGTCGTTTTGGCGATAGTAATAGTCGTTTTTGGCACCAAACGCCTGCGCAATCTTGGCGCGGATTTGGGCGGGGCCATTAAGGGCTTCAAAACGGCGATGAAGGAAGGCGAGACAGACGGCAAGGATGAAAACACCATTGAAGGTGAAGTGGCCAGCAAAAAAAATGACCAGGCTTAAAAGCTATGTTTGAGGTCGGCTTTTCAGAATTGTGTATGATCGGGCTGGTCGCGTTGTTGGTGATAGGCCCGGAACGCTTGCCGAAGGTGGCGCGTTTGGCGGGGTTTTGGTTGGGCAAAACCCGTTCTATGGTCGCCAATGTCAAAGCTGAAATCCACGCCGAACTGCAAGCCGAAGAAATGCGCCAGTTGATGCAGGAACAATCCGGTTTGGACGAATTGCACAAGTTGCAAGACGAGCTGCACAACACGTCACAAACCGTCAAAGCCTCGTTTGACGCATTGCAAGATGACCTTAAACATCCCGATTCCCATGGATAAATTGGATTTTGAAGAGCCGCAAGGCCAGCCGTTTATCAGCCATTTGGTGGAGTTACGTGACCGCTTGTTGAAGGTGGTGTTATGCGTTTTGGTGGTGTTCTTGGGACTGGCGAGTTATGCCAATCAAATTTACAGTTTTTTGGCCGGGCCGTTGTTGCAGTATTTGCCGAAAAACAGCACCATGATTGCCATTGAAGTGGCATCGCCGTTTTTTACCCCCTTTAAGTTGGCTGCGGTGGTGGCGATATTTGCTTGCGTCCCCGTCATCCTCTATCAATTCTGGGCATTCGTCGCGCCTGGGCTATATCGGCATGAAAAACGCCTAGTGCTACCGCTGTTGATCGCCAGCACCTTGTTGTTTTATATCGGTGTGGCTTTTGCCTATTTGCTGGTGTTCCCGATCATTTTCAAATTCCTGACCGCTGCTGCACCGATAGGCGTGACGGTCATGACCGACATCACCCAGTATTTGGATTTTGTCCTGGCTTTGTTTTTTGCGTTTGGCGTGTGTTTTGAAATCCCCATTTTCACGATTGTTTTGGTTTGGACGGGTTTCATTTCCGTGGCTGATTTGGCGGAAAAGCGGCCTTATGTGATTGTTGGTGTGTTTGTGATCGCGATGTTCCTGACTCCACCCGATGCCATTTCCCAAACCTTGCTGGCTGTGCCGATGTGGATGTTGTTTGAGATTGGTTTGCTGTTCGCAAGGTTAGTACCTAAACACGATGATGACGAGGAAAGCGGTGCGAGCCTTGCCCGTTTGAACACCATACACAAACCGGAGGAATAAGCATGGACAGTTATCAGCAAAGCAAAAAAGCCCGCTATGTGGCGTCGTGCGTTTATTTATTGGTGTTGGCCTTTTTGGTGGGCGGTACATTGCTTTCCGAACACAACAAACAGGAAGCCGATAAAGAAAACGGGCAAACTCTCGCGACCGAATCAGTCCGGTGAAATAAGAAAAACCTAAGTCCTGCTTGACGGGGACAGATTTATCCTGTTTAATAGCCGTCTTTTGTAGGCACGCCTAGGTAGCTCAGTCGGTAGAGCAGAGGACTGAAAATCCTCGTGTCGGCAGTTCGATTCTGCCCCTGGGCACCACTACAAAAAAAACAATTTCATGGACAGGAATTGATTACCGAATTTAAGCCTAGGTAGCTCAGTCGGTAGAGCAGAGGACTGAAAATCCTCGTGTCGGCAGTT